>NZ_JAASJR010000003.1:0-613376 GCF_019731275.1 Lysinibacillus sp. K60 | reverse complement strand
TTGTTTTTTTCAATTATAAACAAAAATGCCCTATAAGATGACCTTTTTCAAGTGTCTATCTTATAGGGTACAGTTTAAAACATCAGCTACCTTTTAATTTTACTCAAAAATTTTATGGACTTCATTTTTCATCGAATCGGAAATTTGATAGCGTGTAAAGCTAGCTGTTATAGAGAAAGCTATCATTCCAATTTGGAATCAAAATTCATGATTTTTCGCATTTCTGATGGTTGTCCTCCTTTGCTATGCTCTACTAAAGGAGATGAAATAGGATGACAACAAAAACAAAATGGAATGCTCATTTATATGATGAAAAGCATGATTTCGTGTCAAAATTGGGTACAAACTTAGTTGATCTACTAGCGCCGCAGAAAAATGAACATATTTTAGATGTGGGTTGTGGTACAGGAGATTTGGCTAATGACATATCAGCACTTGGAGCTTCTGTGCTCGGAGTAGATGCGTCGGCTACGATGATTTTAGCTGCTCAGCAAAAATATCCTGCCATAAATTTTCAAACAATGGAAGCTACAGCGATGCATTTTTCTCAGCAATTTGATGCCGTTTTCTCCAATGCCGCACTTCATTGGATGAAGGAACCTGATGTAGTTATCGAAAACGTCTATGGCGCACTGAAGAACGATGGACGCTTTGTTGCTGAAATGGGTGGACAAGGCAATATTGCATCCATCGTTTGGGCCCTGCAAAAAAGTATGGAATCTTTACAATTTCCCTATATCGACCACTATTTCCCTTGGTATTTTCCAAGCGTCGAGGAATATCAATCAAAATTAGAAAATGCAGGCTTTGAGGTCGAGAATATCACACTCTATAAACGTCCTACACCACTTCAAGGGCAGGATGGGCTTCGCAACTGGTTGGTCATGTTTAGTGAAAATCTTCTACAACACTTAAAGGCGGATGAGAAAGAACAGGTTTATACGACATGTGAGGAATTATTAAAGCCAACGTGTTTTCAACAGAATGAATGGGTCATTGATTATTATCGTCTGCGCTTTATTGCTCGTAAAAAATAGATTAAAAAAGGTTACTATTCTGTTGTAGTAACCTTTTTTCCATGCTAAGAGCGAGGCAGCAATATCACAATGACGCCTATTAAGCATATCCCTGCGCCAATAAAGTCTAAATGATCGGGCTTTTTGCCATCAATGCCCCACCCCCATAAAATAGACAACACGATGAATACTCCACCATAGGCTGCATAAACTCTGCCAAAGGTAGGAAAGGACTGGAATGTTGCAACAACACCGTACAGAGCAAGTGCAATACCGCCAAAAATACCCCAATAAAAAGGTTTGCCCTCTCGTAACCAAAGCCAAATTAAATAGCCCCCACCTATTTCACCAATTCCCGCAAGAATAAATAATAATATAGCGATCATACTGTAACTCTCTTTCTCGTTTTGACTCTATTATACATGTCTTACATGCCCCAATATGTAATAGTGTCCGTTATTCCGATTAAAATTAATAGGATACCTGCTGTCATTTGAATAGCCCTTCCCATCTTCATACTTTTTCGTAGGATAAGGCGTTTGGCATCAAAGACATAGATCAACAGAAGCATGATGATAAGCGGTACAGCGGTCGCTACGCCAAAAATACTAGGTAAAAGCAACCCATAGGAAGTGCTCGCCACAAGGGGCATTAACCACACAAAGAATAAAACAAACATAGTGGGACAAAAGGCAATAGAAAAACTAGCACCCATTAAGAACGAGCCGATTTTCCCCTCTTTTACTACAGGCGGCAGCAGCAATGGTAAGCGTTGTAAAAAGGTTAATTTGAATAAACCGATTAGCACCAACCCTGTTAGTAGCATTATCGGCCCCATAGCCTGACGAAAGATTGGAAAATAAACGGTCATCTTTGTTTCAAATGATTGTCCAAAAAGCCAAGCACAAAAGCCAAGCGCACTAAAAACAACCACTTTCCCCACAATAAAAAACATAATTTCTTGCCAATTACTGCTCTTTTGAAGTGTTCGATTGCCATAAAATGTAATGGCACTCATATTACCTGTTAACTGACATGGAGCAAAGGCGCCTATTAAGCCAAGAAGAATGGCCATCATCAGGGCAGAATGCTCATAGCCTTGTACAAATTGCGTAAGCGGTTCACTAATCAACTGACTAATGCTGGACAATACACTATACACCTAAACACCCTCTATCTATTATTTCTACTAAAATAGTATAAAGGTACATTATGAAAAAACCGTGCAGAAAACGGCTTTACTCATACACGCTATTACACGCTACTAAAAAATCATCATAATCAGCTGAGACATACTTTGTAAGCAAGTAAGTATCCGATACAATATGAGAAAATTCTTTTACTGAATAGCTATGTAGAAGATGTTGCTGGCAATCCGCTTCAATCACACTCTTAGGCAGCAAGGCAATACCAAGACCATGCTTGACGAAATGCTTGATCACCTCTGTTTGATTAATATGCATTGTTTGATGGCTGGTAAATTGCTGTAGCACCTGTTGTACTTCCTGCCAATAGGGCGCATATTCATGTGTGAGAAGTGTTTCCTGCCGTAAAAGAGTGAAAGCATCTAATTCCTTTTTACCAATAGGAGCAATTAAATGCAATGGTTCTTGTGCGAGCATCACCGTGTGAAGCTCACGAGTTGAGGTTAATTTGGATAAGCCAATATCGATTACACCCGTAAATACCGCTTCCCCGATTTCATTGGATTTTAGAAGTTCTATCACTACCTGAGTAGTTGGCTTTCGGTGCTGGAATGCTGTGATAATAGCTGGTAATGTTGAATTCGCTATTTGCGGAGCAACGCCAAGCGTAAGCTTAGCGGTGTAGCCTTTTACGAAGGAATCCATTTGTTGAAGCCCCTCATCAAAAGCGGACAAGATTTTTTGTGCCTGCTGACTAAAATAAGCACCCTGCCGATTTAACGTAACCTGTTTGCTCTGTCGATCAAATAACGGGGTTTGCAATGCCCTTTCTAAATGCTGGATATGCTTCGTTACAGTCGATTGTGTAATAAATCGTTTTTCAGCCGTTTCTCGAAAGTTTTCTGTTTGTGCTGCCACGATAAATGTGCGTAGCCACTCTGTTTCCATCGCCATCCCTCTTTCGTTTTCAACTAGTATAACGAAAAATTTGTAAGTCTTGAAACCTTTTTTCATCATAAGCGTATGTATAGCTAACGATGTCAGTAGGAGGAATGAAAAATGTCTTTTTTTCATAAAGCATTAGCAAGTATTGGTATAGGTTCAGCAACAGTGGATACAAGATTGGAGAAGGATACTTATCGTGCTGGAGAGATCATGCAGGGGGAAATCATTGTGCGAGGCGGTCAAGTTGAGCAACAGGTCGACACGATTTACCTATCCGTCAATACGACGTATATCCGTGAGTCGAATGATCACAAACATACAGAGGTTGCCACACTGCAGAAGGTCAAAGTAACAGAGCCTTTCACACTGGGCGCAGGCGAGGAAAAAGTCTTCCCAATTTCATTAACATTGCCATTTGAAACACCGATTAGTGCAGGTAAAACACAGGTATGGATTCAAACGGGCCTTGATATTAAAAATGCGGTCGATCCGAGTGATAAGGATTATATTCGTGTCGAGCCAACAGCACTAGCAGGTCATATATTAGATGCGATTCGTGGATTAGGTTTCCGTTTACGTGAAGCTGAATGTGAACAAGCTCCTTCACGCTTCCGAGGCTACTATCCATTTGTCCAAGAATTTGAATTTGTACCCACTGGACAATATAGAAGCCATTTAGATGAGCTTGAATTAGTTTTCCTTTCTCAATCCAACCATTCTGCAGAGATTTTAATGCAAATTGATCGCAAAGTAAAAGGCATTGGTAGCTTTTTTGCTGAAGCATTAGATATGGATGAAAGCTATGTTCGCACAACGGTTACGATGCATGACCTACCGACACTGCAAGCAAAGCTTCAGCAAATCATTTCAAAACACGCCTAATGAACAAAAACTTCAGACGTTCACTTTTGAAACATAAAAATTTAATTTCAACATCAATAGGGTACGAAATCATAATGATTTTCGTACCCTATTTAATAGAATGAGTTTATAAAATCACATAGCATTCGTCGTGCCTTTTTTAGAACAGGCATGTATACCAAATGAAGTAATACTAAACAATTTTTCGTTATCAAGACTTAAATAAAAATAAGATAAAAAAATTAAAGGATTCTACATGTTAGATATGACTATACTATAGCCCTATTAATGGAAGGTGTAAATTTGAAATAAAGTAGACCCGTTTATAAAAGAGAAGAATATGAATTTCCTTTCTTTATAAAGTGAACTTTGCTTTTCTTTTGGATTAGTAGCCTACTAAGTGGGAAACGATATTCTATTAAATATTGAATAACATTATTTTCTGAAAGATTACCAAACAAAGTTTGTAAAACTTCTTCATATGTAATATTTGTAATAAATGTAATAATATAATATTTTTACCCTTAAGTAGCTCTGCTTTAAATGCTTTATAAGCCATGTTTATCTATCACCATATGTTACTATCTCCTAATCGTTTTATTTAGATAGGATGAATTCTAGACGTGTTTAATACCTTTATTGAGGCACTTTCCACTTCGGTAGATTTGGTATTTAATCTTATTTTAAACATAGTGTAACAATACAAAACTCCCTTTATATTACAATTGAATTACATAAGGAGGGCGTTAGATGTTAGTTAAAAATAATGAAGATTTATATGAATTACTAGATTCTTTGTTAAGAGAGCCAACAGAATTTTGGGATACATTTTATAAAGATAAAAAAAGAAATGTCCCATTCTTTTGTGATAAACCTGATGAACATTTAGTAAAATATATTGAAAAAGAAACTATAAAGCCACGTAATGTACTTGAAATTGGCTGCGGAAATGGACGAAACGCTATTTATCTAGCTCAAAAAGGTTTTAATGTAACCGCTGTGGATTTATCACAACAAGCAATCGATTGGGCAAAGGAGCAAGCTGATGTCCAAAATGTAAACATTCAGTTAATTTGTGAAAATATCTTTAATTTAAAGCTGCAATCACAAAAGTTTGATTATATATACGATTCTGGTTGTTTTCACCACTTATCACCTCATCGAAGAGTATCCTACATTCAATTTATCAACAAATATTTAAAGAATAATGGTTATTTTTCAATCAGTGCTTTCAAAGAAAATGGAAAGTACGGCGGATCATCGCTGTCCGATAAACAATATTATATGGATAGAAGTTTACATGGTGGTATAGGATATTCCAAAGAAAAATTACAAATAATTTTTTCAAATTTCCAAGAAATTGAGATACGTGAAATGCAGCACGATAATTTAAGTCAAAATGAATTTGGTCTCGAAGATTTTATTGTTTGTCTGTTTAGAAAAATATAATTCTAGGTAGATAAAAATGTATCTTTATATTGTCAATTTGACGCTTTAAACCTGCATTTTTTATTGTTCCTATACTACAATAACAGGGGCTATAGTTGAATAACATAGGTATAAAATGATTAAAATTTTTTAATAAATTATATACATATTAGACTAATGATTAGCCCCCCTTAAATTAGTCATTGTAAATGTTTAACCTTTTAACAAATGTAGATGAGAAAAATAGTCAAAATAAAAAGCACATCACTAAAATTTGCATTTAGTAATGTGCTTTTTCATTTAATGTATAACATTATAAAAGAAACACTATTGAATAAGACAAAATGTACAATTACTTGTACTTCATATTACAGAGTGGTAGATGGGTTATTGTTCTAATTTATTTCACAGCTTTCTTTACTTTTTCCAGTACTTCTTCAGCTGTCGCTAACTGTAATGCCTCTGTTGCTAAAGACTGCATCTCTGGGACAGATAATTGCTTTAGCAAGGCCCTCGTTTTTAGAATAGACGTAGCACTCATGGAGAACTCATCTAAGCCTAAGCCTAGCAAAAGTGGCACAGCATGCTCATCGCCAGCCATTTCTCCACACATTCCTACCCATTTCTGTTCTTGATGGGCAGCTTTAATGACCATTTGAATTAAACGTAAAATGGCTGGGTTATAGGGTTGATATAAATAGGAAACTTTTTCATTCATCCGATCTGCCGCCATTGTATATTGAATTAAATCATTTGTGCCGATGGAGAAGAAATCCACTTCTTTTGCAAAAATATCTGCCATTACGGCTGTCGAAGGAATTTCAACCATCATCCCGACCTCTATGGAAGAGCCTACTGCAATCCCTCCTGCTATCAGCTTTTCTTTTTCCTCAAGCAAAATTTCTTTAGCCGCACGGAATTCTTGAATGGTCGCTATCATAGGAAACATAATTTTTAAGTTTCCGTAGACAGATGCTCGCAGTAGTGCACGCAATTGTGTGCGGAATAACTCCTGCTGGTCAAGACATAGACGAATGGCACGGTGACCAAGGAATGGATTCATCTCTTCTTGCACAGGTAAATACGGCAGGTGCTTGTCGCCACCGATATCCAGTGTTCGAATAACAACTGGCTTGCCCTTCATACCTTCCAAGACCGTTTTATACGCTGTAAATTGTTCTTCCTCAGATGGCAAATTTTCTCGGCCCATATATAAAAACTCTGTTCGATATAAGCCAATTCCCTCTGCTCCATGACGCAATACCCCATCCAAATCACTTGGCGATCCAATATTAGCCGCTAGCTCAACATGCACGCCATCTTTCGAAACGGTTTGCTCATTCACTAAAGTAGACCATTCCGCCTGTTGTGCCCGATAATTTTGTGCCTTTTCCTGATAGTCTGCAATCACTTCGGCACTTGGGTTCACTAGGACTTGACCCGTCGAACCGTCAACAATTAAATAATCGCCATCCTGAATTGTTGTCGTAGCAATCCCTGTTCCTACGACTGCTGGGATTTCTAAGCTACGAGCCATGATGGCCGAATGGGATGTTCGCCCACCAATATCGGTAATAAAACCGAGAACAAAGTTGCGATCTAATTGGGCTGTCTCTGAAGGAGTCAAATCATTCGCTACGATAATTACCTGTTCGTTCATATTGCTTGGATTTGGAATATGTACACCGAGTAAGTGTGCTAATATGCGATTTGTCACATCTCTAATATCTGATGCTCGGGCACTCATGTATTCGTCATCCATACCTTCAAATAATGCCACAAACATAGAGGATACTTCATGCAATGCATACTCCGCATTCACCGCTTCGTCCGCAATTTTTTGATTGATAGGCCCAAGTAATTCGGGATCATGAACCACTAATAAATGTGCCTCAAAAATTGCGGCTTCTTCTGCACTAAATTTTTCGAATGTTTGCTGTCGAATGATAACTAGTTCTTGTTCTGCTTTGGCAAGAGCGGCTGCTAAACGTTGCTGCTCTGCCTCGATATCATGAATAGTTGTTTTAGCGAATGTTAAATCTGGTTGGACGAAACGATATGCCTTCGCAATGGCAATGCCGTCTGAAGCGGCAATACCAGTGAGTTGTGTCATTGTGCAAGCCCCATTTCCGTGATGAGTGTCGTTAGTGCTGCTAATGCTTGCTCTTCGTCTTCCCCCTCTACCACTAGTGTAAATTGTGAACCTTGCTTTAAGGCTAATCCCATCACACCTAAGATTGATTTCAAATTAGCGGCTTTTTCTTCTGTACGTATTTCTATAGATGAAGCAAACGGTGTTGCTTTTGCCACAAGCTGGCTCGCTGGTCGTGCATGAATACCTAAAGGATCGACTACTGTCAATTGTTGTGTTTTCATAATTTATTCTCCTCTTCTTGTAAGTCTGTTAAAATCATCACATTTGGATGTTTCGATAAAGCAGTTGCAGGTACGTCTTCTGTATAATCAGATGCCAGTAAACGCTCTAACACCTCACGCTTAGCTTCTCCCACTGCGAGTAACAAAATGCATTTTGCCCGCATAATCGATTGAATACCCATCGTGTAGGCCTGTGTTGGCACTTCGTCAATGGATGAAAAGAAACGCGCGTTAGCTTGACGAGTAGATTCTTCGAGTGTTACAAGATGTGTTAAAGAAGCAAATGACGTACCAGGCTCATTGAAGCCGATATGACCATTTTGACCGATACCAAGCAGTTGGAAATCTAAGGGATATTGTTGCAACAATCCTTCATAGCGAGCTGTTTCCATTAGAGGATCTACTGCTAATCCATCTGGTAAATACGATGTTAAAAATGGTTTTTGATTAAATAAATGTTTGTTCATATAATAGGCGTAGCTTTGCTTATGAGTTGCCTCAAGCCCAACATACTCATCCAAATTAAAGCTAATACAATGTGAAAAATCAATATCTGTTTTACAAATTTTAGCATATAGCGGTTCCATTGTTCCACCAGTAGCTAATCCGAACGTTGTGGCGCCATTATTTTTGGCTTCCGAAATAGTTGCTACTGCATATGAATATAAATCATCCATTGAGGAAAATCTTTTTACTTTCACCACATATCCTCCTTTGTACCCTAGAAATGAATACGCTGACCATACTGATCAATGAGCGCATCGTTATTATTTCCCCCTAAATTATTGCTACCAAACACTGGTACACGAGCGCCCTGTGCATGCATAAGCTCAATGATTTGAGCGAATAAAGCATTTAATAAAGTCGCACCTAACACCGTTGAAACAGGGGCATATTGCAATTGGTCAACGCTTAACACACCATCACCTAATGGCACATGCGTATTCAATACTTCATCTACTACTTGCTCTAAACGCTTTCCTGACGGATGGCGCGATGGCTGGTGCTGATATTCCAGTGATTGCAGTGAAATGGTCAAAGCGCCCGCTTCCTTTGCATATATAGCCATATCAATGGGCGCTGGATTATTGGCAGAGGTCGAAATGATGATACAAACATCTCTTTCATCAAATTGCAGCTGATCCTTATAGGAGGCTAAAAAAGCCTGTTTTTTTTCATTTTGTGAGGATTGCCGTGCACCCTGATGTAGCATTAACGATTCTATGTGTATCGGTTTGACAGGCACTAAGCCACCTGCTCTGTAGTAACATTCCTGTGCTAATAGCATGGAATGACCAGAGCCAAAGAGCTGGATAATGCCCCCCTTTGTAAGACGTTTACCAATTTGCTTGGCAATATGCATAAGCTGGTTGCTTTCCTGCTGTGCCATCATTGTTAAATATTGATTGACTTGTTGAAAATAGGTATTCATGTTCTATCACCTTTTCATTTCCATCGTTTCATGCCAGATGTTTGTACCTGCTGCATATTAGTGACTATTGTCCGCTTGAATTTACATCATATAAGACCTTGCCCGCCTTAATCGTTTGATGGAGCCTTAGATGGTCATCTAAAATCACCGCGTCCGCATCATAGCCTTGTACAAGCTGACCCTTATTACCTAGCTTCAATTGCTCGGCAGCATTATAGCTGGACATTTTGACAAGCTCCTCCAGCGTACAATTCGTAATGTGATGCATATTCCGTACAGCCTGATCCATTTTTAAAATACTGCCTGCTAACGATCCATTTGACAAATGAGCACCTGCTTCTGTCACATGAACTGTTTGACCGCCTAAATCATATGCACCGTAGGGCATTCCCTTTGCGCGCATCGCATCGGTAATTAAAATAAGCCCGTCTGCTCCCTTTAAGCGGTAGGCCATTTCCACCGCACCTTCATGCATATGGATAAAGTCAACAATCAGTTCTGCCTTAATCGCATCTAGTAGCAGGACACCACCAACTACACCTGGATCTCGATGGTGGAATGGACGCATTTGGTTATATAAGTGTGTCCCCTGTGTGGCACCTAGTTGAGCGGCTTGTTGCATTTGCTCAAAGGTAGCATCCGAGTGACCAATTGAAACAATGACACCGCTAGCAGAAATACTTTGCACAGCTGCCATGCCATTCGGTTCTTCTGGTGCTAGCGTAATTTGCTTAATTTTATGGCCACTTAGTTGCTGCCATTTTGTCCATATATCCAAATCTAGCTCGACAATATATTCAAGAGGCTGTGCCCCTGCTCGCTGCTTCGAGACAAATGGCCCTTCGATATGAATACCCAGTACCTCTGCTTCATCTGGCTGTGGCTGAAACTGTGCCACATTTTCAATAGCTCGTTCAATGTTGTCATAGCTTTGTGTCATCGTTGTAGCTAAAAAGCTTGTCGTTCCTTCTTTTAAAAGGGATTGAGCCATCGTATGGAGCCCTTCATCAGAAGCATCCATCGTATCCATTTGAGCGGACCCATGAATGTGCAGATCAATAAATCCTGGCAATAAAAATTTCCCTGAACCATCAAGCTGTTCGACATCGTGGATATCAAGCTGAGGAGCAATTTGAGCAATTTTACCATCCTTCATCCATACATCTACCTGTTCTTCTCGTCCATTGCCATTTACTACTGTGATATTTCGAATGATTAAACTCAAGAAAAACATCTCCTTCTTGAACAAGGGCTGTCGAAAAGGCATCCGTGTGCAATAGCATTGCCTCTGTATACCTTCGCTAACAGCCCCATTAGTCGTTACTTCTTCATTGTAATAATATTCGTTGAGCCTGCTCGTTGATAGCCAGTCTTTTCAAGTGTTATCGCTTGCCCCATTAAGCTTGTGAAGACGACTGGTGTGATGACAGAAGGTACTTGACCTTCAATCTGTACAAGGTCTGCTTTTAATAACGCATCCCCACGCTTAACTTTTTGACCATCTGTCACGAACAGATCAAAACCATCACCATTTAGTTTGACCGTATCTAAGCCAACATGAATTAATACTTCAATGCCCGTATCAGATTTTAAGCCGATTGCATGCTTTGTTGGGAACACCATCACTACTTGACCATCGAATGGTGCATAGACTGCTCCATCTGTTGGACGAATCCCGAAACCTGGGCCCATCAAGCCTGCTGAAAATGCCTCATCAGGCACTTCTGTTAAAGGTAATAAATCGCCAGTCATTGGCATTTCGAAATCATGGAATGTCAACATGTCATTCTTCACTGTTTCTTCTAGGACAGGCTGTGCTGTTGGAAGTCCTGCATTGGCTGGTGCTGGATTGCCTTTTTTCAAACGTTCTTTTATGGCTTCAGCTAAAAACTCAACAGATGTCCCAATGATTACTTGGACATTGGTTTTACTGATACGCATAACACCTCTTGCACCTGTTTGCTTCAATGTTTTTTCATCGACGCTAGCAGAATCCTGTACTAATAAACGTAGGCGAGTTGTACAATAATCCACTTGCTTAATATTGTCTTTTCCACCTAATGCTTCAATTGTATAATATGCACGTAAATCGACATCATTAGCAATAGCATTTACTTCGCCATCCTCATCCTCATCGTCTTCACGTCCAGGTGTTTTTAAGTCTAATTTTTTGATTAAGAAATAGAATACTACAAAGTAAATCGCCCCAAAGCCTAAACCTAAAGGTAATAAGAGCAATGGTTTATCTGCCAGACCAAGGTTGAGTAAGTAGTCAATTAAGCCTGCGGAGAAGCCAAAGCCGTCACGGAATCCAACAAGATAGGCCACAGCCAATGAAATACCTGTTAATACCGCATGGATACCATAAAGAACTGGTGATAAGAACATAAAGGAAAATTCAATAGGCTCTGTAACACCCGTTAAAAAGGCTGTTAAAGCGATGGAAACGAACATCCCTCCAACGATTGGACGCTTTTCTTTTTTCGCCGCAAAATACATTGCTAGACAGGCTGCTGGTAAGCCAAACATCATGATTGGGAAGAAACCAGCTTGGAAATGTCCAGCTGATGTGTCTCCTGCTAGGAAGCGGTTGATATCCCCTTTCACGATTTCGCCTGCAGCATTTGTAAATTCACCGAAATCAAACCAAATAATTGTATTGATTACATGGTGGAGACCCACTGGAATTAATAGACGGTTGAAGAAGCCATACATCCCTACGCCAAGTGATCCTGCACCGATCATCCAATTGCCGACAGCATCAATGCCACCCTGAATTGGTCCCCAAACGATCGCTAAAATACTACCTAAAATGGCCATGGTGATGGACGTAATAATCGGTACAAAGCGCCGTCCACCGAAGAATGATAACCATTCTGGAAATTTCACATTATAATATTTGTTATATAATAAGCCTGCCGTAATACCGGCAATAATACCACCAAACACACCCATATTTAATTCTTCGTTAACAGTCCCTAAAACGGCGACTAAAACAAGATGCGCAATCGCACCCGCTAGAGCTGCACCGCCACTACTATCATGTGCAAACCCCATCGCAATACCAATCGCAAAAATAATTGGTAAATTCCCTAGTATAGCATTACCAGAAGCGGCCATAATACTAGCAATGTACTGGATGGCTTCATTCGGTACGGCCCCAAGCATATCCGCTGAACCTAAACGCAATAGTAATGCTGCTGCTGGTAAAGTTGCGATTGGAAACATGAGCGACTTACCGATTTTTTGTAAGAAAGCAAACATTCATTATCCCCCTTTGGTATAGTTGTCTAGACCACTTTAGTAAAAAAAAGCGTTTTCACTAAGTTGCTATTATTATAGGCGCAATTCAAAAAAAAATAAATACTTTTTTAATATTTCGTGATGTTAAACAAAAAAACCGCACCCTAATTCGAAATTAGGGCACAGTTCTTCTATAGCTTATGCCGTGACATCACGTTTCATAAAGGTTGAATAACTAATGACAAGGAAAACTACTGCGTAAATAGCAAGTACTGTTAATGAGAAGGGCAACGTCACATCAGCAATCATGGAGCCACCACCATGCTCATACTGTGTTAAATCAGAATGTGTGAGCCAAATATATTTGACGATGTCGTAGCGGCTTAAGAACATAACAATCATGCCGCCTGTAAAAGAAAGGAACATCGTTAAACCAATTGCTAAAGAGCTTGAACGGAATACTGAACCAATCAAAAAGGCAAATAATGTAGACATCACAAAATCACCACCAGATAATAGGTAATGATAGGCTAAATCACTCCATACGGCCTTTTCAACGACCTGCCCATTGACCATTTCTAATTCCACACCTGTTCCCATGCCGAACAAGACTAAGCCGATAAGGGCACTTACCACAACATTCACCACATACAATAACAAACCAAAAAGAAATGTTGTCAGTAATTTAGACGTCAACACTTTTGCACGGGACATTGGGCGCGTTAAGAGCATTTTAATCGTCCCTGTTGAAAATTCGCTCGATACAATACTAGCTGCGGTAATGACTGTAAATAAAGTGACAAGCGTTAGCATACCGCTTGTAAAGGACATAAAGCTTGCAAGACTACTATCTTTTTGACTTGGTGCATCATTCGCTAAACGATATTCAGAAATAGCCATCTGCTCTTGAAAGTAAGCTTTATCTTCCTCCGTTAAATCTTCACCTGCTAGCGTCTCTTTATAGGATTGAATGGCCTCCTGCTCTATGTCTTTCCAGGAGCCTTCCGTCGGGGATTTTACTTCATAATATTTGGTGATTCCAGCAGGAACAAGAATGACAAGAATCAGCATGGCCACCATTGCCCATGTTCCTTTTTTATGCCATAATTTCATCCACTCATTTTGAATTAGCTTCAGCAATTTGTCCGCCTCCAGTCATTTCTAAGAATTGATCCTCTAATGTTTTTTGATGTGGCTGTACGGCAAATAATTGAATACCTGCTTGGACTAGTTGTGTAGTCATAGCCGGGACATCCTCTTTCTTCATTTCCACCACATAGCCCTGATTCTCTGCTACAAAGTTAAAGTCACGCTGTTCCAGATAAGCAGACACCTGCTCTTTTGGCTCTGCCTCCACATAATAAAACGATGAGCTTTCATTGTGAATATCGCGCAGATCAATCAGCTGCCCATTTTGAATCACGGCCACTCGATCACACATCAATTCAATTTCTGATAATAAGTGACTTGAGACAAAGACAGATACGCCCTCTTCTGAAGCAATCTTACGCAGGTACATACGAAACTCACGAATCCCAGCAGGGTCTAAGCCATTCGTCGGTTCATCTAAAATCAAAAATTTCGGTCTGTGCAATAACGCCTGGGCTAATCCTAGTCGCTGTCTCATACCAAGTGAATACGTAGAGACCTTTTCATGTATACGATTTTCGAGCCCAACCTGTTGAATGACCTCCTGAATTCGTTCCTTCGTTACATTTTTATGCATACGTGCAAAATGTAGTAAATTTTTATAGCCTGACATAAATTTATACATTTCTGGATTTTCAACAATCACACCAACTTTACTAATGGCTTCCTCATAATGCTCCTTAAGTGAAAGCCCGTCGATGATGACATTGCCCTCTGTTGGATGCATAAGCCCTGTCATCATTCGGATCGTTGTTGTTTTCCCCGCTCCATTCGGTCCTAAAAATCCTGTAATTTGGCCTGGATATAAATCAATGTTTAACTTTTGAATTAATTGCTTGCCTCGAATAGTTTTCGATAAATTTTGCAATTGTACAATCGGTTCTGTCATATTTTTCACCCTTTCTAATCTATTTCGCCTGAGCATTATGCAGTCTGGCACGACAACATTGCTTTATTGACGATTCTTTCTTCACCTTTAGCTGTCAATATTTTTTACTGAAGGCCGATAAAATCCTTTCATCCACTCAACTGCATCCTTATTAGCCACATCGCGTAATGTTTCCACGTTCTCATAGGCCATGATTGATCCTGCCTGCAATAAAATAATTTGATCTAAAATAGGCTCTACCTCATATAATTCATGTGTGGATAGCAAGATCGTTTGATTTTCGATGTCCGTAAATTGAATTAAGCCTTTAATCAGCTGCTCTCTCACAATAGGGTCTAGCCCAGCAAATGGTTCGTCCATGATATAATAAGGAACCTCTCGCCCAAGGGTTGCAGCCATTTTCATACGACCACGATTACCCTTTGATAATTGGCGTAGCTTTGTGCGTGTATCTACCTGTAAAAATTGTGCGACGATACAGGCCTTATCATAGGAAAAATCTTCAAACTGCGAAGCATAATGCTGGAAAAGCTGTTCACCCGTGTAGTACTCAAAAAACAAATCTGTATCTGGTAAATAAGCAATTTTGTCAGCACTTCTACGTGTGACTGGTTCACCCTCTAGTGTGATCTCACCAGCAGTGGGTCGCAGTAAACCAGCTAAAACTTTCATAAGCGTAGATTTACCACTACCATTTTCCCCAACTAGTCCAATGATTTGTCCAATCGGAAAGGAAAAGGATAGATCCTGTAAAACTGGCTTTTTCTTATATTGAAAAGATACATTTAATAGCTGTAACATCCCTTCACCTCACGCTTTATTTTTCAAAACCACCAGCATTTCTTCCTTTGAAAAGCCTAATGCCTCAATTGATGTTAAAAAATTTTCAGCCAGCTGATTTTTCATCTCTTCCCGCAATAACTCAATGCGCTCCTCATTGCTCGTAATAAATGTACCCTGTCCTCGTTTGGTTTCCGTTATATTCATTGCCTCTAACTCCTTGTATACACGTTGCACCGTATTGACATTGACACCTGTTTCTACTGCATATTCTCGAACGGAGGGAAGTCGATCACCTAGCTGCAACTTCCCCTTCAAAATGTCTCCACAAATTCGATCGACAAGCTGGCTATAAATGGGTTTGTCACGCGAAAAATCCATCGTCATCGTAAAACCACCCTTTCAAGCCACTTCGATGCTGCTAAAAACAGCAGTAGTAGTAATAACGTAATGGCTACTTCCTCAACGACATAAATCGAGCCAAGCATCCATTCCATCGTCATTTCTTTCCCTGTTGGTAGATATTGTTCGATGCTTTGAAGCGAAACCTCTCCATGGAGGAAGATCGTTCGATACAGCTGACTCTCCGTTACCCGCACCCAACCAGCTGTGGTTACATAAAACGCAATCATTGTCAGCACAATCGAAAAACGACCTATTACGCGCTTTAATTGTAAATAAAAAGCTAAAAAGAATAAAAGAATGATAAATAGCATTAATTGTAAAATCGTCAATATAATAACAACTATTACCAGAACCAATAAAATTTGTCCAGCGCTGGCAATCAGCTCATCCTTAATATTGAAAATGGCTATACTCGTAAAAAGGATAGTGAAGAGGACATATCCTACTAATGAGCAAACCAATTTTGCGCCGATAAGCTTTGTGATGGAGCTTGTTGAATGGAGCCAGCTCTCCTTTGCTTTAATATCCAATCGCATCGATGCCAAAAATTGTAAAACAGAATAAAATCCTCCTAGAAAAAGGACGAGTATCGTAAATGCAAATGCTAGTTGATGCTCATGTGCAAAGAGATTGACATACTGATGTAGGATATAGGGAACGATCCAAGATAGCATAAGTCCCATAAATATCCCTACTAGAAACCATGAGCGATAAAGTACCCATTCTTTTTTTAAAAGTCCTGTAAAGCTTTTCAATCACAACACCTCGTGTCATAGTGTACTAGTTACATATTACACTATAACTTTTTTGTTGGCAAGTGGTAAATACAAGAAAAAGGAAATTTTGTTTACTCAACAATTACGCTTATGCTCAAAGAAGGTATTCACCTATTAAACACAGAATATATGGATAGCACTCTAACACTAAGCGTAAGGTGGTACTTGAATGGATAAAAGAGTTGTCTTTGATTTTGAAATTGAATTTACCAATGGTGGTGGCCTACAAGGGCAGGATTTTCGCCTTGATATTGATGGAGATGACATATCGGACGAAGAGCTAGCTAAGTATATTGTGGAAGATATGAGGTTGCTCATGGTTGGCAAGGTAACGATCCTAAACAAAAAAATTATGAATGAAAAACATAAACGAAAACCTCTTGATGAGCAAGAAAGGATATGAAGCTCGTTGAAAGCGATACTATTTGATTTAGATGATACCTTACTTAATCGAGATCATGCTGTCGATAACCTGTTTTATATTATTTTGGAAAAATACTATGGTGCTATTCAGGGTATGCTCAAAAAGGACATACTGGAAAAATTTAAGGAATACGATAAAAGAGACTATGGGATTGCCGATAAAACCAATGTTTTATCATCGTTTTTTGATGCGTTTCCATCAACCTTTCAATTGCCTCGCCATGACATGCAAGATTTTTGGGATCAGCAGTTTCCATATTGCTTTTCTATCGATCAACATACGTTGAAGGTTCTCCAAACGATTAAGAAGCAAGTACAAGTTGGCATCATCACAAACGGCTCTACACAGCGACAAAGGGCTAAAATCACACATACAGGTTTAGCTAGCTATTTTGATGTTATCCTTATTTCTGAGGAAGTAGGCTTAACTAAGCCTGACAAACGCATATTCGAATTAGCCTTAAATCAGCTTCATGTACAACCAGAAGAAGCCCTATTCGTTGGGGATGACCTAAAAAAGGATATCGCTGGTTGTCAGCAAGCAAGGATGAAAGGCATATGGTTCAATCCTCATCGCCTCACGAATCCAACTGACATTAAACCTGATGCCGTGATTCATTCATTTGATCCATTAATAAAAGGAAGAGCCCTGTTTAACTAGGACTCTCCCTTTGACTGTTACACCATTTTCCCTACTACTTTTACCTTTAATCTGGTTGCATTTTCTGGATGATACGCGAGAGGTGTTTCTTCTACTTCCACTAGCTCAATGGTATCCTCAAGAGCACCTGCTAATACGGCTTGTTTCACAGCCTTGTTTTGTGCATCTTTTAAGGATTCCTCACGCGATTCTTTGGAATATATATAAATCTGCTCATATTGACCACTAATTTGTGCAATCGAGGCACCGATGGCATTCGCTACACCACCGTACTCAGATTTTACAATTGTGGAAACGCCTCGAATTTTGTCTGGTACAATAATTCCACCACCTCCTACTAAGACTAGTGACACATCCTCTGAGGAAGTTTTCATCTTATCAATCGCCTGCTCCAGTAACGAAGAAATTTCTTCTTGAACAGCTTTGGCAAAGGCTTCATCAATATGTGCAACTAACGTGCAATCGCCTACCTCTGCTAAGCCTAAACGGACAGCGATATCTGTTGTCGTTAAGGTCGAGCCACCGAAAACAAGGGCCTCCTCACTGATTTTATAGCCTACACTATCCGGCCCAACTGTAATTTTGTCACCATTCACACGAACAATACTACCCCCGCCCAGTCCGACTGAAATAATATCTGGCATCCTAAAGTTTGTCCGAATGTCCCCCACTTCAACTGCGACCGAGGATTCTCGCGGGAAACCATCCTGTAATACACCGATATCTGAAGTGGTACCTCCAACGTCCAATACCATAGTGTTTTGAATTTGGGATAAATACGATGCTCCACGGATACTATTGGTTGGTCCACAGGCAATTGTTAAAATTGGGAATTGCTTGGCGTAATCGATAGACATTAATGTACCGTCATTCTGGCATAGATAAACCTCTACATCAAAAATGCCTTCTGCTTGTAACGCCTGTATAAAGCCCTGTGTTGTTGTCTCAATCACCTTACATAATGCAGCATTCAGAATCGTAGCATTTTCACGTTCAATTAACCCGACTGAACCTATTAATGAGGAGCAGGAAATCGGGAATTCCTCACCATAGACTTCTTGAATCCATTCACGAACCTGCAATTCTTGATCATTTTTAATAGAGGAAAAGACACCAACAATTGCAATGGATTCCACTTGACTACGCCATTCCTCTAGTAGTTTTGTAATTTCCTGTTGATCAAGCGCACTTAATAATTGGCCGTCATATTCATAACCACCACGGGCAATGGCATAATGACCAGATAATTTATCAATCATATCGGCTGGCCAAGCTGTATAAGGGAGCACGGAAGCCGTCGCTGGATAACCTAGTCGAATGACACCCACCTTTGCAAGCTTTTTACGTTCCACAATGGCATTGGTGCATTGTGTTGTCCCTAACATCGCATGGGTAATTTTTGCTTTATCGATATTTGCACCCTCTAGTAATTGTTGCAGTGACTTTTCAATTCCCGTTTTAATATCTAAGCTTGTAGGTGATTTCACACTGTAAATAAGCTGGCTATTATGGTCTAAAAGGATGGCATCTGTGTTTGTTCCACCTACATCGATTCCAATCTTATACATGCTCTGCTACCTCCTTTTTCACCAATTCCTCAATTGGCGTATACTCATATTCATAGCCAAAGTATTTGGGTCCAGCTGTTTCAATACCCTTTGCTGTACGCCATTTTTCATGTGCTGGTAAGCCAATCACACGCACACGTTTACCATATTTTAAGCTCTCTGTTGTAACAGGCAATAAGGTTTCATAATCCACCAAACAAATTAAGTCTGGTGTCATGGCTATAACCTGCTCGTTTTTCTCAGCTAATAAGTTTTCATTTTGGAAATGAACCTTCATTTGATCATTTTTATAAGATTCAATACCTTCAAGATTCATTTTACCTAGGTTAAAGCCACCTTTCGTTTCACGAATAACATCCACTATTTTTCCTTGGAAAAGCTCATATCCTTCCACAAGCTTTAAAAGGCTTTGTAGCTTATCGTTCACCTCTTGATCTTTCGAGGCAATAACTTCACCGATTTTTTCAGAAAGCGTCACTATATGATGAACACCGCTTTGTTTAATTTGTGCACCCGTTGTTGGGTAGAGGCTCACTAAGGAACTAGCGCCCATTTCTACTGTTGCTGTTCGGGCGATACGCTCGGTCCATTTATTATCAATCGTTTCAAAAATACCAATATTCCCTTTTTCATCGGTGATGGCCATTGGCGTTGCTGAAATCCCATCTAAGTGGAATGTCACCATTTGTAATTCTGGAAATGCACGCCCCATGCCATCACAATCAATCAATGGTAAGCCAAGTTGTGCAGCTACTACAATAGGAATCATCGAATTGACCCCACCTGCTTCCATTGGATAGGTGCCTGCAATTTTTTCTTTACCCAAATATTGCGCGAGCTTTTGGAAAACCTTAACAAACTCACCGCCACGTGGAAATTTTTCTACTAAAACCGATGGCGCCCCCATCATTGCGGCAGGAATGAAAAAATCATCATCCGCAATTTCATCCACTGAATACAACTTTACAGGGCCATTTTTTTCGATGGCAGAAAGCGCCATTAATTTTCCAATATAGGGATCTCCTCCCCCACCTGTTCCTAGAAATGCTGCCCCAATGGCAATATGTTCAATAGCTGCTTGATCTAAATATCTCATCTATGTTCCTCCAATATGACCGTTTTTTGTACAGATACACGATACCCAACATAATAAATCACGAATGAAATAATGATGCCAATCATCGGTTGGTTTGGTAGTGCTGGCAATGCAGGGAATAAGGAGAATACCACTGGCATACAGGCAATGACAGCTCCTACTAGCCAAGAAAATACACCTAATCGATTGACCCCTTCCACTTCATGCCAGCTATCTGCTTTGCCCTTATGAATGACCCAGTAGGAAGCAATCATCACCCCTGCAACAGGCGGAATCATCGCCGATAAAATTGACATGATGGGTGTAAAATAATTTAAAATCCCCACAACGGCTAAGATTGTGCCAATTGTACCCGCCACACCTATGGCTAATCGTTCTTTGTTTTTCGCAACATCAAATACATTAATTAACGCAATTCCACCTGAAATTGCATTGACCAAGTTGGTTTTCCATGTTGCTAAAATCAGACCCACTCCACCAATAAAGGGTGTTGCGATATGCAGAAAGACTGCTGTAATATCACTTGTTTGATAGGCAATCGTTAAGACAGCTCCCACAGCAATCATTAGCACTCCTGCGGGAATAATCCCTAATGTAGCGGCTTTGAAAACGTCTGAACGTTTTTTGGAAAATTGCGAATAATCACCCGCTATAACAGCCCCTAATGCAAAGGACCCAATCGTTACAGCTAAACCATCCATAAAGTTCATATTGCCCTGTGGCTGATAATCGCGAATGAGTTGCAGTTGCTCACCAGTTAATATTTGGCCTAAACCGTACAGGCAAATGATGACGAGCAATGGTACGGCGATATAGCTTAAAATACGCAACACTTTCATCCCATAAAGTGCGGATACGACCATGACCATACCACTAATGAAGGAAGCGATTGGAATGGGTATATTCAAATGATAGATTGCTAATAAATTTGCTAAGGCTACGCCACACACATTGGCCTGAATGCCAAACCACCCTAAGCAAGCAATAGCTAAGATAATGGATAATATTGTACGAGAGCCCTTTTTACCAAACACCTGTCCTGCTATATGGACAGTGGGCTTTCCTAAATCACTGCTTTGCATGCCTTGCAAGATCATGATGATCACGACAATAGCATAGCCTACAAAAGCAACAGCCAGTGCCTTTGATAAACTCATATTGGTAATCAGTGCGTTACCGACTAATAAACTGGGAATACAAATCATGGCGCCAGCCCAAATAATGCCTAAGCTATACCAAGATTGACCTTTATTTTCATTTTGCATGTGACTCCCTCCTTATTTGGTGATGGATTAATGTTTTTAATTATAGAAGATAGGTAAGAGTCGAGTCTTTTGCGCAAATGAAAAAAATAATCTGAAATTTTGTTCAAAATGACAAAATTTCAGATTATTCTAATCATTAATCAATCGATATAGCATGCAAGCCATATAGGCATCATAAAATTCCGAATACACGGTAACATCTGTGCCAATCAGCTCACTAATTTTTTTGATGCGGTATTTCACCGTGTTTTTATGGATATAGAGGAGTTCTGCACAGCGCTCCACACTAGCATTTGCATCTAATAAAAAGGTTATCAATGTCTGCAAGGAATCATGGTCGCGTAAAATGGGTTCAATTACAGACAAATATTCTTCAATCATTTCTTCGCCCTGCTTACTGACATCAATTGCCCTTTTCATGGAGCGCACTTCCGCTGCAGTAAACAATTTCCGCATCGGATAAATCGTATGGGCTTTGTCCCCCACCTGATTGACCAATTGATACATTTGACGAACAGACTTTGTATTTCTCATTTTAGGTGCATAAACAATTTCTGCGATTTGGGCGTCATACTGAGTCGTTTCACTATATTCAATGGCAATTTCAAACTCATGATGCTTATAAAAGCAATTGCCTACCAATACAATCATACAATGGTCAATGCATTGGATGACTCTTGTTTGATAATATTTGGACAGTTGCTCTTCTAATTCATCGCGAATTCTTTTTTCTTCTGCTAACTCATGGATGTAGACAAGCCACATCATTTGAATCGCGGAAACATCAATATGAAGGAGATTGGCTAATCTTCTCATTTTCTCCCCCTCATCATTGATAATAGCTTTAACTAAGGCATATTCACTAACCTCATCATGCTTGTCTCCCCATAAATTTATAGCTACTTGCACAACCTCACTTACTTTTTCAATTGTCTTAGCAGGTAATTTTGTATTTTCTTTAATCAGAAATAAAAATAGCGGCTCACCATTTTTTTGGTGTACTCTTTTATAGTCTACGACACAGGCGACATCACTTCTTAGTAGCTCAAGCTTGCCTGCTTCTCTCTGAAAATTGGATTGGGAGCATTGTTCAATGACATTCGCTACATCTAATGATGAATTTCGTGGCCACATCACTTGGTTCACAATCTCAAAATGACTATTAGTGAGCACAATATTAGCCTTCAAACGATCTGAAAGCATTTTTAGTGTAATTTCAACACTTCTTAAATGCTCAGGTAGTAACGATACTTTTTCTAATGTCTCTTTGACAAAATGATCATTAACGCCTTGATTACTAACAATCGCTTCCATAACCTCATAAATAACCTCGTTATAGCGCAGTGAATAATCATTTCGCGGCATACAAATGATAATAAAGCCTTGCGCCTCCGCTAACGCAAGCACTTCCTGTGGAATATCAGGCAATACAATGCCGACATAATATAAAATAAGCCCCAGCTCTCCTAAATCATGTAAATGCTGAATCGTTTCACATTGCTGCTCCACACTATCTCGAATGGAGTAAAAAGAGCTAATGACAAGCTCCTCTGCATACCATTCCTCCTGTACACGGTTAATAATTTTCGAATAAAAATCAACATTCGATACCTCTAATACAGATAGAGATGATACGGTACGATGCAGATTATCTCGCCCTGTTAACACCTCTGCCCCTCGAAAAGATGGCAATTGTAATAATTCATTGACCGTTACCCCATGTTCCACCACCACTTTTCTTTACAACTCTTTTGAAGAAGAATACCATATCCCCTACTATCTTTCAAAATACAGTTTCTCTCTATTTTAACTGGTAGCTTGTTAGTGTTAAAATAGTAATTAAATGGATAAGATGAGAGAGGAAAATGAGGATGTCTAATCAGACAAAAAAAGAGACAACCGTTGGTACAAAAATCCGACATAGTCTACAGGCAGATTGTCAAAGCTGTTTTGGCTTGTGCTGTACCGCTTTAAATATTTTGGCTTCTAGTGATTTTGCCATCAATAAACCAGCAGGCACGCCATGTCCTAATTTGCAGGATAACTATAGCTGTCACATACATAGTCAGCTACGAGAGACTGGTTTTAAGGGCTGTACCGTTTTTGATTGCCTAGGCGCAGGTCAACAGGTTTCACAGGTGACATTTCATGGACAGGATTGGCGACAATCTCGTGAGCATGCGGACAAGATGTTTCATGTTTTTCCCATTATGGAACAGCTTTACGAAATGATTGCGTATGTGGCGGAGGCTTTGTCCTATCAGGTGGATAATATGCTTTATGAACAGCTTCTTGCTCAATTGAAGCACTTACAGCAGACCATAGCTCAGGATGCAGATACATTATTAGCCTTGGATATGGTAGCTATTCGTATGCCGATCAATGCACTATTGCTCCAAACTAGTGAACAAATTCGCCAGCACAGTGTGAAGGGAAAGGCTTCTAGAAACTTGAATCAACGTGGGGCTGATTGGATGGGCAAAAATTTAAAAGGCAAGGATTTACGAGCGACTGATCTAAGGGGGAGTTATTTAATCGCAGCAAATCTTCAAGATGCGAATTTACAAGGAGTAGATTTCATCGGAGCTGATTTACGAGATGCCAATTTACGCGGTGCTGATCTCTCCACAAGTCTGTTTCTAACCCAAATGCAAATCAACGCCGGACAAGGGGATCGTTCGACTAAATTACCTTCTTATATAAAACGACCTGCTCATTGGCAATAAAAAAGGTAGATGGCGTTTTACGCTCATCTACCTTTTTCTTTAGGCTTGTTTCTTTTTATAGAGCACAGTAGCCGCCACTAACACGAGTAAAATAGACTGCCCTATGATTGTTTCCACTGTTGGATAGAAGCCAATCAAGCTAATAACAGGTAAGCCATCAACAATCATTGTGGACAGATTATCTGTCAGCTGCAAAGTATGCAGACTGACCCCAATAATTTTAAAGGCTAGCACGTAAATTAAAATGGTTGCTACTGCAAAAAATTTGTGAATTGGAATTTTACCACTTGCTTTAAATAACACGACTGCAAGTACAGCAAGAATGAGTAGTGCAACCACAATCCCAAGAATAAACTGTGACGTTTCCATTTTTGGTGCAATCCCCGCATAAAAGACAAGCGTTTCTGCACCTTCACGGAAGACCGATAAAAAGCTAATCATAGCCATCGCAAAAATAGAGCCACTCGAAATGGCATTACCCATTTGTTTGGAAATATAGCGATTCCAGCTGACCACGCTTGATTTGCTATGTAGCCAGATACCAACACCGATCATCATCGCTGCAGCAACTAGCCCTACATACCCTTCCATTAACTCGCGATTCGTATCAATTGTTGCCGAATTTAAAATCGTCGACATAAGAATGGCTGCAATAGCAGACAATAGAACGCCGACAAACGCGCCGGCATAAATCCATTTGCGCATCTTGTTCTGCCCTGATTTATTGAGGAATGACACTAAGGCTAAAATAATCAGTAATGCCTCTAGCCCTTCCCGTAATAAAATTAACGCAGCGTCCCAAATTGTGTAATCGGAATCCCCTTGAATCAGCTCAATCTCAGTGCGGAATGTATTTAATTGCTTGGTAATTGCTTGCTGATCGACGTTGGATTTTAATAGATCACTCGCGATCATCGGCATATCACTTTCAATTTTCGTATAAAGACTACTATTACGTGTGGAGATTTCAATTTCTACACTTGGCCAAATGGTAATAAACTCACGTATTTTATTTGAAGCTGCCTGGTAATCACCTGCATCCAGAAAATCATTGGCCTCATCTATATAGGCAATTAATGTAGCTAAAGAATACTCTCCCTCTACCACGTCGGCTGTTTCTTTGCCAGCTACAAAATCCTCAATCGTTTGCTTTAAATCATCGAATTGAGATTGCATAAGCGCTACATCAGGCTCCTCAGCAGAAATAGAGATACGAAGAAATGCCATTTGTGTTTCGATTTGCCCGTACATTGCGATACTTTGTTCACGCACAGGTCGCTCATTTTTATTCCATTTACTATTAAAATCTTTGTAGGCTTCATCAATGGCCTGAATATCACCACTTGCTAATGCTTTTTCAAAGTCTGCCATGATCGGCTTAAATTTTTGCCCAAATTCTGCTCGCTGTGCCGCTTCATCCACTGGATTTTCAAGCTTTTCTAATGCACGCAATGCATTCGATAGTGCTGATAGCGCCTCTAAACGCTCATCCTTGGACGTTGCCTCAGTAGCCTGTGCAAGGATTTCATCCACCTTTGCTTTTGCCTCTTTCTGCTCTGAAGATACTTTAGCCCAATCAACAGCAAATTGTTCAAGTGCCTGCTTGGCCTCCGCCTCTTTATCCTGCTTTGTATTCATCAGTGCATCACTAATCGCAATATAGAGATGACTATAGGATTGCGCAGCTTGTACAGGTAAAGCTAAAGTCAGCATAAGGACAATCACGATACTACAGCGCGTTAAAAAGTGCTTCACCTAAATAACTCCCCTTTTGTACACCAGGGAAGCAAGCAAACACGGCACTGCCTCGATGGGTAATGTACTCATTCATTTTATCCATACGCCCTAAGCTATTTTGGATGGTTGTAAATTGGGCTGGGTCCTTTTGAAAAGAGATAAAGATTAGCCCTGCATCATGTGTCCCTGTATTTGACATCACGCCTGATGCATAGGAATAAGAGCGTCGCAAAATACGCGCACCTGATTTCCGCGCCAAATGGACATGTGATGTATCAGGCATAATATAATTGCCCCTATCATCCTTTGCCTCTACATCAAAATCATCGAATTCCTTTGTTTTGCCAAAAGGTGCCCCACTATCGCGGTAACGGCCAAATGTTGCCTCTTGATCTTTCAATGATGTACGATCCCACGTTTCAAGATGCATTTGAACCTTACGCGCAATTAAATAAGAGCCGCCCTTTAGCCAGCCTTTATCCACCCACACGACCTCCTTTAAGTCTTTTTCATCGGTAATAGCTGGGTTTACCGTACCATCCTTGAAGGCGAAGAGGTTTCGTGGTGTCCCTCCACTAGCTGGAAACGAGTTAAAGCCCGCCTGTGACCATTTTATTTCTACTTTACCTGAAGCAGCTCGTACTAAATTACGAACTGCATGGAAGGCCACCTGCGGATCATCTGCACAAGCCTGAATACACAAATCACCACCTGTGTATTCTTTTTGAAGCTGATCTTTAGGGAAATGTGGTAAATCCTTTAGCTCCGCTGGTTTTAAATGCTGGATGCCCAGTTTATCGAATAATGAAGGTCCGACACCAATGGTAATGGATAGATTAGATGCATCTAAGCCCTCTGCCTCTCCAGTATCCCCAGTTGGCACTCTTGTATTTGTCGATACATCGACCATGACTTCACCGTTCATTAAACGCACAACAAGGGGTGTCCATTGCTGGAACAACGCTTGTAGTTCCTTCTTTGATGTCACTAATACATCTAAAGAAGCAAAATAAATATTCGTCTGTACAGGTGTCACAATACCTGACTGATGCTTGCCATAGAAATTGACCTTATTGCTAGCCGTCGTGCTATCTGCTACTGGCTCAAAGACATCATAGCCCATTGCTTTCATGACACCACCCAAGCCAGAGGCACCGATGGCAACACCTGCCACACCGATACCTGTTAGCTTTAACATATCACGTCTAGAAATTTTTTTATTTATAAATTTTTCCTCGTTTGACGTTGTCATTGTTTATGTTCACTCCAAAATGATACCCATTTGACTTAATGGTTCTCCAAGCTGATTCACCGCTGCTGCAAGTGCTTTTGTATTTTCCTCCGTTAATTCTTCGTAAGATATATAGCCACCATCAGCCGTTGCATGCTGTGCTAATAAATCGTCCACTGCTTTGAATTTTTCATCAAGTGTTGCCACTAATGTGGCATCTTTTGCTTCTAATTTTGAGCGTAAAATCTCAAAGATTTTTTCTGCGCCTTCAATATTTGCTTTAAAATCATAAAGGTCTGTATGAGAGTAAATTTCTTCCTCACCTGTAATTTTAGATGTTGATACTTCATTTAATAAATCTACTGCACCTGTAATCATTAAGTCAGGTGTCACTTCCACTGTTTGCACAAGCGCATGCAATTCCTTCGCATCTGCAAGAAGCTGATCTGCTACAGCCTCATAACCTTTTGTTGTATTTTCTTCCCAAAGTGCATACTCAAGCTTATGGTAGCCTGACCATTCTTCCTCACCTTTACCTTCTTCCTGAATATCTGCTAAACGTCCGTCGATACGAGGGTCAAGATCACCGAAACTTTCCGCAATTGGCTCAGAACGTTCAAAAAACATACGTGCTGGCGCATACGCTGCCTTTGCCCCTTCAATATCGCCTGCTTTGAATAGGTTCACAAATTTCTCTGTGTCAAGTAAAAATTGATCCATTTGCTCTAACGCAAATTGTTGATAGGCTGATAGTTCAGAAGATAAATCCATCTCTTTTGAAGCTTGCTCCGCCTGTTCTGTTGCAGGCTTATCTTCTTTTTTTACTTCTTCTGTATTGCCACAGCCAGCCATTAAAATGCCTCCTGCTACTAATACCGACAAAAATGATTTGTTTTTCATACTTCGTACCTACTTCCGAATTTGTTTTATATTGTGATGATAATGATTATCATCATCCATTGCAAGATATATTTTTGTAAATAGAAAAAAACGTCATTTTTCAGTTATTCTTTACGAACAACTAGAAAAAAGACGTTTTTTCTACAATATAATGATTCTAATCTACAAAATTTTTGCTTGTTTCAAATTTTCATATTTTCCATGTAAAAGGTAATAAAGCACAATCGACACTATAATAACAAAGACCATCGAAAAGAAAATCGAGCTGTAGCCCATAGATGGTACAAATAAGCCTAAGAAATAAGGCCCGACACCTAAGCCTAAATCATAAAAAATAAAATACGTAGATGTCGCAAGGCCTAAACGCTCATTTGGTGTTACTTTGATGGCAATTGCCTGTGCCACCGAGTTGAAGTTTCCATAGCCAATCCCGATACAAGCGGCAGCGATTAAAAAGGCAATCGTAGTGGTTGCTGAGCTAAAGGCATACATACCTATTGCAAACAACACTAAGCATGGATAGATAATTATATTCGCCCCTCTTGTATCAAGCAATTTCCCTGTAAATGGACGTGTAGCCAAAATGACAATGGCATAGATAATAAAGAAGTAGCTACCTGCTGATACTAAATCAAGCTCCTTTGCATAAAACGTCATAAACGACATCACACCTGAATAAGCAAAGCCAATCACAAGTGCCACAAAGGCAATCGGTACTGCGCGCATTTCAATAAAGTTCGTCACTTTAAAGCCTGCCTTTACAGCTGTATCCTTCGCTTTTTTCGGTGCATCTGGCACGGTCACAATGTAATACATAAAGAAACAAATAATCGCTAACACAGAATCAACTGCAAAAATCATACGATAATCTGCAAATAGCTGTGTTAATAATATGCCAACAAATGGGCCAATGGCTGTGGCTAAAATGGCGCTTAAGCTATAATAACCAATCCCTTCGCCACGACGCTCAGCTGGTAAAATTTGTGCAATAATGGTACCTGTTGCTGTACTTGCAATCCCTAGTGCAATCCCCTGTACTAAACGATTGATCATCAGCAGCGGTAAATTGCCTGCTATAAAATAAGACATTGTTGATAACATAAATAATAATAGTCCACAAAATAATGTTTTTTTGCTACCCCAGTCTCCAATAATACGCCCTGTCCCAAGACGACCTAATAGTGTCCCGATAATAAAAATACTCGATACAAGCCCCGCTGTACTTGTAGCGGCATTAAAATGCTCCACCGCATATGCTGCAATCGTAACCATTAATAAATAAAAGATTAACGTAATGGTAAAATTAATAAGTGAGACAATTAAAAAATCTTTTGTCCATAGTTTCTTTCTGGCTGCTTCCACGTTACTCTCTCCTATTGATTAATATTCATACAAATTCTTGCTAAAACCTGTGTCGCAATGTCAATATCTTGCTTTGGCACGCCTGCCAAAGCCTGCTCAAAAAACGGATTTAGATGCGACTTTATTTCCAGCACAAGCTCTTCCCCATGCTTTGATAGGTGTACCAGCTTTTCACGCTTATCCTTGCCCGTCATCGTTTCCACATAGCCTAGCTCCACAAGTTTATGTACAAGCTTCGTGACACTTGGCTTCTCTATAGACATGAAATTCGCGATATCAACAAATGAATGTGGACCCTTATCATTCAAGAAACGAAGCACTGCCCACTGCGAGCTATATAACTGATAGGGTTCAAGCTGCACATTCAGCTGGTTAATAAACGGCCGATACATTAAGCGGTACTGATTAAAAAATTCCTGTTCAATTGTCACACTATCACTTCCTTTTATATTAGTTAGCCTAGCTAACTATATACCTAAAAACTCTATTTGTCTAGTAGGAAATAAGCGAAACACCGCTCTTGGGGGTGTGTACTGCTAGAGTGGGATAATTGCTGAGTGGTATCCTTCACTTTTATTGCTCTATCCGCTACTTTCCTTATTCTATCCGTCACTTTCAGCATTCTATCCACCTACACGAAGCGTATCCTCCACTTTCTCTGTTCTATCCGCTACTTTCTTTGTTCTATCCGTCACTTTCAGCATTTTATCCACCTACTTCAAGCACCCTAACCCACTACAACACTAAAAGCTACAATTCAGACCGCTTGAATTGTAGCTCTTAGTTCGTTATTCCTTAATCCAATATTTCCGATGCTTTTTGACACCCTCCGCTTTCAATGGGAGTTGTTGCAACAACTTGTATGCTAAATCGGGAGAGTCAATGCCAAAGAATTCGCGGAAGCTTCGATTGGTCAGCTGCTGCCCGATTAGTAACCTGTAGTCCTCTAATGTTCGAAGCAATGCATCATCATCCACCAATCCACAGCGTGGGCACGTCCATTTGTTATAGTGATATGATAATCGCTGCCCATTATCACATTGTGGACATAGCACACCTTTCACTATTTCCTTGAGCGGCACCTCTACCTCTTTTTTCAACTTTGTGTGCAGGGATAATAGAAGGTTGACTAATTGTAAAAGATCAACTCTTTCTCTAGGTTGATAATGCTCCATCCATTTTTGTAAATAAAATCGTAACCCTGCCACATGAAAGATAGGCAGCCCCTCAAATCCCTTTGTCAAAATACCATTTCTCGTTGCCAATACCACCGCATGCAAAACTGGTAAATCGATGCGTTCCTTCTGTAATAGCTTCTTCATCCATACTACATGCCGGTCTAGCTGAAGAAATGGATCTGTCATGCCTTCGACCGTATCATCTGCGGTCGTACGTGTTAATTGAGCGAACGAAGCATCGTATGAAAGTTTGCCTGTAATATTTTTGATTTCTAGAATGAGTACAAAATGAGGACAGAGAAAGATGGTGTCCATTTGATGGGTAGAACCGAAGTCATTCATTGTTTGAAAGTCATGAAGAAAATAGTGAGGGATTGGTAAGTCTAGTTCAAGCCATTTTGCATCAACGAGCTGTTCACCAGCGAGTCCTGCTTGTAGGCGCCTTAAATGCTCACAATATAATGTGTATTTACTATGGGAAATAGGAAGTCTTTGTACAAGTGCCTCTAGCATCTTTTGCGTCTCTGATGTTTGACGTTCTAATAAAATCATCTAATCACCTCCTGCCATGATTATATAAAAAAAAGAACCTCAATGAATGAGGTTCCTAAAAACTTGCTATATAGAATGCCTAAAATAAAAATTTCCCTATTTTCGCTAAAACAAAAGTCTTTTCTTTCGAGCATCACTCAATTTTGATTAGTACTTTTCTAGACACTCTTCCGCAATAAATACAGAAAATAAGGTGCGCCAATAAATGCAACAACAATCCCAGCAGGAACCGTTGCACTTGCAATAGCAACACGTCCAATGGTATCAGCGAGCATTAGCAAGCTTGCGCCAATGAATAGCGTCAGTGGTAAAAAGAATTGGTAGCGTGGACCAACGAGCTGTTTTGCAATATGGGGAGCCATCAAACCGATGAAGGCTACGCCCCCTGTTACGGATACAGCGGCAGCCGCTAGTGCAACCGCAACAATTAATAATCGGAAACGTTCTCGCCCAATGTTCATACCAAGACCGACTGCTGTTTGCTCCGTCATGGCTAAGACGTTTAACACGTTGGCTTTATAGAAAATGTAAGGGATGCCCAGTACAAGCCAAGGCATTAGCGCCCAGAAAAATGGCCAATCTGTGCCCCACACATTTCCGGCTAGCCATTGTGCAATAAATTGTACATCGCTCCGTTCAGCAGAGGAGATTAATACCATCATGACCCCGGATAAGGCTGATGCTACGCCTACCCCTACTAAAATAAACTGCACAGGATGGACACCCTTATTACGCTGATAAGAGAAAAAGTAAATACCCAGTGCTGTCACAAAGGCACTACAAAAGCCGACAATCGGTAAAATATAGGCAAAGTGAGGAAGGTCGCCATCTACTAGCAAATAAAAGACAGTAATCCCAACACCTGCACCAGCACTGATACCTATAATTCCTGGGTCTGCTAAATCATTACGGGTTACGCCCTGCAATACGGCCCCTGCCAGTGCTAATGCCATACCCGCAGACGCTAGCACAAACATTCTAGGTAAACGGACTGAAAAGAGCACAAAGGACTCTTTAAAACTACCATCGCCCAGTAAGGTTGGAAGAATTCGGTCAATAGAAACCGAAGCAGCACCTAATGAAATCCCTAGAATAAAAATGAACAAGGTTACCACAAGCCATATGAGTAACCATTTACGTTGTTTTTTGCGACCTTCTTTAAACAAATTGACGTCCTCCCTTCCGCACTAATAATAGGAAGAATGGAAGACCTAAAATCGAAATAATAGCGACAACTGGCGTTTCATAAGGTGCGTTAATCATGCGCCCTGCAAAATCAGCCAACACCATAAACCAGCCACCAACAATGGCGCTCATCGGTAAGACAAAACGATAGTCTGTCCCAACAAACGCGCGGACAATATGCGGTACCATTAAGCCAACGAAAGCTAGATTTCCGACGAGGGCCACAGCAGAGCCTGCCAGAATAACTACAACGAACATCATTACACCCTTTACGAGCGTAGTATTTTGTCCGACACCTACTGCTACTTCCTCATTTAAGCTTAAAATCGTTAATTGACGACTAAAAGCAAATGAAAGCAGTAAGCCAATAATAATAACGGGTACGATCAATAATGCCTGCCATGTTGTGCCAATGAAACCGCCACTTGTCCACATGGATACATCCTTGGAAATTTGAAATAAAATGCCTGTCCCTTCAGCGATTGCCTGTAATAATGCTGTGACAGCTGCACCAGCTAAAACAAGCTTTAAAGGGGAAAAGCCTTTTTTAGTAGAGGCACCAATCCCATAAACTAACATCATTCCGATTCCCGCTCCAACAAAGCAGGCTAAAATTAACGTATAATACGAGAATTTAGGGATGAATGCCATTGTTAAAGCAAGGGCAGCATTTGCCCCTGCCGTTAAACCAAGCAGCCCTGGATCAGCTAATGGATTTCGTGTAACCCCTTGCATAATCGCCCCAGCGACAGCGAGGGCACTCCCAACAAAAATAGCTGCAATGATACGAGGAAATCGAATTTCACGTAAAATCGTGTAATGTTTACCTCCACTTTGTCCGACAATTGCTTGAAAGACATCTTGAATGCTTGTATTCGCTGCCCCTAAGCACAGCGAGATACTGGCAGTACCAATTAATACAAGCAATGCAAGCAATACCTGAAGCCAAAATGGAAGCTTTCGAAACTTTGTCATTCGCCTTCGCTACTCTCTACTAATTATTGTAAAAATTTCTCTTCAAAGAACTTCAGTTGATGTTCTAATGTGATAGGGTCATTGAAATAAAAGGCATTTGCATTCACTTCAAATAAATGACCATTTTTCACTGCTTCTAAATCTTTAAACCATGCTGCATCTGTAAAGGAATTATCTTGATCTTGGAACATACTAAAAATCACGTAGTCACCTGCATATTCCCCTAAAACTTCTTGAGAAATGGCATAGTAGCCAGGCTCTAACGCTGTTTCTTTTACTTTCTCAGGCATTTTCAAGCCCATTTCTTGATATAAAATCTCTGTTCCACGACCCCAGTTATCGCCATAAATATAGAACTGTTTATTAAAGTTCTCTGCTACTGTTACAGTCGCATCTTCACCGATTTTTTCTTTAATCTTTTTACCAGCTTCTGCTGCACGTGTTTTAAAATCTTCTACCCAAGCAGTTGCTTCTTTTTCTTTATTCACAACTTTACCGATTTCGATGAACTGCTGTAAATAGTCTACTTTACCATACGTAAATAATACAGTTGGCGCGATCTCTGCTAATTTATCAGCATTTTCAATACCATTTAAGCCAATAATTAAATCTGGTTCTAGCTCAAGAATTTTTTCAATATCTGTATTTTCAACTACGACAGCATCTTTAATTGCATCTTCAAAGTTGGGATTTTTTGCTGCCCATGCATCCACACCAACAACATTTACATCAAGCTGTAATAAGCTTCCTACAAAAGAAGATAGTACAACAACACGTTTCGGATTTGCTGGTACTTCTACAGGACCTGACTCTGATTGATATGTGATTGTTTCTGATGAAGCTTCCTCTTTTGAGCCCTCATCCGCCTTCTCTGTTTTTTCTTCCTTACTGCCACATGCTGCAAGTACTAGGACAAGCATCATAAACATTGGTAAAAGCCACTTTTTCATTGTTATTCTCCTTTTAAATGGTTTGTAATAAGTCATATGTAATGCACATTGGTTTGTTTGTTCGTGGATCTTTGCCAATAACTGCATCTATATTAAATACTTTTTTCAATACTTCTGGAACCATCACTTCTTCAGCCGTTCCGAATTTTACAAGCTCACCTTGTGAAAGCGCTACAATATAATCTGAAAAACGTGCCGCTTGATTTAAATCATGGAGGACCATGACAATTGTGCGCCCCTGTTCTTCATTCAGCTTGTAAAGTAGCTCTAAAACTTCTAGCTGATGAGCCATATCTAAATAAGTTGTTGGTTCATCTAAAAAGATAATGTCGGTTTCTTGGGCCAATGCCATCGCAATCCATACGCGCTGACGTTGTCCACCAGACAAAGCATCTACAGATTGTAAACGGAATTCTTCTGTTTTGGTTACCTGTAAAGCCCAGCCAATAACATCTTTATCTTTTTGTGATAAATTCCCGAAGCCCTTTTGATAAGGAAATCGACCGTAGGATACAAGCTCTTCCACTGTTAAACCATGTGCACTTTCTGGACTCTGTGGTAAGATTGCCAGCTCTTTTGCTAACTCTTTTGTTTTCATCTTGGAGATATTTTGACCATCTAATACGACCTGTCCACTCTCATGCTTTAAAATCCGTGTGATAGCCTTTAACAAGGTTGATTTTCCACAACCATTTGAACCAATGATTGTCGTGATTTTGCCATCAGGAATTTGCAGCGATAAGTCATGCACAATCGTTTTATTCTCATAACCAACACGAATCGATTCAACTTCTAAACGCAAATCGGACCCTCACTTTCTTTTTACTTCTTTCCATGCTATGATATTCAAAGTTAAAAATGATAATCATTATCACTAGAATTAGTCTAGTTATCTGATAAGATTTTGTCAATTACTTTTTTACTATTTGTTAAGGATGTGGCAATAAAAATGCAGCATGTGTATGATGTGACAATTATTGGCGGCGGTCCAGCTGGCTTATATAGTGCTTTTTATAGTGGTTTACGGGGTTTAAAAACAAAATTATTAGAAAGTCAACCACAGCTTGGCGGTAAAGTATTACTTTATCCTGAAAAGCTGATATGGGATATTGGGGGGCATCCTCCCGTCTTGGGCGAACAATTTGTTAAACAATTAATCGAGCAAGCTAAAACATTTGATCCTACTATTTTGACAGGTACAAAAGTGGATTTAATTGAACGTCACAATGATATTTTTGTGATACATACAGCAGCTGGTGAAAAGCATTATTCTAAAACGGTACTGTTAGCTGTAGGTGGCGGCATTATTAGCCCTCAAAAGCTAACACTTGAGGGCGCTGAAAAATATGAAATGGCCAATCTACATTACACTGTGCAATCATATAAACGTTTTGTCGATAAGGATATCATCATCTCAGGCGGTGGTAATGCAGCCATTGATTGGGCTGTTGAATTAAGTCCGATTGCCAAAAGCGTAACGGTTGTTTACCGCAAAGAGAATCTATCAGCTCACGAAGCCACTGTACAGGAAGCACTGGATGCAGGTGTGCGCATTGAGTGTAATACAACGATTACAAAGCTTTCCGCAAATACTGATAAAACGGCTATTCAATTAGTCACATGTGAGAATATGATAACGAAGCAAAGTTATACGCGTCAAATTGATGAGGTAATCGTCAGTCATGGCTATAATCGTGAGGCGTCTCTTGCATTTGATGAGGCCATTGCCATTCCAAAAAAGGATGATTATTATGTTGAAGGAAAAGCAACAGGTGAAACAGCACAGCCAGGTATTTTTGCAGCAGGTGATATTTTATCATTTGATGGAAAAATTAATTTGTTACTTGGCACTTTCCAAGATGCAGCCAATGCAGTCAATTCTATAAAAACGTATTTAGAACCAACTGCCTATCGTCATGGCATGGTGTCCTCACATAATGAGCTATTTAAAGAGAAAAATCGCTCTATTATCGAAAAGCAATTTGCACCAGCCCACTAAACCTAAATATAACCCTCTTAAGATCCTGATCTTAAGAGGGTTTCTGATTTTATCTAAATAAACTTAATAACGCTCCCATCTGTCTCAACATATTTACTCCATTTGTAATCGTCCCAGCATGCCCCATAATTGTATTTAAATGATCTGGTAAATTTCCTAATCTAGGACCTTGCTGTTGCTGATTGGGAGAATAGTATGGTTGCACCATCCTACCTCGAAAAGGTGGGCCAAAATATTGCCTATTGTTTGGCGGATATGGACCTCTTCTAGCATTCGGCTGAAAATATGGCATTTATACACCCCCTATCTGAAAGCTTCTAACTAGTATATGTGAAAATTTTTATAGCGAATTAGACTTTTGGAGAAGAGGTTAAAAATAATAAGGGAACCATACTAATTTCTCTGTCATACTATAAGAAAAAAGAAGGTGGTACTATTCAAGGCTCTCATTATCTTACCTTTTTAGCTAAGTTCGGGGTCGGAGGCGCACATCCTGGGGGCATTAATCTATCAAAGGCTGTCTTGCAAGCAGAGAATATCGAGCAAAACGCACATATTTTAGATGTGGGATGTGGTACAGGGCAAACGGCTGCTTATTTAGCATCTTCCTATCAAGCAAACGTCACAGGTCTCGATATTCAGCCCATCATGATAGAAAAGGCTCGTCAGCGTATGGATAAAGCGCGTCTACCTGTTAAACTTCTGCAAGGCTCTATTGAACAAACATCGTTAGCGAACGAGACATTTGACTTGATTCTAGCTGAGTCGGTTCTGGCTTTTGTTAATTTGCAGCAGGCTTTGCAGGAAATTTATCGTTTATTGAAAAAAGGTGGCCGCTTTATTGCTATCGAATTTACTATTCCTAAAACACTTCGTACCGAACTTGCAGACGACCTCCAACAATTTTACGGCTTTCAGTCTCTCCTCAGGAAAAAGGATTGGGTAAGACTACTGCAACAGGCTGGTTTTTATGATATCCATATACAAAAAAACAAATCCATCTCATCCAAGCCTGAATTTCAAGTTTCCACAGATCTAGAATCGGAATTCTATGAAATCATGGATCAGCATATTGCCATGAATGAAAAATACGAAGACATTTTAGACTATCGCATCTATACTTGTACAAAATAATGAGCCGGCAGCAAAAGTGTTGCTGGTTTTTTGTGCTGTCACAGCATACTTTATGACACCTGTCATCAAGATTCTTTGACTGGTGTGAATAGGTTTTCTCTTGAGAATTTCTTATTCTTAAGGTAAGAAAACAAAGAAAGAGTGATCGAACTTATGCAAACACAACAAAGACTTCCCTTTATCGATATGTTAAGAGGCTTTGCCGTCTTAGGAACGCTTGGCACAAATATTTGGATATTTGCTTATCTTGGTGATTTATCCTATATCACAACAAGTGATTATTCTGGTTGGTGGTCCTTCAATGATTTTTTACGTATGGTCGTATTATTTTTCGTTAATGGCAAGCTGCTTGGATTGTTAACAATTATGTTTGGTGTAGGTCTACAATTAAAATATCAGCAAGCCTTACGTAGAGGTACAGCTTGGCCAGGAGTGTACCTGTGGACTATCGTCTTCTTAGGGTTAGAGGGGCTACTGCACTACACGCTTGTCATGGAATATGATATTTTAATGAGCTATGCTGTCACAGCATTCATCGTCGCTTTTATTGTACGTTTGGGTGACAAGGTCATGACAGGAGCCTTTTATTTTTTTGGTGGCTTTCACATCCTATTGATTCTGCTTATTTTTATCAGTACCTTACAAGGAGCGGGTGTTTCCTTAAATGGCATGGCGTCCGTTACTGAGCTCTATGAACATGGCACATGGTTTGCGCAGGTTCAGCATCGTCTCACAAACTTTTTATTTTATCGCTCGGAAGCTATATTTATTATCCCGATGAATGTCTTTTTATTTTTACTTGGCATGAGGTTCATGCGTAATGAGGTATTTTCACCAACAGACAAAGGACGTCAAACTCGACAAAAGCTCTTTAAAATTGGTGTATTCATTGGCTTTCCTATCAATCTGCTTATTTTTATTCCTGGGGGGCTTTTTGATTTACCTGTTCGCTATCTTTGTGCTCCTATTCTATCCATTGGCTATATTGGAATTTTAGGTAAACTGGTAGAATATAAGAGGCTAGACTGGCTTTGGCAGCGCTTTGCTCATGTCGGTAAAATGTCTTTAAGCTGCTATGTCCTTCAAAACGTGCTTGCGTCGATTATTTTTTATGGCTGGGGGCTTGGCTTAGGTGGGCAAGTCAATAGCTTCTCTGTCATTGGTATTTGGCTATCTCTATCAATCTTACAACTTGTTATAGCATTTGCTTGGTTACAGCAATTTCAAATGGGCCCTATGGAATGGATTCGTAAAAAAGCCCTTCAAGCGATGACACAGCAATCAGCAACAAAGGATGGTGCTAGTAATAAAAATATATCCAAGAGAACAAATTAAGCATTATTTAATCATTGATGCAGCTTCTGTCATTTTCCTATTCGCACTAGTACTAGGGTCTCATTCCCTTCCCTTAGCTATGAAAATAACAGTGCTCCTTTTATACCTAATAGCCTTCTACATTGCTTTATGGCATCGAGATTGGAGGCTACTTGCTGCATCTCTAGTAGCCTTTGTCCTGATCACCTTACTTAGCATAATTGTCGATCCTTTTATGCTTATTTTTGGCTTTACCTTTGCCGATTTACTAGGACGGGCAAAATCAAAATGGCATATTGCCTGTGGAATTGTAGCCATCGCTGTCATGTTTTTGACGGTTTTGTACATGACAACCGACTCTCTTTTACCGAAGGAATCACAGGTACTAGTACCGGTTATGATGTTTCAACTAGTGCTCCCGATTCTCATTTATTTTGTGGAAAAGTCCAAAAATCTGCAAGCTGAACTGGCAGATGTAAATACTCAGCTTGTTCAGCAAGAGGAACGACAACGGATCGCTAGAGACCTTCATGATACAATTGGCCATACGCTCACAATGATTAAAGTAAAAACCGAACTAACGACCAAACTGATTGACCGAGATCCTTCAAGCGTGAAGCCTGAGCTACATGACATATTAGCCACTACCCGTACCGCCTTAAAACAAGTACGTGAGCTTGTGTCTGATATGAATTTTATTTCACTGCACACGGAGCTTATCCATTGCCAACAGCTTTTACAAAGCGCGAATATTACGACAACCCTTGACAATCAATGTCCTCAAATCGTACTTTCTAGTGTGGAGGAAACGATGCTTGCTCTATGTGTACGAGAGACGACTACGAATATTCTCAAGCATAGTCAGGCAAAAAAATGCCATTTCACCATTCAATGTTGTGCTGGACACTATACACTTGTGATGAAAGACGATGGCATCGGTTTACAGTCACAAGGACGTGGGAATGGCATCCACTCCATAAAAGAAAGAATGCATATGCTGCAAGGCTATGCCCTGATTGAAAGTGACACACCAGTAGGCACCAGCGTCACACTTACTCTACCAATTCAAGATGGAAAGGAGCCTCTAACATGATACGTGTATTACTAGCAGAAGACCAACAAATGTTACGTGGTGCCCTAACTTCGCTACTAGCGTTTGAGCCTGATATTGAAGTCATAGCTGAGGTGGCGGATGGACAACAAGCATGGGAATTGATCCAGCAGGAGCCACCAGATATTTGCCTAGTCGATATTGAAATGCCCCATCTATCAGGGCTTGAGCTTGCTGAAAAAATTAAACAGGCCAACCTCCCTTGCAAGGTAATGATTGTGACAACCTTTGCACGCCCTGGCTATTTGCAGAAGGCAATGGATTGCGAGGTACACGGCTATCTATTGAAAGATGAACCCATTGATTATTTAATCGCTACTATACGAAAAATCATGCAGGGAGAAAAGGTGGTCAGCAAGGATTTAGCCGCCTCCTTATTTATGAAGGAGTCAAACCCTTTAAATGAACGAGAAATTGCGGTGCTTCAGCTAGTCAAAAAAGGCTTGACCACAAACGAAATCAGTAAGCAATTATTTTTAACGAAGGGCACGATTCGCAATTATTTATCCACATCTATTCAAAAGCTACAAGTTGAATCTAGACAGCAAGCCGCTCAGGTAGCAGGCGAAAAAGGCTGGCTATAAAAAAAATCTCGCCACAGCTGTGACGAGATTTTTACAATGGTAGCATAAGACACGTTCCTAGGTTTCAAATGACAGATTCATTATTAAGCAAAAGAACGTTTATTTTCCTTGTAGAACTAAATTGGTTGCTGTAGCCCAGTTGTTTAATGGGGTTACGGTATAGCTGACATTTGTTTTCAACGTACCACCATTCGTTAGATCAAAAATACCTATAGCACCTTTACGTGATGAATAACGATATTGTGCTTGCAATGTACTCCCATCACTGCCTTTTAACGCTACACTTCGGCCAGCAAGTAAATCAGATTGCGGATCGTTTCTTAATTGTAATTCAAAGGATTTTTCATCCATGGCCTTCACTGACTGCAGGCTGAGTGGCGCGATTTCGTTCGCTACAAAGCTCTTTACATCTATTTCCGCCCATTGTGCGTACACACGGTAAGTCACACCTGGTTTTAAAACTTTGCCAGCAGGGAGTCTAAATTGAGGAGCTTGTCTGCCATCAGCTGCCTGTGTAAATGGAACATAATTAGCTACAAATTCTTCTCCCTCACTTGTTTTCACTGTCACATAGCGATCACGTAATGAGGAAATAACATCAAAGCGTTTTCCGCTAGCATCTCGATTATGACGATCTAAGCTAAATACTAAATCTCCTCGACTCGCGCGATAGGTTTCAATAATATTAGCATAATCTACTACGCCATCCTCCTGAAAGGATTCCAATGTGAATGTATCATTTGTGACTTGCTCCACATTGCGTACATATACCTTTTCATCTGTGCCCTCAAAAACCTTATTGCGTTGCTCTTTATAGCTCAATGTATAGATAAAATCATCCTCTTGGAATGTTGTTGGTACAATATATGTACGCTTAGAGCCGGTCATTAAGCGTGGCACATTGACAATCTCTAAATCTCCATTAAACGTAAAATGTTTTTTTATAGCATCTAAATGATTGAGGTCTACATCAGCTGCTGCTAATGGCTGATTAAATGTTATTTGTAGGGTCATTGTATTTAATGGCTTGATGTTTGTAATTTTAGCTACTTGCTCGTTTTCCGCTGCTACTACTGCTTTATTGCTTGCCGCATCTGCATTTAGTTGTTCGCCTACGGTTACTAGACCTGCTGATAATACGGATAAAGCTAATGCTGCTGGGACAATGCGTTTTCTTAATTTCATTTGTTGAACACTCCTTTATGGTGTTATTTAGTTTACAAAATTTATCATAAGCTCCATATCTAAACTGCCAATAAATAAACTATTAAAAAAGAATTAAAAAATAGGAAAAAGAATTTAAGAACAAAAAACTGTAGAGAGCCATCTCTACAGTTTGAGTTATTTTGCGCCTGCTGCAAGTAGAATTTGTTCGATTTCTTTAAATCCTCGCTGTTTTGCATGTTGCAGTGGTGTCACGTTATTTTGATCGGGAATATTTACATCAGCACCATGTTCAATTAGTCGTTGTATTACGCTTTGCTGTGTTGGATTGCCGTTATTTAAGACAATCGCCTCCATCAGGGCTGTCCAGCCTAAATGATTCACATGATTGACATCAATATCGGTATTGCTCAATAGCTCCTCAATGACCTTCACATGACCGTGCTCTGCTGCTGGTATAAGTGCCGTTCCCCCATATCGATTTAAAATAGTCGGATCAGCACCAGCTTGAATGGTCATCTTTAAAATAGCCAGATAGCCCTCCGCACCTGCATAGAGAAATGGTGTATTTTGCTGATTATCCTGAATATTAACATCTGCACCTGCATCTATTATTAATTTCGCTGCCTCGATATCCTGATTATAGGTAGCTATCATCAAAGCTGTTCGATTATTTGAATCTTGTACGTTGATGTCCCCTTTTTGACTTAAAACATGTTGAAGTCTATCGATATCTCCCTTTTCAGCTGCCTTTAGCAACTCACTCGCCCAATCTGTTTGTATCACTTCACTCCCTCCTCTATCCTGTTGTATTGTATCCATTGTGGCACACCCTTGAAGCAAAAATGTTAATGCAATGATAACTGTCTGCCTTTTTTTCAATATTTATACACCGCCTTTCTTTCCTCAGTGTAAGCGGTAATGCTAAATTGCCCATTAACGAATTCTTAAAAAAGTCTAAAAAAACTACCCCGCCACAAGGACGAGGTAGTTTTACTTAAACATTGAAGCGATAGCCTGCACCCCATACTGTTTCCAAAAACTTGGGATGCGCTGGCTCTCGTTCAATTTTTTCACGTAGCTTTCGTATATGAACAGTGACAGTCGAAACGTCTGCAGCTGATTCATAGCCCCAGTTTCGCTCATATAGCTGTTCCTTACTTAATACTTGATTGGGGTGTCTAACAAAAAAGACGAGCAAATCAAATTCCTTCGTTGTAAAGGCAATCTCCTCACCATTAACAAACACCTTTCTAGCCGAAGTATCGATTGTAATGCCATGAATGGACATCATATGATTTGTTTGTTGATGGCTCGCCAGACGCTCATATCTTGATAAATGGGCCTTGACCCTCGCTACTAATTCACTCGGACTAAATGGTTTTGTAATATAATCATCCGCTCCTAGTCCAAGACCACGAATTTTATCAATATCCTCCTTTTTAGCTGAAACAAATAAAATGGGAATATTGTGTACAGCTCGAATCTGTTTACAAATGTCAAAGCCACTTATGCCTGGGAGCATAATATCCAAGATGATTAAATCATAATTGCCTTTAAGTGCCTGCTGTAGCCCATCCTCTCCATGATGTTGGATATCTACTGTAAAGCCATTAATCTCTAAATAATCTCGTTGAAGCTCTGCTATGCTTACTTCGTCTTCAATTAGCAGAATTTTTTTCATGATGATTCACCTTCTCCTCAGCCTTTTTCAATGAAATGAATATGCTCGTCCCTTTCGCTAATTCACTCTTTGCCCAAATATCGCCACCCATTTCAACAACGATTTGCTTGGCAATGGCTAACCCTAAGCCACTGCCTCCTGTTTGCGAATTACGTGAAGGCTCCGCACGGTAAAATCGATCAAAAATATAGGGCAATGCGGCAGGATCAATGCCTGCACCATTATCTGTTACCTGAATAATCGCATCCTCTGCTCGCTCATGCAAGGAAATAATGATTTGCTTATATGGCTTATCCATATATTTTTCGCTATTACTTAAAAGGTTCGTCAGGACACGTCTTAATTTATCTCGGTCCACCATCGCCAAAAGCGGCGAGCCTGCTGATAGATATTGTAAATGAATGTCTCGTGCAATAAAATCAAAGCTTGCATCCTCTACATAATCATGCATATATTGCTGTAGATTGACGCTTTCTAATTGGAAGGGAATCTTTTTTAAGTCCAATTTAGAAAATAAGAATAGCTCATCAATTAATACATCCATATCCTTTGCCTTTGTATAGATAGTAGTTAAGTATTTATCCATTTTTTCCTCTGTATTTGCCACACCGTCTTTAATGCCCTCTACATAGCCGATAATGGAAGTCATCGGCGTTTTTAAATCATGGGAGATATTGGAGATGAGCTCCTTTCGATTTTCCTCGTATTGAAGCTGAAGCTGGATGGATTCTTTTAATTTGACTCTCATTTCCTCGAATGACCGATTCAGCTGACCAATTTCATCCTTCGAGTGGGTCGTAATCTCAAAATCCAAGTCGCCCGATTTAATTCGTTCTGCCCCTTCCTTTAATGTCGATATCGGTTTAATAATACTTCTTGAGACTAAATAATTTAAAAAGCCAATAATCATCATAAACAGGACAAATAAAATACCTAAAAGAATCGGTAACAGTTCCCTCGTTACCTCTGCATGGGAACTAACCTCTCTCAATACGAAAATACTGCCCTCTGTTTGATCTGGAAAATAAAAATCAAATTTGACATACGTATAAAAAGCTCGATTTATCATGATGGTGTCACGAGAATTAATATTGGTCTCTTCAAAGCTAGGTAAGCTTTGAAGCAATAATTGTTTATGCTCTTTCTGTGTTGAATACACGATTTGATGATCTTTTCGTACCACAATCTCTATCGAAGGCGCATTGATTTGTTCAAGCTGTTCGAGATCTAAAAGCTGCTGGGGACTTTTTTTAGCTAGTAATTTTAAATCTAGAAACGCATTTTCCTCTACTGTCGTCAAAGGCTTTTGGACATAAGATTTTTTATAAAAATGCTCAATCGCTTTGACATCACCTGTAATGGCAAAGGAAAAAAGAAAAACCGCTGCTAGTAATAGCGTGATGGCAATGATTATGACACCCACATATGATAGCAAAAACCTTGTTTTTATTGACATCTACATACCCCCATAAGCTGAAACTACTAGCAATGTACCATACAAATCTTAAAACTTTATAAAATCATGCTGAAAAATCTATAAACATTTTTATCGCTTCAGTATAGTATTGCGTTCCTATAAATGAAATAAACAAAAAAGATACGGCACAATCCCGCTGTGCCGTATCATCTTTGCTTTATTTAGTTTCTTGTGCTCTTAGCTTCTTCTTTGTTTGCCAACCTAAAATGATATATTCAATTAATGCCACAGCGATTAATGACGCACCAAATAGCGGCATCATAATCCCTAAAATGACAAGGAAAATGATGAATGGCATGGACATTTTATGAGAAATTTGCGGTGGCGCAGACAGCTCCCCTTTTTTTCTACGCAAAATCCAAGTGCGAATGCCCCACACGATTACGGCTAGGAAGGCTAGACAAACCACTAAATTTAATAGCTTATTTGGCCAGCCGAATAAATGCCCCTCATGTAATGGTATTCCCCATGTAAAGAATTTAGCTAATGGGCCATAATCGTCATAATTCACTTGATCGATAAACTTGCCACTATACTGATCAAAATACATTGTGGCTTCCGCTGTAGGTTTTACATCTAGCCCTGTTACACCAGAATTACTAGCCTTCGCCACTGTATAGACGCCCTCACCGTTTGACGGATAAATGATAGAGTAAGGCTTAGCAATGTTCATCGAATTGATTTCTTTTTCAAGCTGAGCAATCGTGATTTGGCTGTCGTTCGTATAACGGACAGCACCACCACCATGATGCTGTGCATGTTCCTCTTGTGAGGTCGGTGCCTCTAATTGACGAGTGGCCCACGGAATTTCAGAGACATCAGATGTTGGTGGCTTTTGTTGGAGTAATGGATACCCAAAAGTCGGATTTTCTGACGCTATATCTGCTAGCATGGAACCCTGAAAAGCAGACCATAATAGCCCAGTCGAAATGAACATCACCATTGGAATCGTAATGATTGTCCCAACAAGCGCATGCAATCTCTTACTTTTTTGCCTCTTATTCTCCGACTTGCCCTTCTTTAGGAGATTTCCTTTGAATGTCATATAAAGACCTGACAGTAATAAAAAGATCGTCCAGCAAGCTGCCAGCTCTACTAAATAGTTGACAAAGGTCCCACCAATAAAGAGAGAGCTATGCGTATTTCTCATAATATTTGAAAATGTATAATCGGCATCCTGACTACCAACCATTTGATTGTGATCATCTAAAAATACGTACTTTTGTTTAGCGCCATTTGATAAAGTTAAACGCGTATTATAAGGCTCCTCCAACATAATCACTTTTGTAGTAGAGTATCCTGCAAATGCCGCCTCCGCTTTTTCCACGGCCTCATCAATTGTTAAGACCTCTTCCTTATGGCTTTCACCAAAAAAATAATCGTCATATAATCGATTTTCTACATCTGTAAAAAACAAATAACCAATCCCACTTAATGTGAGAGAAAGCAATAAAGGCGTAATAAAAAGTGCTGCGAAAAAATGCAACCGCCAAAACCTAGAATAAAGCAAATTTTTCATATTTGATCTCCAATCTCTCTATTTATAGCAGATTAATTATATAAATAAAAAGTGAAATATGAATGAAGTCCTAAAGGCAGTTTTATGACAAACAAATGTATTCCAATTGGTATTATGTTATTTACTCACAAAAATGGCTACTTCGTTTTTCGAAGTAGCCAAACATATTCTATCCTCTTAATTCTTTCAAAACATTGGCGTACGCTGCTAAAATAGATTGCTCATGTGAAGCATCGTGCACAACATAATGTTCGACAAGCTCCTTTAAAGGTTTAGGCTCTAGCATAATTTCAAATTTGAATAAGCTTTCATAGTACTCAACAACTTGTGGATTCATGTGGACCGCTCCTTTAATTTTTTACATAAAAAAACATCTTTCTCTCATCAGAAAGATGTCTACTATGACAAATACACGACATAATACGGTGATTGCCAGATGGAAAGAAGCTTTCTATTAAACATAGAAGCACCCTTTTTAGCAATCATCGTACTATGAGCATGCAGGAGAAACTCTCTAGTCACACTCAACACCCCCTATCCGCGTAGGTTTTTTGGCTGTACTAGATAAAGGCAGGTCTCCTGGCTTATGTTCATCACACCTTTCACCTTCCCATTACGACTCGTAACAGTGGCCTTTTGAAATGTGCTCCCATTTACAGTTGCGGGACAGCGTCGGCTTCACACCGATCTTCCCTTTTAAACAAATTAAAACATCTAATTTGTACCTCTATCCTATTATTCCGTTTTTATTATTATACCATAGTATTAAATCTTAACAGAATAGAAATATTGTGCTTTTAAGTTCTAAAAACTAAATTTGGAGCTCTATCCCTCTCTTTTGAGGTTTTATCCACTTAATTTGAAGCGCTATCCTCTAGTTTTGAAGTTCTATCCACCCGTTTAAATTCTATCCTGCAATTTGATGATTCTATCCACCAGTTTTAGAATCCTATCCTCCACTTTTGAAGTTCTATCCGCTAGTTTAAACTCTATCCTTCAATATGATCTTTTACAAATCTATCCTCTCCTCCATTTCAAATATCTAGGAATTACTCTATAATTAAGAAAAAAGGGGGCGGTTTGAGATGATTATGGGTTTACATCATGTGCAAATTACAATTCCGAAAGGCTGTGAGGAGCAAGGGAAGGATTTTTATTGTCATGTTTTAGGACTTCCAGAATTAGAGAAGCCTGACTCTCTTAAAGGACGCGGGGGATTTTGGTTACAGCTTGGTCAACAGGAAGTCCATGTAGGGACAGAGGATGGCTTCGATCGTTTGACCACAAAGGCGCATATTGCGTATCAAGTAGCGGATATTCAGTATTGGAGGAAGAAGCTCACAGCACATCAAATCAAGATACTCGATTCTGTGCCTATTCCTCATTACGAGCGTTTTGAATTCCGTGATCCCTTTGGTAATCGTGTAGAAATGATACAGAAAATCGTGTAGGCTGCCTCGTTTTGGGGCAGCTTTTTTCATGGAATTGTTCCATATTACATCTTACTGAAACATTTGTAATAAAACTGTAAATTCCCTTGATAAAGCCTTTTATAGCAAGTGTTGAAGCCATCCCTTCAGTCACCCTGGTAACATTTACCGCCCAGAAGCCCTACTTTTTCATGCTACGATTATTTCCATGGCAAAGGTATACAGGAGAAATCCTACTAGATGCTTTAGGAGGTTACACAACATGAATAAACGATTTTTATCTACAACACTTGCATTAACAATTGGATTTAGTTCATTTGGAATGGTGCAAACAGCGATCCAGCCGATACAAGTAGAGGCTGCAACAACAAATGCTCAGAACAACGCACAGGCGGTAGCTGCAAAAGCAGACCAATTAATTCAGACTGGTAAAAGCTTAATGGGGCAAGCAACATACAGCAATTCGGTTTACAAGCCTACATACCCATACAAATTTTCTTGTGCTTCATTTTTAATGTACATCTTCGAGAAAAACGGGGTAGACCTTGGTACGTATAATGAAAATTATATGATTCAGCAAGGGACTTATGTAGCGCGAAACCAATTACAAAAAGGCGATTTAGTGTTCTTTAAAAGTAAAAAAACAGGAACTGATCCCGATCATGTCGGTATGTATATTGGCGACAATAAAATCATCCATATGGCTGATAGCAAACAAAATATAGTTATCTCTGATTTAAATAGTAAGCCATATTATACGGAAAACTATGTATCTGCACGTAGAGTATTACCTACTCTGCTATCTGCCAACCCTGCTACAAAAGGCGATAAAATTGTAGAGAATGCTCTATCCTATAAAAACAAAGTAACGATTAGTTCAACAACAAATGAAGCTAGCTTACGCTTTACAGCTCCAACTTTCGTTGATTTTATCTATCGTAAAAGTGGAGTGACACTAGGCGCAACGTCATTAAATCAATTAATGAACCAAGGATCCACTGTGGCACGTGCTAACTTGAAGAAAGGTGATCTAGTTTTCTTTAATAGTGTCAAAGGCTCTAAAACACCTTCACTTGTTGGGATTTACGCAGGAGATCACCGTATCATCATTCCTAATTCAGATGGTGTAATGACAAGAGTATTATTTGTAGATTACTATACTGAACATTATATTACAGCGAAGCGTGTTTTCTCTAATAGCACCTCTACGCCCAGCGTAAGTGCACCTTCAGCAAGTACATCTGCCGATAAAATTATTGCCACTGCTACTGGTTTAACAAGCAAAGCAAAATTCGGCTATACGTACAATGAGAGTGCACTGACTTTTACAAGTGCGGGTTTTACTTATTATGTCTTTAAAAAGCATGGTATTGATTTAAAAGATAAACTAGCAAGTAAACAGGCTTTAGTAGGGACACGTATTCAAAAATCACAACTACAAAAAGGGGATCTACTGTTCTTCTCTACGAATAATGGTGGACAAGAAATCACACAAACGGGTATTTATATAGGCAATAATCAATATATTAGTATGACAACGAATAATATTGTAAAACAAAACATGTCTTCAACGTGGGCACAAAAGAATTTTGTAACTGCTCGACGCGTCTTAAAATAAATGAGGATAGGGGTGTCTCAATCATGTTGAGACACCCTTTTTCTATGCGTTTTTCAGTTTATTGGCAAATTCAATCATGGATCTACTAGACATCGGTCCCTTAATTAAAACTATCGTGTCTGCATCAAGCTTTGGCTTCAATAATTCTAAAACGCCTGCTACCTCTTTAAACGTATGAACCTCTGCACTGGTTCCATCCTTTTGCGCTTGATCGGCAATCTTCTCTGCCCTTTTGCCGATGGTAATCAATGTATCGATCTTTCTTAGTGCTACCATGGAGCCGATTTCGCGATGATATTTTTCTTCAAAATTGCCTAATCGCTTTATATCCCCTAAAACCAGAATGACCTTTTTGTCTTTTCCTACCGTATCTAGCACTTTTAAGGCGGCCTCTACAGATGTTGGGTTATTTGTCCATGTATCATCAATAATCGTACTGTCACCAAGTCCTGTCGTAAATTCTAAATGTCTTGCCATCTGTTTAAATGTTCTGAGTCCTGCGATTGCCTGACGAATGGTCAGCCCCATTTCATGGCTAGCTGCAATCGCGGCTAAGGCATTATAGACCTGATGCTCACCATAGCCTGGGACAAACACATTGTATGTTTCATCCGCTACCTCTAAAACAAACTTCATGCCTGTATTGGCAAACTCCACTTTCGAAGCCTTGTAATCTGCCGTATCCTGTAAGCCAAACTTGATAATCTTCCCTTTAAATCTTTTCAGTGAGATTTTTTTAGTATTGGCATCATCAGCATTGATGATTAACGTGCCATCCTCTTTAATGCCTTCCACAATTTCTGCCTTGGCCTTAATATAGCCCTCCAAATTGAGACAGCCATCTAGATGATGCACACCAATGTTTGTAATGATGCCAATAGTTGGTTGATAGATCATACATTGATGTTTAATATTCCCCGTATTCCCTAAGCCTAGTTCAAAGATAGCGGCTTGTGTTTTATCGTCAATGCCCGTTAAATAAGGTAATGATTGCCTTGGCTCGTTTTTACTGCTGACGGATGCTTGCACTTGCCAATGCTTACTAGCAATATGTTTTAACATCTCTTTTGTTGTTGTTTTCCCACAAGTTCCTGTTAAAGCCACAACGGGAATTTCAAAGAGCCCACGATAATACTCGATAAATGTCCAGTATGCCTGTGCAACACTTTTCACTTGTAAAACGGTTGTATTCTCCAGTGCATTTTTTAACTCTGTAGACGGTTTATCGGATATGATAAGAGACGGACCTTTCCGATCAATCTCTTGCCAGTTGATGTGATCGTTTCGACTAACAAACAGGAGCGAATGGCTCCTTGTTAAATCATGCCGATTATAATAGATCGCCTGCTTAACAGACCATTGTTCTGATCCGTGAATGAGCTTTCCCTGTAGGACATTCCTAAGTTTCTGCACACTAATGGATTGCAAGTGTACTACGCCTCCTCTCTTTATCGATCTTGTAGATGACTTATTTCTTCTCTTGATCTAGCGTGCTGCTTTTTGATCAATTACTATACCTTATTAGAAAGCTCCTCTATGTGGCACAGTCAATATCCTATATGGAAAGAAGCTAATCAGCAGGTGGTGGAGGCTTTAGCTTTAGCTCCGTTGCTAGTTTAGAGACCTGTTTGCTATACATATCTCCCTTTATGAGAATGATGGTATTTTCATCCACAATCTTCTGCAATAACGGATAGACTAGCGTACTATTTTTAAATGTGTAAACAGGCGCGCTAAATCCTAGCTTTACTGCGTGATCAGCCATAATCCTTGCGTGTTCTCCAATGGTAATCAGGACATCCACGCCAATACGTTGAATTAATTCACCCGCTTGTTCGTGAATAATGTAGCCCCAAGAACCTAAATCGGTAATCGTACCAATAACCGCAATCTTTTTCTTGCCGTCACCTAACTCATTCAACACCTTTAAGGCAGCCTCTAAGGAAGTGGTTGTAATACTCCATGTATCATCCAATAACATGGAATGATTAATGCCCTCAAAGAGTTGCAGCTGTTTTTTCAATTGACGGAATGATTGAAGCTGTTTTGCTGCGACTGGAATAGGCATCCCCATATCATGGACCGCGGCAATAGCAGCAAGAGCATTATAAACCTGATGCTCGCCAAACCCTGGTACAAGAATGTCATAGCTTTTTCTATCATGATGCAGGATAAATTTCATCCCTTTTTGATAGTAGTGGATATGGCTTGCTCGAAAATCACAGGAGTCATGCTTTCCTACCTTAATCAAACGCCCACGAAATCTCGAAACATCTATTTTTTTCGTATTCATATCTTCAGCATTGATAATTAATGTACCTTTTGGATGAATGATATCTACCATTTCTCCCTTTGCTTGAATATAGCCTTCTAATGTTTTGCAATAATTTAAATGATGGGCTCCGATATTCGTAATAATACCGATTGTCGGTTTGAAATATCTCCCTGCATTCGTAACGTCTCCAGGTGAGCCTACTGCTGTTTCAAAAACGGCAGCCTCGGTATCATCCTCAATGCCCAGTAAATATTGCAAAGAAGCCGTTCTAGAATTGCTGCTCAATGTCGTCGCAGTCACTTTCCGATCAGCCGAAAGAATATGTTTAATCATCTCTTTTGTCGTTGTTTTGCCTGATGTACCTGTAATCGCGACAATCGGAATATGAAACTGGCTACGATAAAAATGAACAAATTTCCAATAGGCCTCTTCTGCATTCACTACCTGTATCAGCATGACATGATCGGGAATGTCAGAAGGCCGATAAACTCTATCGGTCACTAGCACTAGAGGAGAAAGTGGCTCAAGACTTTTCCAATTAACAATACGTTTACTTGTAAAAAGGGCCGTATTGGATTTTTTCACTTGCTTTAATCGATAAGCCCCATGCTGAATCAGTGTATCCTCTGACCCGTGCACTAGATAGCCTGCCGTAATCATTGCTAAATTTTTCACCGAAAGAGGCTTCATATCTTTTCTCCCTCCTTTCTTTTCTAGTATATGTAACCTTTTAAAAGTTGCTTGGATGTAGACAAGATACATAACTAGAGGAAATCTATTTCATTGCATATATATAAAGGTGATTAAGTATCTAAGTACCAATAGAAGGAGTGATATACCTGAAAGCCATTGTATTTATCGGTACAAACAAATCTGGGTCTAGTCGTGAAGCAACAAGGGCAGCAGAAAAATTAGGCTACTTCACAGTACTTTTCACAAATAATGAAAAACAACTTGAACAGCGCAGAGCCTACCCCGACATCCATAAAATGATACTCATTGATACTTTTGATATCGAGAGCATGAAAGATGAAATTGAGAAACTAGGAAAAACTGGATTAAATATTAAAAGTATCGTTAGTTTTGTTGATCCATTTGTCCATATTGCTTCAACACTGTGTGATGAATTTTGTCAGAACTATACATCCTCCAGTGCAATTGAAACTATGGAGGATAAAGAAAAAACAAGAAAGTTTTTACAAGATCAACCATACTCGCCAAAATTTTTGCTCATGAAACCGAACGAACCCATAGCTAAAAATTTGACCTTTCCATTAATCGTAAAATCTCCTAAATCAACAGGCTCAAAAGATGTCTTACTAGCAACGGATGCCGATCAACTCAATAACCACCTCAAAGCACTACGCAGTAAAAATCCCTATGAAACCATCATGATTGAAGAATATCTAGATGGCCCTCAATATTTAGTAGAGGCGGTTGTTTATCAACGTCAACCACATGTCATTGGTATAATTGAGCAAGAAATTACGCAAGGAAAACGATTTATTATTACGGGTTATGGTGTTCTAGTGAAAGCCCCTAAAGACATCCAATCAGGCATCGAGGAGGTACTCCATTCCATCGTGAAAGCCTTTGATATTGAGAATGGGGCGCTTCATTTAGAACTTCGATTAACCCAAAATGGTTGGAAGCTTATCGAGATCAATCCTCGAATTTCAGGTGGCGCTATGAATAATATGCTACAAGCAGCTCTAGGTTTTAGTTTAGTAGAAGAAACATTGAAGATATTGCTAGGAGAACAGCCTAATCTGCAACCAAGACACAAAAAATTTGTTTATACAAAATATGTCATTGTGGAAAGTAGAGGAATATTAGAAAAGGTTATTGGCAAGGCAAGAGCGACAAGATCAACTGGCGTCGTTGAAGTATATGTCAAACCGAGAAGAGGCACTCTCCTCACCCCACCTTTATCAATGGGTCACCGTTATGCCTATGTCATTGCAGAGGGAGCAACCTTGAAGGAAGCAAGAAATCACGCAATCAATGCAGCGAAGGAAATAAAATTCATTTTGAGAGTTTGAAAAAAATATCCCGAATAATTGCCGCTTGCCAGTGGACAGTTACTCGGGCTTTTTTAATTTCATAAGTCGTAATCCATTATTCTTCTTTAAACGTTTGATCTAAAAATTTCACGGTTTCGAACATATTGGTTTTACTTGCACCCTTTACAAGAATGGTATCATGAGGCTTAACGAGCTTTTCAAGGAGGACATGCAATTGATCTTTATTAATAAAATGATGTACTCTGGATGGGTCCATACCCTTCGCGATGGCAGCATTACTCATTTCATCTGTCCTAAAGCCATAGGTAATAAATTCATCGATGCCTATGTCATATACGTATTCCCCAACCTTACGATACTCCTCTTCCCTCAAGACACCAAGTTCTCGCATTTGCCCAATAATGGCTACTTTTCGATTTGTCGCGATATTCGTCAGTACATCGAGCGCAGCACGAACCCCCTGCGGATGAGAGTGTACCGTATCATCAATAACCGTTATATCATCACGGCAATTATAAATCGTTAAGCGTCTTGGTGGTTTTTTGAAGTTGAGTCCAGCCTGAATATCAAGTGGACTAAATCCTAAAAGATCAGCCACTGCCACTGCATTCAATGCATTGTATACATGATGTTCTCCTAAAATAGGAATATATAATTCTATTTCTTGCCCATGCAGCTTCATTTTAAAGGACATGCCGACATCTTTATATTGCAAATCATATGCACGGTAATCCGCTTCTTTTTTAATGCCCACCGTGATGATTTTTCCTTTAAATTGTTGTGTCTCTAAGTATCTTGAATTGTCATCATCCTGATTGACAATGAGTAAGCCCTGTTGGTCCATGCCATGAATCAATTCCGATTTTGCCTTGGCAACACCCCTTACATCTCCATCAAAGTTCCCAACATGGGCTAAGCCTATATTCGTTACAATACTAATATTCGGCTGGATGATGCTACAGTGATTGGTAATAATGCCCGGGTAAGCCATACCATACTCTAATACAACGGCCTGATGTGAATCATTGATTTCTTCCTTATGCTTTTTCGTATGCTCTGTCGTATTCCAATAATCCTTTGATTCAAATACATTCCATTTTTTCGATAAGATGGAACCAACAAATGCCTTTGTTGTGGTTTTCCCTGCACTTCCTGTAATCGCAATAATAGGCAGGGTTTTCTTTGCCTCCACCTGCTTACTTTTTTGTTGGACAATTTTCTTTTTCAGCGGTTTTTGATTTTTGGCAAGATACATCGCATAACGGATGGAATGGATGACCACATCTAATTCCAAGTAAAAGGCAGGGGGACAGCCTGGGCGCCAATTGACCTCATACATCCAAATTTTTTGATGTTGATCTAAGCCCACATCAATGCCAATTTCATCAATAACCTCCCCAAATTTCGCCATTTGAATTTCATCCAGATGATGGGCCAGCGCTAGTGAAAAATGCTCAAGCATTCGCCGAATATTATAGGCCTCATCCTTAAACTCCTGCTCCAAAAAAGGATCTAAATAATTGGTATAACCACCATTATTAATATTCGGTATGATGGAGCCATTCGGTGCAATGCGTGGGTACACCGTTGTCACTACCCATTTACCTTCTCCATTTTTTTGAACATGCAGGCGGAAATCATAGACCTGACCAGATTTTGTAACAGATTGAATATACGGCTGCATAATAAAGGTGCCAGACGCAAGTTGCTCCTTTATCAATGAATCCAATTGTGGCTTTGTATAGGTTGTCGTGGTGCTATCCTTTCGCACCTCAAAATATTTGGCTCCAGCCTTCGTTATAAAATAAATACCCTTTCCTTTTCGTCCATCAATTGGCTTAAACACAACTCGTTTATAATAATTAACGAACTTATGAAATAAATCGGCATCCTTTACAATTTCAGAGGGAATCAAATACTGTTCAAATTCCTTCGCTTCCTTTAATCGTTTCATCACATTCCATTTGTTCCCGATTGAATGGGTTGTAAATGGAATCTCCTCTTTTAAACGGTCAATAATCTCCTTGGAGACAGATAATTTCTCAGGGCTTCCTGCATTATAGATAACATCAGGAAAGGGCATTGTTTTTTCTTGCCATTGTCCATTCTCATAGACCTTTGCTCGAATAGAACGTTTGGCAAAATCCACACTTTTAGGTGTGAAATAGAAAAATGTTGCGCCTTCAGCTTTCGCAACTGCTGCAAAGGCATAGGACTTGAGCACTGTTGTTGGATCAAGTCGATGATGCAGCATACCAATAATCGTCATAGCTAAACTTCCTTTCATTAGATTCTCTCTCTATTACATTCACTTTGTATCCCTTGCATATAGACAGATGCTCTAGCTTTAGTAGTTTAATATGGCACTACCATTTCGGCTCTATGATAAATTTCCCCTTCAACATATCTGGCTTTAAGAGCTGAATGGCCGATATGCCACTGAGTTCAATAGATTTCTTTGTACTTGTTTTTTCTAACCTCACCACATCTGCAATCGAATTTGTATCGTTTCCCTCATAATCAAAAGCACGCAACAACGATACTGTGCCACGACAACGCTCTCTATCAACAGCCTCAATACGGAAAAACTCTGTCTCAAATTGTTTCACTGTATCCAATAAGCTTAAATGAGCACCACTATGTGTAATTAAAAAAAATGGAATCGTATCACTCCCGACAATTTTAATAAGTAGCTGACCAAAATATTTAGAATGAAAATTCATCATAATATCCTGAAGATCCTTTAAATCACTTAAAGCTTCACATAAAAAGTGATTTCTTTTCTTATCACTATTCAATTCGTAGCCCCCTCTCTTAGTTTGACTATGCGATTTGATCCGTGTAAGTTGCCCTCTCGTTATCATATGTTGCGACAAAAAATATGGCGACTTCTTCCTAAAGAAACTAAAAAAACCTCCACCAATGAGGGGGAGGTTTTTGCAAAAGTTTACGTTGCAAAACATGCGAGGAGATCATGTATTGTATATTGTTCTAATGCAGTTACGGTATGGTGTTTTGTATTGAATGGTAATTGCTTGGTAATCTCGTTCGGAATGACCACTGTATAAAGCCCCGCTGCTACAGCGGCTTGTGCGCCATTCGGTGAATCCTCAATTGCCACGGCCTCATCAGCCTCTACTCCTAATTGTTCAAGCGCCTGCAAGTAAAGCTCTGGATCAGGCTTAACATTTGTCACCGTGTCAGCACTACAGAAGCAATCAAAGTATTGTCGGATACCCAGCCGATCCACATACAAATCAATCCACTGACGACTGGAGCTACTAGCAAGTCCAATCTTCAAACCCGCTTCCTTTGCCTGCTGTAGCAATGTTAAAATACCAGGTCTTAGCGTTTCCGTTTCCATCCATTGTGCATGGCGGTGCTGAATAGATGTTTGAAAAGCCTCCACATCCAGTTGTATGTGATGATGTGTAACAAGATATGTATAGGGATTAAAAGTTAGAAGATTGGTCCCAAGGCACTTAGCATAGGTTGCTAACGATAATTCAATACCATATTGTGCATAGGCATCCTTAAAAACGTTATACCATGCTGTTTCCGTATCAATGATAGTACCGTCAAAATCAAAAATTAGAGCTTTTATCATCAAATTCTCTCCATTCTATTGTTTTGCGCTGAACCAAGCCCAGGTTTTGGCCTGCTATCCGTCGATTTCCTAATCCTATGCATCAATTTAGACCCGCTATCCGCTACTTTCGCATTTCTATCCGCCTATCCTATCCACCACTTCTTCACCTTTATCCCCCTGATTCAACAATATAACGCCTCCAATAATGAGGGCAATACCGATCGCAGAATAAACAGTAAAAATATCGTGCCAAATGACAATGCCTACCAGAACGGTTAAGGCTGTGCCGACACCTGACCAGATAGCGTAGGCCAAGCTTAATGGTATGGTTTTTAAGCAGAGGGATAGGCTATAAAACGAAATACCATAGCCAATTGCTACCGCCAAGGATGGAACGAGGACAGTAAAGCCGTCTGAGAACTTCAACATGGTTGTTGCAAAGACCTCGCTTATAATCGATAGTGTTAAAAATAAATAGCCTTTCATCCTGTTCAGCCTCCTAATGACCACCAGCAAGATTGAGTACCACGACACCCAAGATAATGCATAGAATCCCTAATATCTTCTTGCGATTAAATCGTTCCTTATAAAGGACAACCCCCACAATAGCAGTTAACGCTGTCCCTAAACCTGCCCAAATTGCATAGGCTGTGCCAATAGGAATCACTTTTAATGTTAAGGCTAAACAATAAAACGCCGCTCCATAGCCTACTACTACGCCGATTGATGGTCCTATTCGTGTGAAGCCCTCAGTACGTTTGAGCATGGAACTGGCAAAAACCTCTGCTATGATAGCCAGAATTAAAAAACTAAAAGCCGTCATTCAAAAAATCCTTTCTGCTTTGCTTCTAGATGTCATCTTCTTCCTCTACATATTCCAATATGTCTCCTGGCTGGCAGCCCAAAGCTTTACAAATGGCATTTAATGTAGAAAAACGTACGGCTCTTACCTTGCCTGTTTTTAAATTAGAGAGATTGACAATCGATACATCCACCCTCTCTGCAAGTTCACTCAGCTGCATTTTACGATCCGCTAGCATACGATCTAATCGAATAATTATGGTCATGTTTTCACTTCCTAAGCTGTTGCATCATATTCATCCTGAAGGAATGCACCGTATCGGAAAATACGTGCAAAGATCCAAATCACCACACCACATAGTAAAAGAGTCCAGTGAATGCCTGTAAAATGATAGCTAATCCCCTTGATCAAACCCGTCTCTACAAATCGGGACTCCAATTGAAATTGTTGCATAATCAGATAGACGGTATATGTACGAAATGCATTCACTGTCAAGCTCAATACAATCACACAGTAGGCAATTCTCTCCATTTTTTTACTATTAGCGAGTGAAAATACAATACCTTTTGATAAATTACTTAAAATATTCCTTACTTGTACAATAATCATTAATAAAATAGCTATGTATATTGTAGCAATAAATAGAAAGGTCATGACATCTTTTTTTGAATAGTGAATGTCCCTTGTCACATGGTCTGCCAGCTTCATTTCAAACCCCTCTAACTGAACGGTAGCGATCACACTGCCCTTTGTTAATAAATGATTCACTTGTTGCTCTGATACCACCATTGCTCCCACCATAAAAATCGCGAGCATCGTCAAGGCAAAAATCATCATCACCATGATGATGGTAAAAGCGGTACGAAGCCCCTTTGTCATCCATCGAAATTCTTTACTTTGAATTGTTTGCCCCATTATCAACCTCTCCCTCCCTTCTCTCTATTATACATCCCCTTTTATCTCTATCAATAATTTCTTAATGTTTATCATTAATAAATTATTGATAAAAATAAACCCTCTAAAGTTTAGAGGGTTTATTTTAGTAATCCTATTTTTACTAAATATTCTTTTGCTACTTCTGCTGCAAGCTTTCCTTCTACATTCACCTGATAATTCATTTCTCGCATTTCATCATCTGTAATGTGATCAGCTAGTTGATTTAACGCTTCTCCAATCTCTGGATAGTCAGTCAGCGTTTCTTTCCTTAGTAAAGGCGCTCCCTGGTATGGTGGGAATAATGCTTGATCGTCCTCCAATACACGTAGCTTGTATTGACGAATTTCACTATCCGTTGAATAAGCATCGAGCAAATTAATATCACCTGATTGTATTGCCTGATAGCGAAGCTTGGGCTCCATCGTTGCAAGTGTAGTAAAGGCTATTCCATAGCGTTTTTGTATGCCCACATAGCCATCCTCACGGTCATTAAATTCTAATGTAAAGCCTGCTTTCACCTTCTGCTCTATTGGTTTGAGGTCAGAGATTTTTTGCAGTTGATAGCTCTCAGCCAGTTCCTCTGATACAGCGAGTGCATACGTATTGTTATAGCTCATAGGACTCAGCATGACCATATCGAATTGCTTCTGCATCCCCTCTTTTGCCTGAAGATAGACATCCTCTTGGTTATTATTAATGGCTTCTTCCTTTAAAAACTCCGAAATGGCGGTGCCTGTAAATTCAGGATAAATATCAATACTGCCCGATTTCAATGCATTGAATACAAATGAAGTTTTACCAAGCCCTGGCTTTAATGTCACCGTTAAATCGGTCTCCTGCTCAATTAATAATTTATACATATTGATGAGAATCTCAGGCTCCGCACCAAGCTTTCCTGCAATGACAATTTCATCTTGCTGTTTACTGCTTAGAAGCGGGAAGAAAATCATTACCAGTGCCACTAAACTAATGAGACTTAATGTCGTTATGGTTTTTTTAAAGGACAGAGATTCTAATTTTTTAAGCGCCACATCAAAAATCAGGGCTAAAATAGCGGCGGGAATGGCTCCTATAAGAATGAGTGCCGTGTTATTTCGGTCAATCCCAAGTAATATAATATCTCCTAAGCCTCCTGCACCAATTAAAGCGGCTAATGTTGCTGTCCCCACAATCAGCACCATTGCTGTGCGAATACCAGCCATCATAACAGGCATAGCAAGTGGTAGCTCTACCTTTACTAAACGCTTTGATCGATTCATTCCCATAGCTAATGCCGCTTCTTTCAGTGATGGGTCAACCTCATTGATGCCCGTGTAGGTGTTTCGTAGAATAGGCAACAGCGCATAGACAACTAACGCAATAATTGCGGGAACTTTCCCAATACCGAATAAAGGAATTAATAAGCCGAGCAACGCTAAGGAAGGAATCGTTTGCAGCACAGCACTAATTCCAATAATACTCTCGGCTATTTTCTTTTTATTGGTTAAATAGATACCTAGGGGAATAGCGATGAGGACAGCAAAAAATAGCGCAATAAAAGAGATTTGGATATGCTCTAGTAATGCAGCCAGCAGCTGTGCCTTCCGTTCCTGAAATACATCTATCACATTAGCCACCATGCCCATGCCCTCTTTTCTTAGAATCCGCTGCTAAATAACGAAGCGTGGAAGCTCTTGTCACCATACCTATGAGTTTGCCATTCTCTTCGACACCTAACAAGTCATGCTCGGCTAATTTTTCAAGAATCATCGGAAATGGGGCATCAACAGGAATAGCATGCCCAAAGTCGTTTGTCACTGTGATTGGCTGTATCACATCATGGATCGTAAACAATTGATCCGTCTGCTTACCTCCAATAAACTGTTGGACAAAATCATTTACCGGATTTTGTAGCAATTGTTGTGGAGTGCCTATCTGAACAATTTCACCATCTTTCATAATACAGAGACGATCTCCTAATTTCAGTGCTTCCTGCATATCATGTGATACAAATACAATGGTTTTCTGGATGGTACGCTGCATCTCTAGTAGATCATCCTGTAGTTTGGAGCGACTAATAGGGTCTAGCGCACTAAATGGCTCATCCATTAAAATAATTTCTGGGTCAGCTGCCAAGGCACGAACAACGCCAACCCTTTGCTGTTCGCCTCCTGACAGCTCCTTTGGCTTCCGCTGACGATATTTCGCTGGCTCCAGCCCCACCAACGCTAATAGTTCGTCTACACGTTGATGGATTTTCGTTTTACTCCATTTCTTCAGTTCTGGTACAACCGCAATATTTTCCTCTATTGTCATATGCGGAAATAGGGCGATTTGCTGTAGTACATAGCCAATACTCCAACGTAGCTCATGGATATTATAATCGCTAATCCTTTTATCATTGATCCAGATGGTGCCTGCTGTTAGGGGGATTAATCGATTAATCATCTTCAACAAAGTAGTTTTGCCACATCCACTAGGGCCAATAATAACAAAGAATTCACCCTTTTTAATTTCTACATTTAGCGCTTTGACAGCTATTTGGTTGTTATCATATTGTTTTGAGACATTGTCAAATGTAATCATCTGTCATCTCCTTTAAAATGTGCTCATGAAATGCGTTCACTTTTTATATTTCACCAACAAAAATTATTTCAAACATTTGTAGATAGATGAAACTATTTCATTCTAAATACTTCGCCTTTAGGCACAAACGGTAGCTTGGCCCCCTGTGGTAGTACGAAGGCATGCTGTCTTTTAATGGCTAAACGATCACATTGTCCATCTGTAATAATCAGAATAGGACCATCCTTGGGAAAATCCTGTGCTGCTTCAAGTAGCTGTATACCAGGCTGTAACACTGTGCCTCCTCTACCTCTTACTTTCACTTTCGTTAATAGTTCTTCAGGTGCTAGATAGCCCGCATCATAGGCAACAGCATCACAAAATATAACGCGAACAAAGGGGACATCTCTAGCGATGCTATAGCTCGCTATTGTGCCGAGTGCTTTTCCTAGTAAGAGACGGTCCATGGAGCCTGATGTATCAATAAGGACTGCGAAAGTTCGTCCATCTTCCTCACCGCTTTGATGAATCCATCTTGGTCTAGCTATATCAGGTGTCGATGCTTGCCTTCTACTGGGGCGGGTATATGTTCTAACTTTCTCTATCGGTTGAAACATCCGATCAAACCATTTGGCTAATGCCACATCCCAGGCAATAGGAGGCTGTGCTAGGCTACGAATTTCCTCAATGAGCCCTTGTGGCAGATATCCTCTCTCTTGGGTCAAATGATAGCTTAACCCTTGACTCAATGCCCTTCTATAAAAAGCATCTAAATCCACCCCTACCTTGCCTTCCCAAAAATCTGGTGGATTCGTTTCGATCATATCGCCTATGCCCTGCCCTCGAAAGGTTCTTAATTTGCGATACATCCTAATATCTGTAACAATACGATCATAAATAGATTCTGCTGAAAATCCTTTTAATGCTGGATCATATAGCCCGCCAAATGCTGGCATCTCGCCGATTTGCATATCGATGAGCCAGCCATTGATAACATAATCACAAGCAACATTCCATAAGTAGGGATCACGCCCTTGTCTGCGGGTAGCATGGCTTAAACCCGCATGCAGCAATTCGTGTGCCATTAGAAATCGCATTTCCTCATCGGTCATTCCCACAGCCGTATTCAAATAAATCTCCTTTGTTTCCACTGCAATGGCTGCGACCGAGATATCCATTCTTGTACAAATAAGTGGGTCTTCAATTATTGTAAAATCTGCTGCCAAAGCACCAAATAAGGGATAGGAGCTCATAAACCAAGCCTTTGCGCGTTGTGCTTGTGTTACCCTCGTTGTGCCTCCCAATGTGTTTTCTACCCCACCCGCTACTCGAATGGCACTTTGCACGGCTTTCGATAAACCTTCTGCAAATAATGCAGCGAAATCACTGTTCCCTCGATAAAGATAGCCTGTTTGATTTTGTGAAATCACAAAGTCCACTTGGCCTGGCATTGTACTATAGCCTTTCAAATCATCTGGTACACCTTCCCGTAATAATCTTTCATATAATTTTTCCTCAGAGCTAATGGCCTCAAAAAGAGGATTACTCATTTCCTTTGGTGCTTGACCAAATTTTAGCTCTGCTAAAAATTTTGTTATATAGCAGTCACAGGCAATATTCCACAGCTCCTGCTGCTCTTTTGGTTGATGATGATGTAAGCCAAGGTGTAGCAAGCAATGCGCTATCACATATGCCCATTCATTTGGCTGACCTTTTTTATCCTGATTCACATAAATAACACCTGCGCTTGTAACGTAAGCCCAATCCTTTTGAGGCATACTTTCGTACTGCATGTAAACAGCATGACACAACGCCTCGAAAAGGGGATGTGTACAGACAATGTCATGCCCACGTGCGATAGCTTTCTCATTTTTATGCTCCTGTTGTGATGCTTTCTTCTTTTTGGCCATAAGCTACCCTTCCTTTTTGGCTACTAAACGAGGTAAATCTCGGATAACCTCCAGCATAAACCAGGCAGGTAATGCTTCACCCTTTTGCTCTGATACAACCATCTGTGCAATTTCTAAGCTAATGGATGATAGGTCCTTGATCAAGTCTTTGGCTCGAAAGGCTAATTGCCGTTGATTGCCCTTCAATGTCGTATGCTCGTTCGGAAGCTCCTTCAGTAACTGAGCACGGAAGGATTGTGCCATGAAATAAAGCAAATCTCTTTCATCAGGTTGATCGGGCCAACGTAATTCTCCATGAATAATTTTAGCAAGATCATATTTACTCTGCACTTGCTTGATAAAGGCTTTAAATTGACTGGCAGTATGCGCGGATAGGCAGCTACTTGCTAATAGATCAATTGTTTGTTCTTGTAAGCTATTGCCATATGCATACAAACAATCACTTAACATATGCCATGAACGAGGCGTGGAGAAGGGTTCTTCTGTTTTCGGAGGTTCGCTCCATAAATGATCGGGACGCATTTGAATATACTCAATCACATATGGATGTATTTCATGTGTATAGGCCCATTCAAGCCAATCTTTGTGCGATGCCCTAAGCTGAACATGGACCATCCGATTGATTAATGCGGAGGACATCGGCTTAACAATCGCGTTATCCTGAGCCCGATTTCCTGCACCAATAACAATCGTACCCTCTGGCAATGTAAACTCTCCAATCCTGCGTTCATGAATAAGACTATAAAACGCTTTTTGTACTTCCTGTGAGCAAGCATTTAATTCATCTAAAAAAAGGCAATAAGGTTCATCGCGTGCAATCATTTTGGGTGGACAAAAAACACTGTAGCCATCCTTAATCTGCGGAACACCAATAATATCCTCAGGTGCTAGCTGACTGCCCAATAACGATACACAATGTAGCCCTAATTCACTAGCAAAGTTTTCAACAATCGCTGATTTCCCAATGCCAGGTGCTCCCCAAATAAAAACTGGTCTTATTGTCGCTACATTCAGTAGAAAATCATATAGTTGTTTTTGTGTCACATTAAAAATCGTATTCAATCAAAACGCCCTTTCAACTTATTGTTTTAAAGGTTAATAATACCATTTTCTAAGAAATTATTCTTGTCTCTACCATTCTATGAAATTGACTGCCAATTACTAGCTGTGAGAAAATAATAAAAATTGTAGTAGAGAGGTCGTGACCTATGCATAATGGCTTTCAGTTTTTGGCGATTTCACAACTAGCAAAAAGGTTTCCAGCAGACTCTTGGTGGGCAAAGTTTTACAAGGATTTTAGTGAAGATGATCTAGTAGCGTACTATGAGGGGGATTTAACACTTCCCTCTCTTGATTTGGACTGGGATATGCCATTCCCACAACAGGACAAGACCATTCTCATTTTCATCAATGGTCATCTAACCGTAGACACCCTCTATAATTTAGAGACAGATGGGGCAATTGGACTGATAGTGATGGGCAATGTACTCGCTAAAAATATAGCTGTAGGTGGTCAGGAAATCTATGTGCACGGGCATCTGACAGTCGAGAATATATTATGTGGCTCCTACAACCATGGCGAAACGATCGTTAATGGCAATCTTCAGGCAGCAATATTGGTTCAGGATGATGAGTATCGCATCAACGTAAAGGGTCAGAAGTCGATTCCTTGTATCGTAAATATATGGCACGGAGATGGCGTTTTTCAGGAGCTCCCTATCCGTATTGAAGATGTATTAGTAGACGAGATATTTTTACCTGAGGATGAGGATGACATCGGCTTTTCCTTCACTTCACTCGTGGAAATTCTAAAACAAGGGCGTTCTGCACTCACTCAATTTACAAGCGTTCCTCAAAGGACAATAGCAGCTCCTATTTATTTCACGCACCATTCGATCAATGCGGAAAACATACTGAAACTGACTTCGTGTATTCTGATGACACCTGACAAACCTTCTTTCGATTTGACGGAACAGGATGTTTATTTTATGATCCAACGCGCACATACCAATGCTGATGGAGATGTACGCAATGATAGTATTTATATATTGACCTCGCAGTGTCATTATTTTATTTGGCTTAATGAGGATCAATCCGTCTCTCTCTTGACAAAAGCACTAGATGAAGAAGCTGAATGGTGGGATATTACAGCATCTTCCCAGGAGGATTTAGTGGATTTACAACAGCACTGGCTGATGTTGTTAACCTGCATCAATGTAGCAGAACTTTACTTGCACAGTATCGAGGTGCGAGATGTACAACAAATTCTTCAGCATCCTGCGGTTCTGGATTTAGACGATGAACATGATGGATTGTGGGATGGTTCCAAATGCTATAGCTTCCGTCAAACCTATTTGGATGATGAAGGCGATAGGATACATGCTCGCATTGAAATTATGACGCCTGATGAAGCGTATTATTTTTATACGCTCGAAAATCAATCCTATGTTGCTCGCCACTATCAGCCTCCTAACGTTTTTGGTCGACAAGAGCTATCTTATTTAAACACGATTCAATGGGAAGCGTCCGAGCGATATTTTGAGAGATTCAAACAATTTATGTCTCAGAATTTTAAGATAGATTTAGGAACTAATTAAGGCAAGAAACGTTCTATGAATGATGAAGTCTATTCAACTATACATCTCTTTCACTCTCTGTAATAATGAGAGATAGCTAAACTTTTAATAGAAGGGAGGGAGATGTGGTCACGACCAACATCCAGCTACAATGAAATACGTGCTAAACTTTTTTAAAGGACTTATGATTGCCGTTGTCGTTATTTGTATTTCGTTTTATATGGTGACACAGTTATTTAATACGACTGAAAGAGAAGAGTCTGTGGTTATTGATGATCGTCCAAGTGTGGAAGAGTTTATCGGTGAGATTGCAGAGACCGCACGAGATCTTGGTGCTGACAATGACTTATATGCATCCGTGATGATAGCCCAGGCGATTCTAGAAAGTGAGCATGGGCAAAGTGGACTTGGCTCTGCCCCTAATTATAATCTTTTTGGAATGAAAGGTAGCTACCAAAATAATTCCGTCACACTCGAAACCACAGAGGATGATGGGTCAGGCAACCTTTCTACCATCATGGCTGACTTCCGCAAATACCCTTCCTATGAAGCATCCATGCAGGATTATGTAAAATTAATGCGTAATGGCGTTTCATGGAATAAAGATTTTTACGCAGGCGTTTTCAAAAGCAACACAACTACCTATACAGATGCGACCAAGTTTTTAACAGGCTCCTATGCAACTGATTCGGCTTACAATGAAAAATTAAATACATTGATCGCAAAATATGACCTTCAACAATATGATAGTCCTGTAAAAGATAAGAAAACCATCACGGTGGCTGATGGCGATTCACTTATGAAGATTGCCGAAGCCTATAATGTGAAAGTGACATCACTTAAGCAATGGAATCAGCTTCGAACAGAACGACTTGAAGCAGGCCAGCAACTCAATATTTATCATTATTAACACAAAACGTCCATGACTCATCTAGGAGTATGGACGTTTTTTCTCATGAAACTAATTCGTTTGTCAAAACGTCTTAGTGTAAAAATACGGAAAGGATAGGAACACAGTGAAGCGTACACAATTGCTCAGTCTTCTCGCCGTTAACCTTGTGCTATTGCCATTGATTCAGCTTAGCTACAACCTATATTTCATAACAAAAATAGCAGAGGGTTCCTTTTATCTTATTATTTTGCCCACTCTTATTATTTTATCGAACCTCTTACTATGTTGTAGTTGGCCAAGAGTAGCAGCTTCTATCCATTGGAGCTTTATCTATGCCGGACAGGCCACTTCTATAGCCTGTTATTTTGTGTGGCATTACGGGCAACTAGAGCCCTATCCAGATATGCCTCCAGGTGAAGCAGTCTTTGATTTATGCATGAGTACATTTTTAATTGGGCTATGGCAGTTCATCGTGTTAGTACTGGTCCATCTCAGTACATTTATCATCCTCAAAATGGGACTGACCTTTAAAAAAGCTTAACTAGTCCTTCTGTGAGTTATATAAAGTACCTACTGCTAGTATGGTCGTGGCTAAATCCTGTCGATAGAGGGGATGTTTGGCATCTAAACTATTAATCGTTACTTCATTCCCACCTAACGATGAATGGACATACAAATCATCGCCCATGTATAAAGCAATATGGCCTGGAAAATAGATTAAATCACCCATCTGCATTTGGTCTTGGTCTATGTTAACGATAGGGAAGCCCTCTACTATTCGGGCATCACGATAAATATAGACACCGTTTAACATATAGGCCATCGAACATAGACCAGAGCAATCAATACCTACTGGCGATTTGCCACCCCATCGATAAGGAGCCGTTAAATAGCTAAGCGCTGTGTCCACCACATTTTCTCGGAACTGCTTCTCTGATAATGACTGTACTGTTATTTTAGGCTGTAGCCATTTTGTTCGAACGTACCCTATTTGCCCTGCCACTAGCTGTACGGCTGACCATTCTTCAGGTACTGCATCGTCTGACATGACACGAATGGAAGAGCCTCTAACAAGCGTTAGCAGCTTTGTACTTTGAATACGTGGCTGCTGCAAAACATCTGCAAAGCTTTGACAGATTACATACTGTGCCTCTTGTTGCCATGTAGACGCAAGAGCCTCCTCTTGTAGTAAATCTGCCTTCTGACAATACCCCTCGTAACGATAGGCCGTTCGAATAGAAACCCATGCGTCATTGACATCCCTGATGATCTCGACGGTCATCCCATAAAGCACTTCATCGACTAATTCAGAAGCTTTATCTGGCATGGCATGCAGGCTAGCAATCATGGCTGTAACGATAGCCTTCATCCTTCTCCCCCTTCCGCTTCACTAGCTGGTCATAGACAACTTTCGATAGACGACCAATGAGTTGGCGCGCCTGATCATTGTCCGTTACATTTGTTATAAAAACACCCATACTATAATCGACTGCATTCGTGTAAAATATCCCTACATCATGATCGATGGTATCTAGTCCGCCTGTTTTATGTGCCAGCCTCACATCATCTATTAGATAACGCTTTAGGGAGTCATGTACACGCTGACGGCTTAAAATATCAATGACTAGCTTATTGTAAGGAGGCGATAAAAGCTCTTGCTGATAGATACGTGTATAAAGATGCGCCATATCCCTTGCTGATGTGCGATTATCTACGCCCTTTGCTAGCCGATCCACATCCATCATTTTTCGCTGTAGCAATGTATCCTGTAAACCGATATGCTGAAAATAGGCATTCAAATATGCCATGCCAACTACATTGATTAAGACGTTCGTGGCTGTATTATCGCTTGTAATAATCATCCACACTAGCAGATCATAGAAAGTGCTTTGTGTAAGCCTTTGTTCACTAATCACACTAAAATCCACCCAATCAGCTGGTGAAATCATAAGCGTAGAATCAAGTGATAATTTGTTTTTCTCTATATGTGAGAGCAAGGCTAACAGGATCGGCACTTTGATTAAACTAGCACTTGAAAATGAAGCCTCTAGCTGATGACCAATGAGTAACTGATTCGTTGTTAGATTTTTAATAAACAAATGTACCTTGTAGGGCGATTCTTGAATAAGTGTCGTAATTCTCTGCTCCATAGACCACCTATCCAACTACATGGATACGCTGATTGTCCGCATCCATCTTGATGGTTCTTCCTAAAGGAAGCGACATCGTTGGTAAACAATGACCACATGCCAAATCAGCAATAATAGGCTTCCCTAAAGGCATTAGAATTTCTTGAAAAATAGTTTGTAATGATAAGCTGTGTGCTGGCTGCTCGGGATTTTCAGGTTCGCAATTTGTCCAAGCGCCCAATAAAATGCCTGCCACATCATCTAGCTTTCCTGCCAGTTTTAATTGTGTCAGCATACGATCCACCCGTTGCTCCGTTTCATCGATATCTTCTAAAAACAGAATCTTACCTCGTGTATCAATTTCATAGGGTGTGCCTAGTGAAGCTGTCACTAATGTTAAGTTGCCACCGATGAGTTGACCTGAAGCGCTCCCAGGAACCAGTGTGGACATAGGCTGGTGAGAAGGATTTTTTAAGTAGTACGCCTTTCTTTCATTCTCCATAATCAGCTGAATGAACGACTGCCAAGTATAGTCATCCATCTCCTGTCTAATAAATTCTGTGGATGGCATCGGCGTATGATAGGTTACAAAGCCACATAGCTGATTAAAAGCTATATGTAGAGCGGTCACATCACTATAGCCAGCAAATACTTTTGGATTGGCACTTATCAAATCAAAGTCTAATTGGGCTAGAATTTTCGTCGCACCATAACCCCCACGTATACAAAAAATGCCATCAATCATTGGATCACCAAACATACGATGAACATCTGCTACCCGTAAATCATCTGTGCCTGCTAAATAGCCATGTCTTGCGTGACAGGTCTCCCCAACGACTACATTGAGCCCTAGCTTTTCGATACTAGCAATAGCAGGTTGCAGCTTTTCGGGTGGCGTTGCTCCAGAAGCACTAATAAGACCAATTGTGTCACCCTTTTTCAATGCCTTTGGACAAATCATATCTTTTCCTCCCTTTTCAGTGAAGTACGATACTCGGCAAGTTCCTCTTCATTAGCTAAAATAAAATGACCTTCCTCTATTTCAACAAATGAGGGGGGGTTCTCATCATAACGATGCTGTGACGGATCATACACTTCTACAACTTTCTCCCGCTCCTTATAGGGATTTGGCTCTGGTACTGCTGATAACAAAGCCCTTGTGTAAGGATGCAGCGGATGAGCAAAAAGCTTTTCTGTTTCCGCTAGCTCCACAATTTTCCCCTTATAAATGACCGCCGTACGATCCGTAATAAAACGGACAATCGATAAATCATGGGCAATAAATAAAAACGTTAAATGATTTTGCTGTTGAAGGCTTGCTAATAAATTTAATACTTGCGCTCGAATGGACACGTCCAAGGCAGATATTGGCTCATCTGCAATAATAAATTCAGGCTCCATCACTAAAGCCCGAGCAATACCAATACGTTGGCGTTGACCTCCTGAAAACTCATGCGGAAAGCGGCTTGAGAACTCTGGAAGTAGCCCAACGTTCAATAACGCATCGCGCACCTTTTGTTGTCGATCTGCCTCATCTTTATATTTTTTCGAAGGGTATAAGCCCTCTGAGACAATATAATCTACTTTTGCTCGTTCATTTAAAGATGCCATAGGGTCCTGGAATATCATTTGGATTTTTTGCGTAATTTCTCTATCCCAATCTTTAGGTATTTTCCCCTGAATACTTTTGCCATGGTACAAAATTTGTCCCTCTGTGACCTCATTGATGCGCATAATCGCTCGACCAATCGTTGTCTTCCCTGAGCCTGATTCACCTACAATGCCAAATGTTTCGCCTTTAAAAATTTGAAAGCTGACATCATCAATGGCTGTAAACTTATTTTTTCCTTTGCCAAAAACAACAGATAAATTTTTTACTTCTACAAGCACCTCTTTATCAGTCATTCGCATACTGCCTCCCCTCTGCAAAAAATGCTTGTAAGGCTGCTGGAGGCTCTACCTTTGGCGCCAGTGGATCTAACAACCATGTTCGCGCATAATGAGTATCACTGACCTGAAAAAAAGGAGGTCGCTCGATAAAGTCAATTTTTAGTGCATATGGATTGCGTGGCGCAAAACCATCACCTTTGATTTCTTGAAATAGATTAGGAGGCGTGCCCTTAATGGAATACAATTGTTCTCCCTTTGAGCCAAGCTGTGGTAAGGAGGAAATCAGCGCCCACGTATAAGGATGCCTGCTATGAAAGAAAATTTCATGTGTTTCCCCAACCTCGATGACATCGCCCGCGTACATTACGGCAATACGGTCAGCCACTTTTGCGACTACACCTAAATCATGCGTAATATAGACGATTGTTAAGTCGTATTTTTGCTGAAGACTTTTTAAGAGCTGTAAAATTTGTGCCTGAATGGTTACATCCAAAGCTGTCGTTGGCTCATCACATATTAAAATATTCGGCTTACAGGCAATCGCAATCGCAATAACGATGCGTTGGCGCATCCCTCCTGAAAATTCATGTGGGTATTGCTTATAGCGCTTTTGCACATCGGTAATGCCGACATCTGTTAACAGCTTTAGTGTTTCCGCATAGGCTTCTTTGCCTCTTAAGCCCTGATGCATAACCACACATTCTTCAATTTGCTTTCCAATGGTTTTGAGCGGGTTTAACGATGTCATCGGATCCTGTGTCACCATCGCTATTTCCTTGCCACGAATCCCTAGCCATTCTTGCTCTGTTGTGAACTTGCCTAAATCCTGTGCATTGTAAATAATTTGTCCCTGCTTAATGCGACCATTTTTATCAAGCAAGCCCATAATGGATTTCATCAGCACGGATTTACCCGAACCTGATTCGCCCACAATGGCTAAACTTTCTCCCTTGTAGAGGTCGAGTGAAATATCGCGAATCGCTGTTAAAACTCGACCACGTAGCGTAAACTGAATCACTAAATTTTGAATGCCTAATATGCGTGATTTTTTCAATGTCACTCGCTTCCTCTCCTTATACATGGTTTTTCGGATCTGCTGCATCTGCAAAGGAATTACCAATAATATAAAATGCGATCGTAATAACGCTTAGTACAATACTTGGGAAAATAAGCTGATAACGTAGATCTGGTGACATCATAAGGACACGTCCTTCATTAATTAAATTTCCTAAGGATGGCTCACTGATCGGAAGCCCTAAGCCGATATACGTTAAAAAGACTTCGGCCCCAATTGCAAAGGGTATCGCTAAGCTCATGCGTAGCATAATGACAGAAATTAAATAAGGTAATAGATTTTTTAGGATAATACGATAATCAGGTGTGCCTAAGCACTTTGAGGCTAGATTGTATTCGCGGTCACGCAAAATAACAATTTGATTGCGGATAAACCTCGCCATTTCCACCCACCCCGTAATACACATAGCAATAATAATTGTTGAAATACTTGGCCGTAAGATATAGGACATTAAAATGAGCACAATGGTCGTGGGGATATTATCGACAACATTATAAAGCTGTGTTATAGGCGCTTCTAATTTCCTTGAAAAGCCCCACAGCGTACCGATTGTAATCCCCACAACTGCCTCCACTAAAGCTACAACACAGCCGATAAAGAGGGATGTCCGTGTGCCTGCCCAAATACGAGACCATAAATCCTGACCAATTGAATTCGTACCAAACCAAAATTCTGCATTAGGTACCATATTACGTGCCTGCATCCCCGTTTGTTCATCCAAGTAAATTTTAGTTGGTGATTTTTGCGCTGGTAAATAGGGTTGTAGAATCGTAAAGCCAACAATGATGATCACCCCAACTAATAAAAAAACGGCCAGTCGATTTTTCAAAAAGGATTGCCATGTAGACCGCCAATAAGAATAATTTGAATAGCCCGTTTCCTCCGCCTGCCTTGCATCTACTTCAGCAAATTCAAACAAGGTTTCACGCGATTTATTTGAAATATTATTGATTTCATCTGTATACATCCCCATTAACGCACACCCCCTCCCTTGCCTAATTTAATACGAGGGTCGACAAGTGCCATGGCAATATCCCCCAAAACAAGACCAATGATACCCAGGGAAGAGAACACTAACACTAGGCCTTGCACAATCGTATTATCCTGTCGCTGAATAGCATCCACAAGTAAGCCCCCCATCCCCGGAATGGAATACAACGACTCTATATAGATCGAGCCTGTTATCGTAAACAGAATCGTTGCAGGTAAATATTGTGCCATGGGAATAAAGGCATTACGTAATACATGCTTGAACATCAATGTCCGCTCCTTTACGCCCTTTGCCCTAGCTAGCTTAATATAGTCCTTGTTCAGTTCATCCACCATATAGCGTCGCATCCACATCGCGTAGGAGGCAGTTGGAGCCAATGCCATTGACGTAAGTGGAAGAATCCAAGTAACCGGCCTGTATTCATCAAACAGCATCGGTAATTGAAAGAGTTCTGTAATATACATTTGAATAACTAAGTAATAAACGGCTGCTGGGACTGCAACAACAAATACGATGTAGCCTGTCCCAAGTCGATCCAACCAACGTCCCTTACGATAGGCCATCATTATTCCTAACGGCACACCAATCAGGAGTGATAAAGCGACGGCTCCTAAACCAAAGAGCAGAGAATACGTGATTTTATCTGCAATAATCGTCACTACTGGGACATCGGTACGATAAGTCACTGATTTGCCCAAATCCCCCTGCATTAAATTCTTGTAAAAATTCCCCAGTTGGACGAGCATTGGGTCTCGCAAGCCTAGATTTGTTAAGTAAATTTCCTGCTGAGCAGGTGACATTTTATCGGCTGCCGCTCCTAAATAGCCTTCCTCTGGCATTAGCCGTAATAATGAAAAGACAATGGTGATGATAATAAAAAGGGTTAAAACAGATTGTAAGAGTCGTTTTCCTATATACTGCAACATCGCGCCATCCTCCTTTGTCAAAAAGACGAAAGGAGATGCCGACTATTCTTTTCGGTATCTCCTTTTCATCTACGAAATTCTACTACTTTTCAGCATTGGCTAGTGCTTCCGCACGTTCTTGCTCCCATTCGGCAAGCGCTTTTTTAAATTCTTCATTACTCATCGGCTTTTCTAACACCTGCTGGCCTTTAAATTTCTCTGCCGTTACACCAAATGGCGAATATTGCGCCTCGAATGGATTTAATTTAGATGCCATATAGCCACTTCCACCAACTGAATATGGAATAACAAAGGCTTCATCAATTAAAAATGCTTCTGCCTTCGCAAATAACTCATAGCGTTTGGCTGTGTCAATTGTTTCTTTCGCTTGATCCACAAGATTTTGATAAGTTGTTTTACCATTCGCCTCTTTATAGCCCTCTGCTAATTCTGGTTTATTGTAAGTACCATCTACTGTGAAAGGATCTGTATACGTAGATGGATCTGCAAAGTCAGGACCCCAGTTCGCCTCTAAGAGTGCAAATTTACCTGGACGACGTACCTCTGATAAGAAGCCTGTGGATGGACCAGCCTCTACAATAATGTCGACATAATCTGTCCCTAGTAGTTTTTCCATTTGCTGCTCGACTACTTGAGAGCGATTAGCCCAATCCGGCATACCAGCGTTATAAGGCATTAATACTTTCACAGGGAATGTAGCTTTACCCGCTAATGCGGTTTTTGCTTTTTCTTTATACTCCAGGGCCAGCTCTTTATTGAAGGAATCCTCATTGGAAATGGATGTAAGTGGTGCTAGTTGTGTATAATCCACGCCTTCCACATCAACAAAGTTTTTTGGTGTAATGGTATTGCTCAACAAATCTGCTGGATTATATGATTCAACCGTTAGCATCGCGGACACACGATCAAGCGCATGGAATAAGGATTTGCGGAAATCTTTATTATTGACGGCGATTTTCCAGTTATCAGGCTCGTATTGTGCGTCAAACTGTGGGTTGAAGTTGAGTGCATAAAAGTAGGTATAGAAGTTATTTTGTGTTTGACGAACCTGAGATTTTTTCTTTTCATCTTTAAACCATTCATCAATGATAGAGGTAGGGATACTAGCCGAATCGATTTCGCCACGTAAAAACAGCTCAGGCGCCACAGTTGCCGCTTCTTTATTGTATTTATAGCGAATACGATCAATCAGCACCTTGTCTTTATCCCAGTACGTTTCATTTTTCACAAGAACGCGTTCATTTTGTGGCTCAAATTTATCTAAAATATAGGCACCGTTATAGAGGAAGTTTTCACGTGTTGTGCCAAAATCCTCTCCTTTTTCCGCAATGAACTTGCCATTTACAGGGAAGAAACAAACATAATTCAACATAGAAAGAAAATAGGGTGTCGGCGCCTCTAAAGTATATTCTACTGTATGTTCATCTAGCGCCTTTATGCCTACTTCCTTGAAATCGTTCATCTCGCCATTATAGAAAGCTTCCCCATTTTTCACCACCGTCGCAATCCAAGCTGTCGATGATTCATTTTTAGCATCAAGCACATAGTGTAAGCCATCCACAAAGTCTTGTGCTACAACAGCTGCATATTCCTTGCCCTCATGTGTTACCCATTTTGCGTCATCACGCAATTTGAATGTCCACACCGTAGCATCCTCATTCGAGGACCACTCTTTCGCTAATCCTGGCTGGACCACCCCATAGCTGTCATATTCAATGAGCCCATCCACCATATTCGCAGCCACCGCAAATTCATTTGTTTCTGACGTCTTTAAATAATTTAACGTTTTAATTTCCCCTGAATACACCACTCGATATTCTGATGCTTTTTCACTCGCTGACTTGTCATTACAGGCTACACAAAATAATACGACCAGACATACGAACAGCAACCAATATTTTCTCACAAGCATCCCCCTAGTCATCTTTTTATAATGAAAATCCTATTGGTAGGATGGATTGCACCTTCCCTAGGATCATTCAAACATAAGCTAGGTCTGTCTAATTCGACCATCTATCGATGAAATGAACAACGGTACATACTCGTTGTCACGGTTATGAGATTAAATTGTCGGTTCTATCAACTATCAAACCACTCAGACAGCGTGTCCCACTGCTTTTTAATTATCCGTTTATGTGGGGTTATACTTGATTAAGCGCTTTTCAGCTATATGTGAGCGGGTTCTTCGATTTTTTGATCACTTTTCACGTGATTATGAGCGGGTCTCTCAACCTTTTGATCACTTCTCCTGTCTTTGTGAGCGGGTACACCACTTTTTTGATCACTTCTCACACTTTCATGAGCGGGTCCCTCACCAAATGGATCACTTCTCACCTTTCAAGAAATAAAATCCTCACTTGATGTAAAAGCTCCCACTAGACCTTTCCATCATGTTAAAAATTGCAGGACACGCAGCACCTCATAAAAATCATGGGTCAAGAACTCCACGGTATTATGTGGTTTGAATTTGGCATTTGGATAAAATGAATTGCGATAGGCTCTTGTATGGTCACGATAAATAATCTCTACCATAAAGTGTTCTGGCAACGTTACCTGTAATGCGGCACGAGGGATCTTCATAGAAGACTCTACCAGTCGCTTGGTTTCCATTATGGTTAGTTGTGGACTGACACTAATCGTCGCATTGCCGATGCCTTCCTTTGTAGCAAACGTGACAATGTGTTCATTTATCGCCTGAATCTCTTCTGTCAACCCCACATCCCCACTTACGAAGGACACGGGCACATCGTGTAACGCTGCTGCATACGTATTGATCAGAAATTCGCTCGCATATTCGCCATTAATTTTGACATCTGCGTATGTGCAAAGCGTGTGGGCTAGTGGGTTACGCTCACTGCCACCCTTGCTGTGATAACCAATAAAAATAGCACGGTCAAAGCTTCGATCGAGACCTGCTACCATACACATAGGATCATATGTCCAGCCACGGATGACTTTACAGTTGATTGGTAAATTAGAAATGTCTAGATTGCGGGCTGAATCATGTGCGTCCTTTAATAAAATTTCAGTTGCTCCCCCTGCTATCGCTCCTTCAATGGCAGCTTCTACTTCTCGCGTCATTTGTCTTTGAAAAAACTGATAGTCAGGTGCGTTTAACTCGGTCTCACTCCACGAAGTTGTACCTGTAATCCCTTCAATATCTGCACTAATATAAACTTTCATAGAAATCGAAACTCCTTTACATTGTGATTTTGAATTGTTGCGTGTACTGCTCCGTAATGAGCTACCTGTGCATAAACACGTCTAGCCCATGCCACATTGCCATAATCGTAATGCCACCATTCCTCTGCATAGTTCGTAAATCCAGCAAGTGTCATACAGTTATACAGCAAACGTCGGTGCTGACAGGCAAGCGGATTTTCTTGCGTATGCTGTTCAAAATAACGGGTCGCTGATTTTTCATTCATTTCATCAAACGCTGTCCCAAGATCGAGGGCTTTACCATGAACATCAGCCAGTGTTACATCGATGGCACCCCCTGTTAAATGGGGGGCTAAATGGGCTGCATCTTTACTTGGAAATGCTACATATTTTTTGGTCGCCTGCATAATCTCTTGTGGTGTTAACTGCGGCATCCTTTTTGCTAATTGCTGAGAAAAATGGCTGAACAGATACTGCTGTACTTGAAATGGGCGATAGCCATCATAAAGTAATAAGCCATACTCTTGAGGTAATAATGTTAATACCTGTTGCAAACGCTCATAGACACCTTCTCTTACATAAATAACGTGTAAACTATTAGAAATCTGTTGCTGATAGTAGATTGGCTTCATAAATACCCTAGGATGAGCACCTGTAAGCTGGATAAGCGGCTCATTGTTTTCACATACAACTGGTGATGGCGAGGGGCTTCCATTTAGAGAGGGTGCTATTGGTTGAAAAAGATTAATAATAACGGAACCCCCTCTTTAAATAGTTAGATAATTCAGTTTTTTAAGTTGAATATTATCACATCTCCCTATCATTGACTAGATAAAAAAAGAATAATTACAAAATAATGGATATACTCTTATAATGATACATATTCCAGCAATTGACGGGTCAAAAAACCACTTATATCCTCTAATTAAGGATTTTATTCATCTTATAGCTCGCTCATGCTAAAAAATTAACGAATCCTGTTTGGTTACCTAAAAAAACCCATTGAAACACTGTTTCAATGGCTTTTTCTTTTATGCCTGATGAAAGGAGTAAGCTTGTACAGTATGACCATTGCGGCCAGTTGTTGTCTGTGCCTGCGATAACGAATTCAGTATCGCTTCCTCAGTCGCTTCCGCTGCGGCTGTAAACAGTTGATTCATGATGGGTTGATCCTCACGAAGCTGAATTCTTGTCTCAATAAGCTGATCAGCGGTATGAGGAATACTATGTGCCGTCGTGAAGCCAATCACAATGTCACCACTACCATGTGAAAAATGACTGCCTGTCCGTCCTAAACCGATACCACAGCGTTTAATGACACGTGTCAATTGTCGACTACTTAGTGGGGCATCTGTCGCAAGGACAATGATAATGGAGCCATCTGTTGGTGATAAGATAGATTGGTTTTGCGTAGTTGAGACTTTGTAATGCTCAGCTAAAAACTCCCCGCCTTGTCCAAAATTACTAAGAACTAGACAGCCTACTGTATAGTTCACTTCATTTGATTCTACTTTGACGATGCGAGAGGAAGAACCAATTCCTCCTTTATAGCCGAAACACATCATCCCCTTTCCTGCACCAACAGCGCCTTCCTGTGCCGTCTTTGTAGAGGCTTGGCGAATGGCTTCTATGGCATGCGCAGGTGTCACTGGACAAGCTCGAATCGAATTAAGATAACTATCATTACACTCGCCTACAACGAGATTAATGGTTCCTGTTGTCAGTCCAATGTCTTCATTCCTATCAAGCATATAGCTTAATGTACCTTGTGTAACAGCTGGTACGCCAAAAGTATTGGTTAACATAATGGGCGATTCCAGTACACCTAGTTCATTCACTTGCACAAGTCCCGTTGTTTTCCCAAAGCCATTTAGTACATAGCTTGCCGCTGTTACCTTTTCCTGAAATACATTGCCTCCATGCGGTAAAATGGCTGTAACGCCTGTACACGCATAGGCCCCATTCTGATCTAATGGCTCATCCAATGTCACATGTCCCACTTGGACTCCTTCTACATCGGTGATGCAGTTTTTCTGCCCAACTGGTAACATACCAATTTCAATGCCCAATTGTCTTACTTTTCCCTGCATAGTATGCCTCCTCCTGAATCGCCATTAATACAGCAGCCTGTGCATGGATCGCCGTTGTATCAAACACCGGAATGCTGACATCCTCCTGCTGAATCAATAAGCCGATTTCTGTGCAGCCCAAAATTACCCCTTGTGCCCCCGCATGTACAAGCTCCTCGATCACTTGGCTATAGTACGTTTTAGATGCTGGTACAATGGTGCCAAGACACAATTCATCGTAAATAATTCGGTTTACTTCCATTCGGTCGTTGCTGTCAGGCACGATCACCTCTATGCCAAAGCTTTCTACCCTTGCCTTATAAAACGCTTGCTCCATTGTGTATTTTGTGCCAAGAAGCGCTATTTTCTGTAGCCCCGCTTCTTTGATTTGCTTAGCTGTGGCATCCGCAATATGTAAAATAGGAATGGTTATAGCAGGCTCGATAACATCAATGACCTTATGCATTGTATTGGTACAAATGATGACTAGGTCTGCACCTGCCCGCTCCAGTGCTTGTGCAGCTTGAGCTAGCACCTCACCTGCTTTGTCCCACTCACCGTTAGCTTGAAAATGCTCAATTTGCTGGAAATCTACACTAAACAAAATACATTTCGCAGAGTGTAAGCCCCCTAGTCTATGTTTAACCTGTTCATTGATAAGTCTGTAATATTCAGCAGATGACTCCCAGCTCATCCCACCAATTAAGCCGATTGTTTTCATGTCTACACCACTCCTTTTTTTCTATTATTATACGCCTCTCTCACACAAAAATAAGAAAATTTTCCAAAAGCAATATATGACGCTTGGAAAATAATATATAAAAGGATTTTTCACAATTAATAAATTTGAAATATCAAAATTTTAGTATAATTCATTATATTAAAAAAAGTTGATTTTATATAAAAAAACAGTGTAGACTAAAGCGTATTGTGAAAGGAGGACAACTTATGGAATGGATCTCAACGATAGTTGATAGCGGAAATAATATTTTATGGACATATATCCTCATTATCTTACTTTTAGTAGCAGGATTATATTTTTCATTCGGTACGAAGTTTGTACAAATTCGTCTTTTTCCTGAAATGTTTCGTTTAATTGTAGAAAAAAGAGAGGGCGATTCGGGGGTTTCTCCGTTCCAGGCCTTTACCATTAGTGCTGCTTCACGTGTTGGCACAGGAAATATTACAGGGGTAGCCTTAGCCATTGGTGTAGGCGGACCTGGTGCAGTATTTTGGATGTGGATAATCGCAATTTTAGGAATGGCCACTGCCTTCATTGAAAGCACCTTAGCGCAGGTCTATAAAGTGAAGGATGGCGATACATTCCGTGGTGGACCCGCCTACTATATGGAGAAAGCGTTAGGTCAACGAAAGCTTGGCATTATTTTTAGTATTTTATTAACATTAAGCTTTGGCTTTATTTTTAATGCTGTGCAATCTAACACAATTGCCACTTCAGTCGGCGAAGCCTTCGATGTAAGTCCTAAGATTATTGGGGCTATACTTGTCGTTTTAACTGCCTTAATTATTTTTGGTGGTGTCCATCGTATTGTAAAGGTGACACAAGTTCTTGTCCCGGTTATGGCCATCTTTTATTTGCTTGTTGCTCTTTTTGTTGTGGTGACCAATTTATCGGAAATTCCCCATGTTTTTTCATTAATTTTTACTCATGCATTTGGCCTACAGGAAGCTGCTGGTGGTGCAATTGGTGCTGCAATCATGCAGGGTGTACGTCGCGGTTTATTTTCCAATGAAGCAGGGATGGGGAGTGTGCCGAATGCTGCGGCAACTGCTAATACTTCACATCCTGCTAAGCAAGGACTTGTACAAAGCTTAGGTGTCTTTTTTGATACGATTATGATTTGTACTGCCACTGCGTTTATCATTATTTTAGCGGGCTTATATGATAAAGGTGAGAGTGATGGTATTATTTTGACGCAAAATTCTTTAGCTGTACATGTTGGTGATTGGGCTCCTTATTTTATTGCCATCTCCATCATTTTCTTTGCTTTTAGTTCGATTATTGGTAATTATTATTATGGTGAATCCAATATTGAATTTATGGATGCCCATAAAGCTTGGATGTTTTGCTATCGAATTTTAGTGTTAGTTATGGTTATGTTCGGCTCCATCGCACAAGTACAGCTTGTATGGAATCTTGCTGACCTCTTTATGGGGCTGATGGCGCTTATCAATATCGCCATTATTATGATGCTCGGTAAAATTGCCTTCCTTGTGCTAGACGACTTTACTGAACAACGTAGAGCAGGCAAAAATCCTGTCTTCTATGCAAAATCAATCCCAACCTTAAAAAATACTGACTGTTGGGAAGAAGAAGATCGATAAAATACTGAACGCCACTTCTAAAATTGGAGTGGCGTTTTTTGATAAAAACGGTTGCTTTGCTCTACTAGTACGGCATTTATCAACACTTAACGCCACCCCAAATTTGGAGTGGCGTTGTGCTTTAATATTTAAACTGACTAATCAGTAGCTTTAATTCATCCGCCATATGCGCGAGTGCTTGCGCAGAGGCATTGATTTCCTCCATTGAGGCTAATTGCTCCTCTGTTGATGCCGCTACATCCTCAGACGCCGCTGCATTGCCTTTCGCGGAGAATGCCAAATCTTCGGTTACTGCTGCTACCTCTTGAACACCTGCAGACATCTGCTCAGAGGCTGAAGAAACCTCCTCCATTTTAGGGGTAATTTCATTCATACTTGTCATAATGACTTGGAATTTTGCAATGGCTTCATCGGAAATATGCAATCCACTTTGCACATCATCTGTAACCTTCGCCATAATACTGACAGATTGCTCCGTTTCATGCTGAATCCCTCGGATAAGCTCAAATATTTGTTTAGCTGATTCCTGTGATTGCTCTGCAAGCTTCCGTACTTCGTCTGCCACGACTGCAAAGCCTTTCCCATGCTCTCCTGCTCTTGCTGCTTCGATAGCGGCATTTAAAGCAAGTAAATTTGTTTGATCTGCAATGCTTGTAATCACATCTAAAATGGATGTAATTTGCTGAGAGCGTTCATGCAATGTCTGGATTTTCGCATTGGAGTCTGCTACGGATAAATGAATGGATTGCATTTGATCCTTTGTATTTTGGACAGCTTGTCCGCCTTCGTCCGCCTGTAATGTCGCATGCTGTGAAAGGTCCGTCACTGCCGAAGAGATTTCAGCAATATGCAGAATGGCAGTAGAAAGCTCATGTAAAGAAGCTGCATTTTTAGTGGCACTCATCGTTTGAGAATCAGCGCTTGTTGCAACATCCTGAATGGAAATCGCCACTTTTTCCGTTGCAATGCTTGTCTGATTGGCATTGGCAGTTAGTTCTTCTGCTGAAGAAGCAACCTCCTCTGCATTTTGTTCAATTTTTTGAATTAGTGTCCGTAAGCTTTCTTGCATATCATTAAAGGCTTGTCCTAATTGACCAATCTCATCTTTTGACGTAATCGTTACTATTTCCGTGAGATCCCCTTTGCTGATTGTAACAGCACTATCCTTTAAGGCTTTAATTGGTTTAATGACAGCCCTCATTACAAAATAAAAAATGATGGAACTGATGATAATTGCTGCTATAAGGACTAGAATCGTATGGTATAAAATTGAGGAAGCAGACTCATCAATTTCTTTAGCAAAAATCGTTCCTGTTATTTTCCAATTTGTCAGCTCATTTGTAGTATAGAATAATAGACGATTATCACCATTAAAGACATATTCATACGTACCTGATGGACTTTCGTACATTTCATCAAGGAAGCTTTCTTTCAGCTCCCCTCCCGCTTCAAGTGTAGGATGTGAAATGACCATCTTGTCCTCTCCAAAAATAGAAGGATACCCATTTTTTCCGATTCGAATTGAATCAGCAATTTTTTGAAGATCGGTTAATTTAATATCAATTGCCACAACCCCAGCCTGATCCTTCGTCTGCTTAGCAACTGTTACTACCATATCACCCGTCCCCGCATCCTTGTATGGGTTGGTAATTAAGGTTTCTCCTTTTAAAGCTGTCGCCTCTTTATACCAATCTCGATCTAATGGATTATAGTCTGCACCATTCAATTTTGGCTCCTGTGTAAATCGACCGTCATTCATGCCAATATAAACACTCAATACATCAGCATTAAGCTTTGTATATTGCTGAAATTTAGCCACAATCGAAGCTTGTGCTTCTTCATATTGGCGCGCATCAATTTCACTACTAAATACATTAATATCACTCATTTTCTCACTAATCGTTTTGTCAATGAGCTTATTTAAAATGCCTACACTTTCATTGGCACTAAATAAAATTTCTTCTTCAATCGAGTCTTTTGCAGATAAATAAGACAAACTCCCAACAGATATGACAGGGATAAGTAATACTAGTGCAAATAGCGTATAAAGCTTGCCCTTAAAACTGCTAAATAGTTTCTTCATATATCAATCTCCTTTTGATTTTTTCAAAACCTCTCCCTCTCTTTATCTGCTTAACATTTCTCCCAAAGCTTTTATCGGACAAAAAAATTTTTTTCTAACTTTTTTACGATTTTCATATTATTCAGGCTTTACCGACAAATAAAAACCCCTGTAACTAGACAGGGGTCAATTGGATTTAGTATTTAAACGACTGAATGGATTCTTGCAGGTCTATCGCCATCTTTGCTAGATGGGTAGAGGCTGCTGCAACCTCCTCCATCGCTGCATTTTGTTCCTCTGAAGAGGCTGCAACACTTTGCACATGATGGCTTGATTTCATCGACACTTCACTAATATAGTCGATTTCCTGCACTAACTTTTCAATATCTTGATGGATTGTTTGAATCGCTGCCGTTACTAGCTCGGTCTGTGCTTGTACATCATTAATGGCATCATCAATTTGTATAAAATTATCCCTTGCCACATTAACCTTTTCACGACCTACATGGACAGAGTCATTACTATTAACCATATCTTCCTCGATAATCCTCGTGCTATCTGTAATTTGGGCCACTACTTTTTCAATATCGACTGCAGCAAGATTTGACTCATCTGCTAACTTGCGGACTTCCTCTGCCACTACCGCAAAGCCTTTCCCATGCTCCCCGCTCCTTGCTGCTTCAATGGAAGCATTGATTGCTAGTAAATTAGTCTGTGTCGCTATACTCTTAATGACATTTACTGCTGATACAATCGCCGCTGTATTGTCATCTAAATCTTGCACACGTGTATTTAGCTCACTTGTGTTAGTAGAGATTTCATTCATTTGCGCTGTAACATCATGCACAGAAGAACGACCTGTTTGTGCCATATTTTTCGTGTTGACTGTTGCTTGATTCACGCTTTGTATGCTTGTAGAAATATCATTCATTTTCTTCAAAATATGCGCAGATAAATTTCGTACATCACCTGTTAATGTATCCTGCTGATCAATACCTTGTGCAATATCATGAATAGATTCTGTTACCACCTCTGTCGCCTGTGTAACCTCCATGCTACTTGCTGTTAGCTGTTCGGATGTTGCGGCAACTTGCTCAGAGGAATTTCCGACTTGTTTCATCATCAGTCGAAGCTTTTCTGACATACTATTGAAGGAATCTGCTAAGTGCGCAAACTCATCCTTGGTTTTAAATTGTAAATGCGTATGCAAATTCCCTTCCGAAAACTTATCCATTTCAACCACTGTTTGTTGAATATTTTTTGCGATCCGTCTACCGAATAGTGTTGCGATGATAATGCTTATAAGTAGAGAAATAGCCACTAGAATCATAATTTCGAGGCCACTTCTTTCTCCTTTTTGCTTGGTAGCCTCAATATGAGCCTGCATATCTTCTTGCTGAGCTGTTGCCATTGTTTTTCCAAAGACAACCAATTTCTGAGAGCCCTCACCTAAAATCGGTAAAGCCATTTGTTGTGCTTGCTGGTGATCCCCTCGTTGATAAAGAGGCACAATCTGTCCATCTATAGCCTTTTCCCAGTCGTCAAGCTGCGATAAAAATTGATCAAAATCTTGATTACTATCGCCTATTTCCTGAAGTCGATTAATGGATGTATGTAAGGTATTTCGGATTTCATGATGATTGTTGAGCATTTCTTCCTTGCCATATAACATATACCCACGAATAGCCGCATTCGCTCGTACGGTTTGGAACGAGATATCTTGATATAAATGGATTAATTCCGTATTGTCTTCGATTTCTGCTAATGTCTGATTATTATTATTCAAGTAGTACATAGCAATCCCTGAAATAAGCAGTAAAAAGATGAGGACAATACCAAAAGCAAATTGCAATTTCCGTTCCACAGTTAGTCTCATATGATTCCCTCTATTCTTCTATAATCCACTTGAGTATAGCCTACCTAAACCTATTAGCCTATAAAATCTATGTTTCTCCTCCTAAACTATCGCTAAAATTTAACAATAATGAGAATTTCGCATCTAAGCTATTGACAATAATATCCACTATTTCACTAGTTGAAATAGGAAGTAATCATTTGGAAACCATAGAGATAACACCAAAAGAGCGGAAGAAGCAGGAGCATTTTCAGGAAATGACCTCTTTTTTCTAAAAACTCTCGCATGCCTGAAGTCAGCATCATCGCACTCAGTAATAGTAAGCTATGTTGAGCCCCATAAATCTGCATAGAGAATGTGATAACAAGCGGTAAGATGGCTGGATAAATAGAATCTGCTAGTGATCTTTTATCCTTCGTATTGGAGGGCATGCTTTCTTTCTCTGTGGATTTAGTGGCTACTAGTTTCTTTGCAAGCATATAGACAAGACCAAAAAATAAAATTGTATAAACAATAAATAATAGCCACGGTATTTTGCTTTCATCATTTAACAAATGGAAATAATCCTCAGCTTCTTGTGCTTGCAGTACATAATACCGTCCTGTTTTTTGATCCATTAGGAAGAATCGTTCATCCTCGACTATTACTTTCAAGGCCGTTTCCTTGCCATTATGGAAGCGTATGTATAAATCACTTACTGCTTCATGGTCTGCTGGTCGACTGCTAAGGTCCTTTTTAGTTTGTAAAACTTGCTGAAGGCGATCTGTATCTTTCACCTCATAGCGGTCGACATAGAATACTTGCTTTAATGGATATAAATAGTGCTCTTTGCCATTACTTCCAGACAAATACCAAGCCTCTTTAATCGATTGAATAGGAGTATGCAGCGGCACTAGCTCCTCCCGCTGCCTTTCATTGTAAAGGAAGAGTAGTAGCGTGCTTATACTCAGAACCATGCCCAGAATAAGTGTATAAATATAACCACCCTTGTGCACTTTATCACCTCCTTTACCACTTTACATTTATAGTAATTATTGTCATATACGATTTACTACGCTAATAAGTTTCAGCTATACTTAAATAGAGGTGATGATGTATGAGTAGACCAGAATTATACGTACATTTAGTAGTCGGTCCTGATTGTGATTTTGAATCCATGGCCATTCGAGCGGCACTGGAATCCTTTGGTGCAGGAGTGACACTTGATTTAATTGGCAGACCAAATGATTTAATTGATATTGTATCTGGAAATGATCTTCCTCACAAAATGGATTATTTGCTATTGAACTTTCATGGCGATGAGGGGCGATTTTGTCTGCCTGAGCTAGGAGAAGAGGTATATGAAGAAAATGAACCAAGGAGTATCTATTTTGAACCTCAAGATGTCTTAACCTATTGTCAGCTACAGGGTGTCAAGGTCATTGCGGCAGGCTGTACATTAGGCTGGCAGCAGCTAGCGACAGCCTTTTTAGAGAGTGGCTGTCATTCCTACCTAGCACCTGATGATTATATTGAGGGTAATGCCAATCTCATGTTTCTAATTCACTTTTTCTATGAGATAATCACAAATCATAGAAGTCAGCAGGAGGCATTTGAACTCGCTCAAGCGACCGATCTAGAAACAGCCTTATACAAGCTCTATTTAGCAGAAAAAAGATCGTAGCACCTACTACTTGGCTACGATCTTTCTTCTTTAGCGTTGATGTTTATCTAGCATAGCTTCAGTAAAAGCTTGTGACTGTCCTTTAGGAATACTGAGTGTTTGCCAATCAGAGCCCTTTACCTGTTTGGCGATATAAATGATTTGACCGACGTGCTGTGCATAGTGTGCCATTTGTCTTTCAATAGCATCAATGATCGCTAGTCGCTCCCCTCTAATCGTGACATGCCCCTGTAAATCGGATTCTGTCAAACTCGCCAAGGCCTCTAAAAACACCTGCCAACCCTTGTCCCAAGCCGAGATAATTGCTTCTTTGGTGTGAAGACTATCCTCAAACTCATCATCCCGATTTCTCGTTGGCTTTTCTCCATCTGTCGTTAAAAAATCTGTCCAGCGGGAAATCATATTCCCACTTACATGCTTTACAATCACTGCAATACTGTTGGATTCTTCATTGTATGCCCAGTGCAATTGTGCCTCTTCCATTTGAGCAAGCGTTTTATCCCCTAGCTCTTTCACACTTTGAAATCTTTTCTGAACAACTTGTAAATAGGTTTGTGCAATTGTCATAGTCGAACCTCCATCCCTCTTTTCTATCATTCTATTATAGCTCAATTGAAATGTCTCATGACTTATTCGCCAAGAATAAAATCTCTTGCAAGGATCGCCATTTTTTCTTGAACCTCCTGAGGGTTTCCATCAAGTTGATACCCTATATGATAGACATAGCCGTTATAGTAAGAATAAAACTCATTGGCTCTAGTAGTCATTTGAAAGATTCGCTTATCCGTCTCATCGTAATTATAATAAGTATATACATAACCTTGTTCTGGTGACATCTCCCGATAAAACAGGGGATTCATAAAATTTAAGCCTATATTCGAAACTTTCATCCCTAAAGTTTCTTCCATACTTTTCGACTTCACATAGCTCGCTAAGGGATTATACTTTACATTTGTCACGGTAAAATTAATAAATTGTAAATCCACCCCAGTGGAGGATTTTTCTTTATAGCTAAATTGAAATTGCGTTTGTTGGCTACCATCCTCCATTTTTGCTGAAATTGCATAGACCTCCTGAATATTTGGTTGAAATGGTAAATTTTCAGGATCAGTGAGATGAACGACATCCTCCAGTGATGTGGCTACTGATTGCATTGCCTCTAAACCTTGAAGTGGTGCATAATATTGGATATCTTTTGCCTGACTTAAATAATTAGCAAGTGGAAGAAAATTACTGAATGCTGTGTCTTTTCCCTCCACTTCTGTTTGAAATAAATCCGTGAATGTAGGTGTTTCTCCTTCATCCTGTGTCGCCAGCTCATCCATCGGTTTTGCGGCTTGCCAGGCAATGAATAATAAAATAGTGCAGGTAAGCATCATCGTAACGACACGATATGTCCACTTCGGCTTGGACATAACAGGCTCTTGCTGAATTTGTTGTCGAACCTTATGAATAATGGCTTCCTTATGTGCTGAAACATCTTGTAGTATCTGCATTGTATGCTTATCCATGGAAAAGCACCTCCCACTCAATATGTTGTAACTCTACTTTTAATAGCTCCTTTCCTTTCTTTAAACGTGATTTCACAGTACCTTCAGGAATCGCAAGTAACTCCGCAATCTCTTTAATCGTCATCTCCTCCAAGTAAAAATAGACAATTGCTTCTCGTGGCTTAAGTGGTAAGCTTAAAATAGCATCATCTAACAGCGCTTGTTCATCTTGACGAATCAGTTTGTCCTGCAATGTTGATTTTTGTTTGGTAAAAAATTTATGCTGAAATGTTATTTTTCTGTATGCCCAGCTTTTTAAATAATCCTTGCATTTATTGATTGTCATGCGAGCTAAATATGCCTTCATCTCTCCTCGTTCCTCATAGTGTTTTTGATGATAGAACTTAATAAACACATCCTGTACAATATCCTCGGCTATTTGTAAATCCTTTGTATAGTAATAAGCAATTCGAAACAATTGCTCCGTATGTATAGCCATTAACCGCTCGAATTTTTCATGATCAGACACGCCATCACCCTCCTTCTACACTATAAACGACTCCCAACCAGAAAAAGATTATTTTTCCAGATAGAAAAATATAAAAAAACCGCCTCAACCATTTGAGACGGTTTACTGTTACTTTATAAATTTTCATCAATATATGTTTCGATATCAGAAGCTATTGTATCTATCGGTACATCTTCAATGTTTTCAGCATAGCCATTATACATTTTGACGAGGATACCATCTTTATCGACTAAGAAAAATTGATTACCATGAATGACTTGGTCACTGTTAGGGTCGTTTTTCACTAAAATCTTTGTATTTTTCACCGCAAATTGTTCGATATATTTCTGTGAATATCCTGTAAGAAGGTTCCATTTAGATTCATCTGGAACATTGTATTTACTAAGATAATCCGCTAACACATCTGGCTGATCAACGTCTGGATCTACTGAAAAGGCAACAATGTTATAGTCCTCTACGCCTTTTTTCTGGAGCTTTTCTTGGACTTGTGCCATGTTTAATGACATGGGCGGGCAGATGGACACACAGTTTGTGAAAATATACATGCCAATCCAAGGCTTACCTTTTAAGCTTTCAAGCGAAACCGTTTCACCACGTTGATTAACATGTTCGAAATCGGGTATTTCTAGACTATAATCTGCTTTAAATTTTGAGTTTCCACATGCGCCTAGCACAGTTGCACAGGCTAACAGCAGCACTAGCCCTATTAATTTACGTTTCATGTCAACACTCTCCCTAACCTACACTATCCCCATCCTAACGTAGGTTGTAAGCGTTGACAAGAACTTCTAAGTGACAGCTTTCGTACATCTTTGTGAAATCCATTTCATTTTAATGAAACGAGCGCAGCATGTATCGCATCAAGCTTTACTTCGACGCGGTGCAATAAATAAAATGACACTAAAATCGGAAAACCGATATCGGATATCATGTTCAACCACTGTTCCATCCTTCTCCTCCTCTCTCACGTTAAAAATGGTCTTTGCACTTCTCGTAGCAAAGACCATTGTTGAATTATTCTGTTACTACTTCAAATTCTGTGACTTGACGATCTACAATACGAGCTCCCTTTATGGCTGACAGTGCACCACCTTGCCCAGTAAACACATTTTTAGCCATAATCGTTGCCATAGCCTGTTGAATTTCAGTCACCGTGATATTCGGCTTGGGTGCATCAATCGAAAGGGTTGTCGTTTTCCCATCAGTTGTGGCAAATTGTAATTCTAGAACTTGTGTCATTCTGTGATCCCTCCTTAAGATAAATCGTGTGTTTCCTGTTTCGCAATGCCAGCTAGTGACTGTGATGAAAGACTAGCAATGGCATAAGCAACAGCTAACAAATCGTCCGCACTATGTGTATTGTTAATATTTCGATACGATTTCGTTGTGAACGTAGGCTTATTATTCTCATCATAGCCATCCACATATTTGAGACGCAGAGTAGCATTTACAAAGTTAACGTTAGCCATGTAGCATCACCTCCCTTCTGCATACTATATAAAGGCGAATTGCTAAAAAAGGGACATTAAGGATGAATTTTTTTTCAGAAGCTTTTATAATAGAGTGAGAGAAGGCAAAGAGGTGAACGATTTGTTACAAGGTTGGTTTTTATGGTTTATTTTATTTTGGGTTGTCGTCCTCATTTCATTGATGGCTATTGGTGGATTCTTCATGTTCCGCAAATTTTTAAAGGCACTCCCAAAGCAGGATGGAAAATCAGATTTAGATTGGCAAGAATATTATTTAGATAAAACCGTTCACTTGTGGGGACAAGCTGAAAAAGAATTACTCTATGAACTCGTAAGCCCCGTCCCTGAGCTTTTTAGACAAGTGGCTAAGGAAAAAATTGCAGGAAAAATTGGCGAGCTCGCATTAGAAGAAAAAGCAGCAGCCATTAACAATGACCTCATTATTCGCGGCTATATCCAAGCAACACCAAAACGCGATCACAAATTTTTACGCAAAAAATTAGAGCAAATGCAAATTGACATCTCCCCCTATGAACATCTATTCGAATGAGTAAACGCTGCACAAAGATTTGTGCAGCGTTTTTTACTTAGCTATGCGATATTGTCCTGACCTGTGTTTTTAAGAAGCTATCCTGCACTTTGCTAGCTTTATCCTCTTCATTTGGACTCCTATCCGCGCTTTGCTGCCCTATCCGCCACTTTTATGAGGCTATCCTGCACTTTGCTAGCTTTATCCTCTTCATTTGGACCTCTATCCATGCTTTGCTGCTCTATCCGCTACTTTTGAAGTTCTATCCGCCACTTTTATGAAGCTATCCTGCACTTTGCTAGTTTTATCCTCTTCATTTGGACTCCTATCCGCGCTTTGCTGCCCTATCCGCCACTTTTATGAGGCTATCCTGCACTTTGCTAGCTTTATCCTCTTCATTTGGACCTCTAACCGCACTTTGCTGCTCTATCCGCTACTTTTATGAAGCTATCCTGCACTTTGCTAGCTTTATCCTCTTCATTTGGACTCATCTCCGCGCTTTGCTGCTCTATCCGCTACTTTTATGAGGCTATCCAGTTCCTCCCGCGCTTAAAAGCATAAAAAAACTACACCAGCTTCAGTACTAGTGTAGTTTTGGAATTGTTTTTTTGACACGTTTAAACTGGATGAGCATTGCGATACGCCAAGGTACTAACATGGCAAAGGCTAATATCCAGAACATACCTGCTAATTCACCGACATCGATGGAGCTACTTAAAATCATTTTCGCCACCACTCGGAATATTAACAATCCGATTAATATAAAAGCGAATGCTTTTGAACGTTTTAAATAAATATCTCGACCCTTTACTTCAAATTTAGAAGTAGCAATTAATATTGTCGAGAACACCATTCCTACAGCTGCCGCCTCTAAGATTTGCATTGGTGGTACACGGAATTGTTCAAATAAAAACATCAGTGCACCAGAGGACATCGCTATTGGTGGAATAATAATTTTCTTCTCATTTGTCGGCATTTTGGAAGCTCTCATTCGTATGACCATCACAAAGCTCCCCATAAGAATGGCCATAATGGTCGACCCTATAACATAATAGTGAGAAGGGATACTGCTTAACATAAAAAAATCCTCCTCTAATGTATAATTAACAATTTTGTCCAAGTAATTGATCAGCAACAGCCTTTAATCGTTCTGGCTCGAAAGGCTTTGTAATAAAATCCTTTGCCCCACTCTCAATCGCTTCTACGATTAATTTTTGCTGACCTAATGCTGTTACCATAATGATTTTTGCATCTGGAAATTCTGGGATGATTTTTTTTACGGCTGCAATACCTGTCATAACGGGCATCGTTACATCCATTGTGACTAAATCTGGTTGTAACTCTCGATACATCGCCACAGCTTCCTTACCATTTACTGCCTTACCGACTACCTCATAACCCCATTCTGTAAACATATTACTGATTGCAACACGCATAAATAGCGTATCATCTACTACTAAAACTGTAGGCACATGTTCATCTCCCTCCACGTTAAAGTTCGGTATGCCTCTTTAGTTTAACAAATTAAAACCCTGTAAATCCACCGAAAATAGGCTGTAAAACGCGTGTAATATACGTTAAGCCATCAAAGAATAATAAAATCCCAACGGCAATCATGATGTACCCACCGATTTTTACAATTTTCTGGCTGTGTGTACGAATCCAAGTCATTCGTGAAATGAAGAAAGATAGTACGAAGAATGGAATGGCGAATCCTAAATAATACGCAAACATATAGCTAAAGCCCGCACCTGGGTTTGTACTTGCTAACATGATAATCGATGCAAGGATTGGTCCTGTACATGGTGTCCAACCTGCCGCAAAGGCAATACCAATTAAGACAGACCCAAAATAGCCAGATGGTCTATTTTTAAATTGGAACTTTCGATCCTTCATTAAGAAGTCTATCTGCAATAATCCCACAATCATTAAACCGAATACGACGATTAAAATAGCCCCAACCTGTCGTAATAATGTTTGATAATTCAGGAAGAATTCTGCTGCATATGAAGCACTTAGTCCAATAATGATAAAGATAATGGAAAAGCCTAGTAAAAAGAATAGTGTGTGGAAAATGGCACGTTTTTGTAGCATACCTTTTTCGGATTTTAGCTCATCTAATGTCATACCCGTTATGTACGATAAAAATGCTGGATATAGTGGAAGAGTACATGGTGAAATAAAACTTAAGAACCCTGCACCAAAAGCTAAAAATACGTTAATATCAGATCCCATATTTTTTATTCGCTCCTTACAGTTACTGCATCCATCGTACCAAAAAATAAAATAAAAAGCGCCCTTCTAGTTTGTGAACGTTTCATGGCAAAATGATGAGATTTTTGAGAAGTCCCATCAAGCTCCTTCTGCATTATGCGCTCCTGTTGATTTTCTGTCAACAAAATCCGCCAATCTTCCCCCCTTTTCAAAAAGAGTATAGCTAATTTTTCTACCTTTTTCTTGACAGTGTCGATTGCTTGTCATTAATGTTGAAAGAAGCTTCTGTTTTTCATAGACACTATCACGCTCATGTTATAGTAAAAAACTATTTATTTTATACTCATCGTTTAAATCATCTGGATATAAAGTCATCAGATGACCTTATTATAGGTTTATTATTCTTTCCTCAAATTTCGACAGTCTTCTACTCTACACAAAGTGTTCATGTTAAACCATGAGTAAATGACTTATTTTCATGTATAATAATGATAGCAAATGAGCGAAAAAAAGAGGTGTAGCCCTTGGAATTAAGAAAGATTAGACCAAAAAAGATCTATGAAGAAGTATCCGAAATATTGCATGACAAAATACGAGCTGGTGTCCTAAAGCCAGGTGATCGGCTTGACTCAGTTGAGCAGCTTGCCGAGCAATTACAAGTGAGTCGTTCCGCTGTACGCGAGGCATTATCTGCATTAAAAGCAATGGGATTAATTGAAATCAAACAAGGCTCTGGAACGTTTGTCAAAAGTGTGCCAGCCCATCAGCTTGACTTTCCATTATCCACAGCTATGTTAACGAATAGACAGGATATCGCTCATTTACTAGAAGTGCGCAAAATTATTGAGGTGGGAGCAGCAGGACGTGCAGCGCTCCAACGTACAGATCAGGATATTCTGGCAATGGTACAAATTTTAGAGGATATGAAGCAGGCACATGGTGATGGCCAGCTTGGGGAAAAAGTAGATTATCAATTTCATGCAGCTATTTCCAATGCCTCTCAAAATCCCCTACTCACTACAATTTTAGATCAAATTTCTGGTTTAATGATCGAAACAATGAAAGAGACACGGCGAATTTGGTTGTACTCACAAAAAACAACGAGCGAACAATTATATGATGAACATATGCAGATTTTCCTCGCGATTAAACAGCAAAATGAAGAGCTAGCCAAACATGCAATGGCATCTCATCTAAGCAATGTTGAAAAAGTGCTATTACAATATTTCGAAACAACAGAATCCAATTCACACTAAAAACTACCTAGTACACGCTAGGTAGTTTTTCTTTTCAGAAAATTCATAAAAAACGTTTTCACTTTTTCAAATTTGTTGTAAGATTAAGTTATCGATAAGTCATCTGATGACCAGTTGTCTAAAAAGGAGCGATGAATATGAAAGTCACACTATTCGCCACTTGCTTAGTGGATATGTTTCAAGGGGATGTGGGAAAAGCAGTTGTGGAAGTATTAGAAAGACTAGGCTGTGATATCGACTTTCCAGAGGATCAAATTTGCTGTGGGCAGCCTGCTTACAATAGCGGCTATGTCGAAGAATCAAAAAATGCGATGAAAAAAATGATCACAGCCTTTGAGCATGCTGAATATGTAGTCTCTCCCTCTGGTTCCTGCGCTTATATGTTGAAGGAATATCAAGAAGTTTTTAAAGGAGACCCCATATGGGAGCCAAAAGCGCAAGCATTAGCAGCTAAAACCTATGAATTCACAGAGTTTATTGTCAACGTATTAATGATAGAAGATGTAGGAGCGTATCTAGAAGGTAAAGCTACTTATCATACGTCATGCCATATGACAAGATTACTTGGTGTGAAAGAGGCACCCTTCCAATTATTAAAGAACGTCAAGGGCTTGCACTATGTGGATCTCCCTGGTAAGGATCGATGCTGCGGATTTGGCGGTACATTTTCAGTGAAAATGGGCAATATTTCTGGAGAAATGGTCAATGAAAAAGTACTGAACGTGGAAGAAACAGGCGCTGACATTTTAATAGGAGCTGATGCAGGCTGCTTAATGAATATCGGTGGTCGTATTCAACGTCAGGGTAAGCCAATTAAAGTGATGCATATTGCAGAAGTGTTAAATTGCCGATAAAAGGGGGAAATAAACATGGCCATGAAAACAAGTGATGATCGGTTTCAACAACGTGTCACGAAAGAGCTAGATAATCAGTTTATGCGTCGTGCGGTTTCGAGTGCCCAAGAACGTTTTCAAACACGCCGCCTTCAACAAGCAGAGGAATTAGGACATTGGGAAGAATGGCGTTCTCACGGAGAGGAAATTCGCAAGCATGTTTTAGCAAACCTTGATTATTACCTTTATCAATTAAGCGAAAATGTTGCCAAACGAGGTGGGCATGTGTTCTTTGCGCAAACTGCAAAGGAAGCAACCGACTATATTCAAAGCATTGCTATAAAGAAAAATGCGGCAAAAATTGTGAAATCCAAATCAATGGTGACAGAAGAAATTAACTTAAATACAGCTTTAGAAGCGCTTGGTTGTGAAGTGATTGAGACAGACCTAGGTGAATATATTTTGCAGGTGGCAGATCACGAGCCCCCTTCGCATATTGTGGCGCCAGCCTTGCATAAAAATAAGGAGCAAATTCGAGATGTTTTTAAGGAAAAACAAGGCTACAATCAAACAGAAAAGCCAGAGGAACTTGCCCTTTATGTACGTGAAAAATTGCGACAGGAATATTTAACAGCCGATATTGGTATTACAGGCTGTAATTTTGCTATTGCTGAAAGTGGATCCATTACACTCGTTACGAATGAGGGCAATGCTGATTTAGTAACAGCGCTGCCAAAAACACAAATCACAGTTATGGGAATGGAAAGAATAGTTCCTACCTTTGAAGAAATGGAGGTCCTTGTTAGTTTATTAACAAGGAGTGCTGTCGGTCAAAAGCTAACGAGCTATATTACAACGTTAACAGGCGTAAAAGACGAAGAGGATACGGATGGACCCGATGAATTTCATTTAGTTATTGTCGATAATGGACGCTCGGCTATTTTAGGTAGTGAATTCCAGCCTATTTTACAATGCATTCGCTGTGCTGCCTGTGTCAATGCTTGCCCTGTCTATCGTCATGTTGGTGGGCATACGTATGGCTCTATCTACTCTGGACCTGTAGGTGTTGTACTCTCTCCACTTTTAGGAGGCTACGATGATTTTAAAGAACTGCCCTATGCTTCTACATTGTGCGGTGCTTGTACAGATGCATGCCCTGTTAAAATACCATTACATCAGCTCATTCATCGCCATCGACAGGTCATTGTTGAAAATGAGGGCAAGGCACCTATCTCTGAAAAGCTTTTAATGAAGGCATTTGGTCTAGGGGCTGCCTCCCCTACCCTTTATAAAATGGCGACAAGAATGGCTGCACCTGCCATGTCTCCATTTACCAAAAACAAGACTATTTCTAAAGGACCAGGCCCCCTAAAAGCATGGACCGAGGCAAGGGATTTCCCTGCACCAAGTAAAGACAGCTTTAGAGACTGGATGAAGCATCGTACAAAAGGAGGCGGGCAATAATGACTGGTATGATTCAGCATCGAGAAACCTTTTTAGCAAATATTGCGCAGCAGCTCGGGCGTTCGCCTAAGACAGAACTTCCGAGACCAACTTGGCAGTATCAGCCACAGGATCGTGTGCTCAAAGATGCGACAAAGGATGAATTGGTAGAAATATTAATCAAGCAGTGCACCAACATCCATACCAATATTGTCATTTCTAGCACTGCCACACTTCCAGAGGATTTACAGGATGTTGTTGACAATTATGGAGGTCAGTCCGTTATTACATGGAAGGATAAACGGTTCCAAGACTACGGATTATCCGCACTTATGAACGAGCAATGGCCACGAGCCAATATTCAGCTTTATGAATGGGATTCACAGCAACCTGAGGAAAATATCCGTCAAGCTGAAAAAGCAAATATCGGGATAACCATTAGTGAAATGACGTTAGCAGAATCGGGAACTGCCGTGCTTTTTAGTAGCAAAGATAGAGGGAGAAGCATTAGCTTTTTACCTGAAAAGTCGATCATTATCATTCCTAAAAGTACAATTGTGCCTCGCATGACACAGGCAGCTCGTTGGATTAGTGAAAAAATCCGTCAGGGTGAAAAAATTGCTTCCTGTATCAACTTTGTTACGGGACCAAGTAACTCAGCCGATATCGAAATGATTCTTATCGTTGGTGTCCATGGCCCTATTCAAGCAACCTATATTGTCATTGAGGATCAGTAAAAGAACAGGCATGCATTTCACCGCATGCCTGTTCTTTTAAGTTGTGGTGTTCGCGACCCCTTCTGGGAGAGCTGCTTTTTCATAATACTCTGGATGTGCCTCTTTTAAAATAGATGAGCGCAGCATCACAAGTGAAATGATAATAATAATGACACTCGTTACTGGTAAAATAATAGTTGCTGGTAATGTATCATATAACATGCCATAGACTACCATACCAATCGGCATCATAGACATCGCCATCGTTTCCATTAGCCCAAAAACACGCCCACGATACTCTTCCGCAATGATTTTTTGCATATACACACCGATGGGCATATTTATTCCCATTTCAAAAATTGCGAAAATAAAGTAAATGATGAGATAGAAGATCACGATAGCTATATAAGAAAAATCAGTGACTAATGGGATGACTGCTAAGCCGACACTTCCCGCCAATAGTAATAAGCTGATTTTCGAAAAGCGTAAAGGTACCTTTACTTCAGGTCTTGTTGCGAAATAAAGGGATGCTAAGAGCATACCTAAAGCACCAGATGCTTCAATAAAGCCAAAGTGTGTGGATTCTATTTTTAGCAATTCAATAATGATGTACGTTCCTCCAACAGCGATGGCAGAAAAGAATAGATTGATCCATAATGCTACCCACATAATGGTCTTAATGACGTTTCGTTGCTTGATATAATGAAAACCACTTTTCAGCCCTTCCCACATCTTTTCTTTTTTCGTATCTTCCCCTCTTGTACTATAAAGGTTAAAGTCCATTGTTGCCTCTAAACAAAAGGCAATCGCATAGGCCACCATATTCACCATTAAAAACACATCCATATTAAAAAACCCATACATCATACCACCAACGACTGGTCCTCCAATTGCAGCTACGGACATTGACATTTGGTTAAATGACATCGCACGTTGTAATCGCTCTGGATTGACAAGTGTGGCAATAGCAGATGAAAACGTTACACCAGAAAAGGCCGAGCAAATAGTATTAAAAACAGTAGCTATGTATATAGCATAAACAGACATTCCTACTGTTTCTGTATAAAGCAGTAATCCCCCTACTGTCAAAATGGTTCCTGCCTGTGCTATTAATATTGTGCGTTTTTTTGAAAAATTATCTGCGACATAGCCTGCTAAGGGTGCCACAAGTGCGCGTGGTAATACTGAACAAATCATATTGGTAGCGAAACTCATTGCCGACCCAGTCATCGCTAAAATATACAAGCTAATACCGAATGCCATGACATTTGCTCCCAACATGGCAATCATTTTACTCGCCGTGAACGTCCATAAGTGATAGGTCGCCTTTTTCAATTTTTCCGCTTCATTCATCTAAACCCCTCCATTATTTAACTAAATTAAAAAGTTTAATTAGGTTAAACAAAATATACCATAACTCCCTCTTTTCACGCAAGCAAAAGTTTAATATAATTAAACAAAAGGAGGCGAGGCAGTGGACTCTTTAGGCACACGAATTCGCAAATTAAGGAAAGATCAAAAATTAACATTAGAGGCACTTGCCGGTGATCGTCTAACTAAAGGAATGTTAAGCCAAATAGAAAATGATAAGGCCAAGCCTTCCATGGAAAGCCTTGACTATATTGCTGAACGTTTAGGTGTAAAAGCTAGTGCATTACTGGAAGAAGTAACCCCATCCTCCATTCGCCAGCTATTAGAGCAGGTTGAAAGTTTATTTGCAGAAGTAAAACGTGGTGATGCTGATCATCATCAAGAAATTGTCGATTTAATTAAGCCGTCTGTGGAGAGCCTGCCTCAAAGCTATGAAGCTGGCCGTTTATTGTATATTTACGCAGATGCCCAGTATGAAGCTGGATTAACAACATGGGAAGCCCCGCTTCAGCAAGCCCGCACTATTTTTAAGGAGATTAATTTACTCAGTCATTGGTTCAAAACCTTTATCCTAGAGATGGCTATTTTAGCAGCAAAACGTCAATATACATTAGCTTACGATCGTATCCTACAGGCAAAGGAAATTATCGAACAAGAGGACTATCAGCTCGATTCTCGTGATGCCTTATTAATGACTTATTATACAAGTATTTTCCAACTTGCAATTGGTGAGCATGAGGAAGGGAAAAAACTAATTCAAGAGACGATTGCCAATGCTCATAAAAACCAACTGTTCTATCAGATTGATAATATGTACAGAATTGGTGCCTATTGTGCCATGATTGATCGTGATTTTGAACAAACCAATCATATGTTTATGAAACTGGAGCAATATCAGGCATTTGCTGAACGTGTTGAGGTTGATGCTTTTATCTTTGTATTGAAGGCACATTATTATAATAATTACAGCTATAATTATGAGCAGGCTCTGATCGAAATAGAACGTTTTTATCAGCTTAGACACGATGAGTATTTAGACAAGCTAGATCCAAATTTTTATTATGCTGAAAAAGGAAAATCCTTATATTTACTTGGACAATATGAGGAGGCGAAGGCTGCATTCGAACAATATAAACACAGACCGATCTATATTAGTCATCCATATGATATTTTAAGCTTGAATGAATGCTTTTCCTATAAAGCCCTTTGCTATGCCCATTTTGGTGAGCTAACAACAGCCTATGAAATTGCAAAAATGGCCTATACAGATTCACTGGATTTAGTGGATTTGCCCTATAAACGAAAAATTGAGGAAGTCTATCGAACAATTAAGGCACAGATTGATTCCATAACTTAATTAGTAAAGGGATTGCACGAGGCTGTGCAATCCCTTGTTTTTATTGCTGACGATCACTCTTTATTTGTTTATGGATCTTGCGTAACGCTTTTTTCGAACCACGTTCGATATCATGCTGAAGCTTCCGATCCTGATAGTCTACAAATAATGTCTCTAAATCATATCCTTCAGGGTATAACTCTGTTGCAGGTAATTCAAGGGCAAGCCGCTTTACATTCACCTCTAGTATTTGCCCCTGATAGAATACGCTGACATTATTGTACGGATTCATTTCTTCATATACCAATCCCACATCATCATAGTCCAATAATTTCACACGATCCCCTTTGGCAAATGTATACGCTGCTGCCAAGCTTTTTTTCTCTTCTTTAGGCTTTCGAATTTTACTATCCTGAACGAGCGTCAGCTGATATTCTTTATTATTTATATAATCCTTTGCTCTTTGTAAAACAGTTTCGCGGACATTCATTTTTTTAGAAATCCATAAGGCATTGCTTTCTCCAGAGGTGCCGATGAGTAATTGGTACAAAGGCTCTAATGTTTCAGCATGGAAGCGCATTGCCGCATTCATAAAATCAGGATGCATTTCAGAAAATCGTTTAATTTCACCATAATGTGTAGTTGCCACAGTTATACAGCCCATTTGATAAAATTCTTCTAATATCGCAATGGCTAGTGCAGCTCCTTCATTTGGTTCTGTTCCACTGCCAATTTCATCAAACAGTAAGAGTGTATGATTATTAGCAGCTCTCATAATATCTGAAAGATTTTTCATATGAGAAGAAAACGTACTAAGTGCATTCTCTATACTTTGATTATCGCCAATATCAACAAATATATGATCAAATACAGCCATTTCCGTTCCTTCGTCCGCTACAATATGGAAGCCCGACATCGTAGCTAATGTTAAAAGGCCAATGGTTTTCAACACAACTGTTTTCCCACCAGCGTTTGGACCTGTAATAATTAAGCTACGGTAGTCTTTTGCAATGGAAAATTGAAGGGGTACCGCATTTCCTGGTAGTAATGGATGCTTACCATTGATCAGCTGAATATAACCGTAATCATTTATACGCGGCTCCCTACCACCAATTTGTCTACTGAACTTCGCTTTGGCAAAAACCATATCGTACTGACTGATTAACTCCATGTTAATGGTGATTGCATGAAGATGTTCCATCAGTAGCCCTGATAAAGACGCTAAAATCTGATATTCCTCTACGGCTTCCTCAGCCTTTAAGGTAGCTAATTCTACATTTAATTTAGCGATAACACTTGGCTCCATAAAAACGGTTGCCCCTTTTGAGGAAATTTCAACGACCGTTCCCTGTACATGATTTTTATAGGTCGCCTTAATCGGAATCGTATAGCGATCATCCTTTTGACTAATAAAAAATTCCTGAATATACGGTTTATTGGCACTGTTATTTAAAAATTTCGTTAAACGTTCTTTAATTTTTTCCTCTGTCGTTTCCATATGATGTCGGATGCGTTTTAATTCACGACTAGCAGCCGAATCTACACGATTGGCTTTGATCGCAAAATTAATCTCCTCCTCCACGCTTTTAAATTCAGCCATAGAATGAGCGTAAGAGGAAAGAACAGGCGCAAAAAATGTCTTATCTAACATAAATTTTTTGATGTTGCGGCAGCCCCGTAAAAAATCGGAGATACTCACTAGCTCACTGGGATCTAGAAGCATCCCCTTCTCAAGCTTCGTCATGATATGCTCAATATTTGATACCCCTAAAAACGGAACATGCCCCTCTGCATCCAATATTGCACGAGCTTCTGTTGTTTCATTCAACCGATTTTTTACCACTGCTAAGTTTGAGCTGGGCATTAATTTATCTAAAAGCTGTTTTCCTAACCCGCTGACACAGTAGGATTTAACGATGTCCTTTAATTCATGATATTGTAATTTTTCAAGTGTAGTATTATTCATTTCTTTTTGCTCCTCATTGTTATGTTTTATCATACATGAAGATACCTACCCAATAAATAGATAGCAATGATGGTTTAAACAACATAAAAAAGCTGCGAGGAATCCCCACAGCTCTATCTTTAAAAGGCGCGTTTTCCTGGCATCACAAATAAAACTTCAGCTAATTGAAGTTTCATCCTATATGCCACGCTTAATAAAGTATTGTAGGTATCTACATAGGTTGTTGAAATAGGTCCATGACAAAATAAGGGGTGTTCATAACATGTATCCCCTGCTGTCGTCATCGCCACTATTTCATTCAATTTTTACCTAGTTAGAACCTACCGCACTCACAAAAAGCACCTCTCATTAATTGATCATTGTTATCTAATTATTGACATTTTACTATATGCTAACAGGAAAGTAAAGGTACCTACCTTCAAAAGGTTTCTCCTATTTTTGTCAAATCTATCAAAAAAGACTCTATTGTTAGCCTCATCCTGCTCAGTGCACTTATAATGGCTACCATTATTAATTGGCTTTTCTTTAGAAGGCAAAAGCATGAACTGAAAAATTCAGCAGCCATCGTAATCGTTCTCCCATTCGCTCTAGCGATTTTAATAGTTATATTTTTTACCATATTAGTGGATGAATTTTATCGATCTTTAAGATACGATTAAACAAAATAGCAGGCAATTCAGTAGCCCAATCCGATAAGGAATAAAAAAGTTTTGTGCATTACAAAGCGAAGTGGTAAAAGTTACATAAAAAAGACCTGTAGAAAAATCTACAAGTCTTTTACGAAACTAATTTATGATGGGCTTTTCTTGTTTCTATAATTTTCGAACCAGAGAATAAAAGTAAAGCTGCCCAAATAATGCTGAATGCAAGGAGCTCAACTTGACTAAATGGCTCTTTGTAAAGCACGATGCCTAAAATCAAGACAATAGTTGGCGATACATATTGGATAAATCCTAGTAAATATAAAGGAATATTTTGTGCTCCCTTCGCAAATAAAATAAGCGGGACGGCTGTTACTAAACCACTAAAGATCATCAAAATATCTGTTTTAACATCGACATGTAAAAACGAGGCTTGATGTGTAGCGAAAAGATAGACATAATAGCCTAATGCAAAGGGTAAAATCAATAACGTTTCAATGGCTAGCCCTCTTGTAGCATCCAGTGTAATTTTCTTTTTTAGCACACCATAAATAGCGAAAGATAGCGCAATCAATAAAGCTACCCAAGGTACTGAGCCGTAATTGATTGTTAAAATAATCACCGCAATAAATGCAATCCCTGTCGCTACCCATTGTGCACGACTCAGCGATTCTTTAAAGAAAATCACCCCAAAAATTACAGACAAAAGCGGATTAATGTAATAGCCTAAGCTCGTTTCAATGAGATGATTATGCGTCACTGCCCAAATATATAAATACCAGTTCATTGAAATGACAAAGGACGCACCTGCAAGCTGCCAGAAATGCTTTTGATGTGACCATAAATATTTTAAATCTGCTATGAGATCCTGACGCATTCTAAATACGATCACTGCCAGCACCGTAAAGACAAAGGACCAAATGACACGGGATAATAAAATCTCCATACTTGGTACATGCTCAAGTAATTTCCAATATAGAGGGAATGCTCCCCAAAAGGCATAGGCAAAAAAGGCAGCCAAAACTCCTTTTTTCTCATTTGACATGATATTAACGCTCCTACTCTTACTGAAATCGGTTAACGATTTCCTATAATCTTAAACTAGTTAAAGAATAGACTCATTATAGGACTTTGAGTAGCTGCTGTAAATGCCAAATTTCTAGTTCCTTTTAAAAGCTGTTAACCTTTCTGTTCCGACTCTAGCTCAGAAATATACTTGCGTACAGTACTATAGCTAATCTCTGGATTGATTTGGCGCTTGATGCGAATATGGATTTCTTTAATTCCAACCCCTTGCTCACGCATATCTCGAATCATCGACTTCAAGGGCCCTGTCAATGACTCTCTTGACATCGCTGTATATTTACTTAGTTCAATGAGAAGATCTGTATTTTGTTGACGGAGCACCTTCATCTCCTCCACCACACAATTATATTCAGTGACCTTTTTCTGCAAAACCGTGTTTTGCTGCTTTAACTTTTGTAGATCCTCTGTTAGCTGTGCATTTTGTTTTTTTAGCATTTTTCGTTCTCGTTCTATACCATTTTGCTTGTTATCTAAATCTTTATACATAGCATTATATAACTCTTCCATATGCAAAAGTTCTAGATAGCGATTTTGCGGTACAATCATTAAGCTATCTGTCGTGTATAGAGCTAGCGTTCCATCTTTAAAAGGCTCATACGACAATGTAGAGGGATTTATTTTATTTGCCATTTATTTTTCACTCCTCCACGAATAATTACATGTAATCGAATACCTTTGTGCATCTTTCCGCTTCCTTTTCCACTTGATAATCATTCTCATTTAATATTATCATAATCACTATTTTGCTTTTTGTCAAAGATCATTTCCCTTGTGTGGAAGGAGCCTCTATCTGCCTACCCTTTCCATAAAAAAAGCCTCTTGCAACAATAGCTGCAAGAAGCTTTAGCCTTACATTTTTTTCAGTTTCTCATATTCCAATTGCAAACGCTCAATACGTTTACGACCTTCTTCACGGTTTCTTGCTGTTTCTGCTTGAATTTGCTTCGTTTCTTGAATACCAGCCATAATTGTTTGCCATGTTGTTTCAATGGTTTCAATTTTAATGCTTGGGCTACCAGCTTGACGAGCGATATTCACACTGTTCTTACTAATATTTTCAGCATTACGGACAAGCATTTCATTCGTACGGCGATCTAGTTCCACCATAGAATCAGAAATCAACTTTTGACGCTTCAATGTCACTGCGTGAATTAACCCCTGCTTAAAGATCGGAATCGTTGTGACAAAGGCAGAATTAATCTTGGCAATTAGATGATTGTTCCCTTGCTGCATTAAGCGAATTTGTGGAGCTGATTGGAATGATACTTGTTGCGCCATTTCTAAATCGTAGCGACGTTGCTCTAATAATTCTACAGCGCGAAGCATTGTTTCATATTCCATAGCGGCCAATTGATCACCACTTTGAGCCTTTTGTTCAAGTGCTGGTAAAGACGCACGAACCTCTTCTGTTTTCACTTCAATAGCTGCAACAAATTTACTTAATGATTGGAAGTAGTTTAGGTTTTGGTCATACAAATTTTCCAGGTCAATGGTATTACGCTTCATTTCCCCTTCATATTTTTGGATTTCACGGTAAATGACATCCACTTCTTTATTCATGCTGTCATATTTAGATAAGAACCTTTCCAATTGCTCTTTTCCTTTGTTAAAGAGCTTGGAGATGAAACCGCCCTTTTTCTCTTCCGCAAAGTCCTGTGGATCGAATTTATCCATAATTTTATTCAGGTTATTTAATAACACACTCGATTCTTCCAGCTTACTAGCTTTCATCGTTGCGAGCATTTTATCGGAAAAAGTTGAAATGCCACTTGCTGTTTCTTTACCAAGCTCTAGCATGGCAATTTGATCTTTGACATCAATTTTTTGTGCAAGTGTATGAACCTCTGGATCTTGCTTTAACATTAGCTGATTTTGAGCGATTTGTGATAGCTCTTGCTCTGATACAAGTACTGGCTTTTGCTCAGTTGCCTGCTGTAAAAGTGGTTTTGGCTGTAATAAAGGATTTTCTGAAGCGAATGGGTCCTTGGATTTTAAAAGATCATTGTTGAATTCAGACATATGTTTTACCCCCTGCAATTTATCTCTACTAATTACTTACGATTACCATGTAAAAAAGTTTCATTTTCTATAGGATGAAAAAATACGAATCTGCTATACAATAGCCATTCTGGTGTAGCTTATATTGCAAACTATATTGGTTAGGGTGAGCACTATTAATAAAAATTTCCCCTTCAGTGCAATAGTGAAGAATTTCTTCTATTTCTTTACTATTAGGGTACAGCTGTTGAAACTTTTGAAAGAGCTGCACTTTTTCTTCGCTTGTTGCTAAACGCTGATTTGATGATCGGTTCAGGACTGCTTCCACCTCTGATTTAGCTAACATCATCTCATCCCCTTTTATAAATTATAGCTTCTTTCTATCCAAAATTCGACTGATTCCGCAAATTCCTTTACATTGTTTGCTAGCAATGGCACCATGACACCAAAAAAGCAGCTACATTATCCATGTAGCTGCCAATATATTATGTTGTTACCTTTAATACCGTTTTAATTTTTTGAATGACGCCGCCAGAGCTATATGTCAATACACTACGTTTATAGAACGATAAACTAAATAGGTATACGACAACAATCGTTACGATTAAAATTCCTAATGAAAGTAATGGTACAATGCCACCGATATCTGTAGCGCCAATACGCATTGGCATGATCATGCCAGAAGTTAGTGGGATATAAGAGAATATTTTAATAATAATTGTATCTGGATTCCCCATGCCTGTCAGCATAACATAGAAGCCAATGATCGTAATAATCATCGCAGGCATTAATACTTGACCTGCCTCTTCTACTTTCGATACTAAAGAGCCAAATAATGCACCGATGATAAGATACAGGATAACTGTTAACAGTAGGAATACGATAGCATAGACGACATAGCCAATGGACAATTCCTTGACAATGCTAGCAGCTGCATCCCAAACCATCCCACCTTTGATAAACTTCGCATAGATAAGGAACACGATCGCAATAATGCCCATCTGTGTTAAAGCAAGCAATAATACTCCAGCAATTTTTGCTTTAAAATGTGTCCCAGGTTTGACACTAACTAAAAGCATTTCCATTGCGCGTGAGCCTTTTTCAGAAGCTATTTCAGTCGTAATCATCGATAGGAATGTAGAAATGAAGAAATAGATTAAAATCCCTACCGCATAGGAAACTACTAGCCCTGATTGCTTTTCTTCTTCACTTTTTCCACCGGCTGATTCCTCATTTAAGTTTTTCGTTGAAATTGTTGTTTGAGCTGCCATAATTTGTGCCGCTTGCTCAGATGAAAGTGATAATTGTTGTACGGCAAAGTGCTGTCCTGCATATTGTAATAAGGATGATAATGTAGATTGATCGTTTAATTTCAGTGGTGTGAACGTAGCAATTTCCGCATGTAATTGACCATTTTGATCGTTAATCGTCACAATCGCATCCAGCTTGCCGTCCTTTACTCTTTTTTCAAGGGTCGATACATCTTGCTCATCCTGAATAAAGTTCATATCTCCATTCGAGACAAATATACCACTTAGATCAGCAGAGGTTTCATTAATAATCGCGATTTGCTGTGCTTCATCATCACCTGTGAATAGTTCCTTAATTTCTGACCAGAAGACAGCCACTGACATGACAAGGACATATAAACAAGTCATTAAGATAAAGGATTTTGATTTAATTTTAGCTTTATATAATTGCTTCATTAATAAACTAAACTTCGACAACATGGCCACCTACCTTATCTTTAAAGATTTCATCTAATGATAAATAATCTAAGCTGAATTTTTCAATATACTTCCCATTGGATAGCTGCTCAAAGATACCTTGAGCAAAGCTTTCGTCTACTAATGTAAGCACTGTTTGCTCCTTCTCTACACGCACATCCTTGACACCCTCAAGTGCCAATAATTGTGTTGTTGACCAATCCGTACGAACTGCAAGCTTTGTTTTACCATATTGTTTCTTTAAATCTAGTAAGCTTCCAGAAAATAAAGAAACACCTCGTTTTAATAAACACAAATGATCACAAAGCTCCTCGACATTATCCATTTGGTGACTGGAGAACAAAATCGTCGTGCCTTGCTCTTTCAATAGTAAAATAGCATCCTTTAGTAAATCTTTGTTGACGGGATCTAGCCCACTGAACGGCTCATCTAAAATTAAAAACGCAGGTTTATGGATAAAACTTGCAATTAGCTGTACCTTTTGCTGATTCCCTTTTGACAATGTTTCTGCCTTATCTTTACGTTTTTCTTCCAATTCAAAACGTTGAATCCAAAAATCTATTTCCTTTTTCAGCTCTGCTCGCTTCATACCTCGTAGCTCACAAAAAAAGTAAAGCTGCTCCTCTACCTTCATTGTTGGGAAGATACCACGCTCCTCTGGTAAATAACCAAGGACATCTCGGTTAATGGCATTAACTGGCTTACCATCCCAAGTAATTGTCCCCTCCGTCGTCTCCTGTAAATCTAAAATCATTCGGAATGTCGTCGTTTTCCCTGCACCATTTTGACCAATTAGACCGAAAATTTCACCCTTTTCAATGGTAAAATTCAAATCATCCACAGCTGTAAAATCCTTATACTTCTTTGTAACATGCTGTAACTGTAACGTCATGTTGTCATCCTCCTTATCCTTCAAATATATGTAAGTTTTGTTTCAAGCCCTTTTTACGATTTCCATTTTTCACTATAGGAATGAATAGCAGTAAGGCTACAATCAAATTTATGCACCCCACGCTTGTGTTCATAGGTCCTGCAGCGAATTCCTGTAAACCTAGCGATAGATTGTAAATACCAATGATTAAATTTAACAGTAACACAAATATAAATATGCGATTCATGGATTTAATATAGTTTATTTTCGAGGAAGCATCTGAAAATATCTCAAAAGGCCCCTCCGATTTTGGTTTTCGATAATAGGCCCACCCACCAAACTTAGACACACACTCGATATTCATTTCATCTAAAAATTCAAAATAATCCTTCGACTTTCTATTAACAAATTCATTTCGATAAATATATTGACCTGGTGTCCCTTTTTCAAAAACAAAGTAGCCTACCACTGTCTTTTTAAGATTCCACCCCCGATCTGCCATGTCATTGACCCATCGTTCTTCCTTTTCGTAATCAATAAAAAAACGATACATTCTTTTTTTCATTTTGCATCACCCCTACTATAAAATCATGCTTCCTTTTTCATTATTTTCTGATTTCCCGGAAAATAATAGACGCTTCGTTAATCTGAAAATACATTTAATTCTCTCTTTAATCGATTGCGCATACGCATAAGCTTATAGAATGGGAGGGCAAATAATGCTACAACCACAAAATTCAGCGTATTTAACGTGAAACCAACCCAGTCTGTTGTTTGCTCCGAAAAATCGCCAATTAAACCGATCAGTCCAATGAACAAATTAAGTAGAATAAGAGAAAGTAAGAGCATCATCTTTTTTGACAGGTTACCAATTTTCGTTTTTTTATCTGTATACAGCTCAAATGGACCTTCCCGTGCTGCTTTTCTAAAAAATACAAAATTACCAGAACGGTCTACTTGCTCAATACCAGAGGTTTTAAGAAATTCGAGATATTCCTCTTCATAGTGCGTACCGAATCGCTCTAATTCATCATGGCGATAAACATAGTTATTTGGTTCTCCACGCTCAAACGTAAAGCGAATACATGTAAATTTTTTCAAGTACCAGCCCTGACTAGCCATGTCATTGACCCACTTCTCTATTGCATAGGGATTAATCATCAATCGATATTTATGCATATTATTCAACTCCTCTCGTTATACGGATACCATTGTCAAAAAGTTCCCTTAATCTTAAAATTTCATATTCCACCATTGTTTTTCCAGTTTCGGTAATAACATACTCTTTCTTTCTGCCATCCCCACCAAGTGCCTCTATCCATCCTCTTTCCAACAATGTTTTAATCGCACCATATATGGTTCCTGCCCCTAAGCGCACTCTTCCATTGCTCATTTCTTCCACCAATTGCATAATGCCATAGCCATGCCTCGCCTCATATAATGCTAATAAAATATAATAAACGCCCTCTGTTAATGGCGGATGCTGCTGTGTCATACAAATCCTCCTTTATATCGTCCATCAATATATCGTCAGTCGATATACTAAAATATATCAGCAGTCGATATAATTGTCAACGCTCATTCATAGTGTTGCAGTTCCTCGTACACTATGCTAGGATGTAAGTAATTACTTGCATGGAAGGAAGTATGTTTTTGACAACGAAAGGAACTGCACAACGAATTATCGAAGCTGCTTTACAATTGATTAGTGAAAAAGGCTATACAGCTGCAACTACCAAAACCATTGCAGAATTAGCAGGTGTCAATGAGGTAACTCTTTTCCGTCACTTTGGCAACAAACGTGGTTTATTAAAAGCCATTATTGAGCAATTTTCTTATTATCCGCTTCTACAGCAGGAGATCAATCAAAATGTAACGTGGGAATTAGAAAAGGATTTATTAAATTTCTCATTGAAGCATTTTCATTTTTTAATGTCGATAAAAGATTTTGTCATGATCGGCTTTAAGGAATCTATTCAATTTCCTGAAATTAGTGAGGAAATCGCCAATATCCCTCTCCTCATCAAAAAGGAGCTCATTCACTATTTTCAAGTGATGCATCGTCAGGGGAAAATAAGAGAAGTTGATTTTGAAGCAGCAGCATTATCGCTTATCGCTTTGAATTTTGGTCATTTTATGTCACGTGCTCAACTTGGAACAATCGTGTCTGACTTACCAACGGAAGAACTTTTACAAACTAGTGTTGCTATTTTTTCTAGGGGACTCGTTTCCTAGAAAAAATTTTTCCAATCAATGCAAGTAAGTACTTACTTAATTTTAGGAGGAATAAAAAATGACAGGTTTACAAGCATTTTTACGAGTTCGCGAAACCTATATTGGCATTGTTGCAACCATTGCCTTTCAATTAATCTTCTTTACAATCTGGATGACTGCCTATGATGGTGTCAATGAAAGAGCTGAACAGTTAAGCATTGGCATTGTTGTGGAAGATTCTGTAATGGGGCAACAGGTAGCACATAACATCAAAGGCTCCATCCCCTTTGCAATGGAGGACTATTCTTCGATGAAGAAAGCTGAGAGCGCATTAAATGAACGAAAAATTAATATGATTATGCAGATTCCAGCCGATTTTACAAATCAAATCCAAGCAGGGAAAGAGGCTGAAATTATTTATGCGATTAATCAAGCCAATGCAAGTGTAGCGAAAAATATGATGGAGGGTGTTGCAAAGCAATTAACAGAAGAAATCAATCAAGCCCTTTATCCAATGCAGCAAAATCAAGCGGTTGCAGTCTTTGCTCAACAATTTGCTCAGCTTCCATTCGAGCAAGACACTGCCCAACAAATTACCACTTCTGTCAAAACGACTGTAATGAATGTCAAAGACCATCCCGTCGATGGTACAATTGTAAAAACCAATGATGTAAAGGGATTTGCTGCAAACTTCGTCCCATTTATGGTCATCATTTCCTCCTTTGTGGGAGCGATGGTCATGATTATGCAACACCAAGAAGCAGCACAGCTCGTTCAAGCAAGCCTATCAAAATGGCAATTGTTTCTCGCACGACAGCTACTCAATGTGGGCGTAGCCTTTACATTGCCATTCATAACAATTGGTTTGATGCACCTTTTTAATATCGATAGTCAAGAAAGCCTGTTGTCGATTTATCTCTTCCAATCTGTAATGTATCTTGCTTTCCTTAGCTTGGCCCAAGTATTTGTGATTGCCTTTGGGAATATGGGGATGATATTTAATATTTGTGCTCTCTCACTCCAATTAGTAACATCTGGTGTACTTGTTCCAAAAACCATGCTATCTGAAGGATACAAGCAGGTCGCTGCCATGCTACCTGCCACTTATGGAGCAGATGGCTACTACACGATCATCTTTGGTGGTAGTACCGATAATCTCCTGCAAAACAGTAGCTCCTTAGGCATCATCATCTTCGTGACACTAGCCATTGCTACGCTGATCGTCACATTTAAGCCAACAAATGATTTAATAGAAAAGAAAAGGTCTACAAGTTGATGTAGACCTTCTCTTTGAGGGGTTATCCGCTACTTCTTCTCTTCTATCCTTCAAATTGAGCGTTCTATCCGCTACTTCTTCTCTTCTATCCTTCAAATTCGGGCATTCTATCCGCTACTTCTCTCTATCCTTCAATTCTAACGTTCTATCCACTGCTTCTTACTCTATCCCCCACTTCTCACATTCTTTAAAATAGCTGCTAGCTGTTGATTTAACATGGTCACGCTATCGCTGAAATCGCCGCGATACCATTGAATGATGAGACCGATGATGGCGTTTGCTTGATAGGCGCTATAATAGTCGATCGATATATGATCCTCCATTTGATGTATGTGCTGTGTGGTAATATCTCGTTTTAGCAGAGAATAAATGCCATCAAAAAGCATGTAATAATAGGTCAGCGGGACATTTTTAGAAAAGACGATACGGTAAAACATTTTAAAGCGTTCGATATGATGAAAAATACGGATGGTATTGGGATCTAATTGATTTGTGTTCAATGTCGTGACCGCACGATAGGGTTCTTCATAGGATTGATATAAATCCTCCATTATCTCCTGAAAGTATTCTTCAAAGAGCCCCTCTTTTTGCTCGTAGTGTAAATAGAAGGTTCCTCTATTGACCTTTGCTTCTCTACAAATTTCAGCAATGGAGATTTGCTCTAATGGCTTTTGGCTAAGCAAGGTCAATAAAGCATCGTGGAGAGCTTGCTTGGTTTTAATAATCCGTAAATCTGTTGTACGCAATTTTTTCAGCTCCTTAATAAACAGTTTGTCCAAATGTGTTGATTACTCAACACATCCCGTTTTTTTGCATATTGAAATCGCTTTCATTTTTATTATATGATTTTAATGAACAGATGTTCAATAAGTAAAGAAATTACTATGAGGAGGTCTTTGAGATGAGATTAGAAGGTAAAGTAGCCATTGTGACAGGTGCAGCTTCAGGTATGGGGAAAGCCATTGCAGAAGGATATGCAAAAGAAGGCGCTAAGGTTGCCGTTTCAGACTTAAATTTAGAGGGTGCCCAAGCGGTTGTGGAAGGTATTCAAGCGGCTGGAGGAACAGCATTTGCCATTCAAACCAATGTCGCATCTACAGAAGACTTACAACGCTTATTTGATGAAACAAAAACGAACTATGGTCAATTAGATATATTAGTCAACAATGCAGGTATTATGGATGGTATGGAGCCAGTTGGAGAAATTTCTGATGAACGATGGGAAAAAGTATTTGCAGTGAACACAACAGCTGTTATGCGCTCTATGCGTATGGCTACCGAAATTTTCCTTGCACAAGGTCACGGTGTCTTTGTCAATAATATTTCTGCAGGTGGCTTATATGGTGCACGGGCTGGGGCTGCTTATACAGCTTCAAAACATGCGGTAGTTGGTTTAACAAAAAATACAGCTTTTATGTATGCTGATAAAAATATTCGCTGTAATGGTATTGCGCCAGGAGCAGTGATGACCAATATCGCCTCTTCTATGACAAATATGAGCCAAACAGGAGCTGCACGACAAGCACTAGGACTATCCATCAATCCGCGGGCTGGTCAGCCAGAAGAAATCGCTCAATTAGCGATCTTCCTAGGCTCGGATGAGGCTAGCTTTGTGAATGGACAAGTTATTGCAGTTGATGGTGGCTGGACAGCTTACTAATTCATAAAGAAACACGCACAGAGACATTTTCTGTGCGTGTTTCTTTCATTATATAACTTTTCGAGACGGAATCATGCTTCCAATTACTGCCCCTATTAACGCTGGCAGTATCCATCCTAAGCCAATATCATAAAAAGGTAGCATCGCAGAATAGTATTTCTCTACTGCATCCAATACACCTAACTTCGCATCTGGCACACTTTCTACCAGGGCTTTATAGCCATCAATCAGGCTAATGAAAAATGTAAAAATCATCGCAATGGCATACACTGTTTGCTTATTCTTAAAGAAGGATGAGCTTAGAGCAAGCAAGATTAAGACGATTGCTAATGGATATAAGAACATTAAAACTGGAATAGCATATTTGATAATATTGTTTAAACCAAAATTTGCAATCGTAAAGGATACAGCACACAACAGGAACACAAACCATTTGTAACTGATTTTTGGAAATACCTCATGGAAAAATTCACTACAAGATGTAATTAAGCCGATACTTGTTTTTAAGCAAGCGAGCACAATGATGACCGCCAATAAAATAGCTCCAAATGAGCCGAAATAATGATCGGCCACTGCCGCAAAGATTAAACCACCATTATCAAAAGTCCCGACAGCATTAATACTAGAAGCGCCCATATAGGTTATGAGACCATAAATCAGCGTCATTAAAGCCATTGCAAAAATACCTGATGTCCATGTAGCCTTGGCAATTTCCTTACGATCTGTAATCCCCGCACTTTTAATTGCATTAATGACAACAATCCCGAAGGCTAGTGAGGCAAGGGCGTCCATCGTATTATAGCCCTCTTTAAAGCCTGTCATAAAGGCAGCATCCATATATTCACCGATTGGCTGCTGGAAATGGCCCATTGGCTTTGTAATGCTTGTAATAATTAAAATAAATAAAACAACTAAAAATGCAGGTGTTAAATATTTACCGATATAATCCATTATTTTTGCTGGGTTTAAAGAAAAATAGTAGACAATGGCAAAAAATATAAAGCTAAATACAGCTAGTAGCAGTGTTGCATGTTGTGCTTGAATATATGGCTCAAACCCTACTACAAAAGGTACAGTTGCTGTACGTGGGATGGCAAAGAATGGGCCGATTGTTAAGTACAGTGCTAATGAAAAAATAATACCAAATATAGGATGAACACGATTGGCTAGATCACGTAAACCATTACTACCTGATAAGCCAATTGCCAAAATTCCGAGGAATGGTAAGCCGATAGCAGTCACTAAAAATCCGATTAATCCAAACCAAAAATTAGTCCCAGCAAATTGACCCATTTGAATAGGAAAAATTAGGTTCCCTGCTCCAAAATACAGTCCAAATAACATGGTTCCAATGACTGCGTAAGTTGAAAAAGGTATTTTTTGTTGCATAATTGATGTGCTCCTTAGAAGTTTTAGACTATAGCAAATTATTTTAATCGAATGATTTTTCACTACAATTTCATCATGTTATCAAGCATTTATTATAATTACAATAGTTTTTTCGTTTATCCAGTGAGATTCAACAAAAAAAGAGCTGTCTACTGACAGCCCCTTCTTAGTTTGCAACTGACCATTCAATATGATCTAAAAATTTATAAACATCTTCATACACTTTATCGCGTTCTTTATCCAATGTAATAATGTGGCCAGAGTTTTCATACCAAATGATTTCTTTGTCGTCTGTTTCCACAGTATTTAAAATAAAAGGTGCGCTTTCTTGATATAGGTCATCATCTAATGAGCCTTGTAACACAAGAGTTGGTGCTTTGATCGTTGATAATTCTTCACGCGTTTCTGTTGTTAAACGTGTTACGCCGTCCAATGAATCCTTCGGTGAAATACGTAATTCATGTAATTCTGAAATAATTTGATCTTTTGATTTATTTTCAAAGTGTTTATATAAACGAGCATAATGGTACAAACGTGTAAATAAGCCTTTTGAATTATCACGTGTAATCGGTGCACACATCGCTACACATGCTTTCACTGGGAATGTCTCTGCCACTTTTAATGAAAAGACGCCTCCAAGTGAAATCCCAACAACAGCGATTTCTTCATAGCCTTTCTCTTGTAGGAAGTTATAACCTTCTACTACATCGTTCCACCAATCTTCTGGTTTTGTTTCTAATAATGCTTCTGGTTCTACACCATGCCCACTATAAATTGGTGCATGCACAGTATAACCTCGTTGAGATAAAAATTCTCCTAGCTTTTTCACATCTTTTGTGCTACCTGTGAATCCATGCAGTAATAGTACGGCTTTTTTGCCTCCCTCGATTGTTAGAGGTTGTGGCTTTGTTAACTTCATTTTATGATATCCCCTTCACGGAAATTAATAATTGTGTATTTTATGTGTCTATCTTACCACCCTTTATTCATAATGTACAATTTATAGTTTTTATCAAATCAATGTGTATTATGCATGAATGATGTCAACTTAATGGCTGTACTATCACACTTTCTGCTACTTAACTTTTCCATTCTGCTAAATAATTGCAACGTCCTTTTAAAAATTTTTTGCTACCTATACTTCCCGTCTGTTTCCCGTTATAATGCAGATAACTCAAAATTCACAAGAAAAGAGGTGAAAAAAATGGAGTGGCAACAATTAGAATATTTTGTAACCGTTGCAAAGTTAGAGCATATGACACGGGCTGCCGAAGCATTAGCGATTTCACAGCCAGCACTTAGTCGTTCAATTTCAAAGCTGGAGGAAGAATTAGGTGTACCGCTTTTCGACAGACAAGGGCGCTCGATTATGCTAAACCGATATGGAGAGCTATTTTTATATCGTGTCCAGCGCATGCGTAAGGAATATGAAAAGGCTGTTTTAGAATTACAGGAACTTAATAATCCAGAACTCGGAGATGTATCACTCGGTTTTTTACATACACTTGGAACGAGTATTGTACCCGACTTGATTCGTGCCTTCCGTCAAAAACATCCCCATATACGTTTTCATTTCACACAAAACTACTCCCATTCACAGTTAAAACAATTACTGGCAGGTGAGTTAGACCTGTGCCTACTAGCTGCGATCGATACAGAGCCGCCAGTTTGTTGGAAGGAATTATGGCGAGATGAGCTCTTTATAATGGTCCCAATTGACCATCCATTAGCCCATCGTAAAAGCATCAAAATGAAAGAATTGGAGCATGAAAGTTTTGTCTTAATGAAAAAGGGCTATGCATTACGTCGCTCAGCTGATCGCTTATTAAATGCTGCGGGCATTAAGCCTAAAATTTCTTATGAAGGTGATGAAGTATCGACAATCGCTGGATTTGTTGGTGCGGGGCTTGGCGTTTCCTTACTACCCGATGATGAGGATTTAAACCCCAAAAAAATCGTTAAAATCCATGTTGAGGATATGGTATGTGAACGAATTATCGGCATGGCTTGGATAGAAAATCGTTATTTATCGCCATCTGCACGTCAGTTTAAACAATTTGTTTTCGATTTTTATGACAATAAATAAAAAGAGCGAGTAACAACATCATCTAGATGTCCTTGTTACTCGCTTTATTTTCTAAAAGGCACTGTTTCACCATACTAGGGAGGTAATAATTTGAATTTATTACTTAATACATTAGGTTTCTTTGTATTTTTATTTACCTTGATCGTATTATTCATTTTTGTAATCAAATTAATAAATTTCTTTTTTAAACAGAAAAACTTCCCTAAAAAAACATTAACAGCACTATTGACAGGTTTAGTCCTGTTTTTGGGAATATTTATATATATTCAATATTTTTTTACGTTTAGTACTTTAGATAAAGAAAATACGCAAAAGGTGGCCGAATCTGTGTTATCTCCTACAGGAGAATATACAGCGCACGCTTATTATGAACCATATGGTGGTGCAGGTCCAAGTGGTGGTGTTCATGTATGGATAGAAATTTTAAATAATAAAGCTCACACAAACAAAATCGTCTATTATGCAGAGGCTAAAAGTCAATTCTCGATGAAATGGCTAGACGAGGAAAAATTATCCATTGTTAATAAAGAGCCTAATTATACCAATTCAAATAGAAGTCTAGTATTAAATATTGATAAAGAAATTTATCATGAAAATGGCTTGGCATGTCAAAGTTTGTTGATGAAAGATGAATATGAAAAGTGTTATCAAAATTAAAACGGTTAAGTTACTGTGCTGAATCATTATGTTGAAACGACTGCCTTTGAGCACTACTAATACAAGCAGCTTCAAGCATTTGGAACAATAAAAAATCAGGCTTTGCTCGCCTGATTTTTTACTGTTCATTCACTTAAATGAATTAAAGTAATTTAACCTGATAGGAAAAAATATCCGTTGTATCGCCTTTCATGGCAAATACGCCCTGTTCGACGAGGGTCAGTAAGCGATACTCTACAAAATCATTTCCTACATAATGGACAAATGTTTCAAATATCTGTGCCAAAATATGCGTAGGCATTAGCCACTCTTCATTTTGCTGTAAATGCAATTTTTTTGCACTGGCGATAATGTATGCATCCATTGCATCTTCCTCTACATGCAATAGTTCACTTTTCCATAACCGTAATGTACTTGGCTGTTCTTTGATGTTCTCCCATTCCTTAGCGAGTTGCTGACATTCTTGCACAGAGAATCGTTTCGCACTAGGGCGAAGCTTCATGAGCATTTCCGAGGAAAGCTCGCCTGTATGGCGAATGTCTAGATTGGGCTGGATACTCTTTAGATTCTCCGTTGCATCAATACCATACACCATACTGCATTTATGAATTAACTCACTCATCACATAGCGCAGTCCTATTTGTTCATGTGTGTTGTGACTATACCAAATCCACACATCCACATCACAAGGTAAATTAGCGATCTTTTTCCTCCAGTTTTCATACATCTCATCATACAATTGCTGGTCATCATCATCTAAAATATGCGTGGTTAACCAAGTTTTACGTTCTTCAAAGTTTTGAAGAGGTCCAATCGAGAGATCATCATGGACACTTAGAACTGATTCATTTCGCTGCAAACGATGTTGACGAATTGCAAGTTTCATAGAACCCTGCGTTGCTAAGCTAAAGGTAATATGTAAAATAGCCATGTCCATTCCTCCCTACTGTTTGCTGATGGCAATCTGTATCCCGATAAATGTGAAGAGAATACCTTGAACCATATTTAGTCGTTTAGCAATCGCAGGTTTACCAATAATGACTTGTCTAACTTTCCCTGCAAATATACTAAACAATGAAAATAATACAAGTGCTTGTATTAAAAATACAATACCCAAAATAAGCATTTGAAACGCCACATGTCCTTGCGATGGATTAACAAACTGTGGTAACAGCGCTAGGAAAAATAACGATACTTTAGGATTTAAAATATTCATTAATATTCCCTTTTTATATAATTTAATATAAGCTTGCGTATTTTGCTGTTGCAACGTAAAAGGGTCTCCTTTAGCACGAAATGATTGCCAAGCTAGATATAATAAATACGCTGCTCCTGCAAATTTGACGATGGAAAAAATAATGGTCGATTGATAAATTATCGCAGAAATACCCAGTACTGCTGCACTAATATGAACAAGTAGTCCTGTACACAATCCAAGTGATGTGGCAATACCCGCTTTTTTATCTTGTGTAATACTTTGGGCAAGCACAAATAAATTATCGGGCCCTGGCATAATGGTTAAAATAATCGCAGCCCCTAAAAACGCAAATAACGTTGAAATGTCCAAAACTTTCCCTTCCTTCAACTTCTTTTAAAAAACTATTTACATTATACTACATGACGTTGTTCTCACTAGATGTAAGTTTATGACTTTATCCAAAACTTTTTTTCAATTTGGGTTTCACAATTTATGCTCGCTCAAGCGATACTTTTCTTCCCTAATCCATTATAATAGTAGAAACTCATGATAAAATAGATAACTTCCATAAGAGGTGATTGATAATGGCAGTAAGTGATATTGTCACGCAATATGAAGATGAGCATGGACAGGTCTACTATAAAATGAAATCCCATGACATTGAGGTAAAGGCCACACAAAACGCAGGCTTAGCACCTGTCATCACGTATTGGATGGCTGACAAAGAGATTACGGATTCCATTCGAAATTTACGCTTCAGTCCACGTGCCCCATCTAGCTATATACAAGATTACGAAGAATTTCAAGCAATGCTTTATGCAAAAGAGCAACGAGCCATTAACCAGCTGTATGAACAAATGAGTATTAAACCCAAAAATATGTCTTCAGGGAAACAAGTCATTTGGAGTTTCTTTGTCATTGTGCTGGCTATGCTTCCCCTTTTCATAGCTATTTGGTGGTTTAAATAAATGAATAAGCAGCCTCTTTATCATTTTAACGCATTCCTTTCTTAATTTATCAAAACTTTCAAGTAATTTATCCGTTCAGCTTGACAGACTTATAGAAGTAGTGCATCCTTTAGTCAATAGATGAGAAAACGAACGAAGACCAGTAGTTAGCCACTGCTTGAAAAGAGAGCGATGCCCATCGGCTGGAAGGCATTGTACAAGAAAGACTAATGAAACCTACTTCGTGAAACGTCCTAGCCAAACTAGGCGCAGTCTCGAGCGTTATGAGAAAAGTGGAATGTCGCATGATATTCAATGTAGGTGGTACCACGGAAGGCAAGTCTTTTCGTCCTAATTTTTAGGATGAAAAGGCTTTTTTTATCTTGATTTAGCAATGATGGAGGTCGTGAGATGGAGAGAAAAAGAATTGTTGTTAAGATTGGTAGTAGCTCTTTAACGAATGCAAAGGGTGAAATCGATAAAGTTCGCTTAATGGACCATGTGCAGGCAATCGCCGAGTTGAAGAAATTGGGACATGAAGTGTTGCTTGTCTCGTCAGGTGCTGTAGCGGCGGGTTTTAAACAACTTGGCTACCCTGCTCGCCCTGTGACAGTGAAAGGAAAGCAGGCAGCTGCTGCTGTAGGACAGAGCCTACTTATTCAAACGTACAGTACTTTGTTTAGTATTTACGATATCGTGCCTGCACAGATATTATTGACACGAACAGATTTTTCTAAAAAAGAATGCTATAAAAATGCCTATGCGACTTTCGAGGAATTGTTAGAACGATCCATGCTACCGATTATTAATGAAAACGATACAGTGTCTATTAGTGAATTAACCTTTGGAGATAACGATATGCTTTCAGCACTCGTCAGTGGACTTGTCCACGCGGATCAGCTCATCATTCTAACAGATATCAATGGCCTTTATAATGCCAATCCCAATAAAAACCCACAGGCAGAGCGCATTGATCGATTAGCTGCTATTACAGATGACCTGCTAAGCTTTGCGGATGGTACAGGTTCAAAGGTTGGCACAGGTGGCATGGCCTCTAAGCTTCTGGCTGCACGAACAGCGCTACGTGCAGGGGTGAAGGTATTTATCGGTACAGGTCATGGCGCACAGAAGCTCGTCGATATTTTAGCAGGACATGGTGATGGCACTTATGTGGAGCATGATGAGCTTGCTGTATTAACAAATCATAAACAGTGGATTGCACTAACGGAAATTTCTGGTAAAATTTTTATAGATAGTGGTGCTGAACAGGCTTTAATGAATAATGGGAAAAGTCTATTACCTGCTGGCGTCTATCGTGTAGAAGGTGATTTCGTAAAAGGTGATGTTGTAGAAGTCTATAGTGAAAAGGACTTACTAGGACGTGGCGAAGTGCTGTACTCTTCTCAAGAGCTTATCTCTGCCATGGGAAAACGGACTGATACATTGCTGAAAAGCCCTATTGAGGTAATTCACAGAGATAAATGGCTGAAAATTCAAACGAATTAAGGAGGAATGACAAATGACAAGTGAAATTCAAGAAAAAGGACAACGCGCAAAAGCCGCAAGCTACATGTTAAATATTAAAACGACCTGCGAGAAAAATGAGGCACTGAAAAAAATTGCAGAACAGCTATTAATCGATCAACATGACATTATGGCTGAAAATGCAAAGGATTTGGCACAGGGTGAGCAGCAAGGTATACCTGCATCTACGTTAGATCGCATCATGCTCAATGAAGAACGGATTGCGGCAATGGCCGATGCCATTCATTTACTCGTCTCCTTAAACGATCCAGTAGGTACAATTGTTGAACGTATTGAAAAAGACAATGGGCTACGCATCGAAAAACGAATTGTCCCACTTGGTGTTATTGGTATGATCTATGAAGCTCGACCAAATGTCACAATCGATGCAGCAACACTCACTCTAAAAACAGGCAATGCCGTTATTTTGCGCGGAAGCTCTTCCGCCAAGTTTTCTAATATGGCTCTTGTCGCAAGTATTCATCGAGCGCTTGCTAAAACATCCATCCCTATCGATGCTGTTCAATTAATTGAGGATACAAGCCGCGAAACAGCCAAAGAACTATTCCATTTAAAAGAGTACTTAGATGTGCTCATTCCACGCGGTGGCAAAGCCCTGATTGATTTAGTTGTCAATGAAGCGACTGTTCCTGTACTGGAAACAGGTGCAGGCAACTGCCACATTTACGTGGATGAAATGGCGGATTACATAAAAGCAGAAAAAATCTGTCTGAATGCTAAAACACAGCGTCCTTCTGTTTGTAATGCAGCAGAAAGCTTACTCATTCATCCTACTTGGTTTAAAGAACATGGCGTCCAGCTTTTAACGTCTCTTCATCATGCAGGTGTAACCATCATCGGGGATGAGCAAGTATGTCAGCAGTTTGAAGCTGCCCTTCCAGCTACGGCGGATGATTATGCGACAGAGTACCTTGATTTAAAAATAAGCGTTAAATTAGTGGAAAATGTCTATGAAGCAATTGAGCATATTCAATACTTTGGCACAAATCATTCTGAGGCCATCATTACAGAAGATCAATTAACCGCCGAGACGTTCTTAAACAATGTCGATGCAGCAGCAGTGTATCATAATGCCTCCACCCGCTTCACAGACGGCTTTGAATTTGGTTATGGTGCAGAAATTGGTATTAGTACACAAAAGCTACATGCCCGTGGACCAATGGGCTTGCCTGCATTAACATCAACAAAATATGTTATTCATGGCAACGGCCAAATTCGTGAATAGTTCTTATAGTTTAATAAAATAATAGAAGGAAGGTTTCGTATGAACATCTCAGCAATCATTAAACTAACAGTCTCCATGGCACTGTTTGGTTCCATCGGCTTTTTTACCGTTCACACTGGTGTTCCCGCTACAGAGCTTGTCTTTGTTAGATGCATTTGCGCAACCCTCTTTCTAGGTGGTATGTGGCTCATAACGGGTGGACATAAAACAGAGGTATGGGATAAGAAGGAAATTTTTCAAACGCTTATTTGCGGTGTCTTTATTGTGTTAAACTGGGTATTTTTATTTAAAGCCTTTGAGGAAATGTCCATTTCGATTGCCATTTCCATCTATAATTTGGCCCCTATATTTGTGTTAATTTTAGGCGCTATCTTTTTGAAGGAAAAAATGACCATTCAGGCTCTTGTCGCAACAATCACTTGCTTTATCGGTAGTATTTTTATCATCGGTCTCAATAATTTTGTATCGTTCTCAGAATTTATGCAATCTGGCTTTGTCTGGGCATTACTGTCAGCGATATTTTATGCACTTACAATGCTAACAAGCAAAACCATCACGAAGCTTAGCTCGTATGCGTTAACCTATATTCAAACAACAGTTGGAATCGTGATACTACTGCCTTTTATCGACTTCTCGCTGTTTGATGGATTAACGTCAACCAATTGGTTTTATATACTAGGAACAGGCTTTATTCATACAGGATTTGTGTACTATTTATTTTTTGATAGTATTCGAAGCCTATCTACGATTCTTGTCTCTGTATTGGTTTTTGTCGACCCTGTTGTCGCCATTTTACTGGATATGCTATTGCTTGATTTTATGCCAAGCTTTACGCAAACGATGGGGATCCTTCTCATTTTCGCTGGTATTTTTTATACGATTTATGTTCCAAAGAAAAAGCGACTACCACAGGAGGTCTCATAATGGGCAAGCTCTTCACAATTGGAGAATTATTAATTGACTTTACACCGACACAGCAGCATGGCTCCCTAGCCAACATTGAGCATTTTACTAAACATGCAGGAGGGGCACCTGCCAATGTAGCCGCAGTCTGTGCAAAGCTAGGACAGCAGGCGGCCCTTCTCACACAAGTAGGTCAGGATGCCTTTGGTGACTTCCTAATCAAAACGTTGCAGCAAGCAGGTGTAGATACCCAGTTTATTCGTCAAACAACGGATGGCGAAACAAGTCTTGCCTTTGTTTCATTAAATGAACATGGCGATCGAGATTTTCAGTTTTATCGCCGACATGCTGCAGATCTCTTATACAAACAGGAATACCTCCCCTCGCAGCTATTAACAGCGCACGATATCGTTCACTTTTGCTCTGTTAATCTTGTAGAGAGTCCTATGAAACAAGCACATCTTGCCCTTATTGAACAGGCACATCAAGCAGGGAGCCTTATATCCTTTGATCCGAATGTGCGCCTTCCTTTATGGCAGGATAAGACGGCGTGTTGTGAAACCATTTTAGCCTTTTTACCAAAAGCCCATATTGTCAAGCTTTCAGAGGAAGAACTGCTGTTTTTAACTACTCTAGAAGATGAACAGGAAGCTGTTCAAACGTTATTCAAGGGATCTGTAAAAGTTATCATCATTACACATGGTGCTGCTGGGGCTACCCTATATACGAAAAAACATCATGTGAAGGCTCCTGCTGACAAGGTAAAAACCGTTGATACAACGGGGGCTGGTGATGCTTTTATTGGCGCGATTTTAAGTCAATTTCTTCATCATCAACTAACAGTAGCTCAAATGGTAGCTCATTGTGAACAGTATGCGATCTCTCTGCTTTCTTTTGCAAACGGATATGCAGGCATTTCAACCACAAAGCATGGGGCGATTCCATCCTATCCTGTACTTTCATTAGATATGAATCTAGGATAAATCGAAACTTTTTGTCCTTATTGTTCGTATGTACTAGTGACAGGTCATTAAAGGAGGGCTTATATGGAATCGATAACAAAAAAACGCACAGCTGCATTTTTAATCGATACAGCTGTTTCAACAGCTGTCACGTTTGGGGTTGAATACTTCCTACGAAAAAAAGTAAAAAATGAGGCTGTTCATGCACTCGTTACGCCAACTGTGGTATTGTGGGCGCTAGAATATGCACAACTCCGTAAAAACGGACAAACGATTGGCTACAAAGCAATGGGATTGACACTCGAAAATGAAGATGGTCGTCCATTATCAGAAGGTCAAATTATTAAACGCATGGCTTATCGAGACACTATCAGTACGTTCGATTATCTAAAAGATCGCCACGCCTTCGAGCAGCAGCAGGGTCAACGTCTTCCTCATGATAGCTTTGCAGGTACGGTTGTAAAGGAAAAATAAATGAAAGCTGCCTTATCGTTTGGGCAGCTTCCTTTAATTGGAGCATTTTGCTAAAGTGTGAATCTCCCTGATCGCCTGAACCATTACAGAAAGTAGCATGGAAATATACTTCAATATAAGCCTCTCTAGAGAAGTACGCTAATCTTTGGAAATAAATTGCTGTATATCATTCGATAAAATCGCGTTTTCTGACGGAAACCAAAAATAAGTAGTACCATCAAATTGTATGCCATATTGAAAAGCAATGGCATCGTCTGTATAAAGGAGTACATCATAACGCTTCGTATCTCCATTCGGCTCAAAGGATGGGGCTAGTTTACTGTTGGTTAAAATCTCCTTTATAGCTTCCATGTCAGACTGGTCTGTATAGCTAGCCGTTTTCCGATTGCCTTCTTCCATAGATGAGTAAAATTCTATTTTCTTCACTTCTTCTAATGGAACCTGATCAAAATTCTGTCGCAGCGGAGCTTCATCTCTTATCATATAAATTCGATAGCCATTAATGACCGACTGATCCTCTACCGCAATAGCATCTTCAAGACCCTTTATCGCATAAAGCTTTGTCCCCTTCTCACGGAAGGCTGCATCGCCATCCTTAAAGCGATAGGAGGTTCTTTTTACATGATCAGCCACTTTAAAATCAACTTCCCCTATTTCCTTTTCAATGAATGAACGATCGGCTAACGCGACTTCATAAACAGCTTCATATTGCTTACCATCCCATTTAATTAAATCAACCCATTCGATGATGGCTTGACTACCGCAAGCAGTCAGTAACAACAAACACATGATACAAAGGCATATCCATTTCTTCAACAACATCCCCCCTTTAAGCAGTAGACCCAAGCAACGATTAAAAAGTTACAAAGTATAACGCTAAGTCTGGCATGTTCTATAATCGGGTGAATTTCGTCTGCTACCAGTATTTCTTCATTAAAATATGGGGGATGCCACAATCCATAAATTCTTCACCTTCACGCTGATAGCCTAATTTTTCATAAAAGCCTTCTGCATAGGACTGAGCATTTAATTTTGCTTTTGTTAGCCCTTTATCTCGAGCAATCTGCTCTAGGCCCACAATAACTTCCTTACCAAGGCCATATTTGCGGTATTCTTCTAATATACAAATACGCTCCAATTTGCCATAGTCCTCTACAACTCGAAGTCTACCTGTTCCAACCGGTTGCTCATTGTAATACACCAAAATATGATCGCATGGAGCATCTAGTGCATCAAATTCATCATATTCTTCTTCCTCAGGGACTTGCTGCTCCTCAATAAAAACGCTACGTCTAAAATCAAACGCTGTTTGTAATTCTGCTTCCGTTGTTACTTTTTTTATAGTCATTACTATTCCTCCTAGTTTCTCCTGAATCATCTTCTCTAGGTGCAATTTCACTTTGAAGATGATAGTATTAGTATAGAATGATTTTTATTGCAATTACAACAAAAATCTCAGGAGGATCGAACATGAAAGAAATCTTACGTGAAATAGGTGCCATTGCACGGGCATTAGACTCGATAAGCAATATTGAATTCAAGGAATTGGATTTGACGAAGGGGCAATATTTATATGTCATCCGTATTTGTGAACATCCAGGTATTATTCAAGAGAAAGTCGCAGAGCTATTGAAGGTAGACCGTACAACGGCTTCACGAGCTATTCAAAAATTGGAGACCAAAGGCTTTATTGAAAAACGAATTGAACAAGGTAATAAGAAAAATAAATTACTTTTTCCTACAGCTAAAAGCATGGACATCTATCCTTTTTTAAAACGGGAGGGCGAATATTCCAATGCTCGTGCGCTTGAGGGGTTTTCTAATGAGGAGATTAACTGCATTCACAGTCTTCTAACACGTGTGTTGCATAACATCGAAATTGACTGGGAAGAGGTGAAGAAAGGGCATAAACGACAGTATTAAAGGCGATTCCTCGTGTTTTTCGCACATTTGGAATCGCCTTAGGCTAGACATTGGCTGCAAATACTCGTTTTAATACAGCAACCATAAACTCAAAGTCCTCATCTGTACAGCACAGCGGTGGACTTAACGTAATGATATTATTGAAGCCTTCAACTGTATCACCATTTCTTCCAATAATTAAGCCATTTGCTTGACAATCAGCTATGATTTTCGCGATTAGCTCAGGCTTGGCAGGTGTTTGAGATTGTTTATCTTCGACCAGCTCAATGCCGATGAGTAACCCAAGCCCACGAATATCGCCAACGAAAGGCAGCTCTAATAGGTCTTGCAAATCATGTAGGAATTGAATACCCAAATCTCTTGCTCGCTGCACAAGTCCTTCCTCTTCCATGATTTTTATATTTTCTATGGCCACTGCACAAGCTGCTGGATTGCCCCCAAACGTATTGATATGGCGAAAATGACTATAGCCGTCCGTCTCTTTAAATTTTTCATAAATGTCTTTCCGTATAGCTGTAATGGATAGTGGTAGGTAGGCACTCGTTAATCCTTTCGCCATGGTAATGACATCTGGTCGAATATCAAAATGCTGATGACCAAATAGCTTACCTGTCCGTCCGAAGCCACATATGACTTCATCCATGATGAGTAATACCCCATGCTTTCTACAAATGCGCTCGACTTCTTTGACATATGTAGGATGTGGAATAAGCACTCCACCACCCGTGATGAGTGGCTCCATAATGACAGCCGCAATGGTTTCTTTTTGCTCCCAAATAATCTTTTCTTCCATTTCTCGGGCAAGTGCTAGGCTGTATGCCTCAATTGATTGCCCTTTTGGACGACGATAGTGATCAGGTGGAGCAACATGTAAGAAGCCTGGTGTCAGCGGCTCGTACTTAAATTTACGTAAAGCCTGACCTGTAGCTGCTAATGCCCCAAGTGAACTGCCATGATAGCCCCGATAACGAGCAATGATTTTGTAGCGGTTCCCTTCCCCATTTTGTTGATGGTATTGACGTATTAACTTAAACGCTACTTCATTCGCATCTGAGCCACTATTGGAATAAAACATCATATAGTCATCATCAAGTAAGCTGTTAATTTTTTCAGCGAGCCTGATGGCAGGTTCATGGCTTTGTGTTAAAGGAGCATAGCAAAGCTTTTTTAGCTGCTCATACGCAACTCTGGCAAGACGCTCACGCCCATACCCTACATTCACTGCCCATAAGCCTGACATACCATCTAAAAAGCGATTGCCTAAACTATCAGTAATCCATGCCCCTTCTCCCTGTTCAATAATGGGAGGTGCTTTGTCATTATAGATAGACATGTGATGCCAAATGTGTTCATGATCTTTTTGCTGTAAAGTATGTGTAATCTGATCGTTTCGCTCCATATCATGACCTCCAATCGTGTATCATCGGTGTCTTTTTGTCTATCACCATTTTCCCTATTAAGCTAGATAATATTGAAATTTTCTGATTTCTCTAACATAATGAAATAGACATTGTACATTCGAAGGGCAGGTGCTAATTGATGTCGAAACATCCTCTACTCGTACGTGATGTCCTCAAGCGCAAGCATTTTGAATCGGCGAAGCTTATTGCAGGGCAGCATGGTCTTGATCGCCAAGTATTGTGGACACATATATTAGAAATTAAAGATTTTGAAACATTAATCAATGGTGGTGAATTAATATTAACCACGGGTGTCGGTTTACAGCTAGAACGAGAAACACAAATCGCCTACTTACAAAACCTTATTCGTAATGAGGCAGCTGGTCTTTGTATAGAAATTGGCGATTATTTTGACCATGTTCCCGTAGAATTGATTGCCATGGCAAATGCCCATCATTTCCCTATCATCATCTTTGAAGAAATTGTACGATTTATCGATATTACGCAAGATTTGCACACGTACATAATTAATCAACACCAGCAGGCACTTACACAGCTAGATACACTATCCAAAACCTTTATGGAATTATCATTAATGCCAAATGGTATTTTGAAAATATTACAAGTGCTCCATCAAGATACAAATGCTCCCTTTCTATTTGTTTCAGAAGATACAAAAAGCTTTTATTATCCTATGGAGGCTAAAAAATACTTACGTGTCATGGAGGAGCATTGTCAGCAGTTAGAACTACAAGAGCCCTTGCATCTTCTATCCTTGGGAAAAGACCATTTTGTCATTATTCCTGTTAATGGGCTTGGACAAGTGTGGGGCTATTTATGTATGCATTCTGAACTGCCAAAGCAGAGTGATTACACCTTGTTAAATCTTGAACGAGCAACTATGTCGATTGCCCATATTTTAATGCGTAACCGCATGCTTCAGGAGCGACAACAAAGCCGTGAAGATGAATTCATACTAGCCTTAATTCAAGGTCAGCCAGTAGATATTCAATACTATCAAAGCTATTTACCAATCGAAAGTCGTAATTTATTTTACCGAGTCGTTGTGTTCAATCTCCATGATGAAGCCAATACTGTGCCTGAAGAAGAATGGCAGGAAATCCAGCTACAAAATGCCATGTATGTTCGTTCGATCCTGAAAAAGCTTGGATTTTTCCCTACTGTTTCAGTAAGACAGCACGAGATAATTATTTTAGCCTTTTTCATTGCTGCAGATTATATGAAAGACAATCGCGACGCTTTTGATCAAGCGATTTCACAAATTATTGCAAGAAAAGCAGCACAATTTTTTGAGCAACTTACCCTTAGCTGTGGTATTAGCAATGTCTATCAATCGATCGAAAGTGTTCATCTGGGCTATAAGGAAGCCAAATCAGCCATCCAAATGCAGCATCATCAATTAACGAGCTCCATCTATTATAAAGATTTAGGTGTTTATCGATTGTTATTACAGCAAGATCAAACAGACCTCCTACAATTTGTAAAAGATTATTTACAGGAAATTTTAGTATTAGATCAAAAAAGTAGCCATGATTTATTTCAAACATTGGCTGTCTATCTGACCTGTAATGGGGCTAAAAATGATACAGCAGAACAGCTGTTTATTGTCCGTCAAACACTTTACAAACGAATAGAACGATTAGAAAGTATACTAGGTGCTGATTTTTTACAAGCTCCTCACCGCCTCAATATTGAGATGGCTGTTAAGGCATATGAACTGTTGCAAAAGACAGCACCTGATCTATTACGATTTTGAACGCGGATCCATAAAATCTCGTAAAGCATTACTGAGCATATATAAGCCTAGAACAAGAATCGTAATGGCTCCCCCAGGGGCATACGTATACCAAGGGGCACCGATTAAATAGGCTTGTGAATCTTTTAACATTCTGCCCCAGCTAGGGTTTGGTGGCTGTACGCCAAGCCCTAAATAGCTCAGTGCTGCCTCGGCTAACATTGCTGTCGCAAAAGTCACGGTTGCTGCAACAATAATTTGCGACGAAATGTTTGGCAAAATATGACGGAACATGATGCTATAAGGCTTAACACCAATTAACTTCGCTGCCAGCACATATTCCGAGTCACGTTGTTGCACAAAGCCACTGCGGGCAATCCTCGCAATAGCAGGTATCGCGATAATTCCAAGTGCTATCGCTGTATTCGTTATTCCTGGGCCGAATACCGCTACAAGCATTAATGCTAAGATGATTCCTGGAAAGGCCATTAAAGCGTCCATCGTGCGCATAAATATTTCATCGACCCAGCCACCAACATAGCCTGCAATCCCGCCTATGAGAATACCAAATACCGTTCCGATCGCAACCGTTAATAGACCCACGGCAAAGGCTGTTTGTGTCCCCTTCATAATGCGACTAAAAATATCTCGCCCAAATTCATCTGTTCCAAACATATAGGCACCACCTGGACCACGCAATTTTTCAGGTATATTCATCGCGTTGACATCATGGGGTGTATAAAAAAAGCTAACAATCATGACGAGCAGAAAGCCAACAATGACGAGGAGACCAATGACTAAATTGATTTTTTTAGTATAGCGCTGTAATTGTTTCATGGTAGTCACCTCTTAACGTAATCGAATTCTCGGGTCCAACACAGAATATAAAACATCGACGATAAAATTAATCATGACAACAGCTACTGTAATATACATAACGATCCCTTGTACGAGTGGGAAATCGCGATTACTGATAGCCGTAATCAATAACTGACCGATCCCTGGCAATGAAAACACCTGCTCCACAATAATCGTCCCTGCTACAACTTCTGCCATAATCAACCCAAAAACCGTCAATATCGGAATCATGGAATTTTTCAATACATGCTTATACATTACATTTTGTTCAGACATCCCTTTACTGCGAATCGTGCGGACATAATCGAGCTGGACCTGCTCCAAAATGGCTGTACGAACATAACGAAAATTCACCGCAATTTGTGGAATCGCAATGGTTAAAGCTGGAAGTATTAGCGTACTGAGCGCCCCTGCTATACTTTGTGTCCAAGGTATATAGCCACTAATTTTAAAGAAGCTGAACTGTAAGCCAATGTAAAGAATAAGCATCATCCCTAGCCAAAAGGAAGGCACTGCCATACCGATTTGGGTTACTGTCGATAATGACACATCACTTAATTTATTTTGTCTTCTTGCTGCAAACATCCCTAAAGGTAAAGAGATGATTAAGACAATGATAAGGGTGAGTCCTGCTAATGACATGGTGACAGGAAGTCGATCAAATAATAGTTCTTTTACTGGCATGGAAAATCGAATGGAATTCCCTAATTGCCCTGTCAATAAGCCCTTCATCCAATCCACATATTGTTCATAAAGAGGACGATCCAAGCCAAGCTCAGATCGTAAATTTTCAATTTGAGTGGGATCCGCCTCTGTCCCTAGCATTGTGCGAACTGGATCACCAGGTAAAATTTGAAAAACACCAAATGTAATAATGGATACTAGAAGGATGGTTGTTATTAACAGGATGATTCGACGTAGGATATACATCATAAGCACTCATCCCTTTCTAGTTTGAAAACTTGACCTCTGACATATCGTGGAACCAGAATGGATAGCTCTTGAGCCCCGTCACCTGTTTGTCAGATCCCCAAACAATTTGATAATCCGCAATGTATACTGCTGTCGCCTGCTCAGCTAATATTTCCTGTGCACGATGATAGTACTCTATTTGCTTGGCTTGGTCGGTTTCCTTTAAAACATCAGCCATAATTTTGTCGTATTCTTCATTTTTAAATAAGAAGAAGTTTTCACTATCATTTGTAGAAATGTAATCATTCAACACTTCAAAAGCAGATGCACGACCCGTTAAATCAATCGTTGTCATTGCATAGTCACGACCAAAGTAAACGCGATCTAGCCAAATTCCCCATTCCACTACTTCAATTTCTACATCAATTCCGATCTCTTGTAGATTAGCTACGACAATTTGTGCAATATTTGAGTAAATATCATTGTGTGAAGAGACGGTAATTTTAGTTTTAAAGCCATCAGGATAGCCCGCTTCCGCTAATAGCGCCTTCGCTTTTTCCACATCTCGCTCATACATGCTTTCTAAACCCTTCTTTTGGAAATCACCCATCGCTGGACTCATATTAGAGCCAAGTGGCACAGCATAGCCTGCAAACACGGAGTCAATAATATCGGCTTTACTAATGGCGTAATTGATTGCTTGACGAACCTTCACATTATCAAATGGTGCCTTTGTTTCGTTAAATGTAACAATAAGAGAAGAGTTATTATTTTGGTGTGATAAACTATAGCTTCCCTCTACCTCGCTCACACGGTGCCAAGGAACACTCGTTAAATCTACTTCGTTTGCCATCAAGCTCATAATGGCTGCCTGATCATCTGATTGGAAGGCAAAGGTTACTTTATTCAAATAAGGCAATCCTTCTTGCCAGTACTGTTCATTTTTCTTAAGTTCTAAATTTGTACCTGGTGCATATTTCACAAAGGCAAATGGACCTGTACCAATTGGATTTTCATTATGCTTCCCATCATTGCTCTTTGGAATAATAGCTGATTGTCTCCCTGTTAAGGAATACAAGAAATTTGAATTTGGCTCTTTTAGCTTGATCACAAATGTACTTGCATCAGGCGCCTCTGTAGATGCTACGTTATCAAAGCTATTGGACATTTTTTCCCCACCATTTTTCCCCATTAAACGGTCAAAGGAATATTGAATATCCTCCATCGTTAAATCATCACCATTATGAAACTTCACACCTTGGCGAATTTTAAACGTATAGGTTAAGCCATCCTCAGAGATTTCATAGCTTTCAGCAAGTCCCTCTTTTAAGGAGCCATCTGTTTCAGGAGCCATTAGCCCTTCAAAGATATTTAGAATCATTTGATACGAAATGGATGCTGTCGCCTTATGTGGATCTAAAAAATCTGGATCATCATTCACACGTACAACAATTTCCTGTGGAACATCTGTTGCCGTTTGACCATCTGTAGTACCTGAAGTAGTCGTAGTTTTCTCTCCATCACTTGAACACGCTGCCATAACGATTGCCACTAACAGTGTTAGTAGTATCAATCCGCTTTTTTTCCATTGCATGGCTGTTCCCCCTTTTTTTAAGTGCTTGTCTTTTGAATGCTTGTATAACTCTCAACATCCGCCAATCGTTCAGCGGCTTTAATGCCAGCCAGAATCGCTTCCTCCATCACCTTTGTCGCTAGCTGGCCTAAATAATCAAGTGCATAGGATTGATCCCCTGTACCAAGCACAAAAATCGTATCGCCATCCAGCATCGTATGAACAGGATAAATCGTGCGTGCTAAGGCATTTTGCGTAAGCTGCGCAATCTTTTTAGCCTCCGCCTTCGTTAGCTTGGCATTCATTGCCACAACACCAATGGTTGTATTAGTACCCGCTAAAGCCTCTGATTGTGCATGTTGCTCTAAATAGGCACAGCAATCCACCCATTGACCAGAATGTGTATCTCTTGCTCCAGCTAAAATTTGCCTCGTTGTGGGGTCCTTGACATCTCCAACTGCATTGACAGCCACGATAGCACCTACTACAAGACCATCTTTCCCCGCATAGGAAGCACTACCAAGCCCACCCTTCATTGCAAATGCTGGACCAGCTAATTTGCCTACAGTTGCTCCGTAGCCTGCGCCTACATTGCCGTTTGGAAATGAACCGACTTGTGCCGCTTGTGCCGCTTCATAGCCCATAAGTGCAGTAGGTCGTGCATGTGGATCACCGATAAACAAGTCAAAGAGTACAGCTCCTGGTACAATCGGTATTTTCGCTACTCCTGCATCTACCCCAATCCCTTGCTCCTCTAAAAATTGCATGACGCCTGTAGCAGCATCTAACCCAAAAGCACTACCCCCAGCTAAACAAATGGCATGGACTCGGTCAATTTCATTGATGGGATCTAACGCATCTGTTTCACGAGTACCTGGTGCAGAACCCCGAACATCCACTCCACACACCGCTCCGTTTTCCACTAATAGCGCCGTACAGCCTGTGATGCCCTCTTTATTCTCGCGATGTCCTACCTTAACACCTGGCACATCCGTTATATTGCCAAACATCCTTCACACCTCACTTGTTAAATAATTGTAATTTTCTGATTTTTTATCATATAAAAAACAGGCTACTCGTTGATGATCATTTTCATCGTGAAGCTTCGGTCTCTCCTGATGGCATCTTTCCATCACATACGGGCAACGTGTATGAAAGACACAGCCAACAGGTGGATTCATCGGACTTGGTAACTCACCCTGTAAAAGTATTTCTTGCTTAGGCTCATCAAAATTCACAACTGGTATTGCAGATAGTAATGCTTGTGTATAGGGATGCAACGGATTGGCATATAGCTCCTTCTTTGTCCCAATCTCCACTACTCTGCCTAAATACAGCACTGCCACACGGTCACTAATATGCTTCACAACGCTTAAATCATGTGAGATAAATAAATAGGTTAATTGAAATTCATCCTGTAAATCCATCATGAGATTGAGCACTTGTGATTGCACCGACACATCCAGTGCTGAAACGGGCTCATCGGCAATAATGAATTCTGGATGAATCGCTAATGCCCGTGCAATCCCAATACGCTGCCGCTGCCCACCAGAAAATTCATGTGGAAACTTATGCATGGCATCCTCAGGTAGCCCTACCTTTTGTAATAGTTCCTTCACACGCTCTTTGCGTTGCTCCTTCGTCAAGGTTAATTGCAGCTTCATCGGTTCTTCGATAATAGAGCCGATTCGCATCCGTGGGTTGAGGGAGGCAAAGGGATCCTGAAAAATCATTTGCATTTGATTACGATAACTTTGCAGCTTATTCCCCTTTAAATGCTGGATGGGCTGTCCTTTATACAACACTTCCCCTGCTGTTGGTTCAACGAGCTTCAAAATTGTTCGCCCAAAGGTGGATTTTCCTGAGCCTGATTCGCCAACAATACCAAGCGTTTCCCCTCTATAAATCTCAATCGAAATATCATCCACCGCTTTAATGACCTTTTTCTCTTCCTTCATCGACTTACGTTTCACAGGAAAGTAGGCTTTTAAATGATTAATTTCCAGCAAAACTTCTTTCTCCGTCATGAGCCAGCTCTCCTTTCTCCGTGAATAAATGACAGCGTACCTTATGTGCCTCTTGAATGTGATGAACAGCAGGTTGCTCCTGATGACAATGTGCCAGCGCATGGGGACAACGTGGCGCAAAGCGACAGCCGTCAGGTAATGCATACGCAGGTGGCACTGTACCAGGAATCGATGGTAGCCTTTTGACATCTGTTTCAAGGCTTGGCATCGTCTTTAAAAGCGCTGTTGTATAAGGATGCTGTGGATTTAAAAAGAGCTCTCTTACTGGGGCTTCCTCGACAATCTGTCCCGCATACATCACCATAACGCGGTCAGCTGTCTCTGCAACAACGCTCATATCATGGGTAATGAATAAAATGGCTGATCGATGCTCTTCCTTCATTTTTAGCATCAGCTTTAAAATCTGTGCCTGAACCGTGACATCAAGTGCCGTAGTTGGCTCATCCGCAATCAATAGCTGCGGATTATTCGACATCGCAATGGCAATCATGACTCGTTGTCGCATCCCACCTGAGAGTTGGTGAGGATATTCGGCGATGACCTTTTCTGCATTCGCAATCCCGACTTCTTTTAAAAGCTGTAGCGCTTTATTCCATGCCTCTTTTTTCGATACCTTTTGGTGTCTTCGTATGCCTTCAATCATTTGATTGCCAATCGTAAAAACGGGATCTAAAGAGGTCATGGGCTCTTGAAAAATCATACTAATTTCATTGCCTCGTATACGGCTCATTTCTTTATTTTTATAGGTAAGTAGATTTTTACCGTTTAAAGTGATAGAACCTGACGCAATTTCTCCTGGAGGTATAGGCAGCAACCGCATAATGGCTAAGGATGTAATACTTTTGCCACTTCCCGATTCACCAACCAGTGCAACGGTTTCTCCTTTATGAATAGTAAAATTCACATCCTCCACAACTTTTGCCTCTTTGCCATTTTTTAAATGGAATTTAATTGATAAGTGATTGACCTCTAAAAGCACATCTTTTTCTTTTGGCTGTTCCATATGCGTCCCTCCATCTCAGTGTTGATTAGGTGGTGCATAGCGTATAGCGATATTTTTCATTTGCGTATAGTTTCGCAGTGCAACAAAGCCCTTCTCTCGACCAATTCCGCTTTTTTTATAGCCGCCAAATGGCATTTGAATGCCTCCAGCAGCCCCATAATTATTGACAAATACTTGTCCCGCCTGCACACGACTTGCCACATAATGAGCCGTATCGATATTTTGTGACCAAATGCCCGCCACTAGGCCATAGTCCGTACTATTGGCTAATGCGATGGCCTCCTCTACAGTGGAAAATGTCAAGACGGTTAACACTGGACCGAAAATTTCCTCCTGGGCTAATGGATCATTTGGATCAACACCATCAAGTATAGTTGGCTGAACATAAAAGCCATTCTCATAGCCTGCCAATGTCAATGGTTCCCCACCCGTCACAACATAGCCATCTACCTTTGCTTGCTGTAATAATGCAGTGATTTTTGTATATTGTTGTTCATTCAGTAACGGTCCCATCTCCATATCTGCTTCACCTGGTCCTACTTGGATCGCTTGGAACCTTTGCGCTAATCGGGAAATGAAGGACTCTTTTATTCGTTCCTCAATGAGTAAACGTGCCCCTGCTGAACAAGTTTGACCAGCATTTTGAATAATCGCACGTACAACTCCCTCTAATGCCTGCTCCATGTTAGCATCCGCAAAAACAATATTAGGAGATTTACCACCAAGCTCTAATGTCACAGGTACAACATTTTCTGCAGCCGCCTTCATCACGGCAATTCCTGTCGGAACAGAACCTGTAAACGTAATATGATTAATATCGGGATGTGAAGTTAAATAAGGACCAACTTCTCGTCCCAAGCCCGTAATATGCTGGAAAATCCCTTTCGGCAACTTATCGACGAACCATTGTGTAATGGCATGCGTTGTTAGCGGTGTATCCTCCGCACTTTTCACAATGACTGCATTACCAGTTGCTATAGCGGCTGCTACACTTCTTGCCGTAATTTGAATCGGATAATTCCATGGCACAATATGTACCGTAATGCCCACTGGCTCTAGCACTACTGCATTTAAAAGCCCATCCTCAATCGGAATGGTATCTCCCATCACCTTATCCGCTGCACCACCATAAAATTCAAAATAGCGTGCCGCTGCTTCAATATCTGCTCTTGCCTGTGATAAGGGCTTTCCTACATCCCGACATTCTAGTAAACTCCATTCCTCTGCATGCTTACGAATATAATGAGCAAATTCGATCAATAGCTGCCCACGTTCATAGGCTTTCCATTGACGCCAGTCCTCTCGTTCAAAGGCTACACGAGCTGCACGTACTGCCTCTTCTACATGTTCTTTACTCGCGTTGCTAATTTGTGCAATCACTTCACCTGTTGAGGGATTCTTAACATCGAGGTATGTCTGAGCATCACCGTGAACCCACTCACCATCTATCAACATAGGAATTTTTTTCATTGTACCCCTCCTATAATCCACGGCCACCATCTACATGTAATGTCGTTCCTGTGACCATGCTTGCTGCATCTGAGAGTAAATAACTAACAGCTCCTGCTATATCTGCTGGCTTCACTAATCGTCCTAATGGCACAGATTGCACAAAGACACTTTGCTTCGTCTGCTCTACGTCTGCACCTTGTGCGGCAAATTGACCAAGCATTTGTGTGTCGGCTGGTCCTGGATGAATCGTATTAACCCGAATTTGACTAGATGCTAGTTCAATTGCTAGTCCTCTCGTAAAGCTCTCTGCTGCACCCTTCGATGCAATATAAGCCTGTAAGCCCGGCCTTGGTCGCACTGCTGAAATCGAGGCAATTGTAATAATAGAACCCCTTTGCTGTTTTTTCATAAAAGGGACAACTGCCTTTGTCGTGATAAATAAACTTTTCACATTAACATCCATTAAACGATTCCATTCATCCATTGTGACCTCTTCAATCGGCGTAGCTGACTGGGCAATTCCCAGTGCATTAACAAGACCATCTATTCTGCCATACTTATCAAAAACCTGCTGGCAGATGTCTTGCACACGTTCCTCCTGTAACACATTGACCTCAAAGCATTGAAGGGCATCCTGTGTAATATCTGATAAGGCATCTATGGATAGATCAAGTCCAATAACTCGATTGCCCTGCTTTAATTGCTCGTGAATAATAGCCTTTCCCATACCGCCTCCTGCACCAGTAACCACAATCACCTTTTGCTCAACTGCCATGCTAAACACCTCCTGCTGTTAAAGTTCTATTAATAATTTCCTGACAAATCGCATCGCCCATTTGTGCTGTTGTCGCTTGTCCACCAATATCTGCTGTTTTCACAACGCCTTCTTGCAGCACAGCTGTAATAGCTTTAACAATGAGCTGTTCTAAATCTGGTCTGCCTTGATGGCCAAGCAGTAAGGCAAGCGACCAAATTTGAGCAATTGGATTGGCAATGCCCTTGCCTGCAATATCTGGTGCTGAGCCATGAACAGGCTCAAACATCGATGGAAAATCCTTTTCTGGATTCAGGTTGGCTGATGGAGACAGGCCAAGTCCTCCGACAATGGCAGAGCCTAAATCAGATAAAATATCGCCAAACAAATTGGACGCCACCACCACCTCAAAATCCTGTGGTCGTTCTACGAAATAAGCAACGAGTGCATCAATATAAATGGATTCGAGCTGTAGTGCTGGTGAACTTTGAGCCACCGTTTTGCTTGTATGCTCGTCCCAGAATTTCATTGAATGAATAATGGCATTTGATTTTGTCGCACTTGTTATTTTGGTTTTACCGTGTTGCTTCGCATAATCACAGGCAGCATGGACAATTTTTTCAATCCCCATTCGTGTCATGATGGTATTTTGAATCGTCATTTCCTGCGGCTGCTGTTGGTACAGTCGACCACCACTATCCGAATATTCACCCTCTGCATTTTCACGGAAGATCACAAAGTCAATTTCTTTGCCGTTAGCCAACGGAGACGCGATCCCTGGCAGTGATTTAATAGGACGGAAATTCACATATTGCTGGAACTGTTTCCGAATCGGCATAATCAATTCCCAAACGGTCACATCATCGGGCACACGAGCATCGCCAATAGCTCCAAATAAAATCGCATCATATGTTTGAAGTGTTGTCAGTGCATCATTAGGCATCATACAGCCATGCTGCACGTAGTAATCGGAGCTCCAAGGAAAGATGGTTGTTTCAATTTGTAAGGAGCTATGTTGTTCTTGCAAACAATTTAAAACTTTTAACGCTTCCTGCATAACCTCTTTTCCTATGCCATCTCCTGGTATTACTGCTATTTTGATCGCCGTCATTGTGCATCACCCGCCAAAAATTTTAATGCTGCTAAACGGTAAATTGCCGTTGTTTCTGCCAATTCTTCAATATCCACATACTCATTGATTTGATGAGGGATTTCTCGATCTCCTGCACCAACTGTTACAATTGGAATACCATGCACATGAAGAAACGTGCCATCTGTCGCGCCTGGAACACCGTTATATTTTGGTTCCTTTTCTGTTACCTCTGCCACAGCCTCATATATAGCCTGTACAACGGGGTCTTCCTTCGCTGTTGCTGTTGCAGGTCGGTTATCAAGAACCGTCAGTTCAGCTTTGAAATCAGGGTCATCTGCTTGTAATCGTTTAATAATCGCTTCAATCTTACTCAGCAGTTCATCATGATCCTGCGCAGGCACCGTGCGAATATCGAGTGTTGTCATACAATGATCCGGAATGACATTGATTTGTGCATCGCCTTTTACAGGCGCACGTAAAATCGTAGGTGTAATAGATGGCCAATTCAGCATTGGATCACGCCCTAATCGTGCTTGCTCCTCTTTTTCCAGCTTTTCAAGCTCTACGATGAAACGTGCCATACGCCAGTTAGGATTGATGCCACTCCACGAAATCGCACCATGCGCCATTTTACCGAAAATATCTACCTGTAAACGAATAGCCCCACGTTGTGCAATACACACATTATTTTCCTGTGGCTCACAGATAATCGCACCATCCACACCATCAGCCCAGCCATTTTTAATAAAATGTTTAATGCCCAGCATAAGCCCTTCTTCATCACAAGGAATACATAAAATAATTTTGCCCGTAAACGCCTCTTGATCTAGTAGCAATGACTGACAAGCTGTAATCATACAAGCAAGATTCCCTTTTGTATCATTCGTTCCCCTGCCATACATACGCCCATCAATGATTTCTGCACCAAATGGATCGTAGGCCCAAGCCTCTCGGTTGCCCTCTGTCACCACATCTGTATGTCCTTCGAAAAGTAATGTTTTCCCAGGCTTACCCGAATCAATAATGCCAATGACATTCGGTCGCCCCGGCACAACCTCCTCGATATGCGTCTCGATCCCAATATCTCGTAAATACGCCGCTACAAAAGTTGCCACCTCTTGCTCATTGCCCTTCGGATCGTTCTCACGGTAAACGCTTTCAATGCGCACGAGCTTCTGTGTTAGGGCAATGACCGTCTCACGATCTCGCACATACGATTCTGTTGTCTTTAAACTAGTTACTGTCATGCAAAGGACCTCCTATTTTTAAAGAATATTCTGAATTTATGTTATTTTAACATTGTCCTTTCTCTATGAAACTAGACAATATGTTAATGATTCAAAGAGCGCCTTTAACTTTTTGTTTAGCAATAAATCACTAGAAAATAACATTTTTTTCTGTTTTACGCGGTTTTTCGATCAATCCAACGAATGAAAGAGAGTATTGATTTTGATTTTGACGTGGTTAGAGATTTTTAGTTTGGAAGAGAGCAACACTTTTTTTGAGCGGGATTTCTTTAATTTGGAGAAAGAGTTTTTGGTACTTTGGAGCGGCTTTCTCTCCTTTGAGAGCGGATTCTCACTTCTTTGGAGCGGTTTCATCTCTTTTTAGAGCAGGTTCTCACTTCTTTGGAGCGGCTTCATCTCTTTTTAGAGCGGGTTCTCACTTCTTTGGAGCGGCTTCATCTCTTTTTAGAGCGGATTCTCACTTCTTTGGAGCGGTTCACCCTTTTTAAGAGCGGGTTCCCACTTCATTGGAGTGGTTCGCTCACTTCTTGGAGAGGACCTTCACTATTCAGATGCAACCTCACCCTCTTATTAGAGCAAACTCCAGCATTACAAAACAAAAAAACCAGCATTTGCTGGTTTTTCCTGATTATTGTTGACGGGATTCGGTCATTTGCTTCCAAACCGAGCCTTTTGCTTCCTCACCTTGTTCGATACGGGCAATGGCCATTTTCACTTGTAGCTTCACTTCGAATTCTTTGTCATCTTCGGCAGCCTTCAATGCTGTTAAGGATTGTTCTGTGCCGACCTCATATAAATACATGGCTGCGCGCCAGCGAACCAATTTGTTTTTGTCCTGTAAGGCTTGCAGCATGGCTTCTTCAAATTCTACAAAGCCCAGGTCACTCATGCAGTCACCTGCTGTTCGACGTACTGCTGCACTTTTATCTTGGAGGGCTCTTTCTAAATAAGGGACAACTGCCACATCCTCAATCATGCCTAAGTACACCGTCGCTAGTCGACGGATAGACATTTGTTCATCCTGTAAAGCTAAATCTAATAGCGGTAGATCGTCTAGCTCAGGATCAGCCATTTGATCGAGCAGTTGGAAGCGTTTCTCCCATTCGGGTTGCTTGAACTGCTCTACTGTCACTTTGAGCTTGTCCGTTTTCACAGCCGCTTTTTCACCATCATTATTGATAGCTGTGACAATTTCCGCTAAACGTTCTGCAGAATAAGTGACATCAATTTCCTGTTTGACTGTTTCAGCAATTTCCTCCAGCTCACCGTAGCGAACCCCATAATCAATCCACTTACGTTGGAAAATATAGTTTTCATCTACTGCCGACTCAATAATTTGATTAAAAGCATCGACAAAACGGTCTCCGCAGCTTATACGATATTCACGTTGGTTATCAAAAACTTTTACTTGTAAAGGCACCTGCTTGTAAAACTGTACATGGACATAAACCTCTCCATAAAATTCATTGGCCACAACCGTTTCTTCTTGTGTTTGGACATCTTCCCCTAACACTTGTCGAATACTTGCTAGGATACCTTCCCATGCATATTTGGCATTACGCTCAACAGCAAAGAAATCGGCTACATGGTAAACGCCCTTTACTCCTTCAATCGCTAAAAAAGCAGCCGCCTCGCCTGATGCTTCGTCTTTATTATCCTTTGTAAAATTATAGCTCTTCCCGAATGGTAGCTCTGTATCAACAACAATCTTCATAGAATTGGGACTTGGCGTCGGTTCAATGGTAATAATCTTCATGTCTATCGCTCCTTATCCGTTCACTATTTCATCTAAATACGACCATCTTTCAATAAGATGCTCATATTGTGCATTTAGCTCATCCAACTTAGCTGTTAATTCCTGTAGCTTGGTAAAATCTGAGCCTGCATTGGCGATTCCTTCTTCGGTCTCCATAATAGCCGTTTCTGTTTTCTCTATATCATCTGCAATCGTTTCCCATTCTTTTTGCTCTTTAAACGATAGCTTTTTTTTGTCTGATTTTGGCTTTTCTGATTTGGCCTTTTCCACTTTTGGCGTTTCTACTTTGACAGTCGCTGCCTGCTCACGTTTCTCCAGATACTCACTGTATAGATCCAGTGTTTCCTCAACTTGTCCCTGACCATCTAGTATCCATAGCTTTTTCGCAATACGGTCGAGGAAGAAACGATCATGGGAAATTGTGATAACCACGCCTGGGAAATGCTCGATGAAATCCTCTAGCACACCTAATGTTTCAATATCTAAATCATTCGTTGGCTCATCAAGTAATAACACGTTTGGTTGCTCCATCAATAAACGTAATAAATGAAGACGCTTGCGCTCACCGCCCGATAATTTTCCAATTGGTGTACCATGAGCATGCAGCGGGAATAAAAAGCGCTCCAGCATTTGAGCTGCTGAGTAACGGACGCCCTCTGCATCTGTAATATCATTTGAAGCCTCACGTATATATTCAATCATGCGCTCATTTTCATTCATTTTCGGCAATGTTTGCTTAAAATGTGCCAACTTCACTGTTGACCCAACAAGAATTTCACCTTGATCGGGTGTCAGCTCTCCTGCTAGCATGTTCAATAAAGTTGATTTTCCTACACCGTTCGCGCCGATAATACCAATTCGATCACCTTGCTGTAGTAAAAATGAGAAATTTTCAAGGATTTTTTGCTGTCCAAAGGCTTTCGAAATATTCTCAGCCTCCAGCACTTTACGACCAAGTCGTGTTGTCGCAAGTCCCATATCCAAGGAAACATCTTCTGATTTGCGCTCTAGGTTTTCTTCTAGCTTTTCAAAGCGTTGAATACGAGCTTTTTGCTTGGTTGAACGCGCCTTCGCACCACGACGAATCCATTTTAATTCTGACCGATAACGATTGCGATCCTTCTGTGCAGAAGCAGCTTGCATCTCCTCACGAATAGCTCGAGCCTCTAAATAATCACCGTAATTCCCTGTATGACGATACAAGGTTTGATTCGCTAACTCGTAAATATGTGTTGATAATTCATCTAAGAAATAACGATCATGGGTGATGAAAATCACTGCACCCTTTAATCGTAAGACCATCTCTTGAAGCCATTCGGTAGACTGTACATCTAAATGGTTTGTGGGCTCATCTAATAAGTAAAGATCCGCTGGTTCAATTAACACCTTCGCTAATGCAACACGTTTTTGCTGACCGCCTGATAGCGTTAGTACCTCTTTTTCAAAAGTTTCAATCCCAAGCTTTGTTAAAGCCGTCTTCGCAAGGGCATTGACATCCCATGCCTGCTCTTCATCCATGCGCTGTTGCAGACTAAATAACGTCTTTTGTAAACTTTCGGATGTTGGGTTACTTGCTAGAGCAGCAACCGTTTCCTCATATTGACGATTCAGCTGTAAAATGGGCGAATCGCCTGAAAAGACAGCTTGTAAAACCGTTTCGCCTGCCTGAAATGTAGGCTCCTGAGGTAAATAAGCGACACGGTATTTATTCGGACGATCTACTGTCATCGAATCCGCTTCCATGTCCCCAGCTAAAATGGATAATAGAGTTGATTTTCCCGTTCCATTTATACCGATTAAGCCTGCCCGCTCTCCCTCATAAATGGTAAATTCAATATTTTGAAAAAGCGTTTTATCGCCCACTGTTTTGGTTAAATTTTGTACAATTAAATGACTCATTCCACTATTCCATCTCTTTCATGTTAGGTATTGTTCATGCCCACACGATTTTTATGTAGACGATTATTGATATCCACTACTCATCATAACATCAAACCGCAGGTAAACAAAGAACAACAAACTAGCAACGAACTGATGGCATGTCCTGTAAATAAGATTCCATAAGCTGACAAAGCTTGATGATTCCTTGTGTTAAGTCGTGCGGTTCAGGATAAGAATAACTAATTCTCAGATGGTGATATTGTGGCTCTCCTGGATAACAAGCTGAGCTTGGTAAAAAGGTAATTTGGGCTTGTTGGGCCTTCCATAACAGCTCATCCGTATTGCCATTACTAGGTAAAGACACCCAAATATTAAGCCCACCTTTTGGTTCGATCCACCTAACGCCCTTTGGTGCATACTTATTCAACAATGCAATCGTCTGATCCCTTCTTATCTCAAGCGCAATGCGCAGTTTTTCTAAATGGGCATGCATTCGGTCTGAACGTAAAAATGGAATCAGTGCCTTTTGTGTTAATAAGGGGTTACCTGAATCGGTACTGGATTTGGCAGATAAAAGTCGTTGATGAACAGTACCTTTTGAAAGGATAGCACCGATTCTACAGCTTGGGGCTAACGTCTTACTAAAGCCCTTTAAATAAATAACATGACCACTTGTATCTAAAGCTTTCAGAGGTGGTGGTGGGGGGTTATTGTCAAAATAGATTTCATTCCATGAATCGTCCTCTACAATAAGAAAGCCATATTGTTGGGCAAGATCCAGTAATTCTCTCCTTCTCGCTGCACTTAAAACTGTGCCTGTAGGATTGTGAAAGGTTGGATTTGTATAGATAAGCTTTGGTTGTTTGCTTAGGCAGAGTGTCGCTAGAAGGGTTGTCTGCATCCCTTCCTCGTCTACTGGTATGGGAATAATGTGGGCCCCACGATTTCTAAAGACATCGATTGCTGCTGTATATGTAGGGGCTTCGGTAATGACAATATCTCCAGGTCCAATAAATGTTTTAGCCACTATATCTATACCTTGTTGTACACCGTTTGTGACAATAATTTCTTGTGGTGTTGTAGTAATATTACTATATGCTTGGACATAGTCTTGGATTGCCTTTCGTACATCTTCATCCCCCTGTACCGTTCCATAACGAGCCACAATCTGAGGATCTGCCTGTAATATGGCCACAATTTCATTCACCAAGTAAACAGAGGGTAATAACCCAGGATGGATGGTAGCACTGGAGAATTTGATCGCATATTCCATTCTTTTATTTAACATAGATTGTGAACGTTGAATGTAATCAGGAATGGTTAGTTGCCAATTATAATCACTACCGCCCTCATTTGTGCTTCTTTGTTTTTTGTTTCGAACAAACGCCCCCTTGCCATGTATCACTTCAATATAACCATTTCTTTCTAATAAGGCATATGCCTTACTGACCGTGACAGGGCTCACTTGATTTTCTTTTGAAAAGCTCCGAATAGAAGGTAATTGGCTCCCTTCCTGTAAAAATTCTGACCTTATTTTTTCTGCAAGGATAGTTGAAATCTGATTAATTAAAGATTGATCAGACTGACGATTCAGCTTTATTTCCATTGGACCCCCAACTGTTATAGTCTTCATTTGACTGTTATATATATCACTATATAGTGTAGAGACAGAAATAGCTAAGTTAATATGAAGGGAAATGATGACACATGATGAACATGAAGCAAGATCAGGAAAAAATAAAAACGCTTTTAATGGATGTAGTTGACCATGCAGCCAATTTTTTTACTAATCTGGAGCATAGAGCTGTAACGAACCATTCCCCTAGCCTTCCTGCTTCGACACTTCCAGAAGTGGGTGAGGGTGCTCAGGCAACACTTCAATATTTTACAAAGCAATTTGCTGAAGGCTTAAATAGTAGTGTAGGCTCAAGATACTTGGGTTTTGTCACAGGTGGGTCTACCCCTGCTTCAATTGTTGGAGATTGGTTAGTAAGTGTTTACGATCAAAATTTATCCCATTCTAAGGGCTCTATTGCTGGTTCACTGGAACTTGCGACAATTGACATGCTAAAGGAGCTATTACTATTAAGCGATGATTATCGAGGAACATTTGTCAGTGGGGCTACGATGGCTAATTTTGTAGGACTTGCTCAAGCAAGGGAATGGATTGCACAATACTATGGAAAAAACACTGCGCTGGATGGTCTATATGGTATCCCTCCAATAAAGATTGTTAGCGGAACGCCCCACTCAAGTATTATCAAAGCAACTTCTATGCTTGGCATGGGGAGAAATTCCATTCATACTATCCTATGCCTAGAGCAGCGAGAAGCAATTGACATCATAAAATTACAGCAGTTTCTTGAAGAAAATCCACATGAACCGTGTATAGTTGTAGCAAATGCAGGAACTGTCAATACCGTTGACTTTGATGATTTACAAGCAATTGGCGAGCTAAAAAAGCGATACCCTTTCTGGCTTCATATCGATGCGGCTTTTGGTGGCTTTGCAGCCTGTTCACCAAAGTATCGTCACTTTGTTGAGGGCATGAATTATGCAGATTCTATCACAATTGACGCACATAAATGGCTGAACGTCCCTTATGATGCCGCTATGCAATTTACCCGTCATCAATCATTGCAAGCAACCGTTTTTCAAAATAATGCAGCCTATCTTGGTAGTTCCCTTGAAAATCCAGATTTCTGTGATCTTACACCTGAAAATTCACGTCGTTTTCGTGCGCTGCCTGCTTGGTTTTCTTTACAGGCCTATGGTAAATTGGGCTACCAACAATTAATAGAAGAAAATGTATTACTCGCACAACAGCTTGGTCAAAAAATAGATGATAGTCCCTACTTTACATTGCTAGCACCTGTTCGACTGAATATCGTGTGCTTTGCGGTCAATCATGAGGCACTAACAGCTGAAATGAACCAACAATTTTTAACAACTTTAAATCAACAAGGCCAAGTATACATGACGCCAACTGTCTACAAAGGTATGCCAGCTATTCGTGCGGCTTTCAGTAATTGGCGCACTTCCCAAGCAGACCTGACAATCATTTGGGAAGCATTAACAACAGCGATATCCTCTTTTTTTAATGAATCCATCTAAGAATGGAGTAACACTTGTTGCTCCTCCAATCTATTTGATAGTCACTACAAAACTAAATCACTACCTTGCCATAGGAATGGCACTCAATAAAGAACAAAAACCGCCCTTCAAATTGAAAAGGCGGTTTTTGAGCTATGTGCTACTGACCGATTTCGTGCTTCAGTTGCTTTAAAAAACTTTCCATAAATTGATGACGTTCAAGTGCCATTTGCTTGCCCTTTTCCGTCACCATTAAATCTTTTAGCAGTAATAATTTCTCATAAAAATGAGTAACAGACGCGGTATTTTTTTGACGATATTCGGACTCTGACATATTTGTGCGTACTTCTTCTTCCTTATCATAAAGCTTGCGACCTTTTGCTCCACCATAAGCAAATGTTCTGGCAATGCCAATAGCACCAATCGCATCTAAACGATCTGCATCTCGGACGATTTTTGCTTCCAATGATGTTGCTTCTAGCTCATTCCCACCATTAAATGACACTTGAGCGATGCAATCTCGAATATGTTGCTTTTTTCCCTCGCTAACAGGTAATTCCGCAATAAGCTGTTCTTCCTTTTCCTTGCTATCGGTATACTTTTTGTCACTGACATCATGTAAAAGTACAGCTATTTTCACAACTTCTTCATCTGCTGTTGGCTCGCTATGTAGGATAGCTAATGCATTTTGATAGACACGCTCAATATGTTGAAAATCATGACTAGCATCAAATTGCTCATATATTTCACGTACTTTATTCATTAAATGATTCATAGTCTACACTCATCCTTTCCTACAAATTATACTGTATTTTATTACATAAGAAGTAATCTAGAAAAATTAAAAATCATATCTATTTCAATTGACTAATTTTTCAGAATATTGTATGATAAACGTACAGAACAGCTATCTGTTCTGTACCTCATATTTTTCAGCAATGTACAACAGCTGTGTGTTTAACAGATTTAACATTAACTTCAGCGGGCTTACAATTGAATAACCTGTTTAAAAGATGACGTGCGTATTGAAAACCTATCATCTAAACAAATAAAAGTGAACACTTTCCCTTAGAAATTCTTTGTTTAACCCGCATAGCCAAATGTACATGCCGAAAATGTGAACAACAAGTTAGTTTGTTGCATGACCAAAAGGATTTCGCCAGTTGTAGCAGAAGTGCATTGTTTTTTCATTACTGGTTGTTACCTTCTTCTAGTCAATTCCTTGATTATGTATGAACGTAGCTCCTCCCTTTATTGAAAATCGTACACGATAATTGCTTGCAGCTTGTGAATACCACGTTCGATGAGTTGTGCAAATCAGTAAGAAATTCATTTAAGCCATCAATGTATGAAGTGAAAAAGGAAGTAGGAACGATTGTGATAAAATGTATTACCATCCCGCTGAAGGACAAATAAAAGCTGCCCATCTTACATTCAAGTAGATGATGGCAGCTTTTACTGTTTTGTTTTCTTATTTCATAGAACGCCTTTGATCACTTCATCAATTTCCCGCAATAGAGCCTCGTTTTGCATGGTTGTACTTAATTTTAAGTTAGATTGGTCTACATGTATCACTGCGACATGCATTCCCTCTTTAATACTTGCACTTGGAACTGGCATCATTTTCTCTGTATCGAACGTCATGATGAGGTCTGGGAATTTGGATTGTACCTGCCCTTCCTTCGATAATGTCATATATTCATTCCAGAACGTCAGATGGTAATCACCCACTGATAATTCCCCTACATCGAAGCCATTTTCCTTTGTTAATGAATAATTTGTGACGGCACCTGATACGATGTGCACGCCATTCAAATATTGCAACACATGGGCTAACTTTTCTTCAAAGGTTTGCCCATTTAAGAAGCGATAGCCAAGTTCTATGGCCATAGTGATCGCATTTGGTGCGCCATGTTTTTGTAAATAGTCAATCGTCACAGGATTTCGAGTGACCCCTACTAGTCCGCCTGCTAATATAGAAGCTTGGCGTGCTGTCTTTGCGGTGCTGTGTAAATTTCCTTCCACAAAGCCATGGACAGCGAAGTCATCTTTTCCTCCTGCATAAAATTGTACGGATTGATATTTTTCTTGTTCATGAAGATTTAAAGAACCCATGATTCCCGTTGGATGTGCTCGTCCATTACAGGGAGCATCCACAACAGGTACATTTAATAAAACTGACTGCAACCAGCCATTGATCGTCGTGATGGCACCATTTTCATTTGTAATGATGCCCTTTAGACGTTGATTGATATGGTTGTTCATACTACGATAGCTCCAACAAAGCTGTTCATTTGAAATATATTGATCGACCGCTGATGGCGCACCTACCATTGCCACACAGGCAACTAGATCTTCTTGATCTAATTCGGTAATATCCACCATTTGAGGTTCACCTGCTGCAAAGATTTCCTCAACTAGCTTGAGTCCTTCCTCTAGGAGACCACCGCCGCCTCCGCCAAGGATTGCTCCTCCATAAACGGCCGCAATCCCATCCTCATAGGACAATACTTTAGTCATTCTTTATTCCCCCTTTCTATTTCCCTATTTTGATAATAGAAGTGAAGAAGCTATATAAAGCATCTCCGGCAATAACACCTGCTGCAAATACTGTCATTTCAGATTCTCTCTTACCTTTCGTCACATATGTGAAAATTACACGTAGTAAGATACCAACTAGGACAGCCCAACCAGCAATTGGATTGACAAGTAATAGACCTGTTGCAAATAAGATACCCATTTGACGTTTTGAACCACCGATGAGCTGAATTAATGCACCTGGAATCGCCCATATCATTAATTGTTTTGCTACATCGCCTGTAACGCCCGATTGAATTGTTGCTGCATACACATGGTTAACAGGTGCTACTAAATCCTGTGCAAAATAAGATTTATAGGATAGTAGTACTACAACTGCCGAAATTGCAAAAGCTAGCATACCAGCAATCAATTGTTGCTTGCGACCTTCTTTTTCTAATGCAACATCACTACCATTACCACGTAAAATGAAACCAGTTTTTAAGTCATAGCCCATATCCGCAAACGCTACCCCTGTAGCAGCACTATACCCTGCTAGTAATGCAAGTGCTGGCGCTGGGAAACCAATTAAAATACCAACAATCAATGTAATAAATGCCACTGCAAATGCTGGGAACCAACCCGCATGCATCGCTGCGATACCCACAATTAGCTCATGGACAAATGCAGCAATCGTTGCAAAGATGATGAATCCTATTAACATACCGAAAGACATGTGTGAAATAATACCGCCTAAAATAGCGATTAATAGAGCAATGGCTAAATAAGCTATAAAACCAACACCAAATGCTTGGCGAATTTCTTTTGCATCTTTTGAATAGCTTAACTCTTCTGACTTTTTAGCCGACTTTTTATTCAATAAGGCAAAAGCTACTTGGAAAAGTGCTACAATCCCAGCACCAATCATAACGCCATGTGGAATATAGTAAGCATTTAAGTCAACATTAAATAATTGAACAGAATAGCCTCTTAATAAAAGCCCAACACCAAACATCGTCAGTGCCCAAATATTACCGATGAACGCTACCCCAAAAGCTGACATTGGAATTTTCAAAACAGATCCCACGATACCAATTAACACACCACCAATTAATACTTTTGCATTCTTACCACCTTTATCGCCCGCCTTAATGGCTTCAGCTGTTGCAATTCCCGGTGGCCAAGTACCTGCTGCTGGGAAAATCTTTGTATCGAAAAATTTATATAATAATAAAGCATCAACAAACATCGCTAAAATGACACCGATAAACAATGGTAATACTAAATTTTCATAGCCTAATACATATGGAATACCAATTGGCAACATTAAACTACTTGCTGCACTGAACGTTGCTGCCGAAATGGCTGTTTGGATAATATTTTGTCTGTGTACAGATTTAAAGGCAATTAGCTTGCCAATCGGTATTCTTCCAAGAATCATCGCAAATATTGCCCCAACGATTGATGTATTGGCAGAAATCCCTAAAGTCGTAATCAGCTGTATCCCAATAATTGCCCCCACAACAGATGTTAAGACGATCATTAGTAGAGTTACAGGCTCTAAAGCCCTTGGATGTAATACTTTATTATTCATAGTGTCAGCTCCCCTATTGTTGTTATAATTTTGAAATGTGTGATTGTATTTGCTGAGCTACTTTCACTAACTGTTCAAGCATATTTTTCTCCCTTTGATCATCTAAATCATATACTAACCCAGAAATTGTAAGAGATGCAGTGATTTCCTTTTTATAGTTAAATAACGGTACACTGATGCCAAATGCATGTTCATTATACTCCCCGACGGTAACACACCAGTTGTTTTGGCGAATTTGTTGCAGCTCTTCCTTTAATGACGCTAGGGAAGAAACCTGCTCTTCCTTCGATTGTTCCTCATGAAAGAAGGCCATTAACTCCAGCTGTCTGTCCTCCTCTAAATAAGCAAACATGACCTTACAGGAAGCACCGATGTAAAGGGGTGTCTTTGTTCCTAAAGACACCGCATACTTTACATTTTTATTACTTTCGGCTATTTTCGTTGTGACACCGTATTCATTGTCCATATAAGTAAGAAATACTGATTCATTGATTTCACTGGCAAGATTTTGCATCAATTCATAAATGGTCGAGTGAGGGTCTTTTGAATTCGATAACACATCATAAAAAAGGTACATTTTATAACCTAATTTATATTTTTTCGTGTGTTCATCCTGTATTAAATAACCCGCTTCTGTAAATGTATTAATGGTTCTTTGCACGACACTTGTCGGCAGTTTCATCATGCGTGAAATTTCACGAACACCTAATGCATTTTCTTTCGTTGCAAAGCATTCTAGTATATCCAATGAGTTTTTTAATGTCTTGACAGTCATCTATTTCTCCCTTTAAACGTTTTGATAACCGTATCGCTCTTTCGCTACATCTACAGAAATATATTCATTTAATAAATCACGTTTAATGGCCTCTGAGCTTCTTTCATGTGGAGGACCATACCCGCCGCCCGTTGCTGTCACAAGCTCAATACGGTCGCCTTTTTGCAATTCATAATTGGCAAGTACGCCCACTGGTCCAATTTTCGTTCCATCCTTTTTATGAATGATTAAATAGTTGTGAGAGCCTTCTCCACCACCATTTAAGCCGAATGGCGCGAATTGATGTCTACCTAAGTTCACAGAAACCTTTTGACCATCATGATTGACTGTATAAACGCGACGAACACCTAAGCCACCTCTAAATTGACCAGCACCAGCACCGTCACAATTTAAGCTATATTCATCAATTTGAATACCGTATTTTGTTTCTGCAATTTCAACTGGAAGATTATATGTTTCACCATCTCCCATACAGTATTGCCCGCTTTGCCCATCCTCATCATTCGCTGCTCCCCAGCCACCAACAGATGGCTCTACAATTAGGAATGACTCATCATTATCAGGATTTTTTCCAGTGAGAATAAACGTACAAACAGATTGTAAATGCCCTGCCGATAAGCGTTCTGGTAAATGCGGCGCAAGAGCTTTCCAAATGAGATCAGCTGCCCCAATACGTGCCTCAAAGTTCATAGACACAGGATGTGGACGTTTAGCGGAAACAATCGAATTGTCATCTGTGATAATCGTTAAGCGTTTAAAAACACCTTCGTTAATTACGTCAATATCGCCAAGTAATGCTAGGAACATAACGCGCACACTTGCCATTAAACCAAACTGAGAACAGTTCATTGGCACATTGACTGCAGGATGTGAGCCTCTGAAGTCACAAATAAACGCCTCATCACTAATTGTGACTTTCACTTTTATTGGATAAGGTCCACCCTTTAATGGGTCCCCTTCAATAAAGTCCTCCGCATAAAATTCACCTTTAGGTAGGTGTTGAAGCTCATACTCTACAATTTTCTCACCCTTGTCCAATAATTTTTGAATGGACAATTTCACCGATTCCGCACCAAACTTCTGACAAAGCTCTGCGATTCGTTTTTCACCTGTTTTTAAGGCGGCTACTTGTGCAAACATATCACCGATTGAAAGCTCTGGTAAACGAACATTCGTAGAAATAATTTCATAGACTGCATCGTTCAACTCACCTTGATGATAAAGTTTGACACCTGGTAGCTGTAAACCTTCCTGATAGATTTCATTAGAATTACTTGTAAACGAACCCGGGTCCATGCCCCCTACCTCTGTCCAGTGTGCTTTATTGGCAGAGTACGCAATAATTTCACCGTTGTAGAAAATAGGGAGAACTAAGCCCACATCCGATAAATGTGAGCCGCCTCCAACATAAGGGTCATTGATAATAATGACATCACCTTCGTGTAGTTTTTTCCCATTATCAAACTTTTCAATTACACGCTGTACCATTGGACTTAACATCCCAATAAAACTCGTTACACCGTTTCCTTGACTAATTAAATTACCCTTGGCATCTGTTAAACCACAAGCATAGTCTAATACCTCATAGATAACTGGGCTCATAGAAGAGCGTGCTAGGGCAACAAACATCTCATCGCCTATAGCAAGCAATGAATCTTGAATAATTTCTACTGCAAAAACATCTTTTTTCATGTTTTATTTCCCCTCCATCTCTACAATCAAGTTGCCGTATTGATCAATTCCAATCGATTGCTTGTTATTGATTACGACCGTAGATGTTGGATTTTCCACAATTGCAGGACCTGTAATGACATAGCCAGGTACTAATTTTTGTTGGTCAAAGACATTGACCTCTACCCATCCTGTTCCCTTCACATATAAATTGCGTTGTGCCTTTATACATGTGGAATTGTCGATATGAGAGAAGTCTAGCTCTTTAAATTGAACCGCCTCATCTTTCCCGTAGATTGTAAGATGTAAGTTGACTAACTCAATTGGTGTAGCTGGTAAATCAAAAGAAAACTCTTGTTTATGTTTGATATGGAAGGCTTCAGCTAATGCAAGTAGCCCCTCTTCATCAAGCGTAATAGTTGATGCATTTAATTTAACGGCATGCTCTTGACCTTTGTAGCGTAAATCATAATTAATTTCAAAATAATAATGATCCTTTGATAATGGTGCATCTGCATAGGCAGTGGCAATCACTTGATCAATATTTTCTTGGATAGCCGCAAGATGGTCTTTGTCAAAGTTCATTAAACTTGTTTGAATGTAATCTTGTCGATATTCGGTCATCATCATTCCTAATGCTGAGAAGACGGATGAGCCATAAGGAATAATGACTTTTTTCATACCAAGTTCTTCTGCTAAATTAATCGCATGTAGAGGACCACCACCGCCAAATGCTACCATTGTAAAGTCTTCAGGGTCATAGCCTTTACGAATAGAGATCAGCTTCAGTGCATTTAACATATTGGAGTTTGCAATATCTAAAATACCTTGTGCTGCTTCTTCTGCTGACACATTAAATGGTTTCGCAATTGCTTCAACAAGAGCCTCCTCCACTTTGTCAATGGATACTGGGTTATCAAAGTTTTCTAAGGATAATCTTCCTAAATAAACATTGGCATCTGTAATTGTTGGCTGTGTATTCCCTAAGCCATATGCTACAGGCCCTGGATTTGCCCCAGCAGAATCTGGTCCAACCTTTAATGAGCCAAACTGATCTACACGTGCGATGGAGCCACCACCATTTCCGATTTCCACAATATCTACTACTGGTGTTTTAATTGGATAGCCCGCAAATTTTTCATTTCTTTCAATATAGTAATCTGTTGTGACATTGACTTTGCCATCTGTAATAAGCGAACATTTTGCTGTCGTCCCACCAACATCAAAAGCGATAATATTGGATTCTTTGAGAAGTTGACCTAATTTTGCAGCTCCAAACATACCTGCTACAGGACCAGATTCTACAAGATTAATCGGCAGCTCCATTGCTTTATCAAAGCTTGTAGTCCCGCCATTCGATTGCATAATTTTTAAATGGTCTGTAATGCCAATTGTGCTTAATTTCTCTTTTAGGCTTTTTAAGTAGGCATGTGCAATTGGCTTCACATAAGAATTGAGGACTGTTGTGTTTGTTCTTTCATACTCACGGTATTCTTTAATCGTTTCACTTGAAAGTGTGATATATACTTCCGGCCAAATTTTTAAAATGGCTTCTTTTAACTGTTGTTCATGAATTGGATTTTTATAGCCGTGTATGAGGGAAATGGCAATTGCCTCAACACCCAATTCCTTAAATTGATGAACGATCTCGTCAACTTCCTCGGTATTAAGCGCTTTCATAATATTTCCTTTAAAGTCGATTCGCTCATCAATTTCTTGACGTAAATAACGCTCTACAAATGGTTCTGGCTTTTTATATTTAAAGTTATATAAGTCTGGTCGATTTCCACGAGCAATTTCTATAACATCACGGAAACCCTTTGTTGTAATTAACCCAACTACGCCCCCCTTTCTTTCCGTTAATGTATTGATGATAACCGTCGATCCATGAATAAATGATTCAATTAAAGAATCTTCCGTTACATGTCGCCCTAATACATTTAATATGCCATCCTCAAAGTGACCAGGTGTCGTATGTCCCTTATCAAAATGAAGATTTCCTTTTTCATCTGTAAAAACTAGGTCAGTAAAAGTACCGCCAATATCTGTTGCGATTTTCAAGACTTCATCCCTCCGTGTTCCTATTATCGGTACAGTGTTCCGAATTAGAATTAAATAAATTATATTTAAAATAAAAAGAAAATTCAATGTATTTTTTAAATAAAAATTCATTTGACAATTATCCTTCGTTGTAAAAATCCGCTCTATCTTTCCAATATCAGATAAATATTGATAAAAAATACCAAACACATTTATATAAGGAAAGTTCTCATGATTTTTTTGCAACACAAAAAAGATCCTAGTTTTCACTAGAATCTTAAAAAAATTAATATTTTCGAATTTTTACTCAAGGGGTAGATAAAGTAATCATCCTAAATTTTACTTTTATACCATATTTGCGTTGTAGACAGTTGATGATTTTGCGAACGATGTTTACCAAAATTATCAAAAAAAGCTGCCCATTTAGTTAGGCAGCTTTAATATCGTTTAGAACAATCCTACCGCATGTCCTTCATTATCGACATTCATGCGTAGAGCAGCTGGTGCTTTTGGAAGTCCTGGCATTGTCATAATATCGCCAGTTAGACAAACTAAGAAGCCTGCACCAAGCTTTGGAATAACTTCGCGAATTGTGATGGTAAAGCCTTCTGGACGACCAAGTAAACTTGGTTGGTCTGATAAAGAATACTGGGTTTTCGCCATACAAATTGGAAGAGAGTCCCAGCCGAATTTTTCGATTTGGGCAATTTGTTTTTTGGCTTGGTCTGTAAATTGTACATCTTTCCCGCCATATACCTTTTGCACAATCGTACGCACCTTTTCTTCAATCGACTCTGTTACATCATATAAAGGAGAGAAGTTGTTTTCTTCCTCTAGCACAGCTAGTACTTGCTCAGCTAAGGCTAGACCACCTTTACCGCCCTCTTCCCAGACATTTGTACGGGCAATGCGGACATGATTTTCTTGACACCAGTGCAGAACAGCTTCTAGCTCAGCCTCTGTGTCCGTGATAAAACGATTCAAGGCAATAATTGGTTCAACGCCAAATGTACGAACTGTATCTACATGTTTAGCTAAGTTCTCAATCCCTTGTAGAAGTGCTTCCACATTTTCACCGACAAGTGATGTTTTTGGAACACCACCATGCATTTTTAGGGCACGAATTGTCGCTACAATGACAACTGCGCTTGGTTTAAAGCCTCCCTTACGAGCTTTAATGTTCATGAATTTTTCAGCACCTAAATCAGAGCCGAAGCCCGCTTCTGTCACCACAATATCAGCTAGCTTACGAGCGGTTTGAGTCGCCATAATGGAATTACAGCCGTGGGCAATATTCGCAAATGGACCACCATGAATAATAGCAGGTGTTCCCTCTAATGTTTGAACTAAGTTTGGCTTGAAGGCATCTTTTAATAAAAGTGTTAAGGCACCCTCTACCTGTAAATCACGCACAAAGACAGGCTCACGCTCGAAAGTATAGCCAATCACGATACTAGCGATGCGCTCACGTAAATCCTCAATGCTTGTTGCTAAACAGAATACCGCCATAATTTCAGAGGCAACCGTAATATCAAAGCCATCCTCACGCGGCATGCCTTGAACAGGACCACCTAATCCCACCACTACCTTACGAAGGGCACGATCATTTAAGTCCATGACACGCTTCCAAATAATGCGTCGTGGATCAATGTTGAGTGTATTTCCTTGGTGGATATGATTATCAATAAATGCGGATAAAGCATTGTTAGCTGTTGTAATCGCATGAAGGTCGCCAGTGAAATGTAAATTAATATCCTCCATTGGTATAACTTGTGCGTAACCTCCGCCAGTTGCGCCACCTTTTACGCCCATGACTGGACCTAATGATGGTTCACGTAATGCGACCATCACCTTCTTATCTAATTGATGAAGGGCATCTGCCAGTCCAACAGTCACAGTCGACTTTCCTTCACCAGCAGGGGTTGGACTAATAGCTGATACTAATACTACCTTTGCATCCTCGCCCTGAGCAGTAATTTTTAATGGGTCAATCTTTGCTTTGTAGCGTCCATACTGCTCAAGAGCATCCTCTGGAATACCCGCAGCATTGGCAATTTCCGTAATAGGTTTGATCACTGCTTGACTAGCGATTTCTAAATCTGATAATGGTTGATTTTTCGTTGTCATTTGGCATCCTACTTTCTATGTTGTTCATTTCCATTATAGTCTTAATTGTGAAAAAAAAGAAAGCCAGATATACAAGCATTTCGTCAATCAATTGACATCTTTGCTCAATTCCTGTATGTTCTAAGAGAAAATGCAATTTTTTCACATTTTCACAATGAGAGCACCATTTATTTAACTTTATTTTACATTCAAGCGCATTGGAGGCGAATGCTTATGCAACAGGGGATCGTAAAGTGGTTCAATAATGAAAAAGGTTATGGCTTTATTGAATGTGATGATGGCGAAGATGTATTTGTTCATTTTACGGGCATCCAGGAGGAAGGCTTCCGTACACTTGAAGAAGGTCAAAAGGTTTCATTTGATGTTGTGGAAGGCAATCGTGGACCCCAAGCATCAAATGTTGTAAAACTATAAGCATAATGGGGCTATCCGTGTAGTTCCAGATTAGCAGCGGATTAGGAAATGCATCGTTTTCTTCATCCGCTTTTTGTGTTGTTTTAAGCTGAATGCCCCCTCCATGCTATAATAGAAGTAAGAATACGTAAGGAGGGATTTCGATGCAAAAACCAATGACTGAAGTTATTTTGAAGCATAAAGAACGACAAAGTGTAGCAGAATTTGCAACAACACTGGAAACGATTGCAAAAAAGCTTAAAGAAAATGGTGAATTCACTTTTGTTCAAGGCACAGAGCCAACAGTTGTCAGCCCAAGTGAACAGCTCAAAATCGACTACTCCTATACAAAAAAGGGCGACAAGCATTCATTTGAAATTGAATTTGATTGGTATACAGGTACAGAAACATCGAAAAAAATGACAATTGAATAAATAATAGGCAACGAAAATCCACTTCTCTGTTGAAGTGGATTTTTCCATTGTTGAATAAAGATCATGTCACTAGAAAAAGACCTTTTAGAAAAGTGATGGGTGACAGCACCTCTCGATAAAATGAGTAGTGAACACCTTTGCTAAAAAGTGAGTGGATTGTAGCGATAGCGGAGGAAGCGGCTCGCCCACAGGAAAGCAAGTAGCCTGCATTAGAAATTCTATGGATATTTTTGTTTTCAACACTATGTAAAGTGGCTGGGTCAAAAGTGTTTCAGCCAACAAAAATACCGAACTATCCACTGAAATGCTCACGAAGTGTTTTGGAATAGTTCGGTTTTCCTAGTTATCATGTTTTGTTAATTTAGAGATTATTTAGCTTATGTTCCAGCCTTTTTCTCATTATCGATTTATCCAATAAAAAGCACCAGGACAAACTAATGTTTCCTTTGTTCGTTTAGGATCCTTTAATGTCACACCAAATGGTCCCTCTTTGACATGACCAAGTGTCATTGCCATCGCACTCTCTTCCTCATAGAAATCTAAACGCATATTCGGTAGCTGTAGTGACATATACTGCTCATACTGCGTAGGCACTGGTAGCTGTAACACCTCTTGCCACAGTTTTACTGTTGCCTGCATGTCCTTGACGTAGAATTGGACGGATTCCATCGTGATAGCCTGTTTTACATCAATGGCACCACTTGCCTTTAATTGAACCAAACGCTCTTCATTTTCCTCCGCCCATTCAATTAAAAATGGAAAATCAATTGGCAGATCTGGCTTACCAAAATGCAGTAGCTTCCATTCTACCACCGTGCCATCTGGTCTTGTTCTGCTACATGCATCTGGTCCATATACTTCATAGCCCAATGCTCGCAAGCGTCGACCCTCTTCGTCAATATTTTTTGTGCGCAGAGCAATTCGAGAAAATCCCTGGCGCTCTTGATCACGTTTAAACGTATAATGTAGGGAATATGGGTATTGTGCCGCTTGCTCAAATAAATCACGATCATAGATAGCAATTTGTTCAATGTAGCTTAAGCCAAAGTAGCTTAACGTATTATAAGTCCCCCACATCGTGTGCTGCCCACCATTCACTGTATGGACATTTCGTTTATTGAAGAAAACCTTTATATTTTCTGGTGACTCCACTTGATGAACCAGATGATCAAAATATAAAGTCATGGCCATTCCCCTTTCTTTCCCCATTACCTTTACCTGTATGTTTGATTAGTTTAAAATTTACTCAAGAAAAGGAGTTACTAGTAGGATATGAAAAAAAGTTTCGTTTACCTACAAACTCCGTTCACTAATTTCATAAAGAGGTGATTTGAATGACAGATTTAGTAGCTGCTTTTAAATTGGCATTAGGTAATTATCCTACAGGCGTAACAGTTGTCACGACATGTCATGACACAAAACCGATTGGCTTAACCGTCAATTCCTTTGCATCTGTTTCAATCGACCCGCTCCTTATTTTGTGGTCACTCGATAAAAAATCTCAGCTCCATCCCTATTTCACGACTGCGCCAAATTTTGCGGTCAATATTTTAGCGAGTGATCAAGAGCATTTATGTACACTATTTGCTAGTAAAATCCCTGATCGCTTTGCACAAGCATCATGGTCAACTTCCTCTTTAGGACTACCGATTTTACATGATACCGCAGCTAATTTACAATGTAAAACATTTCAGCAAATCGATGCTGGCGACCATACCATTTTTATTGGGCAGGTCGTAGACATTACAAATGCTCAAAAAGAGCCTTTGCTGTATCATCGCCGCCATATCGGTCCCATACCAAAAAGCTTTTATAGCTAGCCTTTACACAAAAAAAGGCCACTTGTAAGCACAGGAAATCCTTCATGCTTATAGGTGGCCGTTTGACATAAGTTCTACTGAAATCATTGTTATTTTTTCTGCGGAAATCTCTGCTTTTCAAGCCTATTAATTTGCACAATCACACCATCTTGAATCGTAATATGCACTTCACCAAATTCAAGATTTTGAATCGCCTTCGCAATTGCCTCTAGTTTCTTATCATCTACTTTTACTGACTGAGCCATACGATACACCCCTTCTTTTTTATCCTTATTGTTCATAAAGAGGCCAACGCATCAAACTGATTGATAGCCCCTCCTATCTCTCAGACACCATCTGTTGGATTTGGCACCTGTTGTTCGGTTGCCGAGGCTTCATTGGGCCAAGTCCCTCCACCTCTCTTGATAAGAGTACTGCGTTTCTTGAAAATAATTCTATAATTCTGCTATAGGAATGTCAATACAAAATATTAGAAAACCTAGTTGAATACTATGCAATATGTCGTTTAGATTAAAAGACTCCCTATACCTAAAGTATTTTATGCCTAGTCAGTGAGAAATAGATGGCAATCCATTAATTTATTACAAGCTCCATTTCCTCATCATGAATTCAAGTGGGCCTCGATGATGTTTAGTCCTCCACCATACAGAAACCACGACACATCCTAAAAAATAACAGCAGGCATACAGCATGGAAAAAGCAAGTGTTTGGTTCTCCAGCTTTTGGCAAATAATTAGTATTCCAATGCCTATAACAACATGGCCAACATAATGCGTTAAAGACATTTGTCCAGTTAATATGAAAGATTGTATAACTTTATTTTTACATGTCTCTACAAGATAGATGGAGCCAACAATGATAACAATAGCCGAAGCCGAATTAGAGAGGACATACATCATATTCGGTGGAATCGGTCCTGTATCAAATAAATACAATGCACTCTCTACATCTAATAAATGAATGGTTGTCATCTTAATGAATAACGTTGAACAAGTCTCAGTCACGATGACTAGCAATAAGCCTATCACCAGTAAGTTTTTTCTTAATGTATGATTTGTTAAATCTAATGTGCCCATTACCATCCCTATCAGAAAGAAGCAAATCCAGGGGAATAGTGGATGATAGCCATTAAACATCAAATTTCTTATAAATCCAGCTGGTGTCCAAAAATCAAGATACTCTAGTAGCACATATGTTGGATGCCAACCAGCAAGGTAACTAAATTGAATTTGAAGCCATTGTGAAAGGATAAGGATGGCACCAATTATGAAGATCATCATTTTCTTGGATTGGGCAATCAAACAAGCAGCAACAAACATATACACGCCATAATAATGTAAGATATCTCCTGTCCAGCCGATTGCATATAATATAATCCCTATCGTAAATAACAAAAGCGCCCTCTTCCACAAAGTAAGTCGATTTTGACGAAGAAGGATTGGGTCCTTACTCTCTCTAGCCTGACGAGTCATGAAGGCTGTCCCTATTCCTGCTAGCATGACAAATACGGCCGAAGCACGTCCCTCGAAAAGATGTTGGAAGGCCATTAACCATGTTGAACCATTCGTTGTAGAACCTGTTATGACGCCAAAATTGACAATGAACATGCCAAGCATGGCGAGAGCTCTTGCAAAATCAAGACCTTCAATGCGCCGATCATCATTTCTTTTTGTCATCTTTGCCCCCTTGGATAACGCTATTCACTGCCTCCTTCCAAATAGCCCTATAGTTCAATTGGTTGCCTGTTAACATGAAATTACCGATATTATCATAGACGAGGGCTAGCATCTGTGCCTTCGCTTCTATATGGGGAGTATCCTCTAGCACGCCTAGCTGTACGCCATATCGTAGGATAGCAACAAAGCTCGTTAAAAAGCTTGTTTCTAGCTCTACTAATTGTCTTTTATAGTTTTCATCGCGGGCCGCTAATAGTACATATTGATTAAATATTTTATTAAAATAAGGGTCCTTGTCCTGTGCCTCAATAGATTTATAGCCTAGCTTAAGTAATTCCTCCTTAAAATTAGCAGAAGAAAGCTCTTTATACTCCACAGCGACATCATGTTGAATTTCTTTATACAATTCATCAAATATGAAAGCGATTAATTGATCTTTTGATTGAAAATAATAGTAAATGGCTGGTTTTGAAATACCGACCTCTGTAGCAATCATTGCTAAGCTTGTTTTTTCAAATCCATTTTCCGCAAACATCCCATAAGCAATTTCTATAATCTTTTGAAAAGTTTGTTCTTTATTTCCCATTATTACCCTCCTTTTTTACCGACCGTTAAGTAAATATTATAGGATGCTAACCTTTTAGACAAGAAAAAACTGCGTAGAAATATTTCTCTACACAGTTCATATTTATTGATTTTGTAAATACATCATTAAAGCTTCTGCTGTTTTTTGCTTGCCCATTACTTTAAGAGGCTGTCCATCAGCAGGTACAATCCAATGAGGTTCATCCCCCCCATATAAAGACTGAGAGCTATTTGCTACCATAAATTGTGCATTGGCTGTTTCCATACGCAGTCTGGCACGAGCTAACAAGAATTCCTCATCATTCGTTGCTTCGAGCTTAAAGCCTACTAACGTTACATTCGGTTGCCATCCCTTAATTTGACCTAATACTTTTGGTGCTTTTTTAAAATGAATAATAGGTGGTTCGTCAGAAGGCATTTTCCCCGTTTCCTCCATTAAATTACCTGATTGATCATATACTTTGTCAATGACCCAATCAGAGCCCGCAGCCGCCATAATGACGATATCGACATGTTGTTGTTGAACTGCATGACGCACCTTTTGTCCTAAATCCTCTATGCCTTCAAATTGAATCAATGTCATATCATTTTGGTTTTCTGGGAGCTGTGCAAAGTAACCATGCATGTATACTACGTTAGCGCCAGCAGACAGCGCCGCCTCTGCTAAATAACACCCCATTGTGCCTTTTGATAAATTCGTATGACCTCGTACACGATCCCATTTTTCAAGTGTTCCCCCACTTGTAATGAGTACGGTTTTGCCCTGTAATGTCCCCATACACTCACCTATTTTCTGAAATATATACAAATACTATTTTAACGTAATGTAAGGATAGGCTTCAATAGCCACTATTTTAGGGAGCTGTTTTGTTCTTTTAGCCAAGCACTTAATATCTCTGCAAATTTCTTTGTGACTGGCGAAGCATGGTGTTTCATGGCAATACCAATCGTTCGGTAGCCACCTTGCTTTAACGGAATCGCTCTCAATGTTGGCGGTAAATTTTGAATAACCAACTGAGGTAATATACTGATCCCTAAATGATGAGAAATCATGGAAAGAATCCCTACCTCCTCAGAAAGCTCAAAGCGGATATTCGGCTTGACATGATATTGCTCTAATAGCACCTTGACATCATTTGTCCCTTTATAGGAAGTCATGATAAATGGCATATCCTCTAAATCTACGATATCAATTTCTGTCTTATCAAACAATGGACTTTTATCCGAAACAATACATAATAATGGGTCTTGTTGGAGCTCAGTGAACTGATATTGCTCTGACTTTTGACCATTCAAAAACCCTGCTTCTACTTCACCACTTAAGAGCCATTGTTCAATTTCATAGTAATCTCCCTCTCGTAACTCCACCTGTATCCCTGGAAATTGATTATCCATAATCCGAACAATTTCTGGCATCCAATTGGAAGAAATACTCGATATCACACCAATTCGAACCTTACCTCTTGTCACGCCATGAATGTGAGCTGCTTCCTGTTGCAATAATTCCTGAGCATCCAAAACCTGACGCATTGCCCTTAGCATTGTTTGTCCCTCACTCGTTAATGTCACACCCACACGACTTCGATGAATGAGCGCAAAGCCAAACTCTTTTTCTAAACTCGACACGGCATGACTCACAGCAGATTGTGTTAACCCTAGCGCATCAGCTGCTTTTGTAAAGCTTGCCACCTCTGCCACCTTTGTTAAAATCTCATATTTAACTAAGCTCATCCGCAATCCCTCTATATACATGAATTTTTTTAATCCTATTCATTATAAACATTCGTTTTACTAATCACAACACAAGATATATAGTAATTTTTAGTATAAAACTGTTTTAGTACACAGATGGTAGGTGAACATAATGAGTATCCAAGGAAAAGCAAATGTATTGATGGTTATTGTCACAATGTTTTGGGGGCTCTCTTATACCTTTATGGTCATGGGGCTAGAAACGTTGGCAGTTTATAATGTGGTGGCATTACGTTGTATCATCGCATTTTTCGTAGCAGGACTTATTTTTTACAAACGGATGATCAAAGTAAATGGTAAAACATTAAAATATGCGGCTATTCAAGGATTTTTATTATTCATTGTGTTCGCGTTAAGTTTATTTGGTTTACAATCTACTTCTGTTTCAAATGCTGGCTTCATCTTGAGCCTAACGGTCGTGTTAGTGCCGATTTTCAGCAGCTTTATTGAAAAAAAATTACCTTCTCGAGCAGTTAGCTTTGCGATCATTTGTACCATGATTGGTATTACCGTCTTAACAGCACACGGCTCATTCACTTTCCATAAAGGTGATTTATTAGTAGCGATTGCTGCATTATGTTATTCAATTTATTTACTTTTAAATAGCTCATTTACACGAAATGTAGAGTCCATTTCATACGGAATTTATCAGCTTGGCTTTGCTGGTATTTATGCACTTGTGTTAACCTTTCTATTCGAAACACCGACAATGCCAAATTCAGCAATATCCTGGATTGCAATTTTAGGGCTTGGCATCATCTGTAGTGCGTTTTGCTTTGTGGGTCAAACTGTTGCACAACAGTATACTTCTGCTACACATACAGGTCTTATATTCTCCTTAGAACCAATTTTTGCCGCTATGTTTGCCATGATGTTTATCGGAGAAGGCATAACAATGAAATTAATGATTGGTGGCAGCTTCATTCTTATAGGGAATTTAGTAGCACAATTAGAGCATTTCCATGTATTACGTTTTATGAAAAAGGATGCACAGGAAAAAGTCATACAATAATATAGTGCATATGAATAAAAAAGGAAGCTGAGCGTTATTTCTCAAGCTTCCTTTTACTATGTATTGATTTTATAGCACGATTGCATGTAAAATAGACTAATTTTTACAGGTACGAAAATAAAGGATATTCATACATGCAATTTCAAACCTTACATACGTCATATTATTTACCAAACAAGGATAATCAACCAATTCAAACACAAAACCTACTGGATTTAATGAGACATGTCGGTGGCCGTGAAGAGGAAGACGAAAAAAAGAACAAATCGAAAACTGAGGTCAGATACGAAAATGGCTATGTACGTCAATACCTTGTCAAACCAACAGGACAAAGGGTTCTCCTCATGGAAACCAAACAAAGCCTTGATATTAGAGAATCTACTAATTTACAAGACCTGCTTTCGCAACCTTTTAAAAAGAAAACAAGTGATCCTATTCTCTCAATACTAAATGCGAAAAATAACATTTCTAAATATAAAGATGGCATTTAAAAAATAGCCCTTCTTTTCAAGAAATGCTAGATAAAATAATAGACAAAGTCGAAACAATCGACTTTGTCTATATTCAAACTAGCGAGGAATAGTCATATCTCGTTAGTTTGATTCATTATAAAAATCTTCTATATTGCTCTGCCTCTGCCATACGCTGTTGATTTCTTAAACGCTCCTCTTGCTCTTCAGCAGTCTCTGGATAAGTTTGGAGTGTATCAACATCATCCTCATGTTCTGCATATAAGACAATACTTCCTTGTTCTACAAGATGCGCATAGTAAGCGATTTGTCCCTCTGACAGATTAAATCGTTTTAAACCCTCTGTAACGGCTGAGTCGCCTGTAAACCAAGATTTAAATTGGTCTACCCAATTTCCAGCCTCATGCGTTTGCACATCGGCATCCCACTTTACATCCTCAAACTGTTGGGGATCTCTCGCAATAATATGAATATCGTCTTGGTGATAACCTTCCATTCGCATATTCTCTAAAATGTGAAGCATTTCATCCCTTGTATGGGCCACCTCAATTTTTGGATTTTGTTCATTCATCATGTTCAATTCCTCCTATGTTGTATGGCTTACTAGGTAATTACCCGCACTGCACACAAACAAACCCTTTTTACTAAACTGTAATAATTGTTAAATTGCCTTAAACTATGTTGCTGATTTGACATCATACGTTCAAGGGCAGAAAAATAGCATGCGGGAGAGAATGTCTTCTCCAGCATGCAAATTGTCATTTTTACTTGTCAAGAAAGGCTTTTAACATCCATGTATGCTTTTCAAGAGACTGATACATGGCATTGAGTAAATCCTCTGTACGGTCGTCTCCTTCTTCTGCGGCTAGCTCCATTGTAGAATTTAATGCTTTCATCAGCTTTTGGAAATCTGAGATTGTCGTTGCAACCATGTCCTCTGTCGTTTCTTCACCTGTTGCTTCCTCTACATAGGATAGCTCTAGATGCTCTTTTAATGTTGCCACTGGCTTGCCATCCTTTGATAAAATACGCTCTGCTATTTCATCTAAATTCAATGTTGTTTCATTATATAGCTCTTCAAATTTTGCATGCAGTGTAAAGAAGGCTGGACCTGTGACATACCAATGATAATTGTGTAGCTTTGTATAAAGCACAGACCATGTCGCCACTAGCTTATTTAATTGTTTGTTTAAGTTTTGTGTCATAATCAATTTCTCCTCCAATATGTCTTGTTCTAGCCATTAGTATGAGTAATAAAAGATGTTGGCTATACACTCATTGTTCCCGACCGACAATATTTCAAACATCCTTCATGAGAAACGATTTAGAGTAAGAATATTTCAACTATTCTATGAAATTATTTCACTTTCCGAAATAGTTTCGTTATAATGAAATCACTTATATGTAAAGGGGTGTCCATAAATGAAAGTTTTACCATTACGAAAAGATGTTGCAGTAGAGGAAACTTGGGATTTAACAGATTTATTGAGCAATGAGGCTGATTTTGAACCTACCTTAGCACAATTAGTGGAAGATGCACTTTACTTCGAGCAACAATACAAAGGTACGATTACAAATGCACAAAAAGTAATCGACGTGTTAACAGCCTTTGAAGAGCTACAAAAAAAGTTTGTTCCGATTGGCACATATGCAAGCTTAAATCTTGAGACAGATCGCACAAATGATGTAGCACAAATGCGTGCTGCAAAGTTTGGTACAGCTATCGGAAAAGTCAGCAGTGCACTATCCTTCGTGCGCAGCGAGTTACTAGCATTGGATGAAGCTGTTTTACAAGAAGCAGCGACATTAAGCCCTCTTTACAAACGATATCTAGAGGAATTATTAAAACAAAAACCACACCAGCTCCATCCTGAAGTGGAAAAAGCGCTGGCAGCCTTCAGTGCCACATTTGACGCACCATATAAAACGTACAATACGACAAAATTAGTGGACATGGATTTTGGCGAATTTGAAGTCAATGGCGAAAAGCATCCTCTTAGCTTTGTGCTGTACGAAAATGACTGGGAGTTTGAAGCAAATACAGATGTACGCCGTGCTGCCTTTCAAGCCTTTTCAAGCAAGCTACGCGATTACCAGCATACAACGGCACAAGTATATAACACACATATTCAACAAGAAAAAACAATGGCTGACCTAAGAGGCTTTAATTCTGTCATTGATTATTTACTATTTGATCAGGATGTCGATCGTTCACTCTATAATCGTCAAATTGATTTAATCACTAAAGAGCTTGCCCCACATATGCGTCGCTATGCAACGTTAATTCAAAAAGCCAACGGAATCGACCAAATGACATTTGCAGATTTAAAAATTGCGCTGGATCCTGAGTATGATCCAAGATTATCAATGGCTGAGGCAAAAGAATATGTTGAAAAGGCATTAGCCGTTATGGGTGAAGACTATAATCAATTAATGGAGAGAGCCTTTAATGAACGCTGGATTGACTATGCGCCAAACAAAGGAAAATCTACAGGGGCATTTTGTTCAAGTCCGTATGGTAGCCATCCTTATATTTTAATGTCTTGGAATGAACAAATGAATGAAGTCTTTACACTTATTCATGAGCTTGGTCATGCTGGGCATTTTGCAAATACGTATGAACATCAATCTTATCTTAATAGTCGACCATCTTTGTACTTTATTGAAGCGCCATCAACAATGAATGAAATGCTGTTAGCGAATTATTTACTAACACATAATGAAGATCTACGCTTTAAACGTTGGGTAATTTCCAATATTGTAGCGAAAACATATTATCATAACTTTGTGACACATTTACTAGAAGCTGCCTATCAACGCAAAGTATATGAATTAATTGATGCTGGAGAAGCAGTTAATGCAACCATCCTCAATCAATTAAAACGTTCCGTGTTGGAAGATTTCTGGGGAGATACAGTCGTTATTTCTGAAGGCGCTGAACTCACATGGATGCGTCAGCCGCACTATTATATGGGCCTTTATCCATACACATATAGTGCAGGGTTAACCATCTCCACACAAGTGTCTCAACGTATTTTAAAAGAGGGCGCTCCAGCTGTTGAAGATTGGCTAGCCGTTCTTCAGGCTGGCGGTACAAAATCACCAGTGGAGTTAGCGCAAATGGCTGGTGTTGATATTACGACCGACCAACCACTTCGTGATACAATTGCCTACATTGGCCATTTAATTGATGAGCTTGAACGCCTGACAGTTGAAATCGAAGCGGTTCAACAATAATTTAACTAGAAAACGGTCCTGCCTATTCAAGGTATAGATCGTTTTCTTTTTTTAGTTCTAAGTAGAAAAATACGTACATATACTAGAATCAGGGCGTCCCTCTATATTTTTTAGATATTTCAAAATAGACAATCATTTTTCTTCATACAAAAGTACCGTTATTATTAAGAGTACGCAAATTATTTAGCAATATACGATTAACAATGATTAAAGGAAGTGTTCTAATTATGGTAAAACGTAATGATCCATGCCCATGCGGTAGCGGCAAAAAATATAAAAAATGTTGTGAAGGCAAACAACAAGTAACAGTGGAAACAGTACAAATCGAAGAATTAGAGCGTGTGCTACAAACATTTTACTTAGAATATCCAGAACGTAAAGATGTTCGTGCCTATATTGAGCATGTGGGCACATGGCAGCCTAAATTAGAGAGCGTTTTACAGCGAGAGCTAATTGAAGCCATCGCTTTAGACGACTTTTTCTTCCACCAAGAGCCATCTATTTGGAAAAATTATTTGAAGAAAACGAAGAAAAAGGCGGTAAGACCTTCTACAGTCAAAGTACTTGAAGATTGGTCTCAGCCTACTTTATTTATTGGTACGGTGTCTGTTGTTGAGGAAAAATATTTCAAGGCTAATCATATACTTACAAATGATGAGCTTTATATTCGACGTGAAAATAACAAACCGATTCCTGAAGGTATGCATGTATTTGCCTTCATTTTACCAGATGGAACGAAGAAATCCGCTCATTATTTAGCTGTGTCTACACTGATTTTCTTCCCAGAGGATCATGCGAAGGTCTTTGAAGAATTCAAGAAGCGCTTTGAGGCTTCAGAGAAGAAGGCTGGCTCCTTCTTAAAAGAAGAGCACCTAGCATTTTGGGAGTTATTAGTATCAAATGGCTATAAAGGTGAGGAATTTTCAAACTTTGAGAGCAATGTCCTGACACAAGTAAAAGACTTCCTAGAGCAAAATGAGCGTGAAACAGCACCGATGCTTGAGCTTTTAGAGGACTATTTAATTGAAGGTCAACCGACTGCCCGTAAAGAAGCGGCCATTGCAGCTGGTGCAATTCGTTATGGCCAGGAAAAGGAGCTGTTTGAGTCCCTTTCTATGACCGTAAAAGAAATCGCTGCGACATTTGATATTTCGGCTTCCTCTCTTACAAAGTATTACCAAGATCTAAGCAGCTATGCTGAAACGAAATAATCATGACAATTAAAGAAGCTACATGTATTTGCTAATACATGTAGCTTTTTCTCATATGTTTATTTACTATAAACTTTTAAAAGTTCTTCCCCTAGGAACTGTAACTTTTCTCCAACTGAACAGGCTTCAATGCAGAAACGATGAGCCCCTGGTTTACCACGCTCTTTACGTAATTGCTTAATCACTAAGCAATCCGAACAATACGTATCATGCAGTTCATCAATATCCTTCATAACCGTCACTTTATCCATGTAGAACTCTCGCTCCTTTCACGTCCAAAATTCACTTCCTACTATTATGAAGCGTTCAATTTCAACAAGCAACTATTTTGTTTACTTCCTACGTATTTTTTTCAACACGAATTGCTCACAAGGATGCTTTAAACCATAGCCTTGTTGTACAATTATAATGAAGTCAAAACGCAAAGTAGGGATAATATGTTAGAAGTTTATATAGATGCTGCCAGTGCAGGAAATCCTGGGCCAAGTGGGATAGGTGTATTTATTAAAGGTGAAGGTCACTATATCCAAATCAGCGAGTATATTGGTGAGACAAACAACCATATTGCTGAATTTTCGGCATTGGTTCGTGGTCTTGAAGAAGCACAAAAGCTAGGCTCCCCTCTTGTCTCGGTGCGTTCAGATTCCAAAATCGTTGTGGCTTCTATGGAAAAAGAATATGTGAAAAATGAGGAATTTAAACCTTATTTAGAAAAAGCTTTAGCGCTTGCCACTAGCTTTGATTTATTCTTTATCAAATGGGTGCCCGACTCACAAAACAAAGCGGCTGATGCCTTGGCACGAAAAGCAATCCAAAGCAAAAATGCCTAGCCTCATTTCCCAGGACTGTTCTATTGGAGCAGTCCTTTTTTCTTTTCCCTATTCTTCAGTTATTTACTATCCCCCAATTTCATTATTTTATGATATTCAAAAAAATGCTAGAAAACGTCACGCATTTTCTGATTAATCCAAAACGATATTGACATTGTTAGAGGACGATGTTATCCTTTAACACATTAGTAGTTTAGCAAGTGAAAGCGATAGATTATAGGGGGAAACAAAAATGAAACGTGTAGTGACTTTATTTATGATGCTGACAGCTGTCATCGTTTTAGCAGCGTGCGGCTCTTCAAAAGAAAAGACAGCAGAAAAAGACGAAACAGCAGCAGATCAAGAAAAAATTATTATTGGAATCGACGATAAATTTGCACCAATGGGCTTCCGCGATGATAAAAATGACATCGTTGGATTCGATATTGATTTAGCTCGTTCTGCAGCAGAGCATATGGGCGTTGAAGCAGAATTCCAGCCAATCGATTGGAAAACAAAAGAGGCTGAATTATTAAGTGGACGTATTGATTTAATTTGGAACGGTTATACCATTACAGATGAACGTAAGGAAAAAGTTTTATTTACAAAGCCTTATCTTGAAAACTCTCAAGTTGTGATAACAAAGGCAGATTCAAAGATTACAAAGCTAAGTGATTTAGCAGGACAAGAAGTAGGTATTCAATCCCTTTCTTCTGCGGCCGATGCATTAAACGGTAACCCAATTCATAAAGAAGTGAAAAAAATTACAGAATTTGCGGATAATGTTTTAGCATTATCCGACTTAAAAACAGGCCGTGTTGATGCTGTGGTAATTGATGCTGTAGTTGCAGAATATTACATGACGCAAGAGCCTGACACATTCAAATTATTAGAGGAATCACTCGCACCTGAGCAATACGGTATTGGTGTGAAACCAGGAAATGAAGCCTTATTAGAAAAACTACAAGCCGCGTTAGACAAAATGAATGAAGACGGTACTGCGGCTGACATTTCAACAAAATGGTTTGGTGAAGACAAAGTATTAAAATAATGACAGGATACATCAACTGTAAGAGTTTCCTTAGTGGAACTCTTACTCTTTTTGGAGGGACATCGTTATGGCGGATTACTGGCAAACTATGATATTACCGATGCTAGAAGGGGCAAAAATGACAGTTTTACTGTTTTTCATCGCCATTCTGGTATCGATTCCATTCGGCTTTTTACTAACACTCGCCGTAAAAAGTCGGATAAAACCACTCGCTTGGCTTGCACATACGTATATTTATATCATGCGTGGTACACCACTATTACTACAATTATTATTGATTTGCTTCGGTTTACCTATGCTGCCAGTAATCGGTGAATATTTAGTACTCGATCGTTTTGTGGCCGCTTGTCTTGGCTTTATTTTAAATTATGCTGCCTACTTTGCAGAAATATTCCGTGGTGGTCTTCTTGCCATCGATAAAGGACAATATGAGGCAGCCCAGGTACTCGGCTTATCCAAATGGCAAACGACGACACGTGTTATTTTGCCACAAATGTTTCGCGTCGCCTTACCCGCATTATCAAATGAATCCGTTACACTAATTAAGGATACAGCCCTACTTTATGCAGTTGCTGTTCCAGAATTACTACATTTTGCGCAAACAGCTGTCAATCGTGACTTCACAATTACACCATTCTTTATTGCTGGTGCAATTTACTTAGTCATGACCCTTGTATTGACCGTATTCTTTAAATGGCTAGAAAAACGCTTTAAATTCGAATAGAGGTGACACATATGGCATTAATGGAAGTAACAAATTTGAAGAAATCATTCGATCAGGTGGAGGTTCTGAAACAAATTACATTTTCGGTAGAAAAGAATGATGTCATTGCAGTTATCGGTCCCTCTGGATCTGGGAAAAGTACAATGCTTCGAAGCTTAATACATTTAGAAGAAATCGATGGTGGCAGTATTGTAGTAGATGGCGATTATTTAGTGCAAGATGGACAATATACAAAGCCACAGGACATCAAAGCAATTACAGCTAAAATGGGAATGGTCTTTCAACACTTTAACCTGTTCCCCCACTTAACCGTTCAGCAAAACCTTGAAATGGCACCAAGCTTATTAAAAACAGAATCGACAGAGGCCATTACAAAACGCGGTCAAGATTTACTACAAAAAATTGGTCTTGCCGACAAGGCCAAGGCTTATCCGGCCAATCTCTCTGGTGGCCAAAAACAACGTGTAGCAATTGCACGTGCCCTAATGATGAATCCTCAAATTTTATTATTTGATGAACCTACCTCTGCCTTAGATCCTGAGCTGACGGGTGAAGTATTAAAGGTTATGAAAAGCCTAGCAGAGGACCAGATGACGATGATTGTAGTGACACACGAAATGGGCTTTGCACGAGAGGTAGCAAATAAGGTAGTCTTTATGGATGGTGGTCAAATTATCGAATCCGACCATCCAGACAACTTCTTTACAAACCCTCAAAACGACCGTACAAAATCGTTTTTACAAAACAATTTTAACTAAGTTGGCTCTCTTTTTGTACAGGTCTTTACGTACAGAAAAGGAATAGGACATGCATGGATCCTATTCCTTTTATAGTGTTGAAAAACAAAACAATCAATAGAATTTTTGTGAAAGGTGAAAATGGATTTCCGTTGCAGGCTACTTGCTTTCCTATGGGCGAACGCCGAGCCGCTTCGTTTAGAGGCTATCCTACGGGAGTCAAGCCTTCCACGCAAACCTACAAAAGTGTTACCTTTTTAGAAAAGGTTTTCAAATAAAGTGAAGTTATTCACTACTCTTTATGAAGAGGTGTTGTCACGCATAACTTCTCCACATTGAAAATAAGAGCTTATCCTCTCTAAGAATACAAATAATGGGCTATTTGATCGCTATGATGGAAAAAGTAAAGACATTTTGCAGAATGGTTGATTGGAGTGGAGCCAGCGTCACTCCTAGGGGATTTAGCATCACAGAGGAGAACCTGGAGCGAACGGAAGTGAGTGAAGCGGCTCATCGGACGCCCCCTGGCAAGGACGCTGGCGGAACGGAAATCAACCCCTCACCTTGCTAAAAGGTCTTTTTCTAGTAACATGATCTTTTTTCAACAACAGAAAAGGAATAGGATACGCGTGGATCCTATTCCTTTATTACACTATTCATTTGGAAATTTCGGTAGATAAATCATGACCTTAAATAAATCACCATCTACTTGAACTAAGAATTTGCCATTCTGGATGTGAATAAGGCTTTCAGCAATCGACAACCCTAATCCGCTACCTTGACTTGACCTTGATTCGTCGCCTCGTTTAAAGCGTTCCATTAACTCATCAACTGAAATATTTAATTCATAAGCTGAAATATTTTTAAATGTCACAAGTATTTCATTCCCTAAATCTTCCACACCAATATATACCCTTGATGTAGGCAGTGCGTATTTAAAAATATTCGAGAATAAGTTTTCGATGGAACGCCATAGGAGCTTACCATCAGCCTTCACATACACTTTTTCTGTTGGATGGGCTAACTTAAAATCTAAGGATGAGGCTTCAATTTTTTCATCCATTTCTCCAATTCCTTGCGTTAGCAATGATACGATATCAATCCGTTCTAACTGAACAGGTATACTACCACTTGATGCTTTAGCCGCTTCAAATAAATCATCCGTTAAAAGCTTGAGTCTTTTCGATTTTTGATCTAACACATCTACATATTCTGCAATCATTTTAGGATCGTTTTCTAATTTCAATAAATCAACATACGTAATAATTGACGTTAAAGGCGTTCTAATATCATGCGAAACATTCGTAATAAGTTCTGTTTTTAAACGCTCACTCTTGATTTCACTATCCACTGCCTTTTTTAACCCATCTGTAATACGATTAATATTTTCTGCAAGTTGATGAAACTCCCCTTTTCCATCAACTTCAATTCGATGATGAAGATCCCCATTTTTAATTTGCTCTACGCCCTCTTTAATGCGGTTAAACGACTTCACCTTTCTCATTGCCAACCAGGCAGCTATCCCCATCGTAATAGGAAACATGAAAAACGTAGCCGCTACTACTAATGGATAGCCAATTACTAGTAGCACAATTTTCACGCCTGTACTGCCACTGTCAAAAACATGTTTCACTAAAATAAATATCTTTTTGAAAAGTTGATAGAGGAGTGTATGCTGAAAGAACGTTCTATTTTTAATATGCTTTACGAGTGATAAAATCAATAGTAAGCCAATGATAAAAATAGGCACGGTGAAGAACATGTACATATCACGGAAGACTTCAACAATCATGGCGATCCACATCGCTGTTAAGCAAACCGATAAGCACAATATTAAGGTCATTATAAAGTTTATCTATGACATGGAAATGAATTTCTTCTTTATCAAATGGCGTTCTTCCAATAACTATAATTAAATATACAAAACAAAAAATAAATCCTGCTAGAAATACCATCCATTCATTCAGAAAACCTTGGGCAGCCGCTTTATCTTTTTCCCATTCCGATATTTTTTGCTGTAGGTAAGAATCTTTAAACGCCACATAAATAACATCTGTCTGTGGGTTTAACATGTTAACTTCGTGTGTAAAATAATCCAAGTATTGACTTTCTTTCACTTCATTTGGGTAAAGCTTTTGTTGATAATCTTCAAATAACATATATGCATCAAAGGATTCAAATTGCTCTTTCTTAGTGAGATCACTATTGGAGAACTCATGTTCACCGTCACTTGCATAAAACACAATTCCTTCATAGGCTTCGAGCGAACTGCGTAATTGATAAAAATTTCTTACCTGTTCTTTCATACTTTCATCTTTTGTTCTAGCAATGTCTTTTGCATAGTTTTCTTGATAGATGTGCTTATTTTCCTCTTCACTCACATTAGGATTATATCTGTAAGAATTACGGAAATCATAATATAATTCCTCTTCGATTCTTCTATTATCCTCTCCTGTTAGTGTCTTTCCACTTAAAATATATTCTTCACTTTTATATTTTCCGATTAATTGCGCTAAAGGAGCAATAATGCTGTAACTTTCATCTGCGAATGCTCGGCTTTCAAAATAGTTATCTTGATTTATACTACTAAGATGAATCTCATTAAATTCCATGTTAATCATTACTCTCGCTATACCAGTTAGACAAGCAACAGCAATTAGAAACACAACTACTTTCGTAATAAGTGCATGACTAATACTTCTCAACTTTCTCAACCTTATACCCAACTCCCCATACAACTTTTAAATACTTCGGCTCTTTTGGATTAATTTCAATTTTTTCTCGAATCTTTCGAATATGAACCGAAACTGTATTTTCAGGATTAATAGCCCTGACATTCCATACCTTTTCATAAATTTCTTCAATCGTGAATACTCTTCCAGCATTGGCTGTCAGAAGCTTTAAGATTTTATATTGCACTGGTGTCAAATGAACCTCTTGTTTATCAACAGTAATGACTTTTTGTTCATCATCAATCACAAGACCACCCGTTTGAAATACAGCACTACTTCTCTCGAGACTTCCAAAGGTCGTATACCTTCTGAGCTGCGATTTCACTCTAGCCACAAGTTCTAATGGATTAAACGGCTTAGCCATATAATCATCTGCTCCGATATTTAAACCCAGTATTTTGTCATAATCCTCCGATTTAGCAGAAAGCATAATTAACGGAATCATATTATCTTGCCGAATCTTCATCGTCGCCGTAATCCCATCCATTTTTGGCATCATAATATCCATAATAATAAGATGAATAACGTGATCCCGAATAAGATCGATTGCCTCTATCCCATTGTAAGCTTTGAATACTTGATAGCCCTCATTTTCTAAATAAATGCTAATCGCCCTAACAATTTCTTTATCATCATCACAAATCAAAATGTTCAACTACATTCACTCCTCCACCGCTTTAGGTTCATGTCAATCACCCCTATAGGATTCGTATAAGGATATAATACTAATTAAATCTTAACAAACTCAGACATCAATTCTTAAGATTTTCTTAGTGTTTTCCTTTATGCACACTTGATGTCAAATACAAATTCAAGGAAAACAATAAAAAAGGAAAGCAGGTTTGAGCGGCTCTCCTTTAATCGTCAAATATACAATTCATATTATTCAGCTTGAGATATCAATCAAAATAGGTAGGTAAATGTAGATTATTTAAATGACGAAAAGCTAACTTTAGTTGTGACTTTGTATTTCTAGCCATTGATAGAGAGGGCAGTTCATTTTCTGCAAAGAACGCAACAGCGTTAGTTTACCTTCTTCTGCACGTCCTCCAATGATTTCACATTGGATAAACATCTTATAGGCATGGTAGAGAGATGGTGGATGAGGGGGGCACTTCTTATCAAATACACTTATGAGTTTGATTGCTTTTACATTAAATCCCGATTCTGCTTTTGTTTCTTTGATGGTTACTTCACTAGGCGTAAGGTCGATGTCGCCCCAGCCACCTGGTAATGACCAATCACCATCCATCTTTTCTTTAACCATTCATATTTTATTGTCACTAAAAACCACTACCCGAATATCTAATTTTGGGCATAACCCGTCTCATGAGCAAATAAATCGCGTATAACTGTCTTATCAATCTCTGTATGGTGTGCTATACTGTCAACGCTTATTTCTCTAATGATTCAAACCTTTCCAAGTCATAAATATCCTTCGAATAAGTTAGTCCTGCCTGTGCAATTGATTGTATTTGTTTTGCCCACTCAAGCCATTTAGGTTCCACGCTACCAACTGAATCCTCAAAAATCATTGTAGTCAATGACAATTAAATTTACATTATTTGAAAAAAACTGTTTATCCATGTTATAATTCTTAGTGAAGATGTATATAAGTAAATAAGACCATTGGTGCTGGAACACCAATGGTCCTAGTAACAAGACGAATCGCTTCAAAGGCGATTTGCAAAGTGATGAAAGTAAACCATCTCACATGCTGGCGAGGCAGGGGCGGTTTACTTTTTTTGTGTAAAAGTAAATGACAATGCAAGTACAGAAACAATAAGTGTAGAAAGACTTATTGCAACCATTATTGCTTCAAAAATAGTCAAAGGCATCAACTCCTTTCTCTTCAATAAGTTGAATGAGATAGGTTAAAATTGTGCCAACCGCCCATGAAACCTCTATCTAGTTACTCTCTTATTATACCATATTTTGGTCAAAAACGGAGACGCTACATGATTGCCTATAATCATAAAAACAGTTGGGACAGGCTCAACTGTTTTACTATATATTCACTACCTTTTTCGGTTTCATCTTTGCAAGTCGTAATAGATAAATAATAAAGACAACCCCTAGTAAGCCTGCACCTGACAAGTAGACTGAAGCATAGCCTGCCTGCACGGCTACCATTCCTAAAATATAGGAACCTAGTGCGATCCCAAGGTCAAACATCGTAAAATAGGTTGCTGTAGCATAGCCACTTCGCTGTATGGCTGTGGATTGAACGGCTAATGCTTGCAAGCTTGTCGTCACAGCACCATAGCCGAAGCCTACAAAAATAGCAGCACTCAAAAATAATACGGGCCCTTCTACAAAAGCGAGCATAACGAGCCCGATGGCGAAGGAGATAATGCCAGGAATAATAACAAATTGTGGCCCCTTCGTATCATAAAGTTTACCTGTGTACGGACGCGTAATTAACATGGATGCAGCAAACACGGCATAAAAAAGACTGGCCACAGCCATTAAACCCTTTTGCTGTGCATAGACCGATAAAAAGGATAAAACACTGGCATACGAAAAGGCTACTAAACTAGCAATCGCAGCAACAGGTAACGCCTTTCGCTCAAACAAATCATCAAATTTAAAGGTTAGTTTTCCTTCATGTGCAGGTTTCGGTAAATCATCGGTATTGACCGTTAACGCTAGAATTCCTCCTGCTAGAATACAGATACTCATAACGATGAACAATACGTTAAAGGTACTATATTGTATTAATAATAGTCCGATAAATGGACCAATAACGACAGCTAGATTTGTAGACATCGTGAAATAGCCAAGGCCTGCCCCTTTTCGTTTAGCTGGAACGATATCAGCCGCTAAAGATCCTGCAGCTGTTGTAATAATACTAAAGAAAATCCCTTGTATAAAACGTAGACCAAGTAAAAGTCCGAATGGATGAATAAATAAATATAAGACGGTACATATAAAATAGCCCACGATTGAGAGGACCAACAGTTTTTTCTTACCGAATACATCCAACAGTTTTCCTGAAAACGGGCGTACAATGATTGCTGACAATAAAAAACCAGACAATAGAAGCCCTGCCTCCTTATCTGTCTGATGTAGCTCCCCTATTGCGTAAAGCGGCAAAGTCGTTACAAGTCCATAAAATACAAAAAAAACTGAGATATTCGTTAAAAATAGACTAATGAAACGCTTCGTCCATATTTGTGTATTCTCTTCTTGCTGCATGTCCATCAACCTTTCATTTTTTCCAATAGCTTTAGAAATTGCTCTTGTTCCTCAGCAGTTAAAGATCCTACCATTTCCTCCTCAAACGCTCGAATAGTTGCTGTAATGGCTGGTAGGCGCTCCTCTGCTTGTGTGGATAAAGTCACTATCTTTTCTCGTTTATCCTCACCATCTAATCGTTGTACCCAGCCCAATGCCTCAAGCCTTGTAATCGCTCTTGTGATACTTGGCGCTTCCACATTTAAATATTTCCAAATTTGCGTCAATGTCATCGGTCCATTTTTATGTAAGCAATATAAAATGGTCCACTGAGAACTATATAAATGATGCTGCTTCAGCACTTCATTTAAGCAATTAGTTAAATAGCGATTTTTTTGGAATAAAGCATGGAAAATTGGATTCATCACTATCTACCTCCTAAAATTATTTACCTAGCTAAATAAATACTATACGCTTCATTTTTTTCTTTGTAAAGGAAGTAATTTGGAAAGATGGCTCGATCAGCAGCAGGAAATTTTTTTCATGTGTCGAATAAAAGTTAATAAACTTTCAATGTAAAGGAGATGGAATCATGGGGAAAAAGGTTTTAATACTTGCAGGAGATGCCGTAGAGGCTTTAGAGATTTTTTATCCTTATTATCGTTGTCTTGAGGCAGGCTATGATGTCACAATTGCAGCACCATCCGCTAAGAAATTACAAACTGTACTACACGATTTTGTAGATGGCGTCGATACATACATCGAGCGACCTGCCTATGGCTTAGAGGCACATGCTTCTTTTGCTGATGTTGATCCAACCCATTTTGATGGATTGATTATTCCTGGTGGTCGTGCGCCAGAATATATTCGTTTAAATGAGCATGTGCCACCACTCGTGTCCCATTTTTTCGAAATGAATAAACCGATTGCAGCCGTTTGCCACGCAGCACAAATTTTCGCAACGATTCCTGAAGTGCTAAAAGGACGTGAGCTGACAGCCTATATTGCTTGCAAGCCAGAGGTGCAAGTGGCTGGCGCTACTTATATTGATGCCAATCTTCATACAGATGGCAATTTAGTAAGTGGACATGCATGGCCTGATTTACCAGGCTTGATGCGTGCGTTTATTCAAAAGCTTGAAGGTTAAATGAATGAGGATGCCTTTTCTGGGCATCCTTTTTTTCATGATGTGCTTTCTTGTAATTCAATTTTTTCTACCTTTTGTGTTGCACTTTGATAACTAATTCTTACATAGACACCAAATTCCTTATCAGGTTGCTTGAGCCAAAGCTTAAACTTTTCAATTGTTGACGCCCCGTGTACTTCTTTACCCTCATGCAAATAATCGATAATTTTGGCTGATGGATATTTTGCCTTTACCTCTTTGATGGCCAGTTGTCCCCATTTGGCATAGGCTGGTGTTTCTTGTTGTGCATTTGCGACCATTGCTGTTTGTATGAACACAGTAAGACAAGCAAAAACAATCCAAAGTAAATATAACTTCCTCACTTGAATCACTCCTTTAAAAAAATAAGCGCTCCAAAAAATTTTGGAGCAGCTTGTCTTTATTGCTTTGGCTGTTGAGGGTTATTATGAATGACTTGGTTAAACTCGGCTGAGTACTCCTCACGATCATTCTTTTTATGAGTATCTTCCTTCTTTTTCTTTTTAAAGCTTGTTTTTCTCTTTTTTGCCATGATTTGTACCTCCGTTATTTCGTTTTATTGGACTGCTGGTTTTTATCATGATTCGTTTTATTGTTTTTATTTTTAGCTTTCGCATCAAATTCTGCTGCGAATTCTTCGTTTAGGTTGTCATTCGGATTGTTATTATTGCTATTACTTCGATCAAGATCTTTGCTTTTGTAGGTACCAAAAGGATTATGCGTTCGCATATTCATGGTTTTACTGTTATTTCGATTATTACGTTTGCCCACGTAACATCACCTCCTGCACATAATTTGTTCAAATAGAGGCGTTACTATGTAGATCAGTTTCTTCGCTAATTGTAAAAAAATGAACATGACTAATGTGCATTAGTCATGTTCATTCTTATTTCGTCCCTAGACAATTGTATATTCTGTAATGTTTAGCAATGCTCCAACAGCACCTGAAAAACCATGATCGTTAATAAAAACAGGTGTATGCTTCTTAGTGCGTGTATAATTTGCAATCACACGGGCAAGATGAGCATTATTGCTGAGAGTTGATCCAATATAGACAATATGTTGAGCCTTTTTTTCTTCCGCATATTGAATGCTAAGTGTTGTAATAACTTCGCCTACTAGACCCTGAACCGTCGCTATAATATCCTCTGCTGGATGTTTCATGGACCGTGTAATGCCTACTTTTCCAAAATTACTTGCAGTTAAATGACCATCAATAGGTGTATCCATTCCCTGATAAATGTCCTTAACTAATAAATCAATACTCTCACGATGGCCATTGTCAGCCATTTCTCGTATTTCATTGTAATCTGTAATCCCTGTTGTAAGCGCTGACAATCCAATTAATGTCCCACCACCAACGCCTGTCCCGCCAACGCGAATATGGGTATTGCCCTCCATGTAATGAATGGAAGTACCTGTCCCAATATTGGTAATCATGCTGCGCTCAAAAAAGTAGCCTTCTTTATTTAATAAAAATCGGACACCCTTTAATGTTGCTTCAAATTCCACTATATAATGAATCGATTTCATTGTTTTAATGACATCAAGTAATTGCTCTGTACGTCCCCCCGTAACACCAATATCCTCAATATCTGGATGATCAATAATCCATTTTTTTACAGACTGTAAATCATTAGACGGAAAGGTTGTTAAAACAAGTTCATTGTGTTGATCTAAATAAGCAACCTTTGTCAATGTGCCGCCTGCATCAATACCTATAGCCTTTGGCATACAATTCTCCTTTGTTTTTATTACGCAACTTTGTCATGTAATGATTGCAGTTTACGCGATGATTAAGGCAACTATTAAAGTACATGCCCTCTTTGGTACGAAGGATTTTGCAAGGAGTTTTTTTGTGTGCCAAAATCCTGACCAATTAATTTGTTCGTACAAAAGCAAAACGCTTAGTACAATCCCCCAAATTGTGTAATGACATTTTCGCCCTTTCTAAACTTTAACGCTGTTGAAATGATTGTGCAATAACTTCGTAAACTTTCATGAAAAAATCATGGAAAATATCAAATTTTTTCTAATGGATAGCTGAATTTTATATTGCAATTCGAAAGCTTTATCATCATTCTACTAAAAAAATAAAGCTTTGTTAAAGCATAATGCTGTTTTTGAAATTTAACGAATATTCAAAAGCGGAACACGAAGATTTATATAGACAGATTCCAGAAGAACGCTCATTAGTGCTTAAATGAGGAGTATAACCATGCAAGGCGTTTAGGTAGAAAAACGTGGCTTTTAAAAAATGGAAGCATCCGAATCTCAGGTTCCACTATTTAGCCTTGAAAAATGCAAAAAAAGTGAAAATGCACTGCTTGAACAGGCACTTTCACTTTCCTAAAACGATTAATTAGCGTGCTGAATAGCCACCATCAATGACAAGCTCAGCACCTGTAATGTAAGAAGCTTCATCAGATGCTAAAAATAAAATAGCATTAGCTACTTCTTCTGGTTGACCAAGGCGTCCCATTGGTGTCGCTCTTACTAACATATCCATTGCTTCTTTTGCTTCTGATAATTTAGCAGTCATTGGTGTTTCAATGACACCAGGGAATACTGTATTAACACGAACATTGAAAGCACCAAGCTCTGATGCCGCTGCACGAGCAATCGCTCGTAATGATCCTTTAGAAGCTGTATAGGCATTAAAGCCCGCACCAATAATCGCTGTGTAAGAGGATGTATTAACGATAGAGCCTTTTCCAGCTTCTTTCATATAGTTAGAGGCATGTTTAATGCCCAAGAAAGGTCCAAAAGCATTGATATTATGCATGATTGACCAATCCGCTTGTGTAATTTGATCTGGTCCTTTTTCTGATGAAATACCAGCATTGTTAATTAAAATATCAATGCGACCATATTTCTCCACAATGGCTTTCGTCACTTCTGCCCAGTTTTCGTCAGAGGAAACATCTAATTTCATCCCCTCTACATGGTCAAGCTCAGAAATTTTTGCTAGGTTATCTTCATTAATATCAGCTGCAATTACCGTAGCACCCTCTTGGGCAAACAATTTCGCCATTGCTGCACCCATACCAGATGCGCCACCAGTAATCATCGCAATTTTGTTATCTAAACGTCCCATTTTTCTAAACTTCCTCTCTTTTGTAATGTGGTTTAACTTATACTTTCGTCCACAATGAAAGTATAAGTTTAAATAGTTTACTATTAAACTATATCACTTTTAGGAAACGTTTTCAAAGAATATCTCTCTAAATATGAACAATCTGTTTTATCTTTCCCTATTTTTACGATACGATATACTATAGATGTGGAACCATTTGAACGGAGGAATACAAGTGAACGAGCAAAAAAGACTTTACAAAGAAGCGATGCAGGTTTTGAAAGATACAAGCCGCACGTTTTATATACCTATTACATTTTTAAAAAATGATTTAAAGATATCAGTGGCTGCAGCCTATTTAGCAATGCGTGCCATTGATGAAATTGAAGACCATGAAGAACTTTCTAATGATGTCAAATTTGATTTACTGTCAGCAATGAGTGAATTACTTAAGGACAATTTCAATAACGAAGCCTATCAGTCATTACTCGCACCTTATGCAGAGCAATTACCTGAAGTCTCCCTTCGTTTAGCAGATTGGCTGACATTTTGTCCTGAGGAATCCAGAAAAATTGTACAGGCTTCCACAAGTGAAATGGCTTTTGGGATGGCAAAATGGGCAAAGGCGAATTGGCAGGTCCGCACACGTGAGGATTTAGACGATTATACATACTACGTGGCTGGGCTTGTAGGGACGATGCTGTCTGAGCTTTGGGCATGGGGTGCAGGCGTTCAAACAGATCGCGAGCTAGCAATAGGCTACGGCCGTGGATTGCAGGCTGTCAACATCTTACGTAATCAGCATGAGGATTTAGATGAACGTGGTGTAAGTTTCGTACCAGAGGGATGGACACGTGAGGATTTATTTGCGTATGCAGAGGAAAATTTAACCAAAGCAGATTTATATATGAAGGATATCAATAAACGTACTATTCTGCTGTTCTGTCGCCTACCACTTGCCTTAGCTCACAAAACACTAAAGGCAATGCAAGAAGGACGAGAAAAAATGACTCGTGCCGAGGTAGAGCAAACTGTTGAAGAGGTACAGGCAGACTAACATGAAAAGCCCCAGTAAACGATTACTGGGGCTTTTCTTATTTATATCGCATCAATAAATCTTACAATTAATTCATAGCTGAAATAGATAGATAACATCGATAACAACATCAGTACGACACCTTCTACCTTGCTACCCGTTTTCGTTGTAAGGGGAAAACGAATTGAGACAGTCGCAGGGAAAAATAGTTTAACCCCTTTTTTTGTACACATATCAAGTATGATATGACTAGCCATTCCGATAATTATTCCAATAGATATGGCTCGATAAGGAATCAACATATGTAATAACACCATCATGCTTATTAAAAATAACAAACTATGTGTAAAGGAACGATGTCCAAATACTGTATTCACTAGCTTCGCGATGAGGGGAAATGTCCGACCTATTTTACTACCTCTATGACAAATATCTGGAAGTAACGCACCAATAACCCCCGCACCAACTAAGACAAGTGGGTTATCATTTGAAAACTGTGCAAAGGCAAGACTTGCTGTAATGCCCCCAACGATATGGGTATTCCCTTGCATAAATTACTTCCACTCCTTTTCTCTTATTTTTCCTTCTTAATGTAACATAATTCGACACAAAAAGGAACATACATTCCGAACGTACGCTCGAAACTTTTTTCCTCTCTGATTGTATAGCTAGTTAAATTATGGATAAACATAGTGATGGAGGTTAAATATGAGAGCGTATAAAGGGATACTTTTTATTTTCAGCATTTTGTGTGGTAGTGCTTTGCTTTGGTATTTTAGCAAACCTATGGCACCTATCCATCCGTTGAACACACTAAGTCATGTCATTGGAGGCTTAGCCATAACGTGTTTATTTCTTGTATTCTTATTAGCTACAAGAATAAAAATGTTGGAGCGTTGGTTTAGTGGTCTTGAGCATGTCTATTTTTATCATAAATTACTAGCAATCCTTTCACTTGTATTGATTCTTATTCACGGGCAATTACAAAAAATGATTCCTGATGAAGAGATAACACAACAAACGCCACTCAACGAATTCGCAAAAGATCTTGGCGAGCTGGCTCAATACGGCTTTATCTTTCTAATCATTCTTGCCTTTATTGCAAAATTTCTGAAGTACGAGCATTGGCGCTGGCTTCATCGATTATTACTTGTGCCCTATACATTGGGTATTTACCATGCTTATTTTTCTAGCCACTATGATTTATTACAGCCCTCAGCTTTAGGGATTTTTACAGCATTAACAACTACGATTGGATTTATGTCAGCTCTTTATATGCTGACAATGTATCAGGATATGTTCTTTCCCTATAAAGGTCAGATTTCATCCATTCAAAGGCTGACCCCTGAGATATTGGAAATTAAGTTGAAGCTTACAAAACAGCTGGATTATCGACCAGGACAATTTCTTTTTCTGAAAGTCTTTCAAGAGGGTATTGAAAAAGCACCACATCCCTTCTCTATTTCTGGGGGATGTGGACAACAAATCAATCTTACGATGAAAGCTATTGGAGACTATACTAAAGAGGTCTACAACCTTATTCAAGTCCATACAGAGGTTGCTGTAGATGGCCCCTATGGTCATTTTGACTTCGGCAACGGGAATGCACAGCAGCTATGGATTGCAGGTGGTATGGGCATCACCCCATTTCTTGCCTATTTACACACGAAGCCTGATAAGAAAATTGACTTATATTATTCTTTTCACGGGCAAGACAATGTCATCTACAAAGATTTTTTAGAGGATTATGCACAAGCAAACGACCATTTTACTGTCACGTTTATAGATACAACACAGCGAAACAGACTCTCTGTTGATGAGTTATCCATCTCTCCACAAACTAGTATTTATATATGTGGACCCGAAAAAATGATCAAGCATTTCAAATCGGCTGCACCTAAGAAAAATGTACAGTGGGAAGCTTTTTCATTTAGATCTTAAAAAGGTGTACACCTAAATCTAGATGTACACCTTACCATTAAATCGTGAATTTAGTTGCTTCTTCTTGCAAATTTTGAGCAAGTTGTGCTAACTGCTCAGAGGCTATGGACATCTCATTCATCGTTGATGCCTGCTCCTCCGTGATGGCTGATACATTTAATGTATGATCATTTGTTGCAAGTGCCTGTTTGCTAATTGCCTGTACTTTTTTGGTTACTGCCTGCAACTTTTCAAAAGCATCAGATGTCGTTTTGCTTGTCTTTTGCATGGTGTTTTGGAGACCTTCAATTGCACTGGCAATTGTATCGAAGGTCGTGCCTGCTTGTTGAACAGAACCAATGCCTTGATGGGCTATTTTTCGACTTTGCTCCATCATCTCTACCGCGTCATTCATTTGTTCCTGAATCGTCTGCACAACCTTTGCAATATCTAACGAAGCACGGCTAGTTTGTTCGGCAAGTGCTTTGACCTCTCCTGCAACAACGGCAAAGCCTTTCCCTGCTTCCCCTGCTCGTGCTGCCTCAATGGCAGCATTAAGTGATAGTAAATTGGTTTGGTCTGTAATAGCTGAAATGAGCTGACTCATCTGCTCTATTTGAAGCGAATGCTCCTTCAAGCCATTCACCAGATTGGCACTACTGTCAACCTGTGCATGTAGGTGGACAATATCATTCACGAAACCATGTATTTTTTGTGATCCGCCAGTAGCAAGTTCAGAGGTTTTTTGCGATTGTTGGACTGCTTCATGTAAATCGTCCATGGCGGTCTTCATATCCCCACCTAGTTGTGTTGTTACACCCTCTAACTCCCCACTCACCTGTTGTTGCGAACTCGTATTTTCTGCCACCTCTTGCATAGAAATCGCAACTTCTGTAACAGTTTTATTGACCTCCTGCACACTTGCCGTTAATTCCTCTGCAGTAGAAGCAACTGTCTCGGTTTCAGCTACAATGCGCTGCATCATTGAACCTAATGCTTCCACAGAGTCATTATAATACTGCGCCATTTCACCAAATTCATCCTTTGTATGAACGGCCATTTGTTGCGTTAAATCACCCGTAGCAAGATAGCCTAAATGCGTATTCATCGTTTTCACTTCCCCACGGATGTAACGAGCAAGGAAATAAATACTAATTGCGATAAGTAAAATTAGAACGACACTGATCACGATTTGCTGTTGGAGCATGGCCTGTATTTCGCCGTAAAGCTCAGTTGTCGGAACCAGTAAAACTAATTTCCACGGCATATCTTGTATTTGCATAAATTGTAAGGTAAAATCACTACCCTCACTGCTTGTATGTATTAACTTTTTTTGATCAGAAATCTGCTCCACAGGCATGTTCAACAACTGCTGGATCGTTTCTTTATTCACTTTATTTACATCAGGGTGCGTTAAAATTTTTCCACTATCATCAATTAAAAATGCATAACCACTCTCACGAATTTTCACGTCAGAAACAATGGATTGAATTGAATCTAATACATAATCTCCTGTAATAACGCCAATGGGCGTAGAATCTTTGACTATTTGTGTACCAAATGAGATAAACATTTCCCCCAGAGCTTCATCAAAATAAGGTGCTGTATGAACTACCTTATTAGATTGGATACTATTGCGATACCATTCTTGCTCGTGAAAATGATAGGCAGGATCTTCATAAGCATCCGTGGAGACAATTTTTTCTTCTTCCTTATAGACATACGGCCCAAAAATTTGTCCATTTGCCATATCCTTCTCTAGCCATAATCCCATACCATACGTTTCCTTATTGAAAGGCAATAGCTGCTGTACGTAGCGAATAAATTGCTCTCTGGTCATCATACTGTCAGCCGATTCTATTGTTGTCTTTGCACTATTTATGAGCTGAATGTGTGCATGCAGTTTGCCCTCAACGGAACCTGCAACGTCATCTGCTAGTATAGACATTTCATTTTCAATAGAGCTTTCAAGTTCATTGGATACGTTCAAATAGTTAAGGAAGGTCATACCACCTAAAAAAACAGTAATGACAGGAATAAGCATTGCGATTTTTGCCATAATATTTAAATTTCCTAATAGCTTTTTCATTCACCTTCACTCCATATCTATTATTATTGCTCTATTCAATCTCTAGTATAAATGGATTATACCAACAAAAATATGTTTTTTTTGTAACTTTTAAATCCTAGATTCAAGACTCTTTAATTCGAGCAATTTACTTGGAAAATGAATTCATTTATCGTATAGTAAAAAACGCATCATACCATGAAGGAGACAAAATAATGACAGTGACAAAAAGTTCTTTAACTAAAGTTATGCATGAGCGTAAATCCGTTCGTAAATACGATGAAAACTTTAAAATCCCGCAGCAACAATTAGAAGAATTACTTGTAGAAGCAACGTCTGCTCCATCGTCTAGTAACCTACAGCCTTGGCGCTTCTTAGTAATTCAGGATGAAGCGGTCAAAAAAGAGCTACGTGCTATTGCCAATAACCAAGAACAAGTAGAAACTTCCTCAGCAATTATTGCCGTTTTAGGTGATACAAAAATGTACGAAAATGCCGAGGCTGTCTATACAAAGAACTTCGATCTTGGCTATATCAATGAGGCAACAAAAGAGTTAATGATTAACAACTCGATCAATCTATATTCTCAACTTCCCCAAGAAGTGTTAAAAAATATCGTTACATTTGATGCTGGTCTAATTTCCATGCAAATCATGCTACTAGCTAAAGACATGGGCTATGATACAGTGCCAATGGGTGGATTTAATAAAGAAGCCTTTGCTCAACGCTTTGAATTAGCTGACCATATCGTCCCAGTTATTTTAATTGCGATTGGTAAGGCAGCCGCACCTGCTTACAATTCTTCCCGCATTGAACTTGAGCACATCGCCAAATTCATTTAATACACGTGAAAATAGTCATCTTACAATGTAGTTAAGATGGCTATTTTTATTTTTTGTGGCATTTCTTGTGCATCTACCATCATAGGATAGTAATGTTTTTCTATGTACTTTTTGAAATGAATAAAACGGAAAATGATTCTCAAAAACTAGCATAATAATGTTTCCAAGGATATTTTTTGCATTTTTATCATAAGGCACTCAAAAAATCATCATTAAAGTCTTAAATAACCAACTACATTCTAGTACATTTGTGCGATTTCTACTAAATATTACATCTAAATTGTTGTAGCTTAAACACTTGAGGATTGTTATGATTAGGAGGTATTTTCATATGAAGGGAGGTTTTTCTGATGAATTATGACTATAATGATTCTTATTATTACTCAGATTTAGATGCAGCCATGGGTGGTTTATTTTTTATCTTTATACTAGCCGGCCTTGCTATTGGTTTAATTGCCTACATTATTAGTGCACTTATTTATTTTATGACATCTAAAACAAATGGTTTTGGAGATGTAGCCTATATTGCTTGGATTCCCATTATTAATGTATATAGTCTCTTCCTGCTGACAGCTGGTGGGGATACTCGAGAAACAATACGTGCAACAGCTTTAAAAAATACGCTTATTTATGCGGGCTTGATCATTGTTTCGTTTATTCCATTTATCGGTATTCTGACTTCTTTAGGAGCGGCAGGCTTTACACTCTATTTCACGTATCGCCTATTCTACCGCTGGTGTGGTGAAACAGGTAAGGCTGTATTATACACAATCTTAATGGTAATAACAGGTGGATTGTTCTTTGCCATCTACGGCTTAATGCGCATGAACAGACCTTTCGTTGCTTAATTGTTTTAAAACCTCTTTATGCCACAGGCTAAAGAGGTTTTTTACGTAATTTCACAGAGTAATGGTGCATTGATTTAGGAATTCCCTTTAACTCAAAGACCCCACTATATACTAAATAGCGAATTCTATATTCTAAAAAGAAGATATTTGGGGGAGCATCCATGCTTGTTAATAGCTCAGAGATAAATACACCTGTTTGTATAAAATCAGTATCCCCCTGCTCCTTATGACGTTGTCCAATCGTTGACATAATCAAATTATCATAATAACTCTCTTGGACTGCTTGAATTTGTTGATGTAGCCATAGACGACAAACATCCTTTGTCTGTGCTAAACTTTCCCACTGCTGCTGAAAAAATAGACGCTCCTTCGCGGACAATCGCTTTACATCATACATTTCCATGTTCCATTGGTGGTTTATAGCCCGTTGTTCACCTGTGTTGATAAGAACAACTTCATTGGTTTTATCACGTAATAAATAAAGAAGAAATCTAAGGCCACACTGTTCTTCTCCATTGGACCCACACCAAATGTAAATCGGCAGGTTGCTTGGAATATCCTGTATCTCTCTGATTGTGTTCATCAATTTATTCTGATTTACAAAATCATCCATTCCATCATTAATATTTTCTCTTAGCCACTTATCACGGAATGCCTGTCCTCTTTTTTCATCGAGTTTCCACAATGGTCCAATCGACAAATCCTCTGGAAACCCGATCACATATTTCGGTGGAACAAGTGCCGCTCGTAATGAGCCTGCTGCAGATTCCGAGCAAACAATATGTACCACTTGTGCTGAAGTAGTAGTTATGACCTGTTGAATATAATCATTAATAATTTCTACCAAATGATAGAGCTCTTCCTGCCCCATAAAGAGAGACCACCCCTGCTGAGGTATGCTTTGTTCATGATGAAATGCTGTAACAGATTCAGATGGCTCAAGCTCATACCTCTGCCATTCCCCCTTCTTCATCACATCTGCTACTGTGATATACTCTAAAGCTTGAATTCTATATACTAGCACCTGGTTTGTGTCGTAGAAGAAATAGATAAATGGATAATGCATGGATGTTTCCATTCGCACTGCCTCCTTTTTAAAAATTGTACCACAATGACAATCTCTTCCATCATTTTTCAAAAAAGTAGTTAGCTAGCACCATAAATATGCTATTATTATAGTTAGAAAATTTTGAATTTATAGCAAAGGGGATTGATGAATATGCATGAAAATATTTTAAGACATCCGGGGCCAACACCCATTCCAAAAAAGGTACAGCTTGCGATGAATCAGAATATTTTTAGTCATCGTAGTCAGGAATTTGTAGAATTATACCGAGAAACAATTGAATTAGTAAAGCCTGTTTTCGGTACGACACAGGACATCTTACTATTACCTTCAGGTGGGACAGCTGCGCTTGAAGCTGCGGCTGTTAATACGGTATCTGCTGGTGAAGAGGTTGTTGTCATCACAGTTGGAGCTTTTGGCGACTATTTCGTTTCGATCTGTGAGCAATATGGCTTCCATGTACATAAGCTTGAAAAAGAATGGGGACAAGCTTGCACAGCCGAAGAACTACGAGCATTTTTACAGCCATTACAAAGTATTAAAGCCGTTTTTGTTACGTACAATGAAACATCCACAGGTATTTTAAACCCAGTTGCCGAACTAGCAAAAGTCATCCATGAAGAAACAAATGCCCTTGTGATCGTTGATGGTGTAAGCTGTATTGGTGGCGCTCCTGCTGAAATGGATGCTTGGGGCATTGATATTCTCGTGACAGGCTCTCAAAAAGCGATGATGCTCCCACCTGGACTCTCTCTTGTTAGCGTAAGCGAAAGAGCTTGGGGAGTCATTGAAGAAAATCAAACACCTGCTTATTATTTAAATCTTCAAAGCTATCGTAGCTGGGCGGAAAAGGGCATGACACCTAATACCCCTGCTATCACACTGATTTACGGACTGCATGAGGTGTGTAAGTTAATTGAACAGGAAGGTGGCTTTACGCAAACAGTTGCCCGCCATAACCTTATGAAAAACATGGTGCGAAATGCAATGCAAGCATTACACATTGAGCTATTAACTGAAGATCAATACGCTTCTCCAACTATTACAGCAATTAAAACACCTCAAGGAATTGATCTTGGTGAATTTTTGGCGCACCTTAAGCAACACTATCATTTAGATTTCGCAGGCGGACTAGGTCATCTGCAGGGTAAAATTTTTAGATTCGGCCATATGGGCTATTGTTTCCCAAGTGACATTTTACAAGCCGTTTCCCTACTTGAGGCTGCCTTACAAGATTTCTCCTATGATTTCGATCCAGGAGCAGGCGTACTTGCAGCACAAGAAGTATACTTAGCCGCACAACGTAAAGCACTACAACGTTAAACAGCAAAAACAGGTGGAGAAAAATGCCCCCACCTGTTTTTTAATTTGATTTTGTTTCTACTAAGCTTGAAGTTGCGTTGCGCGTTTGTAGACGCTAATCTGAGCGGGTTGCTTCACTTTTCGAGCGCTTAAGACCCCTGTTTGAGCGGGTCCTTACATTTTGTGAGCGCTTTGGACTCCTATTTGAGCGGGTCTACACATTTTGTGAGCGCTTTGGACTCCTACTTGAGCGGGTCCACATATTTTGCGAGCGCTTTGGGCTCCTACTTGAGCGGATCCACACATTTTGTGAGCACTTCGGACTCCTACTTGAGCAGGTCTACACATTTTGTGAGCACTTCGGACTCCTACTTGAGCAGGTCTACACATTTTGTGAGCGCTTTGGACTCCTACTTGAGCGGGTCCATACATGTTGTGAGCGTTTTGGTCCTACATGAGAGTGGCATCTCACTCACTATTCGAATGCTTTACTCCATGCTCAAGTGGGATATAACTAATAGAGGTCAAGCTTCCATCCAAACATAGCTTCACACCGACTTTAATTAAATTCCTTGACCTTTGCTAAATAAGCAGCTCGCATTGTAGGTGGGACCATGCTACCGCCAGTTGCCCATACGAGATGTGTGGCTTGTGGTAGATGGTTTACTAATGCGTGCCTTTCTAGATAGGATTGACCTTGTTGCAATAAACGAATGGCTCCATACATTCCTGCGTGTGCAGATGGCTCTAAAAATAAACCTTCACTTTCCATCGCTAATCCTAGAGATGTAAACAGCTCTTCATCTGATACTGTATAGCAACCACTTATATACGTCTCCATCACTTTTCCTACAAATTTGGAGGCGCGACCAACGGCTAACCCATCCGCTTCTGTTCGATTGTCAAGGCCGATATCTTCTACACTAATTGTGTCATGTAAGCCTGTCATCAGTCCGATCGTCATACAAGGAGAAGCGACAGGTTCTGCAAAGAAAATATGCACATGCTCTCCGTAAATTTCTTTTAATCCATAGGCAACACCACCTGGTCCTCCACCTACGCCACATGGTAAATAGACGAACAATGGATGTGCTTCATCTACTGTAATATTCGTCCTTTCGAGCTGTTCCTTTAAACGCTTGGCAGCTACGGCATAGCCAGCAAATAAATCCTTTGAATTTTCATCATCAATAAAATGACACTTTGGATCTCGCTCAGCTTCCTGTCGCCCCCGCTCAACAGCTACACTGTAATCAGCTTCATATTCAATCACTGTAGCACCCTTTTCACGGAGTAAGGCTTTTTTCCATTCCTTGGCATCACTCGACATATGTACAACGACATTAAAGCCGAGCTTCTTGCCCATAATGCCGATACTTAATCCTAAATTCCCCGTAGAGCCTACTGCAATCGTATATTGTTGGAAGAACGACTGGAATTCCTCTGTTGCTAAAATTGCATAATTATCTACTTCTTTAAGTCTTCCACTTGCCAAAGCTAGCCTTTCCGCATGTTTTAATACCTCATAAATTCCTCCACGTGCTTTGATCGAGCCAGAGATCGGTAATGCATGATCACATTTTAAAAGCAATTGGCCGGGAATCGCCACACCATATGCTTGTTCAATAGCACTTTTCATTGAAGGAATTTCCTTGATCGTTGATTCAATTAAACCATCACTTTCTAGAAGCTCTGGAAATGCTACTTTTAAATAAGAAGAAAAACGTTGTAATGTTGCTTCCGCATCATCCACTTCAGCCATAGTAAAGAGCGTTGTTCCAGGATTTTTCATCCAATTTGTATTTTCCCACAATACAGTAGCCTTTTTTGCTAGTTCGTTTAACTGCGGATATTGTTCGAATAGTTCGTGTTTATGTTCATTTTTCACCTGTAGATTCCTCCAGTTTATAGGCTAAAATTGCTCGTTCACAAATTTGTCGAAATTTCATTTCAAACGAAATATTGTTTTCTTGTGTTCTTTTTTTAGGTCCCTTTGTTCGTCCACCTGCCCTTCTAATTTTTTGACCAACATGACGCATATCGAGCAAACGTTCGATGTTTTCATTAGACATTTCTCGTCCATTTTGATCAATCGGATACCCCCCTCGTGCTAAAACCATGGCTGCTAATCCGTAATCCTGTGTAATAACAATATCGTGTTTTGAAAGCGCGTTCACTAGCGTAAAATCAACCGAATCTGGACCTTTGGGTACAATAATTGTTATTACATTATCACGTTCAACACGATGTGATGTATCGCAAAACAAGATAGTTTCTATCTCAAACTCAGATGATATAGATAGCGCCAAATCCACTACTGGACAGGCATCAGCGTCTATAAGAACCTTCACAATAAGGCATCATTCCTTTCTCATAATCAGATGAATCACTTAGAACTAAATTATTTAAATATAATTTTAAAACAACCTCTCTTGCTCAATTTTTCACAAACTTTAAAAGTATTTTATTGAATAGTTTGAAAAATAGATATACGATACACCTATCAACTAAATGGGGGTTTTATTTATGACAATTACAACTGTTAGCAATGAACAATTAGCAAAAGAATACGTAGATGGCGTATTTGAGCAACTTAAACAACAGAATAGTCATCAAGCGGAATTTTTACAAGCAGCTGAAGAAATTTTCATCTCATTAGTACCTGTATTCGCGCAACATCCTGAATATATTAAGGCCAATATTTTATCTCGTATTGTGGAGCCAGATCGTATTATTTCTTTCCGTGTAGCATGGCAAGATGATAACAATCAAGTACAAGTGAATCGTGGCTATCGTGTACAATACAGCAATGTCATGGGCCCATATAAAGGCGGTCTTCGCTTCCACCCTTCTGTCAACGAATCCATCATTAAGTTCCTAGGCTTTGAGCAAATCTTTAAAAATGCTTTAACAGGGCAACCTATTGGTGGTGGTAAAGGTGGTTCAAACTTTGATCCGAAAGGAAAATCAGATTCAGAAATTATGCGTTTCTGCCAAGCATTCATGACTGAATTATACCGTCATATTGGTCCAGATGTCGATGTTCCTGCTGGTGATATTGGCGTAGGTGCTCGTGAAGTAGGTTATTTATGGGGCCAATATAAGCGTTTAACAAAAGCAAATGAATCAGGTGTATTAACTGGTAAGACTCCTGGCTACGGTGGCTCTTTAGCACGTAAGGAAGCAACTGGTTACGGTACTGTTTACTTTGTGAACGAAATGCTAAAGGATGCAAATGACTCATTCGAAGGAAAAACAGTGGTTGTTTCTGGATCTGGTAATGTATCTACGTATGCCATTGAAAAAGCGCAACAGTATGGTGCCAAAGTGGTTGCTTGCTCAGACTCTTCAGGCTATATCTATGACCCAGAGGGCTTAGATTTAGATGCCATCAAAGAAATTAAAGAAGTAAAAGGTGACCGTATCTCAACTTACGTTAATTACCGACCAAATGCTACTTTTACAGAAGGTTGTACAGGAATTTGGACGATTCCTTGTGATATTGCCCTACCGTGTGCTACGCAAAATGAAATTAACGGTGAATCAGCTCGTACATTAATTTCGAATGGCGTGAAAGCAATCGGTGAAGGTGCTAATATGCCATCAGACCTTGAAGCAATCAATGAATTCCTAGAGGCAGGCGTATTATTTGGTCCAGCAAAAGCAGCGAATGCTGGGGGAGTTGCGGTATCTGCTCTTGAAATGGCACAAGATTCTAGCCGCGTATTTTGGTCATTTGAAGAAGTAGATGCGAAACTTCATCAAATTATGAAAAATATTTATACAGACAGCAAAGCAGCAGCAGAAAAATATGGCTTCCCAGGTAACCTAGTAGTTGGTGCAAACATTGCTGGCTTTATCAAAGTAGCAGATGGAATGCTTACTGAAGGTGTCTATTAATAACATTCTATTTTCAATGTTTCCTAGGATTTGATTTCGGAATATTCTTAATTTCAACCAAGGTGATAACGAACATTCGTTATCACCTTATTTTTTATTTATAATCCAGTTATAAAACATTAAAATAAACGTTTTAAACGAACATTTTTATCATTAAATATTTAAAACATTCGTGTTATAATTTTAGAGTACTATGAAAAATATTGGAGGGTTTTTTGTGGAATTATTGTATACAGGTAAAACAAAAAATGTGTTTAAATTAGAAGATGGTCATTATTTATTAAAATTTAAAGACGATGTTACAGGAGAAAACGGCGTGTTTGATCCAGGTGCAAATACTGTTGGTTTAACAATTGATGGGGCTGGCTTGGCTGGTTTACGTTTAACTTCTTATTTTTATTCAAAATTAAACGAACAAGGAGTTCCTACTCATTTCGTTGATGCTAACTTTGAAGATGCAACAATGACAGTAAAACCGGCAACTGTTTTCGGTAATGGCTTAGAAGTGATTTGCCGCTTTAAGGCAGTTGGTTCATTCCTACGCCGTTATGGTGCCTATGTAAAGGAAGGACAAGATTTAGACTCCTTTGTAGAAGTAACAATCAAAGATGATGATCGTTTAGATCCTCCAATTTCTGAAGATGCTTTAGCGATGTTAAACCTGTTAACTCATGAAGAATACGCCATTTTAAAACAACGTACAATTGAAATTTCCAAATTTGTAGCGGCAGAGCTTGCTAAAAAAGGCTTAACGCTTTATGACATTAAATTAGAATTCGGCCGCGATGCGAAAACGAATGAAATTTTATTAATCGATGAAATTTCAGGCGGTAATATGCGTGCTTACAAAGGTGATCAATATATTGAGCCGTTAGAACTTGAGAAAATTATGTTAGCTGAATAATAGAAACAACCTTAAAAAGAGTCGACAATTACGACTCTTTTTTTATGTGTGGGCTTATTTTTATTTTCCATGAAACTTTTCTTTACTTCACTCGTATATTAACTATATGTAACAAGCAATTATTCTATTATTTTGGAGGTAGTTTGATGGAAAACTTGAATGAGACATCGAAAGAAGAAAGGTCAAAACTAAATCCATTTTTATCAGTTTGGATGCATCCAAAGCAAACGACTCGTTATATGATTAATGAAAAATCTATCGGCTTTGCAATTTTGGTTTTGTCTATTGGTTATATTGGCTCTCTTATGTCTGGATTAATTGATTCAGAATTTCTCCCTGATTTTTCGCCATGGCTTTTAGTCCTATTATGTGTCATTTTTGCTCCAATCGCAGGTGTGATTGGCACAGCTATTTCTGCACTCATCTCTTGGCTATTCGGGAAATTATTTAAAGGTACTGGGACTTACTCGGACTTATTTAAGGGGTTAAGCTTAACAGCAATCCCATATATCGTACTGATTCCACTTTATATTATTTGGTTAATGACTTCACCCGATTCATTATTGGATCCTAATTTTATGGGTTCATTACCGTGGATTTTTTGGCCAACTATTTTAGTAAGCATCATTGTGACGATTTGGTCATTTGTTATTTCTGTAGGTGTAGTCGCTGAAGCACACCAAATTTCGAACTGGATGGCTTTCTTCACCATCTTTATTCCAGCCATTATTATCTTCATCGTATTATTTGTTCTTTTCTTTGTCATACTCATCGGAATTATTGGTGTTGGCATGGTCTAAAAACTTGAGATAAGGCCTTTGTTAACTTGATACAGCATAATAATAAAAGCAGATAGAGAAAAAGCCTGAAACTTTTCTCTATCTGCTTTTTTAATTTTATTAGACAGAAAGTGCTGTACTTTGCTGGAATAGCTCAGATACGCCAGATTCAACAGCTGCCCCACTTACTGCGCGTGAGACGATAGCCACTACGCGTTCGTCCAAAGACTTAGGAACAATATATTCTTCCTTTAGTTCCTTATCACTCACAAGGGAGGCAATCGCTTCTACAGCAGCTAGCTTCATTGACTCATTAATATCCGTAGCACGCACATCTAAAGCTCCACGGAAAATACCAGGGAATGCGAGAACATTATTAATCTGATTTGGATAATCAGAACGTCCCGTTCCCATCACACGTACCCCCCATGCTTTGGCATTTTCATACGTAATTTCAGGATTTGGATTAGCTAAGGCAAAGACAACTGGATTTTCATTCATGGACGCAATATGTGCCTCCGTTAATAGATTGGCTACAGAAACTCCAATAAAGACATCTGCACCTGTTAGTGCATCCTCTAGTGTACCATGTTGCTTCTCTGGATTCGTCAAATGAGCAACCGCTTCTTTAATCGGGTTCATCCCCTCTGTACGACCCTCATAAATAATACCTTTTGTATCGCACATATAAATATTCTTATAGCCCATTTGCACAAGTATACGTAAGATTGCAATGCCTGCAGCACCAGCACCATTAATCACAACCTTCATCGTTGCTACATCCTTTTTCACAATACGATTGGCATTAATCATCGCTGCTCCTACAACAATCGCTGTTCCATGCTGATCATCATGAAAAACTGGAATATCACATTCTTGACGTAGGCGATCCTCAATTTCAAAGCATCTTGGTGCTGAAATATCCTCTAAGTTTACCGCACCAAATGTCGGGGCAAGCGCCTTCACAATGCTGACGATTTCATCCGTATTTTTTGTATCTAAGCATATTGGAAAAGCATCAACATTGGCAAAACGCTTTAGTAAAATCGCCTTCCCTTCCATTACAGGTAAGGCAGCTTTCGGGCCGATATCTCCTAACCCTAAAACTGCTGTCCCATCAGATACAACAGCTACCATATTCCCCTTCATTGTATAGTCGTACACAAGCGAAGGATTTTTCTCAATTTCCACACATGGCGCTGCTACCCCTGGTGAATAAGCTAAGCTAAGATCATAGGAATCTTGTACAGGTACTTTTGAGCTCACCTCTAATTTCCCACTATAGTGTGCATGCATTTCTAATGCCTTTTTCATTACGTCCATTCTATCCCATCCTTTTCCCTTTGGTTTTTTATTATATTTCAGAATCATAATACTTTGTGAAAATATAGTCAACGAATTTTCTGTCAATTTATTTTTAACTTCAATAGTTCAATGTTTAATGACTTTCATTACATTTTTCTGTCAAATTAAACGTTTCACAATCAATTATTTTAAGATAATTAATGCAATTGTTAACACATTATAAAGTGTACACATAGAGCCATTTAGCCTGTTCAACTTTTCACATAGTATTTTTCTTATGTAAATGAGAATTTTTTCACAAACTTTTGTAAGCGCATCCATTGCCCTGATTGACTTCGTCACAATTTATTCACATTTTTTCACAAAGTTTTTTATTATACAGATCAAAGTATTTGTGAAATTCTTAACAAGCCAAAAAAAGAGCCCTATATATAGGACTCTTCGGTAAAATGATTAATAAAGGCCGTAATGATATGCTTGGAAGACCATTGCTCTCCCGAAACTTTTGTAATCGGATAATCACGAGGAAAAATTGTTTTGGTGATTTCTTCAACAGAGTAACCTTGCATAAATAATTGTTTCACTTTTCCTTGCATGTCTTCCAAATAAGCAATTTTTTCTTGTATTTTCGTTCGACCATCCTCTATAAAGCCTGCATGACAGCAATAGACGACATCGAAATCATAGTTTACTATTTTCCTCAAAGACGCCAGGGTATGGACAATATTTTCTTCATCAAGCACAACCTTCGTCTTTGGCTGGATAAACAAATCTCCTGTAAACATAGCGCCTGTTTCTCGATTGTAAAAAGAAAGGTGATCTGCTGTATGTCCAGGTGTTTCAATGACATCCCATGTTGCTGCGTTCGTTTGTAATGTTTGACCAAATGGTTGGGCAACAAACGCTGGTCGTTCCCCCCACAATGCCTGACGATAGAGTGGATATTCTCCATCCTCAGCACAAAGATTGACTGAATCACGATGAATATAAATAGGTACATTCTTATGATGTTGAATCCACGCTGCATTTCCAGCATGATCCTCATGTGAATGTGTTAATGCCAATTGCTCTATCGGTATATCCTTAAAAAAGGTTTGAAATTCCTGCGACAGTGAGTAGGAACCTGTATCAATCAGTAACCCATCCACAAAAAAGCTGTACACACTCATACCAACCCCCTGAACCGCAACTTTCCCATGCGCACATTGTACACCGCGATGCTGCTGAATCTCGATACTTTTCTCCCGTTTAAACATCCTGCTCCCCCTTTGCCCCTTGTACAAAAAGTGTAGCATAAAATGAATGGTGAGTCATTTTTGTAAGTAGGTAACAACAAAGGATTTGCTTTTTACATGTTTACGAAGTGCTAACACATGAAGAAATAACCGTAAATTTACAGCCAATAAAAGCAATGCGCCCAGGAACAATAATCCCATCTGCCAATCACTTGTAACATTCATCAATAGTGTCCAACTAATAATGACGGCAAAGGATATCGCTATATATTTTTTCATCACTCTTGTAGTTGTACCCTGTACATCGTGTTTTTGTTCAATGCATAATAAAATTTTTCCAAATTCCATTATAATCAGCAATTCAATTCCTTGAATTAAAACCGTACTCCAATAAAAGAGAAGATGGAAAGAAAAGATGGTACTCATCAAGGTTATCATCAGAGCGCAGGCCATATATGTTTTGATAGGTGCCTTTTCTTTATAGAACGAAAGACTTTTTAAATAGGCCCCATAAACAAGGATATCTTGTACAAGATTAGCGTATTTAAAAACATTTAAATAGATCAATTGAAAAAAGAGCGCCACTGCTAACCATTGTAAAAGTTTTACCTGTTGTGTAGATTCACTCATTGTTTTCACGCACCTTTTTCACCAAATTTGTCGTAAAATACGCTTGTGAATATAATCTTTTAGTTAAATAACCATCCGGGCCACTAAAACCTATGGATGTATTGATATCTAAGGGGGCTTCCTTCAATTGAATAGTTATCTCCAAGCGTTGACCTTTCGTCACTGAAAAAGGAAAATCACTTGCTGTGTAACGCTGATCGTTTAATCTCCATTCTTTCAATAGTATCTTACCCTCTAATGCAGCGGGAACATAAAATGCATCAAAAATAGCATCCTGTTGAAGGATAAATGAAATGATTTGTTCCGAATCATGTTGTGACTGACTATAGCTATTATTCATGATCTGTTTTTCATCAATGAAGATTTCCCTCGTAAAATGAATTGGGGCAGGCAATTTCATCCCGTCATTTAGTAAAAGATAAACAGTCTCACTTGCCATCACTTTTTTCATCGTGTTTAAATCAAGCTGAAAAAAAGCTAATCGAACATTTTGATAGAGTAAATCTTGCGAAGTATCGAATGGATAATAAAAACCATTTACTAAATTCTCTTGCTCCATTTGATCGTATACTATTGGTAATTGCACATCTTCTGCCTGCAAATATTTCACATATCGATGGTCATACTTGTTTGTAATATAGCGTATCTCTAAAGCATTCTGTGAGCTATCCGTAACTTCAATTATTGTAGGCACCACAACTGGTTTTCTTAATTGATGTTGTAAAAAAATCGTACTGTTACCGATCAGTAGAATCGAAACTATGGCAACACCAATTGTCTTTTTCTGATTAAGCTTTTTTCTAGAGATGAATAGTATGATGAATACGCATAAAATAGCCAAAATCCAATACATCGGCGGAGGTAAATTATCTAATTGTGACATTAACGCACTAGCCCGAGCATTATCTAAGTGCTGTTCACCCTTCATTAATGCCACAAATCCACCCGCCGCAAGTGTTACAGCAATCTTGGGCACCCAGCTCTTAGTTTTGTACTGCTCTTTTTTTGCTTGTTCAATGCCTTGTTGACTACGCTGATGTAACGATTCTGGAATGTCTATTAGATCCATCTGCTTTTTTAGATCGTTCACCCTTCCCCCTCCTGTTCCAGTGCCTGCTTTAATTTATAAAATGGTTTTGGTCGTCCCTAATTTCCGCTGCAATACTTAAGCCACCTGAGGCAATGTATAATCATGATAGAATCTCAATAAAGCTTCATTATCATATCCTCCAACACCCACCTCTCAGGAAGTTCTTCAGGGATTAAATTCTATCCACTACTTTCAAAGGGCTATCCTTCATTTTTTCATTCTTATCCACCACTTTGAGCAGGTTTCCGCTACATGAAATTTTATCAGTCACTTTTAACGTTCTATCCTCCACTTTTTCTTCCTTATCCGCCAATCTGAAGAGGTTATCCGCTACATTAAATTCTAACCTCTACTTTACGCTATATCCACCGCACTATATAAAAAAACGCCCACCGAAGTGAGCGTTTCTTTTTATTCGTTTGTGCCTTTTTCCACGTCATATTCTGTAATCCAATCACTGAAGCTACCTACATATAATTGGATGTTGTCATAGCCTTCATCTGCTAACACAGCATAAAGAGGAGAGGCGGTTACGCCGCTGCCACAGTAAACAACAACCTGCTCATCAGGTGAAACTTTTTGACGTAATGCATCATTTGCCTTTAGTTGACCATTTGACTTCAACTGCTCCCAGTCAAAGTTTTTCGCAGTTGGGATATGACCTGCTACTTTATCCAATGGCTCTACTTCTCCTCGGTACCTTGCAGCAGCACGCGCATCGAGTAAAGTGGCTTTCACCTCTCCATCCACAATGGCTTTTACGGCTTGGCGTGGTGCATAAAGCTCATCTTTCCAATCAAACTCAATGATGGTTGGGGGATATTTAATAATATCCTTGGTAAAAGGAATTTTCGCCTCTAGTGCTGGGGCACCTCCGTTGACAATCACTACATTTGGGAAACCAGCATAGGTTAGCATCCACCAGGCGCGTGGGGCAAATGGAGCTGCTCCTTGGTCATAAACTACAATCTGATCTTCATAGCGTAATCCTAGTTCTTGAAAAACGGATGCCAATTTTTCTTTGCTTGGCATCGGATGACGACCGTCTTTACTGTCCATATCCGATAACTGCTGTTCTAAATCAATATAGATAGCACCAGTAGCATGACCTTCCTCGAATGCCTTTTTGCCAGCCTCTTTGTCCTGAAGATCGTAACGAGCATCGATAAAACGGACACCATCAAGTTGAATTTCATCCACTGATTTGAATACTTTTCCCATTGGAATCACCTCATGCGTATTGTAATTGTGCGTAAATCGCTTTCCAAGAAGCTAAACGACTCTCTTCTTGTAAGGCTAATCTTTCTGTGTCAATTTGTTCAAGCGCTTGATGATAAATATAGTAACGTAATTTTTCGGCTTCCTCTGCAATAAACGTAATCGCCCATGTCATGAGGGAAACTTTCTGTGCATCTAAATAATCTTGTGCATCGGGTTTTGTTACGGCTTCTAGTGCCTCACTTAGCTTCACTTTTTCGTTCTTTTCAAAGAAAGCTTTTTGATTGCGGAAATGAGATTTTACGCTAGCATATTTGGAAATATCCGCAAACGGTCCTTCAAAATCCAATAAATTTGGCTCAGAAGATTCAAAGGCTAGGAATGAGAAGCTTCGATTTAACTCTTTCAATTCGCGTACTTCATCTTTAAAACGTTGTTGCATCTTTTTGCTAATGAACTGCGATAAACGGAAGTTTGTTACACGCATTTCTTGAGTAAAATCAAAACGCAAGCTTTGCATCACTTCTTTTAATGCATGCTCCAATGCTTGTTGTGCTGGCATTGCAGCAAAGGTAGAAGGATTGTAGCCTTCCTTAAAGAACTCAGGGTAACGATAATAAACACGTTGAAGAACATAATAAAGTAGCTCATCAAGCTCCTGTTTTGTTTCACTCTCTAACATGCTCGTATTCAGTACACTGTACTTCGATTGAATATGTTGTTCAAGTGTTGTTAATTCCTCTAGTCGCTCATCTTTACGTTTTAAGTTTTCCTCTGTTTGGGCAATTAAATCCGCCAAACGTTGCTCCGTTTTATCAACTTCCTCTGCAAGAGCTTGAACGGCTAATGCACTCAACTCATCATTTAAGAATGTATGGAAGTCTTTTTCAAATGGTGGCATACCTGATGTTAAATCGGCACCTTCTACCTTTTCTTCCAACGCTAAAAGACTAGATACCCCATATAGTCTCGGGAAGCGAATGCCAAAGCGTTGTAACTCTGAGCGTACATAGCCTTTTACATCTTCCTGTTCTTCATCCGTTGTTGCCAAATCAATTGCATTGACAATAAAGAACATTTTATCTAGCTCAAATGCATCCTTCACACGACCAAGTTGTATTAAAAACTCTCGGTCAGCTTTGGCAAAGGCATGATTATAGTACGTAATAAATAAGATGGCATCAGCATTACGAATATATTCAAATGCTACGCCTGTATGGCGGGCATTAATAGAGTCAGCTCCTGGCGTGTCAACAAGTGTCACGCCCATACGTGTTAATGGGCTATCATAATAGAAGTCGATATTGTCAACAAAGCAAGATTTATTTTCTTGTGCTACAAATTTTTCAAACTCTTCACGGTCTACGCGAAGGATAGAACCAAACTCAGACTTAAAGGTTGGATAGCCTTCTTTATAGGCACGAATAAATGATTTATGAACATTTAAACGTTCGTCCGTTAACTGAACTGCAAGCCCTTCATCAGCACGATTATAGGCTTCCTCCAATGTCGATACAGACAAACCAATCGCCGCATAGGAGCCTTGAATATCCTCTAGCATTTGTTCAGCAGTTTTAAGCTGTACATCCGCTGTTTCATGTGGATGTTCAGGTGTAACTGGACGAATTTTATTGATGGCCGCAGTTGTTGGGTTTGGTGATACAGGTAACACCTTGGCTCCCATTAAAGCGTTCGAGAAGGAAGATTTCCCAGCACTGAATGCGCCAAACAATGCAATGGTAAAATCTTTTTTCTGTAGTCGTTCTACTTTATTTTCAAGGTATTGGGCTACTTCGGCAAAGCCTTGCACCTCTTTGACTGCATTAGCAGTATGAAGTGCACGGTTAATCACACCATCGATTGGTAGAGTCGTTGCACTAGTAGCTTGCTGAGCTTCCTCTTGTTGGATGATTTGCTCTTTTGGCTGCAACATAGACTCGTCAAATAAACGAATTTCTGCTAAATCTTGTTTAAATGATTGTTCCCAATTAGTAAGCTGTTGATTGGCAACTGTACGAATTTCATTGCTCGCTTGATGCATAGTACTTGCACTATATTGCTGATAGCCTTCAATTTCAAGGACCGCATTAATGGCATCTACTTTGTCCTGCATACCCGCCATTTTTAATTTTGATGGTGCGGCAGTTTCTGTTGCAACAGCTTCAAGAGTTGTCGCTTGCGCATTTTTCCAGCTATCTGTCTCCTGAATGAAGTAGCGCTTTGTTGCTTCTGCGATACGGTTAGCGAAGTTTAACACAGCATCACCTGTTAAAATAGCGCCTGTTTGAACTTGCTGCTCAATCAATGAAAAAGGTAAGTCAAATACATAGGCATCAATGGCTGCGGCACGTTCCTCATTTAATGCACCAACGTCCTTCAATGCCTTTTTCATAAGACCTTTTAAATGCCCCGTGATTTGTGCATGGACCACATTTTGATAGGCACTATACGCTTCTTCTTTGCGTCGGTTTCGCTCTTCCTCTGTTTTTTTCTTTGCAGTAAAGAGCCCCCCAACTTTAAAACCTTCCTGCATGCTTTCTAAATAAAGGCGTAAGCGATCGCGTAAATCAGCTGGCATAATTGCAGCATTAGCGAGCAGCTCCTTACGTTGCTCCTCAAACGTTTCGTTCCAAGCTTCTACTGAGAATAATTCAACCTGACGATTTAATTTATTGTATTGCTCTAAAATATCCTGATGGTGTGCCCAGTCATCCGCACTTAAAATTTCTTCATCAATTGCCAAACGATCCTGTCTTTCTTCCATTAAATAATTGTCATGCTCGCTTTGCAATAAACGCAATGTATTCGTAGCTGTTTGTACAAGCTGCTCCTGCCAATCATTCATACTGTCCATCACAATTTTCTTAACTGCCTCAAAATCATTATGTGGATGCTCAGGCTCTCTTAATGAAGTAAAGAAAACACCTTTCGGTACAACACCCCATGCTGCAAAGGATTGATGAACAGTTGCTTTAAATTCTTCGAAGCTCAATTCATTATCTTTATGCTTATCAATCATGTTGACAATTAAATAAACATTTGGATTATATTTCATTAATTGCTTTGTGAATTGGAAATTTAATTCCGACTGCACATGGTTGTAGTCCATTGTATAAAATACGATATCGGCAATATGTAATGCTGATTCCGTTGACATGCGGTGCGCATCATCTGTGGAGTCTACCCCTGGCGTATCCATTACAGTGACACCTAGTGGTAGTGTAGAGGCACTGTGTCCAATCTCAATTTGTGACACTAAATCCCCATTTTTACTTAGCTCTTTTACTGTTTTAAAATCATAGCCAGCCTCAAATTTTACAGGCTTTTCATTGTGCATATAAACAATCGCATAGTCTTCCTCTGATTTATGAACTTTTACGATGTTTGCACTTGTTGGAATAGGACTAGATGCCAGCAGATTTTCACCAGACAGCGCATTAATCATACTGGACTTCCCTGCAGAGAAATGGCCTGCAAAGCCAATCACATACTCTTTTTGCTGAATTTTTCGAGCAAAAAGTGATGTTTTATCCATGCGCTCTGTATCACCATTATGCTGATAAATTATGTATTGCAAAGAGGCTTGCTTTAATAGCCCCTCCAATTGTTGTTCAAAATCTTTCATGAAACCAGTAACCCCTTTTTCATTAATTATTCATAATTAGTATTCTACCTTATTCAACTAGCAAAGTATAACACTAATTTAAAGCATATATGCCAACGTTTCCATCCTTAGAAAAACATGTTTATACAAAAAATCTATGCCAAATGATAGATGGTCAACTAGTTCTTTTTATTTTTTCTTCATATTTTATAGTAAGCATATTCGGGGCAAAGTTATTTTTTTATGAAGGGAGTGTGATGCCATATGATAAATCCTAAGTCTCATCAAATCATTGAAAAATATTGTTCATGTAACTGTGAGGAGCGATTTATCTGGCCCCGTATAAAAGCAACAAACGGAATACCCATTAATCCTCCTGAAATAGTCCCTGAAGGTATGATTATCCCAACAATCCACCGATATTTTTATATCGTTACAGCTGATCTTGATCTATCTAATGGGGCAACTCTTCCAGCCGATCTCTTTTGGAATGATGAAGCAAATTCCGTTACTGAGTTTACAATTTTTTCACCCAATGGTTACGTTAACCTTTATATTAATGCAGTGATGCAGGAAGGCGGCATTTATACGGTAACCCCAGCCTCCCTGACACTCGTACCCTATAATGCCACATTGTATAGAGGAACACCCATCATTATTGAATCGCTAGGCTTTACAACAAAATAAAGGAAATGAAAGGAGGTGAATCGGGTGGCACTTTCCATTATTAATATTCACGTCAATGTAACAGGTACTTCTACAAGATTTTTTAACGTCTTAGCTGCACCCCTTGCCATTGCAGATGGCACAACAGTCGCTGCAACAACGTTTTTAAATGATAGCGGTACAGCAGCAACAGCATTCCCGGAAGTCGCAAATGGTTACTATAACTTATATATCAATGGTGTTCTACAGGAGGGTGGTGCCTATACAGTTTCTACAACTGAAATAACGTTCAATACTGTCACAGGTACTCTTTCTGCTGGTACGCCAATTGTGCTAGAAGCTGTGGAGCTAGTGACAACAATCTAAATAAAATGGATGCCTTGTTTAGGGCATCCATTTTTACATTTTATTGTAATCGCTTTTTGAGACCTGCAATTTTTTTCGCATAGTCTAGTGCATGTGGGCCATCTCCATGTATACATAAGGTTTGGACTGCAACTTTAATTTTTTTGGACTGGACCGACAACACTTCATTAGCAGTCAAAATACCTTTTACATGCACTAGCATTTCTTCTTCCGATTGTATTAAGGCATTTGGTTCCTGTCTGTTCACTAAAGTGCCGTCATTGTTATAGCGTCGATCCGAAAAAACCTCCTCATATACTTGAAGCCCTTTGTCTCTAGCAATCTCTACGATGAGGCTACCAGATAAGGCATATAAAATAAGCTGTGGATTAAGATCATACACTGCATTGACTACAGCCAACGCTTTTTCATGGTCATTCGCGCATTGATTATAAAGTGCGCCATGTGGTTTAACATGATGAAGCGTACCATTTTCAATCTCCACAAATGCTTGTAAGGCACCAATTTGATAAACCATCATATCGTAAATTTCACCTGAGCTACATTCCATGTTACGGCGACCAAACCCCTCTCGATCTGGATAGCCTGGATGCGCACCAATGTGAACGTTTTTACGAATGGCGCTACGTACGATTTGATGCATGATTGAATGATGTCCCGCATGATAGCCGCATGCAATGTTGATGGACGTTACATAGTCTAATAGTTCTTCATCCTTACCCGTTATAAAAGCATCATGGCTTTCACCTAGATCACAATTGATATCAATTGACATCATGTTTCCTCCAGTACAAAGTGAATTGTGTTAAACATACGCATTTGCGCTACTTTATGTAAATCTTCTTCATGAACTGTTGCAATAATAGGATAGCCTCCTACTGTTTGAGCATCAGCCATTAGGATAATGGGATCACCACTTTGAGGCACTTGGATTGTTCCGAACTGTGTAGCTTCTGACAGAATATCCTTCATTTCCTGAAGTTGTAAGGCAGGTCCTTTGATGTAGTAGCCCATACGATTGCCGCCAATAAATTGAAAAGGATTTTGTAAAAATTGTTGCTGACTTTTTTCTGTAAATAAATGAAAATGAGGTCCTTTAAACAGTCGAGCAGTTATGGAACTGTCAAAACGCGGACGATAGGGTGCATATAGCCCTCTATTATTTTTTAGAGATGGTGATACTTGCCCATATAAAATACTTCCTTTTGTAATGCATGTTCCCAAATTCCCAAGCGGAAGGTAGGATTGGCTACCAAGCTCATCGTTTGTACGAAAACCTCCTAATGGAGTTAAGTAAACAATAGAGCCTTGATGGACACTCTTGATAGATAATCTATCTCCCCTTGTTAAATGGAATGTTTTCCACATTTCGATTGGTACTTGATTAACCAAGCATGTACCATGTCCTCCTGTTAATACATAAACACAATCAGCCAGCGCCTCAAATTCAAAACCACCTACAAACATTTCAAAAGACGTTTCATCATGATGGTGATGTAAGATTCTTTGAGCTGCATTAAACGATCGGTGATCCATTGGTCCAGATAACGGAATACCAAATGCCCGATAGCCGAACCTTCCTTTATCTTGTAAGCTTCCAAAAACCCCTTGTTTTGTTACAAGCAGAAGTGGCTTCAATTGCTACACTCCTTTGCTTTTCATTTCCCAAAATTGCTGTTGGGTTATTTCATAAAACTGAACTTCATCACCAAGTTCAAATAAAAATGGCTCTTTGCCATGAACATCAAATAAATCAAACGGTGTTTTCCCTATAATATTCCAGCCTCCAGGTGAATCAACAGGATAGATTCCCGTTTGTCCACCCCCAATCCCAACTGAACTCGCTGATACAGATGCCCTTGGTTTCTGTAAGCGTGGCACAAATAATTTAGAATCAAGCTCACCTAAGTATGGAAACCCTGGTAAAAAGCCGATTAAATACACATAATAGCTTTTGGACATATGCAATGTTTTAATGTCCTCAAAAGGTAATCCTGTGAAATTCATTACGCGCTTGCGATCTAAGGCAAATTCCTCATCATAGCAGACGGGTATTTTTAAAAGTCGATTCGTTCCTTCGTCAATGGTTGTGGAGGCTTGCATCTCAAGCCACTGCATCCTTAAACGTTCAACATCTATTTTTTGTTTAATATAAGCTGTCACAGTGTGGTAGCTTGCAACACTTTCGACTAGGTTATGCTGTAGCTGCTGTTTCAGAAATCGATTGAACGCTTGGACCGCGTGAAAGTTTGAGTGGGAAATTACCTCTTTGAATGCAAAACGAATAGTATGTTGACTAATCCACATGGAATGCGGAAAATCAATGATTGGTTGCACGTGCCGTCTCCTCAATACAAAGCTGTACCGCAGCTATCAAATCTCCGATACTCCAGCCTGGAATTTTGCCATGTTGGATTGCCAGCTCAAATGATGCTGGAATATGAATAAAGCCAGCACGAACCCCTTCATGTTGCTGCGCATAAGCAAGCCCCTCATACATAATGTTATTACATAAGTATGTACCCGCTGTATTGGAGATTTCCGCTGGATATCCTTCTGCATGCAAACGATTTACCATACTGCGAATCGGTAAGTTTGTTAGATAAGCATCTGCCCCCTCCTCATGGATGCGCTCATCAACTGGTGTATAGCCATTATTATCAGGCTCTCCGTCTTTCACATTAATAGCAATGCGCTCGGGTGTCACTTTAAAACGTCCTCCAGCTAATCCTAATGAAATAATGATTTGTGGTTTCACTTCTTCTATATGTTGTTTTAATTGCTCCGCTGATTGCTGAAAATCTACAGATAGAATTCGTCCGACGATATCATAGCTATCTATCTTCTTTCCATTTAATGCTTTCACAATTTGCATCGTTGGATTTATTTTATAATCAAGAAATGGCTCAAACCCTGTTACTAATATTTTTGTCATATTTGTCACCTAATTTCTTTAAATAATCTTAAAGGTTTGCTTCATTTTACAATAGATTTCTGAAAAAACAAATATTTCCCTTGAACAAAAACATGTAAAAAAAGAGCCGATTCTTTTCCCTCCTATATACTATGGAGAAACTTTTGTAACTTGGTTGATTGCAGAGGAGACCGTGTCACTCATAGGCGATGAGTGTTACAGATAAGATCCTGGAGGGTAAGTGAAAATGGACACTTGCTAAAGCCCTTTTCTGCACATCTATTTTCTTTCTTAACATCATGAAAAAGAGTATGAAGCACAGCAGCTTCATACTCTTTTGTTTAGCTCTTATTTCAAATGTGCAGTTGCCTGGTTCATGACGTATTTTCCAACTCCAATATAGATCACGACAGCTGCTCCAATCAATACGAATGTCATTGCGAACCGCTCCTTCTTCGTTATTTTTCGTTAAGTTTTCAGACGTTTACATTGAATTTGAAAATCATTCTCATTAATATATTATAAATTTCATGTGAATTCGTCAAGACATACTTTCATCTTACCCTTTTTACATGGTAAGATGTAGAAAAGTCGGAAAAAGGATGCGGTAATGATGAGTAATTCGAAGTACTTTCAAACTATTTTAAACGGGACAATTCACGCTTTAAAAACCATTCTTCCTATGGATATAGAAGTAAAGTCGCCTAGTATTATTTCTGAACCCTTTCAACAACAACAAATGGGCGTATTAATTGGCTTAATCGGAGATTTAAAGGGACGCGTCATCATTGACTCCTCTCCCGAAGTGTTCAGCGGGATCGGTAGTACCATGTTCGGTATGCCGCTTGAAGGAGAAATGCTAGAATCCTTTACAGGGGAATTTGGTAACATGATTGCAGGAAATTTATGTACAGCTGTTGGGCAAGAAAGCTTAGAAATTGATATCACTCCGCCAACGGTGATGGTGGGCAATACAAAATTATATGGCTTTGAAAAGGCCTTTGCACTCCCAGTTTCGGTCCCAAGCGTCGGTGCCCTAACAGTTCTATTAACAATTGAAGAAGAAGCGGAATAGAGCTTAATAGGTTTTAAGTCTGTTCCAAATAAGACATTGTATGCAAGACTTTCAGCATTTATTTGTAAGACTTACCGTTTGCCCAAAAGAAATAAGAAGGACAGTTCTCCTTCCTTAAAATCTATTATTTTTATTAAAAAAAGTTAATTATAATCATTAAACAAGCCATCTCAATGACTTTTGAGATGGCTTGTTTTTTTTCTCTCTTAAATTCTTCACACTTTTTTCACATAATTCCCCTAGAAGTGTGATTTTTTTCACATCAAAATGTAGGAGATTTTTATATGATGACAGTAAGAAACACAACAATAAAAAGCGTAGGAGGAGCAAAAATGGCAAATAAAAAGAAGTCAGATGAAAATTTAAAAGGTTCACTCTATGCAGTTTTTGGAGTAGGTATTATCATCATTTTACTTTGGGTGTACTGCTTCGATTTGTTCATTGGACGGTTTTAATCTACGAAGAAGGGACAGAAACATATGCACATACATAAGTATGAGAAATACTGGCTTGTTTTTGGAGTTACCACTTTAGTGGCATTCCTGATCATTCTCGGTATCGGAGCATTTCATCAAGGCTCTCATCCAAACAATGGTAAAAAAACACTAGATTACGAGAAAGTGAAAGAGACAGCACCTTTTGATAATCCAGGTGTCCATAAGGTTGAAGGTAAGGATTGGGATTACGAAGTGGTAGTAGTTGCTTCTGCATTCAATTATAATCCTCCACAAATTGAGGTTCCACTTGGTGCAAAAGTGAAATTTATCGCAACAAGCGAGGATGTTATGCATGGTTTTGAGGTTGCAGGTACGAATATCAATATGATGCTTGAGCCTGGCTATATTTCGGAATATGTGACAGAAGTCAATAAGGTTGGCGAGTTTTTAATCGTATGTAATGAGTATTGTGGTACAGGACATACGATGATGCACTCTATGCTAAAGGTGGTGGATTCAAATGAGTCACACTAATTCAATGACAAAAGTGGATCGTCGAGATGCAAAGCTAGCAATGGCACATATTTACGTGGCATTTATCGCATTGTTATTAGGTGGTCTTGCAGGTTTATTACAGGTTTTTGTACGTTCTGGTCAATTTACATTACCAGCAGGCATTGGTTATTATCAAGTATTAACAGTTCATGGTGTATTACTCGGTCTTATATTAACTACATTCTTTATTTACGGCTTCCAAATTGCAAGTGTAAGTCGAACATCTGGTACATTCACTGATACTCAGAGAAGACTTGGCTGGATTGGTTTCTGGTTAATGACTATCGGGACAGCTGCTGCCGCAACGATGGTGTTATTGAATAAAGCAACTGTTCTTTATACATTCTATGCACCATTAAAGGCACATTGGATTTTCTATTTAGGTCTTACATTAGTCGTTGTTGGTTCTTGGGTTGGCGGCGCAGGTCAAATATTACGTTATGTCCAGTGGCGCAAAGAAAATAAAGCGAGTGGACAACGTAGCCCGTTACTATCATTTATGGTAGTTGTTAATAATTTAATGTGGTTCGTGGCAACGCTTGGTGTGGCAGCCTCTGTTTTAATTCAATTATTACCATGGTCCTTAGGTTTAATTGAACGTGTCGATGTGGCATTATCACGTACACTTTTCTGGTATTTTGGCCATGCACTCGTATACTTCTGGTTATTACCTGCCTATATGGTTTGGTACGTGATTATTCCAAAAGTAATTGGCGGAAAAATTTTCTCCGATTCTTTAGCAAGACTTTCGTTTATGCTGTTCTTACTCTTCTCTATTCCTGTTGGGATTCACCATCAGTTAACAGAGCCTGGTATTGATGGTACATGGAAGTTCATTCAAGTTGTTTTAACATTTGCTGTAATCGTGCCTTCTCTAATGACAGCCTTCTCGATGTTTGCCATGTTCGAGTTACGTGGACGTGAATTAGGTGGCAAAGGACTATTTGGTTGGTTTAAAAAATTACCTTGGAAGGATGCTCGTTTCTTCGTACCATTTATCGGTATGGTGTCATTTATTCCAGGGGGTGCAGGCGGTATTGTCAATGCCTCTTATCAAATGAATCAATTAATTCATAATACCATTTGGGTTACAGGGCATTTCCATTTAACGATTGCAACAGCTGTTGTTTTAACTTACTTCGGTGCGGCATTCTGGTTAATTCCACATTTAACAGGTCGTACACTTTCGAAGTCTTTAAATAATCTTAGTAATTTCGCTGGTATCTTATGGGGTACTGGTATGACGATTATGTCTTCAGCAATGCATATTGCTGGTCTGTTTGGCGCACCTCGTCGCTCAGATTACTCAGAATATGGTGGCGCTCAGCAGGCTTACGATTGGATTCCTTATCAAATCGCGCAAGCTGTGGGTGGAACAATCCTCTTTATCGCCATCCTAGTGATCATTTATATCGTCGTGAAACTTGCTTGGTTCGCACCTAAAGGTGACGAAGAATTCCCTGTAGGTGACGTACATGAGCTTAGCGGTCCGACACCAGCTATTTTAGAAAACTTTAAAATCTGGCTTGTTATTTTAGTAGCCTTAATTTTATTCGCTTACACAGTACCAATTATCGATATTATTTCGAACTCACCTGCCGGCTCCAAAGGCTATCAATTGTGGTAAGCATCCAAACGCATCTTCCTATAAAAAAGCGATTTCTCAATAACGAGAAATCGCTTTTTTCACTTTATAATTGATATAGCTTTGTATATTTTTCTTGTAAGTAGTCTGCCAGATACTTGGCATTTAAGCCTTCCCCTGTCGCTTCTTTCAGCAATTCAAACGGCTTTTTCAATGCTCCATATTGATGAACTTTATCAGTTAGCCACTCTCGAATTGGCAGTAGCTCTCCCTTTTCTAGTAATTCATCAAAATTAGGAATATCCTTGTCCATCGCATGCTTCCATTGCGCGGCATAGATCATTCCTAATGCATAGGATGGAAAATAGCCAAACATACCACCTGACCAATGCATGTCTTGTAGTATACCTGAATTTACCAATTTATAGATTAATTCTAATAAAATTCAAATAGAAAATTAATGTGATACTAGACTAAAGAACAATTAATAAGAGTTCCTTCAATTAAGAATTTTAAACATCATTCAACTAGATTTTCCCACTCACAACAGATATTCACCCATGTTTTCATTAAGTCTAAACCTAATAATCCTTCAGCAAATTTAATCATCCCTAGTCTCAATTTGCTGATATATTTCTTATAATATCATGAAATTTTTGTATTAAACTACCCTGCGAGTTTAAGTCCATTACTTCACAAACTTAATCGTATTCTAACGTAAATACCCAAATGCTTCTTGATGTAGATTTGATTTGTAATAAAGTTTGATTAAATTAACGATATCAACCTTGATATGAGAACAAAACTAAAGAGCAAATTTTGAAAAAATGATTGTTCAAAGCTTGCTCTTATTGAATGGCATAGATTAAATTTTTTAAAGTTCGATAATTTTTGAAACTCTTGTTGTACAAAGCTCTACGTTAACTCAATTAGTAATTCATTATTTAACCAACGTTTGAAGACTTATTAACACGGGGGCATACACAATTAGTGGAATAAGCAAAATTACTGCACCAATTTTTTTATTCCCCTTTTGTAATAATAAAAGAGTAGTCAAGAAAAATAATGGATAAATAATAAAAGTAATTATTAATACACCATCAACTACTTGATACAATTTTCCTGTAAATGCACTTATGAATGGGATTGAAATCCATTCTAGTACGCAAAATGCAATAACCAATATCCACAACCATTTAAGTGTCACCATAATCACCCCTAAATTTTTAATTGGTCAAAAAAGTAAAAACTATATACGGTTCATCATACATAAGTAAATATTTACTCAACAATCTGGCCAGATTGTTTAACACAATAGTTCAATTTAAAAATGACTCTTTATAATGTTGAACATTATATAAAAAATATTGATGTAACATGAAATGTAGCTTACTTTAAATCTTGACTTGTAATTTTAGTAGCCTTATTTATATTAGCTTACACAATTCCAATCTTCGAAATTATTTCAAATTCACCACGGGCTCAAAGGCTTTAAGCTTTGGTAAGAATATTTTCAAAGCAACAAGCGATTTCTCATTTTAGAGAAATCGCTTGTTTTTCTATAGCCGATAAAGCTTTGTATATTTTTCTTGTAAATAATCTGCTAGGTACTTAGCATTTAAGCCTTCCCCTGTAGCCTCTTGTAATAGCGCGAACGGCTTTTTCAGCGCACCGTATTGATGTACTTTCTCTGTTAGCCACTCTCGAATTGGCAGTAACTCACCTTTTTCTAGTAATTCATCAAAATTAGGAATATCCTTGTCCATCGCATGCTTCCACTGCGCTGCATAGATCATTCCTAATGCATAGGATGGGAAATAGCCAAACATGCCACCTGACCAATGCATGTCTTGTAGTACTCCCTGTGCATCTGTCTCAGGACGAATACCTAAATATTCCTCATATTTATCATTCCATACCTGTGGTAGATCCTTCGCCTGTAAATCCCCATTGAACAGGTCACGTTCAATTTCATAGCGAATCATGATATGTAATGGATATGTTAGTTCATCTGCTTCAATGCGAATCAATGATGGTTCTACCATATTGATGGCACGTAAAAAATCTGCTAACGCCACATCACCAAATTGAGCGGGTGAGAAGTGCTGAAGACGCTCGTAGTTATGCTCCCAGAACTTTTCATTTCTGCCGACAAAGTTTTCATAAAATAATGATTGTGATTCATGAATCCCCATCGATGTACCAGTAGCTAATGGCAGACCTGCAAGTTTTTCATCAATATTTTGCTCATACATCGCATGACCACACTCATGAATCGTGCCAAAAATAGCTGAACGGAAATCACTTTCATCATATTTCGTCGTAATACGCGCATCACCATAGTTTAAGCCAATCATGAATGGGTGGACACTTTCATCCAAGCGACCAGCATCGAAGTCATAGCCGAGCTGAGCAAGCAATTCTAACGATAATTCACGCTGTGCCTCACGCGGGAAATGCTTAAATAAGATGGTAGTATCGGGTTTATTCGATGAATGAGCAATTTTTTGAACAAGCGTCACAATAGACTCTCGTAATTCACCAAATACTTGATCTACGACATCTGTTGTCATATCTGGCTCATATAAATCTAGTAATGTATTGTATGGAGATCCATTTTTAATGCCCCAATATTGAATGAATTTTTTCTGCCATTGTATGATTTCTTCTAGGTATGGTAGGAATAGAGCAAAATTATTCGTCGCCTTCGCTTCTTCCCAAGCCGTTTCTGCCTTCGATTGAAGAATGACGAATTCTTTGTATTCATTCGCAGGGATTTTTTTATTTTGATCGTAATTCTTTCTTACTTCTTCTACTAAACGTAGTGTTACATAGTCAAGATCAGCTTTTTGTGCCTCTAATGCTGCTAAAAGCTCTCCTAGTTCTTCACTAGTCTGCATATCAAATAAGGAGGCTGATAATGTACCAATTACCTCAGAACGTTGTGCTAACCCCTTTTTCGGTGCACCCGTCCGCATATCCCAATAAATCACATTGAGCGCTTCCTCATAATGCTGCATTTTCTTCACATAGTCTATAAATTGTTGAACAGTCATGCATTCATCCTCCTTTTCACGTTATAAGTTTATCATATTTTCGAAAATTTTGTATATTGCGGACTTTCTAGGATAATTATTCAGAATATTCATTTTTTAACTTCTCTATTATTTTGATGTATTGTCTATCCCCTAATCCATAGTGTGGAAATAGGGAAAACAATTGCTTTAACAGGTCATTTTGAGATAGATTGAGGTGTTTTTTTATAAACGTAGTGATCTCATACTCTTCATTTAAATAACTGAAAAATAATTGAATGCCCTGATACATGACAGGTATAAGCGTTGTCTTGGGCAAACGATGGTGCAACAATACCTCTTGATAGACCTCCCCATACGGTCCAAGTTCTATCTCTGTTTCTTCCACATCATAGGTCATTTCCTTGACCATATAATAATAGACTTTGCCTTGGTACCTTTGTTGCTCTAAGAAAGCAAGGACGGTCAATAAATTCATCTGACAAAACATATCATCTCCAAACCATAAAACAATACATTCATAGTCATTTGTTAACAATGGCTTCAACGGCTTCAATGTCACCTGCTCATATTGCTGTAAAGACACCTCATGCCCTATAGCACGCAGTTTATTAAATTCTTCACTGAAAATCGGACTAATCGTTGGATTCGCACACATCGCTTCATTGAAAGGAACGTAATCACTGTTGCCCATTAATTGTTGTTTTGCGAACTCCTCATACATCATTTGACCATTTAATACATTCAATAGCTCTTCATCGTATTGCGCATTCATCTTCTCTTGTAATGCTTCAATTTTTAATTTCTGAGAAATATCCATCGTCAACCATCCTCCATCCTCCTGTAATCTCAACTTTACAAAGGTTTGTAAAGGTTGAGGAGACTTTCTGTAATCATTCGGACTTATACCAAAGTACCTTTTAAAAGCTCTAGAAAAGGATTCCTGTGATGAAAAGCCGTAGTGAAAGGCGATGTCGATTATTTTCTTTTGTGGATCTTTTAATGCAATAGTAGAAAGATAAATTTTACGTAGTGATCTATATTTTTTAATCGTCATCCCGGTCGTCTGATGGAATTTAAAAGAACAGTAATAAGGAGAATAGCCCATATCCTTTCCTAATTGCTCTAATGAAAATCCTTCTGATAGGTGACGCTCAATCCAATCTATCATCTCCTGTACAATGTTGTTCATCCACATCCCTCCTAATTAAATTATAGTAGAAGCGATAATGATTTTTATGATATAAGTTGTGAATGAAAAAAACTGCAGCAAACTTTAAAGTCTGCTACAGCTTCTGCTCTCATAAATAGAGGAGAGCTTTCTATATAATTGGGGATTTATACTAGCCTTCAAGTCATGTTCGGTTTCCAATCAAACATTTTTTGAGCTATCATGAAGTTTTATTGGAAAGAAAGTTGGGGATCCTTTCGATCCATTGAAAAATAGAGTCTGTTTACTCTATTCAATGTTTTGGCAAATAGCAATTACCTGTTTCACAGCCTCTGCAGAGTGCTGAAGGGCTGCTTGTTCTTCATTTGTTAGGTGCAATTCGATGACAGATTCGATGCCATTGCCACCTAAAATAGTTGGTACCCCTAAAAAGAGATCGTGGTACCCATATTCTCCTTCTAATAGGGCAATAGAGGGGATAATTTTCCGTTGATCTTTGATAATAATTTCAACCATTTGGGCACACGCTGCGGCTGGTGCATAGTAGGCACTACCATTACCTAGTAAGCCAACAATTTCACCACCGCCTTTACGCGTACGCTCCACGATTTGCTGTAGTCGTTCCTGAGGAATTAGTTTCTCTAATGGAATACCGCCTGCATAGGAATAACGGATTAATGGTACCATTTCATCGCCATGTCCTCCTAGGACGAAGCCTGATACATCCTCTGGTGCAATGTGAAGCTCCTGCGCCACAAACGTGTTGAAGCGAGCTGTATCTAACACACCAGATTGACCAATGATACGATTTTTGGCAAAGCCTGTTTCCTTATGACATACATACGTCATGGCATCAACAGGATTACTCAACACAACAACAATACTATTTGGAGCATAGTGTTTAATTTGTCTTGAAACCTGTTGAATGATTTTAGCATTTGTTGTGACTAAGTCATCCCGACTCATCCCTGGTTTACGTGGAATACCTGCTGTAATGACAACAATATCCGCGCCAGCGATATCTTCATATTGACTCGTGCCTTTAATGGACACATTGAATTTTTCGATGGGGCCTGTTTGTAGTAAATCCAAAGCTTTCCCTTTTGTTGGGTTCTCGGCTTCTGGAATATCAACAAGCACTACATCACCTAATTCTTTCTGTGCTAAAAATAAACTCAGTGTGGAGCCAGTGTGACCTGCTCCAATAACAGCGATTTTATTTTTACGAAATGCCATTATGCCTCACCTCGATTATCTGTCGACGATGTTGTTTCTGTTGTTTTTTTAGCACGCGTTGCTGCTGGTGCAGAAACAGCCTTTTTCTTTGGTGCTTCTGGTCCTTTAATCATTTTAAAGACATCTTCATCAGGTCTCGGAATGACGTGAGCGCCTAATAATTCACCAACACGCATAGCGGCTGCTTTTCCAGCCTCTACTGCGGCTTGTACAGAACCTACGTCACCCTTCACGACAATCGTCACGATACCACCATCTACAAATTCTTGTTTGACGATTGTGACATCTGACGCTTTAATCATCGCATCAGCAGCTTCATAAGAACCAACTAATCCTTTTGTTTCAATCATTCCAATTGCGCTACTCATTGTCCTCACCTCTCATTACTTCCGTAGAATCAATAATACCAATGACAACTGCATCAATCGGTAACGGATTATCTTTCATAATATAGCGAGATGACCCACCACTTGTAATCAGGACATCATCACCAATACCCGCTCCTATACGATCAGCTGCAACCATTTCTGTGCGAATCGGCTGTTGATTGGAATCAATAGGTTGAATGATTAGTAGCTTTAAACCATTCAGCCCCTCCTCCTTGCGTGTTGCCCATACACTGCCTATCACTCTTCCCATTTGCATGAACTTCACCCTCTTTATGCGACACACATTGTCTTACTACTCTGAACGAATCGTTAATGTTTTATTTAACTCTCGCAGCTTATCATAAGCCAATGCTGTCACAATGGTTTTCTTTGGAACGACAATTTCTTGTGCATCGATATCGAGCACTTCTATTTGTGAAAGTAGCTTTTTGTCATAATGATAGACGGACGGTTGCTCTACTTTCTGTACGACTGGCGACTGCTCTTTCACAGTGATCATAGGTTCACTTACTTGATGATGCACGATTTCTGCAAGCGTTCCTTGTTGAATTAACCCTGCATTTGCTTCATCTGTATCAATATGCATTTCTAAGCGATAACGCTCTGAAACACGGATAACCACATTCGATAAAATAATTGGGCGAATACCTTCTACCTTAATTTGGACAGATTGCCCATCTACGACTTGGAATCTCGCACTATCCGCTGGGGACATATGAATATGTGCCTGTGCAATAATGAGTCCTTCATTTAACACAACACTTCCCTTTGGACCAATTAATGTAACAGGACTGGAACCTTGTATATCACCAGAAATTCTTAATGGTGGCTTCAGACCTAATTTCATAGCATCTGTCCAGCTTACTTCCACTTGGGATAAGGAACGAGCGGGACCAAGAATACGCACTCGCTCAATTGACCCTTTTGGACCTGCAATTACTACAGTTTCTTCCGCAGCAAATTGCCCTGGCTGTGAAAGCTCAAATTTTGGTGTGAGCTGATAATTTTCACCAAAGAGCTGTTCCACTTCTGCTTGTGCAAGATGGACATGGCGGGCAGATACACCAATCGGGATTTTACCGTCATGTGGAGGGGAAGATTGATTTTTTAAGACCTGCTGCAGAACTTCTTCCACAATTTTTTGCACTAAATTTTCTTGCATCTTGCCTCCTCCTTACGATGATACTTTTATTAATTTACCCTGTGCCTGCTGTTCAATAAAACCAGCATTTGCTTCATCCGTATCAATGTGCATTTCCAGACTAAAATCATTGGAAACACGTACAACGACACCTCGGAAAGTGACAGGTCTATCACTTACAACTTCCACTGAAACTAATTCATTATTTCGTACTTCCAATTCTTTGGCATCTTCCTCAGTCATATGAATATGCGCCTGTGCAATGATGACTCCCTGCTGGATCTCTATTTCTTTGTCTTGAGAAAGTATTTTAATGCCCGCAGAATTGTCAATATCACCTGATTGACGTAAAGGTGGTGTCACTCCTAGCTTCATGGCATCAGTGCGGCTTACCTCTACTTGGGTTGCTGGTCTTACAGGTCCAAGGACACGGACATTATGAATAACACCTTTGGGTCCCTCAATAGAGACGCGCTCTTTTGCAGCAAATTGCCCTGGCTGTGATAAGTCGAAATCTTTCGTTAGGGTTGCATTGGGACCAAAAAGTGCTTGTAAATCCGCTTCACTTAGATGGATATGACGCGCCGAAATGGCCACTGGAAAAGTTTTTGTTGCTGTTGTCATGTTAGCCACCTCTTTATTTTGTTGATGATCTTATCTGGACAAGGTGAGAGCTGTTCTAAAGATAGATCCAGCTCTCCTCTATAAATGGTAGTTATTTTTCCATCTATAGCGTTTAAACGAAACTGAAATTATGCTTCTGCTTTTGGTAAAATCATTTCTAATTCGTGGTGTGGACGTGGAATTACATGGACAGATAATAGCTCTCCTACACGTTGTGCTGCTGCTGCCCCTGCATCTGTTGCTGCTTTTACTGCACCTACATCACCACGTACAAGAACTGTTACGATCCCGCCACCTACATGTACTTTGCCTACTAAATTAACGCTTGCTGCCTTTACCATTGCATCTGCTGCTTCAATTGCTCCTACTAAACCTTTTGTTTCTACCATTCCTAATGCTGTACTCATTTGTCATTCCTCCAAATAATTTATTTTTTTTGTAATGTGATTTGTTTTAATACTTGATCGACAATTTGTTGAACCATCGTTGTATCAAGAGTAGGTTCTTGTGAAACTACCGACTCAACAACGGACTGTACTTCGAATTCTGGTTTTGGCACTTCCACATCTTTAATGCCATACGCCATACGTTTGATATTTAATAAATGTCTTGCTGTAATGTTGTCTGACGTAATATTGCCGCCAAATGTCCCACAGCCTAATGTAAAGGATGGCGCCAAGCCTGTTGTGCCACCTACTGCACCAATTGAGGATAATGTATTAACCACAATTCGTGATACTGGTAATTCGACAGAAAATTGCTCTGCTAATGCTGCATTTTCAGTGTGAATAGAGCATGTATGTCCGCGTCCTCCAATATTTAGCAGGTCAATCATCACCTGCTTGGCTTCTGTACTGTTTTCAACAACATAAAGCGCAAAGATTGGTGATAGTTTTTCAAGAGAAAACGGAATATTTTTACCAATCATTGTTTCGAAGCCCACAAGAACTTTTGTATCGTCTGGTACCGTGATACCAACAGAATCAGCTAGGCAAGTAGCTGATTTACCAACAATCTGAGGATTTACTTTCCCAGGAACTGGCGAGATCAATTTTTCCATTTTAGCTTTTTCTTCGGCATTTAATAGATAGGCACCATTTTTCTTTAATTCTGTTTGCACTTGCTCGGCAATCACCTTATCCACAATAATAGCTTGCTCTGTTGCACAGATTGTGCCATTATCGAACGATTTACTTTGCACCAATTGGCGTACAGACTTTTGAATATTAGCCGATTTTTCAATGTAAGCTGGTACATTTCCTGGCCCAACCCCATAGGCAGGTTTGCCAGAGCTATAGGCTGCCTTGACCAATGCACCACCACCCGTAGCTAAAATTAAATGGATGTTTGGATGCTTCATTAGCTGCTGTGTTGCTTCCATGGAGGACATTGTTAAACATTGTAGTAATCCTTCTGGCGCACCTGCTTTTTCAGCAGCTACTCGACAAATATCTAAAGCCTCTTTTGTACATTTCACTGCATATGGGTGTGGACTAAGCACTAAACCATTTCTCGTTTTTAAAGAAATAAGTGTCTTAAAGATCGCTGTAGAGGTTGGATTTGTTGTTGGTACGATACCAGCAATGACACCGAAAGGACTTGCAATTTCGGCTACTTTTTTCATCCGATCATAGCCCACAATACCAACTGTTTTTAATTCTTTAATATCTTCATAGACATCTCGTGAAGCTACTTCATTTTTCATCTTTTTATGGTTAGGAATACCCATTCCTGTTTCTTGCACAGCCATTTTTGCTAAACGCTCTGCTTCCTTAAAGGCAGCATCCGCGACAGCCTTTACAATGTTGTCTACTTGTTGCTGAGAAAATTGCATATAGGCAGCCTGTGCTGTATTAGCATGTTTAACGGCATCTCTCATTTCCTGAATCGCTAATAAGTCTTTGTCTAATGTGGCCATAAAGCCGCCTCCCTTCTAGATCACTGGGTTTCTAGCTATATTTTCAATAGCTTCTCTGAATGCATGTGCCGCAGCCTCGCATGAAGATTGACTGCCAGTTAATAAGCCGCCCCCAAAATTGGTTTCAGATGGAGGACCAAAGAAAACCTTTAGCTCAACATCTGCAGCCTTTAATGCTGCATCTAATCCTACAACTGCTTCAAGCGGCGGTGCGATTAAATAAGCAAGTGGGGTGCCAACCTTTACATCTGCAAGCTCAGCAAGATACGTCCCACAGCTTGCCACAGTATGGGCAAACAAGGCATGATTGTCATTATTATTAATGGCTTCAAAATACGTATCAAATTCAATTTTTTGTTGAATGGCATCAAGACCACTACGAATTTCATCAGGTGAGCTTCCAGCAATAATGCCAATCACTTCACCTGACAATGGACCAGACGAATGTGCCGCTCCCGCATAAAAGCTTTTTGCATAGACAACATCGACATCTGCCTTTTTCGTCGCCTCATCGAAGGCTACATAGCCCACATCGTCGATTGTCAGTGTGACAAGTCCAATGCTATGATGATGTGGCTTTAAATCTAACTGCTCTGCTAGTTCACTATTGACTCTTGGAATGGTTTGCATCGCCAAGATTTGAGCCATAATTTTTTGAGGATACATATTTCAGCCTCCTAACCTTCTTTTGCGACAAGCTCTACGCCACTTGCCTGATAATGCAGGATTTTTTCTACGACTGTGCCAAGATAAGCTCCCGCTTCTAATGGTGGGATACCACCCTTATGGATATTTGAAATTACCATGCGTTCAGCTTCCACTGTCCCAATTCTTGGCTTGTAGCATAAATATGCACTCATCGATTCTGCCGATACGAGCCCTGGACGCTCACCAATTAGATAAACAATTACCTCTGCCTGTAGCAGCTCACCAATCTCATCCATTAAGGCAACACGCCCTTTATCGATATAGAACGTAGTACCGATGTCAATTTTTAAATTGCTAAGACTTTGCTGAAGGGCTAAGTAAACATCTTGAACATTCTCCTCAATCGCACTTGCACTCAAGCCATTCGAGATAATAATCTGTACCTTTGGCTGTGGTTTACATTTTTGCTGAATCAATGCCTTTGATTCTTCTGATAAACGACGCCCTAAGTCAGGTCTTGTAATGTATTCCTCTTTATCTGTGACTTTCGTTGTGACCTGAAAGACATCAAGCTTTTGTAAAAGTTCTTCTGTCACTTCGCCATATACAGCATCTACTGCAGCAGCATGATCGAGTCGGAATTTTAACCAGGTTTTCGTTTTCGGTCTTGTTCCCGCTCTCCCTACACCAATACGAGCTGGTGTATGTTTCTTAGCAGCCTGCACACTTTCACTTAACGATCCTGCCTCAAACTGAAAGGGCTTGATCGGCACAGCGTCATTTACTGGTTGGTCGAAAGTAGCAGAAGCAACCGTTGTTACTTGCTGTGGAGCTCCATGCTGATACAGCTGAATTAATGGCTCCTGTGATGTTGCGATAGCTTCTGTTGTTTCTGAAGAACGATTTTCTACTGTATCATAAAATTTAATAAGTGGTTGCTCTGTTGGAGTAGCTGCTATTTCAGGTGTTTGGCTACCTGTACTTTTCTCCATCTTCTCCATGACAAGCTGTGTAATCATAGAAACTAATTGATCATTCACTTGACTCACCTACCTTTCAAAAATGGATAAATCGCCAGCTCTTGCTGACAGTCGACCATTTTCATAAATGCCCATTTTCTCTAACCAGGCTAAATACTCTGGTGCTGGTTTTTTACCAAATGTTTGGAGTAATGTAGCCACATCATGGAAGCTCATCGATTGATAGTTGAGCATCACATCATCGCCCATTGGCGCAGCAATAATAAAGTTAACGCCAGCAGCTGTTAGCAATACACTTAAATCTTCCACATCATTTTGGTCAGCTTTAATATGGTTGGTATAGCAAATATCTACCCCCATAGGAATACCATGCATCTTGCCCATGAAGTGATCCTCGAGACCTGCTCGAATGACTTGTTTATTGTTGTATAAATACTCTGGGCCAATAAAGCCAACTACGGTGTTCACAATATAAGGATTAAAATGTCTTGCAAATCCATAATTGCGCGATTCCAGAGTTACTTGGTCAATGCCCATATGTGCCTCTGCCGATAGCTCTGACCCTTGACCTGTTTCAAAGTAGAATAAATTTGGACCAGTACCTGTTCCTTGCTTTTTAATGAGCTCCTCTGCTTCTCTTATTAAATCAGCAGAAATACCGAACGAACGGTTAGCAATTTCTGTCCCTGCGATACTTTGGAAAATCATATCTGCTGGGGCGCCTTGTTTAATCGCCTTCATCTGTGTTGTAATATGAGCTAATACACAGTTTTGCGTAGGAATCGACCAATCATTGATGAATTCCTTTGTAGCCGTAAGTACTTTTTTGACACTTTCAACTGAATCATCTACAGGATTAATGCCGATAACAGCATCCCCAATACCATAGGACAGTCCTTCTTTTAGAGAAGCGATAATGCCATCAATATTATCTGTCGGATGATTTGGCTGTAGACGAGATGACAGCGTCCCTTTTTGGCCAATCGTAATATTACACGTTGAAAGTATTTCAACTTTATTGGCTGCATGTACAAGATCTAAATTGGACATTAGTTTTGTAACAGCGGCAATAATCTCGGAATTCATCCCTTTACTTAAACGCTTTAATTCACGATCACCCGTGTCATTTGATAGAATGTATTCACGCAGCTGCTCGATGCTCCAGTTTTTGATTTCTCCATATATTTGCTCATTAATATCGCCCTCAATAATGCGTGAAACCTCATCATTTTCTTGTGGCACTAATGGATTTTCGCGGATATCTTTAACTAAAAGCTCACTTAATACAGCCTTTGCTGCGATTCGTTGTTGAACCGTCTCAGCGGCAATACCTGCTAGCTGATCACCTGATTTTTCTTCATTGGCCTTAGCCATAACATCTTTTAATGATTTAAAATTATATTTTTCTCCACCAAATATCACCGATAAGTTCACATTCATCCTCCTTACTTTGAATGGAAGGCAAGGGTCTTCACCACAACAGGAACAACGCCAGATGGCAGAACCTCTCCAATGTCGATGTAATCGCCCGTTTCCACTTTAATTTGATCGATACAAATAATTGGTACTGTCGCATTTATGGCTTGTATGGTCTGTCCAATAATCTTTGCATAATCTGATTGAATGACTATGATAATTGGTATGTCCTTAGAGCATCTTGTTGCCAAATGTAGCAAAATGGCCTGACACAATGCATGTACATCCTGAAAGCTTAAATATGGCAATTCACTAAAATAGAGTGCAAATGGCGAACGATTGTCCTGTATAGAAAATAAATCATTTGCTCTCTCTACTGCTGTCCTTACCGTCGAGTTAAAGTCTGTTGAAGGATCTAGATGACAATTGAAGACAGGTACATTTTTTAGTGGTAACACTTGTGCATCCACCTGAATGGTTGCCCCACTGATTTCAGTGGTTTGCGTACCAGCACCAGTCACTGTTGCACGTGCTGTTTCCTCTGGTCGTAACCATAAAAATGATTGTAGCTGTTCATGCTGTTGTAGCATTTTCGCTAATTTTTCACCAATATCATCATATTGACGCTGTGTACATTCATTTTCATAAATACAAGAGGCCACTCCACCCGTAAAAACAATAGCATCCACAGGTTTATGCCAGTTTGGTAAATGCCCTAGTAATAACGGATGCTTTTCATCTCTGCATTGTCCATAAAGAATCATGGCAAGTGTTTGCACCATTTCTTCAATACAATGTGTCACTCGAATATCTTCGGCCGCATCACCAACCGCTAACGGATTAGCCCATCGTTCCATCAATCGCATGAGTGGCGGAGAAATTGATTGAATCTTGCCATCCTTAAACTCAATCAATCTACCACCAACATGTAAGGTACATGTACCTATGACCTCTCCAAATTGCATAACAGCAATATTCGCTGTCCCTCCACCAATGTCGATATTGGCGATGACTTTGGATGAATTCTTTGATTGCTGTAAAGTACCTGCCCCTTTGGCAGCAATGATGCCCTCTAAATCAGGACCTGCGGTAGCAACTAAAAAATGACCTGCGCCATCTGCAATGGTATGGACAACCTCACTTGCATTTTCCTTCGTAGCTGATTCACCAGTAATAATGATGGCCCCTGTTGCAATATCAGATGGAGCAATTTGTGCCAATTGATACTGTTGAGAAATAAATTCCTCTATCTTTTTCATATCAATGATGTCTTTATTGATGAAAGGTGTTCTGATAATTGGACTTTGATGCAACACCGTTTTCTCAATAATTTCAATCCTTGGCACATGTGTTACCCCAGCCACATTCTTTAACAGAAAACTACTGACAACCATTTTTGTGGTACTTGTCCCAATATCAATGCCTGCACTAAATATTTTTTCAGTTTTCACCCTACACCTCCCTCTCGCTACTGTGAGCAATACATGAGATACGGACTATCGCTTTCCTTAACAAATTGTCGAATTTCTTCATTTGTCTTGAGTTGAATCAATGGTTCAATTAATTCAATGCCAAGTTTTTGCCATGAAGAGGTTTTCACGATAGGGCCCTGCGTCATAACATTTTTTAATAAGGCGGTAGCCCTTTCTACATCTGCATTAGGGGCATCGATCTTGGTAATAACACCTATTTGTATTTTGGGAATCCCTAAGCTAAATTGCGGAGGGAATACACTCCTTGCTGATGTGGCATCCTGCAAGTAAATTACATGGGTTACTTCCAAAGATGTTGCCATAATATTTCTGTAATACATTGGATTTTCTACATATTCACCTGGTGTATCAACAATCCAGTCATCATAAACGAGTGCTTGTGTTTTGTTGGCACTGCTTTCTTTGCCCAACAATGTATTCATCAATGTTGACTTTCCTGCTTGCACACCGCCTATTATCATTACTCGATTTTTCATATGACACATCCTATGATTTTGTTATTTTTGATGGTGTATAACCTAATACCTCGGATAAAAAACGATTGATTTCTAACATCGCCATTTCTACCTCTGACACACTACCAACAATAACGAGACTACCTGTAAAACGATCTAAAAATCCTAATTTGACATTGGCAGCCTTGGTCGCTAAGTCTCCTGCAATAATTACCGTTTCACTTGGCGTACAAGTCATAATGCCAAGGGCACCTGCTTCTTGGATACCTAGCTTTTGAAACATTTCTGGATCAGGATTGGCAATAAGGTGACTCAATGTTAGCTGTTTACCCGGCACAAACTCCTGAATAAATCGTTTTTTCTCTTCACTCACACGTCATCACCTCACTTTTTCATTGATTATGATTTTGATCTGTTAAATACTCGCCTTCTTTAATAATGCCAGCCTTGCGATCCTCAATTTCTAGCCTTAATGCAGTTGGTACTGAAAGCTTATAGGCTAAAATAATCGCAATAACACCCGCTAAAAACTTTCCAGCGATAACAGGCAGGATAATCGTTGGCTGGAAGTTCGCCGTGAATGATAAGTGATCACCTAATAAGAAGGCCGAACATACACCAAACGCAATGTTAATTACTTTATCCTTTGGTGGCATATGGCGAACTAGTGTGAACATCGCCAAAATATTCGCAATCGTTGCTAATAACCCCGCACTTCCTACAGAGGATAAGCCTAATTTTTTACCACCTGCTTCAAGTGGCTTGGAAGCATATTTTCGAATTAGATACACCATTGGGAAGGCACCCGCTAGCATAATCCCGATATAACCGGCTGTTTCTAATGCTCGGAACTGATCGATTTCATCAGCCATGATTGGATCGAAGCCCCACGCGCCAAAAATCTTTGTAAAAATACCTGTAAAAATCTCAACAATAGAGAACACTAACACCAGTTTAATTCCGGCATCCATTACACGACCGAATACCATGAAGCCAGTAATCATCCCGTTTGGAATAAGCTTTAAGCCTAGTGCGATTAAGATAACGAAAATGAATAAAGGTAGTAAGTTAATTAATATTTGTAAAACAGAAATGGCAAATACATATGTAGGAGCCTCTGTTGTACTAATGACTTCACGTACTTCTGTGTTGAATAGCACAATCATGATAGAAGAAATAAATGCACCAATCGGAATTGTTAAAACGCCAGCCATAATTCCTAGCGCCATGTATTTATGATCACGTTTATCCAACATCGCAAGGCCCATTGGAATCGAGAATACGATAGTAGCACCTGACATAAAACCAACAACAAGAGCCATTACCCATCCCTCATAAGACTCCTTTAACGCATTGGCTAATTGGTAACCACCCATGTCCGATGCTAAAATCGTCGTCGCTGCAATTGCCGGATCTGCACCAATTAACTCAAAAATCGGACTAATAAAATGACTAATAAACCATGTTAAGTAAGGTATAGCTGCCATGATCCCTGCTGCTGGGACAAAAATATGACCAACTGTATGGATCCCATTCATAAATTCTTTCCCAATCCCATACTCAGCATCTCGGATAGCTCCGATTGCCCCTAAAACAGCACAAATCATAATAATATAAACGATAATCGTTCCTATCATTGCCATCTTACTCATCACCCCTTTTTTATTTATAAATTTATATAAAAAAAGGCACTTTAAAGAAGAAATCTCTTTAAAGCGCCTTTGCTTCAACTATTGACTTGTAGGTTGTTAATAATTTGCTGTGCAATATGCACCATTTCCTGTTGTGTTTGCATGCTTTCATTACGAATCTTACGGTAAGCCTCGTCCTCGCTTATATTTTCAGCCTGCATCAGCAAGCCCTTTGCTCGTTCAATGACTTTTCGCTTATCTAATTGTGTTTGCTTATGTAAGATCTCCCCATTGAGACGGTTGAATTTATCAATTTGATGAAAAGCAACCTCTAGCACAGGCAACACATTTTTTTCAGAAAACGGTTTCATTACATATCCTAATATATTATCCTGCTTCATGTATAGCAACAATTCTTTTTCACTATAGGCCGAGATGAAAAGAACGGGTATACCAAGCTGTTGTTCAATAATTTTACTTGCCTTTAAACCGTCAAGTTTAGGCATTTTAATGTCCATTAAGATTAACTGTGGTTTATGTAAAAAGGCTAATTCAATGGCTGTTTCCCCATTGTTCGCTTGAGCTACAACTTCGTAGCCGTTATCTTCTAACATAAACTTCAAATCAATCGCAATCAGTGATTCATCTTCGACAATCATAACTTTCCTAGTCATTTACGATAAATACCTCCTCACTTACAGGGAACTGAATTTGAGTATGTGTACCTTCATTACTAGGGATAATTGAAAATGAGCCAGCTAAATCATATTCTACAAGCCTTGTGATAATCTCCATACCAAAAGATGCCTTCACCTCTTGCATTCCAACGCCGTTGTCAGAAATATGAAGCGAAATTGTAGAATCTTCCTGAATGAATTGAATATCGATGACTCCTTCATCACGTCCGATAAACGCATACTTTAATGCATTTTGCAGTAGCTCACAAATAATGAGTGCTAAAGAGACTGCCTTTTTTGAATGGCAGAACAGCTGCAAATTTTCATGATGAAAGGCTAGTTGAATAGTTGCTGTATTAGACGTACCAATCATTTTATGACCAATTTTTTTAGCTAATGCGATAACATCCACTCTTTCTTCAGCGTTATCTTCATTTTCTAAAATCAGCTCATATACCGATGAAATACTATAGATTCGATTTAATGCCTCTTGAAACGCACTTGCATTTGAAGCAGACAGATCATTTCGCATTTGCAAACGTAATAGACTTGTCACTGTCTGAAGATTGTTTTTCACGCGGTGGTGAATTTCTCGTATCGCAAATGTTTTCATCATTAGCTCATTTTCTTTCAGCTTAAGCTCTGTTAGATCATGAATAATGAGTAGTGTGACTTTCTCGTTATGACTGCGAATAGGAATCTTCTTCACAATAAAGGATTTACGATCAATCGTAATTTCTAGGAAAAAGACATCGTCACCTTTATCATAGACCTCCTGTAAAAAAGGTAAGATTTTATTCAACGCTATATTGTCAAAATTTTCTAATCCAGATAGCTCCGAAATAAAATGATAGCCTGCTGGATTACTATAAATCACTTTATTTTCGTGATTTGTGAGAATAATCGACTCTACGAGTAAATCAGAAACAACTGGAATTGGTTGAGAATTTGGTTCAACAATATGCTCAATTAATGCAAAGGGCATATTCTGAAAATCATCCTTCGGTGTCGTTTGCATCTTCACCATTTTTTCCTGAATCAATACAGCAATTACTTGCTGCTGCTCATTAAAAATTGGAATGACATTTTGCTCCACCGTTATGCCTTCCTGCGTAATTGCTCTGGAAATAGATGATTTTTCTTTATGTTTAAACGCAGCAAATACAGCTGGTTCAAAACTTTCAAATACGAATTTTCCGATAACTGATTTTTCGTATAAACCAATCTCTTTCTTCGGGAATGCCTCTGCCACAACAATTGCATGCGGTAAATTCTCCAACAGGCAATCTATGAACATGTAACAATCAGTCAACTCAGCATAATACGTTAGCGTAGCCTCTATTTCTATTAACTTGTCAATATCCGTTGCCGATAGATTTGTATATTTTCTACACAATGATTGAATGTTCGACAGGTTTAAGCCCCCTATCAATGAATAGTCAGCAAGCAATTTGACTATTCTTAAAAATCTTTGTCATTATTATAAACCTTTTGTGAAATTATTTTCAATATAAAAAATATATTCTTTCACAAGATTTCGTTGCATTACAAAGAACTATATAGCTTAAAAGAGAAATATTCAACAGTTTTTTAAAGATCCATAATTTAACTACACACATAATGTTATTTCAATATAATAAAAAAAGAGCTTACCTTTTGGGTAAACTCGCTTCTTTCTATTTTATTTCTGGTACAACTGCTACTATATTTTCAAAGGCTGCACGCTGTTTTTGTTCATCTTCATTTAATAAAATGTGAATATCACCATGGTCATTCGATGTACGAATTAAGCGCCCCATCCCTTGCTGCAAGCGTAATTGCATGAAAGGTAATTCCACTTCCTCAAATGGGTTTTCTGCAAATGTACGTTTCGCATCAAACAATGGGTCCTGTGGAGGAAACGGTAAATCATAAATAATCACACGCGTTAATGCTTCCTCAGGCAAATCTAACCCTTCCCATAAATGATATGAACATAATGTTTTAACTGTTCCTTGCTGGAAGTCTCGAACAATGGCTGATAGCTCTCGATCTCCCTCAAATGCTACATACATACGTTCCATTATTGGTAATTCTGCCTTGAAGTTTAGCATGGCTTGCTTCGATTTAAATAAAATCAACGTTTGCTCGCCATCACGCAACAACTGCTGAACACGTGCTGTTTTGTCTCGTTGTGTAAGCTCATGTAAATAGATTTTCATAACCTCTTCATAGTCGAATGGGGATGGCACAGAAAATGATTGGTAATCTCGAATTCCTAAACTATAGGCAATATAAGAAAAGTCTTTATTGACCGATAGCGTGGCAGAAGAAAAGACGATTGGAAGCTTTTTAGAGAATAATTTTTCTGCTAAAACTTCTGTGATTAAACGAGGCATAATGACGAGCGTTTCTTCACCATCTGTTTCCTCTAACCAATCTACTGCATCTCCCTGTGCGATGAAAATACGCAACGAAGCCTCATATTGTTCTAAATATTCTTCTGCCATATTTAGCTCATATTCAGGAATCATGTACATTTCTGATTCAAAAACGAATTCTTCCATCAATGTTTCTACATCATCTATTAACTGCTTCCCGTAAGTAAGCAATGTTTTTGATTTGTTTATGCGTTTGCGATCTTCATTAGAAGCGACGATATCATCGCGAAGTTGATCAAAAAATAGTTCATGATCATCCTGTAATTTCTCCATTGCATACAGTGTGCGCTCGCGTACACCATCTACCATCAAGCGCTCCAGTAATTGCACAATAGTCGTCGCCTGTACTTTATAGGTCATCGCTTTTTGCGCAGCATACTCCAATAAATGTCCTTCATCCAGCACCATCATTGATACCTCAGGCAGTAATGCTAGCTGACCTTCACGCTCACGAGATTCCTTTGTAGCCAAATGCTCCATTAGAAAATCTTGTGAACAAATAACAAGATCGGTTGATTTTCGATAATGAGAGCGATGCAACGTTTGCCCACAGCGATTCCGAAGATCACAAACCGAACATTGCATAATCGAATTGTAATTAACCTTTTGCCAATCCTCATCACTGACTGTTGGATAATCACTGCGTTCCCCATATGGATGAACAGCAATCATTGAACCTTGTGCATAAACACCATCAGGGATAGAAAAGGAAATATCATCAATCCATTCATCCGACTCCACTTTTTCTGCTTCCTCAAAGCGTTTTAAGCATAAATACTGATCTCTCGATTTTGCTAGGCGAACATCAATATCAAGTCCTAACGTTTTTTGGAGTTTATAAATATCGCCCCCCTCTTTTACAAGTTGGTCGATTAATGTTTCATCTGCACAAGCAATCAAGGCCGGTTTCCCTGTGTAACGTGCATAGGAAATAGCTGGAAGCAAATAAGCGATCGTTTTGCCAGTTCCCACTCCCGCCTCCGCAAAGAGAACATTTTTTTCTTTTAGTGCTTGTTCTATTTGATAAGCCATAAAGATTTGCTCATCACGGCATTCAAAGCCCTTTTCTGGTAATTCATCATAAAGAACATCGCCCATCCAGTCACCTAATGAATCAAAAAATGAACGGTCCTTTGATAATGCAAATGGTAAAGATTTACGCAATTAATGTTCCCCCTCTTACTATCTGTTGCTATTATACGCGACGAAACGGAAGATAAGAAAAAATCTTATCTTCCGTTACTATTCGTTAATCTCTTTTAGACTTTTGACCCCAGAACTGATAATAATTTGTTTCAATAAAACCATTAAATAATTTACGTTTTTTCGTCGCTTGGCGTCCATATAATTCTTCAAAATTCTTCATGGAGGATAGCATATAAACAGACCAAGTTGGATAGTTTTTCATGACCTTCCCAACATCACGGATCACCTGTTCCACTACTTCCACATCACCAATACGCTCTCCGTACGGCGGGTTCCCAATCATGACACCATCCGTTAACTGTGTTGTAAAATCACGTGCTTGCATTTGCTTAAACGTGATTAACTCTCCAAAGCCTGCTTCTATTGCGTTTTCTTGCGCAATGCTGACCATGCGGTGATCAATATCGGAACCAATAATTTCTAACGGCTGATCATAGTTCGCTAAACTATCTGCTTCATCACGAACCGTATCCCAGATTGCCGCTTTCATCCATGGCCATTCCTCAGAAATGAATTCACGGTTATAGCCTGGAGCTATATTTTGTCCAAACATCGCCGCTTCCAATGTAATAGTACCAGAGCCACAGAATGGGTCAACAAACGGACGATTTGGATTCCATTTTGAAATTTGTACAAGTGCAGCTGCTAATGTTTCTTTTAATGGTGCCTCACCTTGTGCCTGACGATAGCCACGCTTATGTAGGCCAGCACCAGATGTATCAATTGTTAGTGTCGCCACATCTTTTAAAATCGAAACCTCAACTTTGTAAGTCGCTCCAGATTCATCCAAAAAGCCAAGTCGCTTATAATGCTGTTTCATTCGCTCAACGATTGCCTTTTTGGTAATGGCTTGACAATCAGGTACACTAAACAATTTCGATTTTACGGACTTTCCTGAAACAGGAAAAGCAGCGTCCACTGGTAAATACTTCTCCCAAGGGAGTGCCTTCACACTTTCAAATAATTGTTCAAACGATTTTGCTGGGAATTGCCCAACGACAATCTTTACACGATCCGCTACACGTAGCCATAAATTGGTACGCGCAATCGCCGTTTCATCGCCTTCAAAATATACTTTGCCATTGTCAACGGTTGTTTCATAGCCAAGTGCTTTTACTTCTTGTGCCACAATAGCTTCTAAGCCCATTGCTGACGTAGCTACTAATTGATAGTTTGCCATAGATTATTTCCTTCCTTGATGCTCAATTTCCCAATACTCCATAAACTCCATCAATTCGTTTAATGGGAGTGGTTTGCTGTAATAATAGCCTTGGATTATATCACAGTTCATTTTACGTAGTATATCCACTTGTTGTGCTTGTTCTACACCTTCAGCAACAACTTTCATTTTTAAGCGATGGGACATTTGAATAATCGCATCTACAACTGCCTGTTTTTCATCGAGTGATCCAATATGCTGGATAAAGCTACGATCAATTTTTAAACAATCTAATGGGAAGCGAACTAAATAACTTAAAGATGAATAGCCAGTCCCAAAGTCATCGATTGAGATTTTAAAGCCTAATTGTTTTAAACGAACCAATTTACTAACTGTCTCATTGGCACTGTTCATCACCGTTCGCTCTGTCACTTCTATTTCAAAATTGTTAGCTGGCATATTATAGCGCTCTAATATTGTTTGGATCGACTCCAAAAAATTCTGCTGTTTAAAGTGAATGCTCGAGATATTAATGGCGACAGGTGTTTTCCAACCATATTGTCGCATTTGAATGACTGCCTCACATGCTTTTTCGATAATGAGCTCACTTAATGGAATGATTAGACCTGTATCCTCCGCATAAGTGATAAACTCAGCAGGTGAAACAAAGCCTAGCCTCTCGCTATTCCAGCGGACTAGTGCTTCTAAACCTTGAATTTGCTCATTTTCCATAGAAATCTTTGGCTGAAAATGTAGCTCAAATTCACGATTTTCTATTGCTCTTCTTAACTCAGAATCTAGCAATAGCACTCGTTGTGCGTCTGTTTGCAGCTCATCAAAATAGAAGGAATAGCCGTTTAATTCATTCTTTTTTGAATAAGTCATCGCTCTATCTGCACAATTGATCAGTTCTTCTGTGTTTTTACTATCAACTGGATAAACGCTAATACCAATACTCGTTGAAATAAAAACTTCCTGATCATTTATCATCATTGGCTGTTCAATACTACTAATAATTTGTTCAGCGAATTGTGCAGCCTCTTTAACATTTTTCACATTCGTTAATGTAATGACGAATTCATCTCCGCCATATCTTGCAATAATATCTTTATTTTTCAGTAATTTTTTTAGTCGATTTGCTACTTCTATTAAAATTGAATCTCCAACAGCATGGCCTAATGTATCATTAATTTGCTTAAATCGATCCAAATCTAAGAAATAGATCGCATGCTGCACTGAATGAGAAATAGCAGAAGTCGATTCCAAGAGATTATCCATTCTTTCGATATAGGCAAAACGATTGGATACATCTGTTAATGAATCCGTGAGCAAACGCTTTTCTAATTCATTTTCTACTATTTTTCTTTCAGACAAATCTGTGAAAATACCACAGTAATTTGTAACCTCACCCTCATCGTTGGTTACACAAACAATTGTTAACCATTCAGGATATACGTCTCCAGTTTTACGACGATTCCATATCTCACCTTGCCAAATGCCTTCTTGTCGTATCTGCTCCCACATCTCTAAATAGAACGGCAATTCATGTACACCAGATTGTAAAACGGCTGGCGTTTTTCCAACCACATCGTCACATGTATAGCCTGTCACAAATTCAAAGGCAGGATTAACCATTACTATTTTTTTGTACTCATCAGTAATCATGATACCTTCAGATACATTTTCGAAGATTTTAAGTATTAAGGTAGTCGGATATTTAGATATCAGTTTCAGTTTATCCGTACTTTCCCAATTGTTTACTCCGTTCATGTTTCCGCTCCATCCTATCTCTCTATACTCCCTCTCAGAAGGGCATTTACGTCAGGCCAACCACTATGTAATCTATTACGCTCGGTGTAATTGTCACTGACGCTTCTCTTTCGTGCAATGAATGCGTCCAGATTTTTCGAACTTGCTCGAAAAGCGCCTCAAGTAAATCTATGACAATCGCCGAGGCATTCTCTTGATAAACAGGTAACCATACACCTTCAACTGATAAACCATTTAAAGAGGTGGTTGTTATTCCTGGCGTTTGCTTACATTACAAAATATGTGAGCAGTCAAGATCAATACATCACATTGATGCGATAACCGTTTTCAGATGTTGTGACTTAGAAGCGGTAGCGATACTTCTCAAACGTATAGCGCATACCAAGACTTGATTAACAAGGTTACTTTTTCCTCATGAATTCAAAATAAAAGCTCTCCACCGAATTGGAGAGCGCTTGTTATTTCGTAGATAAGCATCAAAAAATTCCATAAGCCATGTTTTGTTCCTGAGTACTCAAACAGCTTGCGCCTCGTACGATCAGGTGGTAATCATCTATCTACAGAGCAAACTCTGTCCCTCTATCCGTTCAATTCCTTCTAGAGAGTGCCCCTACCATAATTTGGGTTTCTCACTCGTGGGGTTTACCTCGTTCCACCTTGCAAGTTTCCAAGCAAGCTTCGTCACTGTGGCACTTTCAGGAAGTGTCAACCATATCCAGAGGACTTAGGTCTTCCTTCCGCCGTCAGCCTTAATAGCTGCCTTACCTTATTTTTTCAGTAAGCACGAACACTACGGTCATCTCAGAACCGTGCGAGCATGGACTTTCCTCTACGACGTCTAGCGCCGCAGCGATTACCAGAATTTCGTGATGATACGAAAGATTATACTAGAGTTTTATGTTAAATACAATATAATTAACTAAATTTATTCGTACAGCTTGCTACCAAATACATGTTTTTCTAAATTAGAAAGACGTTTTAAAATATCAAAATTCGTTGTACCAGCTGCCGCTGAAGCAACCGGTTGTCTCTTAGGTGTGCTTTCAATTTCTTCTTTTAACTGTCTATTTTCTTCACGTAGTTGGGCCACCACTTTTTCAAACGTTTCATAGTCTTGAATAATTTCATCAAGAAAAGAATCTACTTCTTCTACATTGTAGCCTTTAAAGTTCTTTTTAAATTCCTTTTCAAGGATCATTTTTGACGTTAATTTAATGTCCATTCACATCGCCCTTCCTCACACTACATACACGAATACATTATAGCATACTTCATCACATTATATCGTCTGAAAATACTAATTGTAAGGCTAAACTTGTCGTTTCATGCGCTTACCCAAGAATTTATTTCTTATTTCCTAATCTGTGTAGTCTCTTTTCCCAAGAAATTCCCCATTTTTGTTTTTGTTCTGCTCTCCATTGCCCATTATTTTGAATGAGACGTATGCCTTCCTGCGTATAATAAAGGGCCTGCTCATAATCCTTCATTTGGTGCTCATAAAGTATGGCTAGCTGCTCAAGGGCATGTAACTTTGTTCTTGCTTCAACAAAATGAAGGGAGGCCACGAATGAGTCAATAGCTTCACTATAGCGTTTATTTTTCTTGTGCTGCAAAGCTAAATAATATTGAGCATGACCCGCTTCTAGTGCATCAAATTTCGATGTCACCTTTTCTAAAATCCTCACACTTTGTGTGCTTTCTCTTAAATCACCATACCATTTCCCAATGTTGGTGAAAGTTTTTGCCGATTCTTCATGGTCCTGCTCGAACAATAAATACGTAGAATGACTATACAGTGTGATAAGTGATAGTAAATCCCACTCATTATGGTGCAAAACCTTTATAAGAGCATCTGGAATGCCACTTTTCACTGCATCCAAATAAATAATAGGTGCGAGATGGCCTGGAATATCCCCTTTACGCGAAAAACCAAGCTTTTCTTCCTCAACAGATTTTAATTTTAAGCGCTCCATATCATTTTTCCATAAACGCTTCGAACTATGCAACAAATCGATCTGTCGCTGAGAGCGTAATTTTGGTAAGGTTTTTTGATGCAATGTCCATCGTGTTTCAAGCTGTGGCCAATCAAAGCTTTTCCCATTATAGGTAATCACAGTAGCTGACTTTTGCCAAAGCTTGGATTCAAATAAGAAGGCTGCTTCATGTGCAGGATCTGCCATAATATATTGTGTGAGGATAAAGGATTCTTCAGCTACCTCTAAAAATCCAAGCAAAAAAATATGGGTCCCAACACCCTTTAAACCTGTTGTTTCCGTGTCAAAAAATAAGACGGACTCTTCCATATCGAGCGCATAAGGATGCTCAAACTCAGCATCTTGCCATTTTTTCAGGGCTTCAAAGAATGATTGCAGTTGATAATGTCCATGCTGATAGCTAAACGGATAGCTTACCTGACGCTTAAATACGATGCCGAAATCATTTTCAACAACCGTTAATCCCGCCTGTTTCCATTGCTCTGTATAGCTTGGCCTAGCAGGTTTTTGGAACGCTGGTTCTTCAACTTTTTGTTTAGCGGACATCGTTTTTTTTCCCAGCATTTTTTTCATTTGTAATATTTTATTTTCGTAAGACATGAATTTCACTCATTTTCTGCTTATTGTATAAGACATCTCTCTTGCAAGAGTATCATGATTGTTACCCCATTCAAAGTCATTATGTCTAGCTTTTCACGACTTAGGAGCAGAAGCTAACTATGCTATCCGCGAAATCAAGATAAAAAACGCAATGGAAAAAATCCCACTGTGTTTCTAACTGTATCACTTTCAATTAAATACATAGGCTTCAATTTGATGTAACCAATCTGACGCGCTTTCCTGCAGGTTATCTTCTATATAGCATTCTACATTATTGAGGATAATAATGGTAAAATCAGTCTCTACATAACGGCATAACATCGTAGAATAACCAGGCCAACCACCACTATGAAATACCTTTTTTCCTATTTTGGTGATTGATCAATGAACCAACCAAAGCCACATGGTGTTTTTTGGCCATCCTTTGTTACAGTTGCGGACATAGCCAATTCTAGTGATGAAGCACAAAGCAAATGACCATTTTTTAAGCGCTCTGTCAATCGAAAATAAGTCCATTATCGTTGAATGACCCATTCCATCCCCTTGGATTCCGTCTAAATAGTTCACAAATTCATAACCTGGAAGATCGTCAGGAAAGGTAAATAATGCACGATTCACATCACGGATATAGCCAAAAGCAAAATCCTCAACCTTTTCAGGCTGATATCTCCGATTCATGACCCTTATTCGTTGCATGGCTGACGGTTTAAATATATGGTGTAACATGAACATGGTATAGGACATACCTGATACTTCTTCAATGACCATCGCTAGGCAAACATAGCCTGTATTACTATATTGATATTTTTCACCTGGCTCAAAATTGGCCTGTGGTCTATGTTCGGTTAGTAAACGAAGTACATCTGTATTTGTTGCAATATCTCGATGATCCTTCATTCCCCCTCACTAACAAAAATACATACTGTGCTCAGGGGAAGTGTACGCTAAGCTAGCAACGGCATCTTGTACAGTCTGGTATTCTAACAACCATTTCCTTGCTTCCAGCTCTGTATCTAGGATTTTCGCAATCTCGAGCAACTTTTCACGCCATGATAAACTACTCCACGCAAGTCGATAAACATGCCCTCGCTTTTGTAATACTGTCAGCTGCTCATCCGTCACATTATCTAAGCAAAATATATAATCATAATGCGGATTTATAAAATGTCCTCTTTAAGGGACTCTCTACCAGCGACATAAGACTGTTACAAAGACGGATGATTTCTTCTGTTTGTTCAAGATTTATCACTTCTCCTCCATCATTCGTCTCCCATCGCTTTGCACTTTGAGAGAGGGCATTAAAGGTAATAAGGTAAACTGTAGTTAGCTTCTCTAATTCCACCTTTAAGATGCGAGCACTTTCAGCAGAGCAGAGGTAAACACCATTTTTGGGCAGTCTGTATTGGTGATCTCCAAGCATTAAATTAGCAGTCCCCCTTTGTGGTAAACAGTAAGCAATGGCTCTCAAGGCTTTGCTTGATAAAATCTTAATATCAAGAAAATGAAAAAGAAACTGCGTCATATGATCGAATAGCAAATCGACTTCCTCCTCCCCACAAATCTAGAAGGTAACCTTCGTTTCCGTAACTAATAATATTTATAAAACATAAAAGGGCTTGAGGAACGAACTTACTTATTCCTTAAGCCCTCTTTATCTAATTTAACATCCTAAGTAAATCTGAAGCAGTATCCACTGTACCATCCGATCTACAAGATAAAGGGATAGCGTATTTATGGTTATTCTTTATCAAAAGCAGATTACAATACAGCATAAATTGTTAAATATTAGTTCCACTTTTCCGTGCGAAAATACAAAAATTTAATTTAATGGAAAAAGAAGAATCCCACAGAAAAACTTAATAATTAAACGTTTCTTTGTGAAAAATGAATCGTAACTTTTTACAATCATCGTGACTTTATTTTAAATATCGTATCTTTTTTATAAACATCAGATCTTTATTTCAAAGCTACTTTTCAGAGTAAACTAATGACATAGAAAACTCCCCCTTAAGATAAATCAGATTTTTATATTTTATCTGTCTACCTTAAGGGGAGCATATCAATATTATATTTTTTCTAATAATTGAAAGCGCTGTTCAATTAGACACCTTCCACGCAGAAATGTTTATTGGGAAAACTCTTAAAAATACTCGATTTAGCTTAAAACACTTTCTGGTGGATATGCAAAAAAATTATCCATTATTTGAAAAGACTCTTGTTTTGCTGGTGGATGAAAATGAAGTAACTGACAGACTAATAATTGATAAGAAATCTCTTTATTCGTTATAAATTGCATTCCACCTAAAAGTCTTGTTGCATCGGAAGCAACACCCTTAATAATATCTTCAATACTTTTACGTACAAAAATTACTTCTGACAACACATTTTCAGTATAATTCATGCTAAACTTGTGTGCCAAACCTTCAATTGCATTCATCGCTGCCTCTATCAATGATACCATGTTCCTCATTTCATAGGGAGGCAAACTGCCTTTTGAAATTACTTTCTCAATTAATGAGGAACAAACACCAATATAAGATGTAGAAACTATTAATTCAAACCATATTAATCCTCTTACAATTGAAGGATGCAATTCTTCTTCATTACCTGCAACAAACATTGACTCTTTTGGTACTTTTACATCTGTTAATACAATTTCTTCAGTCTCACTACCCTTTAATATCCAATGTTTCCAAAAGTCTCTCACTTCGATACCCTGACTATCTTTAGGGATTGTGAAAACACCAAGTCTTCCATCAGGTAACTTTACACTACCTGTTAAAATATCCATTGATTTCGATAAAGTACACGGTTTTTTGGTACCGTTAACAATATAATACTCTCCTATGTCTTCAGCACTTACTGAAGGAGAAAAAGTATTATTTGCGTTTCCTTCCGCAAAACAAGAAGATAATAATAATTTTTCTTCAACTATTAATTTTAATACACTATCTAAGTCCCCATGTGATTGAACAATTTCTACTAAAGATGCAACTGAAAAATGGTGCATCGTATATGCAATTGCTAGCGATGGAGATCTTGTTGCTATTGCTCTTTGAATGGATAGACTTTCAATAATATTGGCTCCAAGACCACCATATTTTTTGGGAATCAACAAAGAAGTGCCATTTATGTTTCTAAACTTGTTTATGAGTATTTCCGTTTCTTCTTCACGTTTTTCAAAAGTGAAAGATTTTAAGTAATCATCAAAACCCGGGAAATATTTTTCTAATACCGCACGTTCTTTTGCTAGAAATTGTGTCATCAAATCTCCTCCTTCAAGGCTAATGTCTGTATATTAATACTCCTAAAATGAATATTATCAAAGAGCCCTTTTAATATTTCTTGTATTGTATGTGCAAGAATATCACCTGCAATTGGATCCAGTATATCTTCTAATAAAGACATGCCCAAATCATATTCTGCTTCAAATGTTATTACTGAATCCTCCTCTTCCTGTGACACAATCCAAGTCCCAATAAATTTATCAATATCACCTTCGAATTTTTCAAAATTAATTCTTAACGCAGCCCTATCAAAAGAATCTTTTTCTTTCCAGCACAGAACTCCATTTTCAAAATCTACTTCCCACTTCGATATACTTGAATTATCATTTATTACTTCTACTGATATATCTCGTATCACATCTATAAAATTTGAATACTCACTAAAATCTGAAATTTTAAGATAGGTTTCTAGTGCTTTTGTCGCTGGTATACAAGATGTAATTATAATTTTCCCCATCATATAACTCCTTCGTATAATTATATTTTTACTCTGATATTCGCAATTTGGTTCACTACTTCTTTGATAGAATTTTCTATATATACTATTTGTTCATCATCTAAAATAGCAGGTGGCGTAATACGAACGACTTTATTAGAATTTAAGGAATTTGATACTATGATTTTTTTCTTCAAAAGCCCCATCATAAATCTCCCAGATAGCCCACTATCTTTAAATTCGAATCCCCATAGTAATCCTCTTCCTCGTATATCGGTAAGGACGGCTTTATTTTCTTCCAGAACTTCTTCAAAATTTTTTTGAAATCTTTCTCCTATTATTTTTGCTTTTAAAATAAGACCCTCTTCTTGAATCACACTAATTGTTTCTTGTACAGCTACCATCGCCAAAGCATTTCCCGAATATGTAGAGGTATGAAGCAAAGGATTTTTATTCAATTGCTCAAATGTTTTCTTATTTGCCAGAACGGCAGAAACAGGCATAATTCCTCCACTTAATATTTTTCCTGTTAGCAGCATATCAGGGATAACCCCCTCTTGGTTTATCCCCCACCAATCACCTAATCTACCCAGACCCGTTTGTATTTCGTCAATTATTAATAATGCTTCATATTTATCACATAACTCTCTAACACCTAGTAAGTAACCTTGTGGCGGTATGTTTACTCCACCTTCAGCTTGAATAGGTTCCAATATGACAACTGCATTTGCCTGATGATTTTTTAATGTTGCTTCAAGATCTTCCAACGATCCATATGTAACATGAAAAACATTAGGTAAGAGTGGTTTAAAAGGTTCTTGAAACTCCTTTCTACCGGTCGCACTAAGTGCTCCAAGTGTTTTCCCATGAAAGCCTTGTTTTGTGGAGATTATTGTACTTCGATTATTAAGTCTTGCTATTTTCAAACCCGCTTCAACTGCTTCTGTTCCTGAATTTAAAAACAGCACGTAATCCAAACTCTCGGGGGTAATTTCTACTAATGCTTTAGCAGCTTTACCAATTTCCGGATTTATTAATAGCTTATTTGATAGTGCATCCTTATCTAGTTGTTGCTTTATTCTTTCAATAATACGATGATGAGAATGACCTAATAAAAAGACACCGTATCCTCCACAATCTAAATATCTCTCTCCAGTCTCGTCATACACATAAGGTCCATTGGACTTAACTTGTAAGGGTACTTGCATTAGTTCAGACAGTTTTGCAAAACCACTATTCACATGATCTCGATACATATTTATTACAACTTCTCTCTCAATTTCACACATAAGATTCTCCCTTAAGAAATGTTATTTTAGTATCATTAGGCAATGAAAGGTTCTAATTAGGCCACTTCAGCGAAACGATAAAAGTCATTCACCGCTTGAACCAGATATAAACTGAATACTTTTCTTATATAATGTATGAAATTTTTAGCTATATTCTCTTAACATTCCATGTAATATGGTCTTTTCAAGTGCCATTTAGTCTTTTTCAAAGCCTCTAAAGCTCCCTCAATATTCATACAGTTATATTCGATTAGTTCAATACCGACGAGAATTTTGCTTTTTTCGCATATTATACGTACAGCCAGAATTAGTAAATAAAATACTTTAAAACTTACATTTAATTGCTTAAAAAAGATTAGTTTTTAAATCGCGCGCCCTTAATTATCATTCTTGCCTTACTTTTTTCGATAACAATGCATATGACAAAAGTATTCTCTAAATCCATTGAACAGGTATATTCCTATACAGATGCTTTTAATAATTCATTTTCTAAAATATTCTTTACATTACTATATATAACACCACTTACATCGGGATGTTCTTCCATCCCAATGGTATCTCTCAGAAATTCCATTGAACTAGGTAAAGAGCCACTAATATTTATGTACTTAAACATATACAATGCCACTTTTATTTCTCTTCGATATTGAAAGGGTAGTTTTGGTAAAAATACTGGTTTAATTAATCGGTCAAATATCTCACCAGAAACTATTTTCGGCATTGTAAGCGCCTGGCCTGTAATTTCTATACCTGAATGTATAATATTACTGACTACTTCCTCCAATTTCGGTGCATTATTTCCCAGTGTCACAAAAAATTCTCCTTCTCTATTGTTACTTCTTATTAAATGAGAAATAACATCTGCAACATAGTCTTGAGATACTATGTCTATTTTTGAATCAGCATCACCAGGTATAATAGGGATTCGATTTTGTAATAATAATTTGGCAATAAAGTGAAATCCTTGTTGATTAGCAATTTCTCCAGTTTTAGAATCACCTAAAATAATTGAAGGTCGGATTACTGTAAGAGGGATACCACTGTCACATAAGTATCTTTCAGCTTCTATTTTTGAATCCTCATAACCGTTGCCCTTTGTAATATAAGAATCCTCTTGATTGAAATTGTGAACATATGCAGTGCTAACATGATACAAAGGTACTTTTGCATCCTTTGCTAGTTGCAAAATATTTAAAGTCCCAGTTACATTTGTAGTACAAACTTTTTCATACGACATATTAAAATTTGTAAGTGCAGCCATATGAACAATCAAATCTATATTTTCACACAATTCTAAATAATCTTCGTTATTTAACCCTAATTGTGGTAAACGTATATCACCTATAATCGTATTAACATTATTTTTTTTTAAAGGAGTATTGTGAACTAAACAGTGTAATTTAAAATCATGTAGTTTCTCAATGACAGAGGTTCCAAGTACCCCACTTCCCCCAGTAATAAATATATTATTATACAAGGCAAACCCTCCTATTTTTTGTTATTATAGAATCCAGTAAAGAGAATTAATGAATATGCCCACATTAACCATGATGCGAAAAATCTATCTGTTTCGACAGACAAATTTACAAAAACTTGATCAAAATAGATTAATACAACGGAGTCTATTAGCATTCCAGGAAGAGCTATAAACACAGCGGCCTTTATTCTATCCTCATTCTCTTGAATTTTTTTCAACTTATAAATTGGAAATGTAAGAACTAGAATCAACGGAACGACAAAAATATAAGACAATACAATTAATAACGTGTTATCAGGAATAAAAAAAACTTGACCTAAAAACCTAAAAATAAGGCTTGCACCTAACCACACAAGGAATCCCCATAAAAAGAAAAATGGCATTTTAATACCTCCCTATAAAAACTGATATTTCAACGGGTTGAATCTTTCCTTTAAATAGTGAAGAAATTTATTCACTTCGAAATACATATAGTATTTTTCGATTTCCTTGATTCTTTGTAATTCAAAGGAATACGAAAAAATCTTTTTTTCATATTTTTATTTTCTTGCTAGATGCTAGACTATTTTGCATTTCCAAAATATAATGATTAGCAGCATCCCTTATATTACCGTTATATTTATGTGTATTTTCCATTATATTTTCCAATGATAACTTAATATTTTTTTCCACTTTATCAAATATGTCTTCGAAATTTGCTTGTCCAGAAGCCAACATTCCAAAAAAAGCAGCTGCTCCACTATTACAAATGAAATCTGGAACAATAATAGTTCCTTCGTTTATAAGGAGGTTTTCTATACCTTTTTCAATTGGTATGTTTGCTGCTTCAACAATTACAGAAGCTTTCACTCTATCTACATTTGTTTCATTTATAGAATGTTTAATAGCAGCAGGTATTAACAAATCTGCATCCTCTAACCATGCTCCATTTGGTTTTAATATATAATGATCAAATATTTTTTCACGATTAATTATTCCAAATTTATCTGTTTTTGATATTAAATAAGGAATATCCAAACCTCTGTCACAGTAAATACATCCTTTTTTATCTTCAATTGATATAATTTTTCCACCCAGATTATAGATAGCTTCTGCGCTTACCTGACCGATTGTTCCAAATCCTTGAATTCCTACCTTGGTATCCTCTATAGACTTCTCTAACTTTTTTAAAACCATCAGTGTCGAATTAATGATAGTGGAGCCTACCAACTTTATTGAATTTTCCTTATTAAATAGTACATTTAATGTTGTATCTTGAGGAACTTCCACTTTTATTCCTTGTAATTCAAGCTTACTTTTCATTGCTGAGACTGGGTCAAAGTAAATTGATTTATAAATATTTTCTATATCTTCTATTGTTATTCCTAAGTCTTCGCCTATTAAATAATTCTCTGTTAAAAATGGCTTCGCTAATTCTGCAAATCTCTTTAATAACTTCTCTCGGTCGTGCTTTTCTGGATCATATACAATTCCTGATTTGGCTCCACCCATGCGTGCTCCAGAGATAATGTATTTTTTCGTCATCACTTGAGCCAATTGTTCTACCTCTTCTAACGTAACGTTGCTCGTCATCCTAAGACCACCTGCACTCATTCCATTTACAATAGTATCTATAACAATATAAGCTTCTAAATTAATTTCAGGATCACATAAAATCACTTTATACACAGACATCATTTTTCACTTCCTTTTTTTAGTTTTCCAACTTCAAATGTAAAAGCAAAAGACCGATCATCATTATTTAACTGGTTTATAATATTCTCTTTTCTCTCAATCTGTTCAAAATATTTTTCCGGAATTTTTCTCGTTGCTAAAAAATTCCGATAACAAAAGATACTTTCATTCTCACCTGTACGAATTATTTCGTTAAGAATTTTGTCAAAAAGCTTATCAGAAACCCAGCCTGAAATATCAGAAAGAGAATACTTATTAAAGAAATTATCTGGCATTGATTTCAAATAACAATCAATTGGACTGGTTACAATTTCTACTCGATTTGCGTATTTACGAATTTTCTCGTAATTTTCTTTTAATAAATAAACCGGTAATGAACGTTCATATATGTAATTTCCTGTTAATAAAAATGTAAGCAAATGATTATCTTTAACCGGATGATTTTTAAGCGTGTATTCTAGTCGGGAATGCAAAAATTCACCTAAAGAATTCACCTCGCTATAAACGAAGTAGCTAGGATCTTTTAAAATGTGCTTGTAAAACCCCTTCTTGCATAGTAATTTTAGATTCTTCTCCCAACGACCATTATTTAATTTTTCATAAGCAATTCTTTGTTCTTCAATCGTTCTACAATTAAGAATTTCCTTTATTCCCGCTCTGTGAAATAGTTTTATCCCCGGACCAACTATATGACGATAAAAAAGTTCCTGCCTGTCAGTAAATAAAATGCCTTTTTCAATCTCTTTTTTATGCTTATTCCAAAATTCCAACGCATTAGATGACAAATCAACTTTAATTTTTTGATAATAATTTAATCTTTCTTTGGTATGATATATACCTAGGAAAGCTAAAAGTTCTTCATAAGTTAAATGTTGAAAGGCACTTAATTTTAATTCCATTAAATAATTTTGTTTTTCATCCGCATCTATAGAATATAATCTTTTAGGACCTTTTGTTAATAAAGCTAAACTTCTACATGCACTTCCAGTAATTGATACAACAGAATCAGTCTCTGTTATATTCAAAGCATTTAACTCTGATTGAGAATCTTCATTAGAGGTTGTATACAATAACCACGAATCATCAGTTTGTCTCATTAAATGAATTACTTCTTTAAAAAATTTAAACATAGATTTAAATACATCCCCCTAATTCTTAAATTAAATGTAGACTAAAACCTTCATGAAATTCACGCAAATGAAAAGTGATTATTCAGACAATCGAATGTGCAAAAGAAATGCACGAAGTCAACTAGTGCTCAAAATGAAAAACACTTCGTTTATTAAAAACTACTATGTTGTTTCTCTTCATTTCTGATGGCTATACGAAAAAAACCCTATCGCCATCTATCCTTAAAGTAAAACAGTTGAACCTAACTGAAGCACAATTTTGAAGATGGACTATTCGATATGGCGGTTTTGAACTCTGGTTTATTTTTAAAGAATACAAAATCATAAAAATAGTAAAAGTTTTTGTTTACTTGGCGTACTGGATTACGAAAAAGGTACAATTTTTTTGATTATAGAAGAATGTTTCGTATACGTATTTTCTGTGATTATTGATCTTAATCATGATTCAAAGTATTTTCAGCCGTTTTCGCAGAGACCAAAGAGTGATTCATGACCCCTCGTTTGAATTTAAAAACTATGCCTAAATTCTCACATTATCTACAAGCAGTTTTATCCATCTTTTCAGTGTTTTCAAAAGCGTGTCAATATGTTTATACATGTTTTTAATTGAAACCATGGAAAAGTGTTCAATCGATTACTTTTAGCGTATGTTTCTTTAGTTCTTTCTTAGATGAGGTGTGATGTGGTGTGGTGTGGTGTGGTGATGTGAGGTCTGATTATTTTTTTTATCCCCCTTTCTAGTTAGTCAACTAACTATCTCTAACATCAATATAACATTTAATGTAATTAATGTAAATAAATATAATCTATTTTCCACTTAAAATTATTTTTTAGGAAAAGTCTTTTCTACGGTTTAAATGGACATTGTCCTTTTACTCAATGGCAAAATCTTGTTTCGATTGGATGTAGCGATCGATTTATAGATGGAAAAATAAGTACGATTGGCTACGATGATAAAACATAGATATTCTAACTACTGCATATAGTACCATCCTGTTTTAAATCTATTGATTCGAGGAAGAATGATACAGCGCCAATTGAGTGTCGAAACCTTACATTTATTTGTAGTATCTGTAAAATCAAATTCCGCTAAAATTGTTTGAACTTCTTCCTCCAAAAGAAAGTTTTGAAGTAGGTTGAAAATCATGCTTTTCTTAGCCAATAGAGATTCCTCCTTCGTAAAAAGTTTGTTATGGTGATTTCTACTTTAAAAGAGGAACTCTCTTTTAAAGTAGAAACTAGATCATCTACAGACGTGATATTTTTCCATTGATTTTACAACTTAATCAACATTGATCATTGACAGAATTACTATCCAGCAAATCTAAAAACTAAGTTTTCACTCAATTTAAAAATCTCCATGATAGAAAATATCTCATGTGAATCCTCCATTACTAATTAATTATCTAATTGATGGATAGTATTAAGTATTTTTTCTAGTTCTTCATAGAAAGTATCTAATGGGAAATTTTCACATGTAACAAGCTGTATTGCTATACCATCAATCAATGCATTAAAAAAAATGCTCCATGTTGTTAAAGACACGCCTTTAATTGGAGATGATTTCCATATTCTTTTTAAACCAATAAGTAAACTATCATTTTCATTCGTTAAAACTTGTCCAAGTTGTTCTTTTATTAAGCGATTATTAAATCCTAGTGCTACCAATGCAATTAATAATTTATGATAGAATACATCGTTTTCATAACGACTTTTTACAGATTCAAGAGCAGCGCTTATTGTGAATTGATCATTTGCAAGTAGTTTTCCCCAAGAATCCTCACATATAAATTTAATTATTTCTAAAAGAATTTGTTCTTTTGTCTTGAAATGGTAATAAATAGTACCTTGTGTTACATCAGCATATGATGCGACCAATTTCAATGTAAAATTTCCTATCCCGTTGTCTACTAAACATTGCATTGCCGCCTGTACTAATTCCTGCTTTGATTTTCCCATTGGTTTCGCCATTAAAACATCTCCGATTCAGATAAAGTTAGTTATTTATATAACTAACTTTATTTAAAATTATTATGATAATTCCGATTTTCAATTACCTATCAAACCTTATACTATCTCATTTTCTTAGCATCAATTTGCCAATAAAAAATTGTACCATATATCTTGGTAATAACTTTGTACTTAATATAGTAGCTTTGTAACGTTTACCGGGTATATTAATTATTTTTTTCTTTATTAATGTTTTATAAGCTATTTTTGCTACCTTGTCTGGTTGGGTACCAACAATATTTGCTATTTGATCCAATTTATTCATATTATTATTTTTTGAAAAGTTTGTTTTAGTTGGTCCAGGGCAAATAGTTGTTACTAAAAAATCTCCTTTGTTCTGAAGTTCTATATTTAATGCTTCTGAAAAAGACAATACATAAGCTTTAGTTGCTCCATAGACAGCCATACTAGGTGTTGCAACAAAAGATGAAATAGAAGCTATATTCATTACACGACCGTAACCACTATTAAGCATATCCTGAATGCATAAATGAGTAAGTTCAGTTAAAGTCATAATATTCAATTGAATCATACGTAGCTGTTCTTGCTCTGACATTTGGTGAAAATACCCTTGTAACCCCATCCCTGCATTATTAACAAGTATATCAATTTGTTCTCCTTTAGACTTTATTTCATCATAAATTTCCTTTGCCGCTCCAATTTCTGATAAATCTTTCTCAATTATAATTACTTCAGTAAGTTGATTGAGATTTCGAAACACTTCATTTAATTTCATATGGTTACGGGCAATCAAAATTAGTCTATCACCTTTTGCAGCAAATATTTTTGCTAGTTCCAAGCCTATCCCTTCACTAGCTCCTGTCAATAAAACTGTTTTCTTTTTCATTTTATAGTCCTCTCTTTTATAAGTTTTTCCACATATATTAAAGTTTCTACAACTAAAATCTCATTCAAAATTAGGAATTCCTTACATTTTAGTATATCGCACACTTAGAAGAAGTACATACTCTTTTCTCCAAATAATTATATATTTAGCTATTAATGTATGGAAAGACCTCAATTAATTCATTAGAATTTAGCAAAGAAAGGTCGTGTCTGAACATCTTAATCATAAATTTAAATAAGCAATAGTTGAACTCTAACACTCTTTATTTATAGATAAGTTTCTTTTTAATTTGATAATTTTTTCCTATTCTAGTTATAAATTAAAATAATTATTGGGATTTTCACAAAATTGCATGCACAAAAAAATTCACCGATTTTTGTATACTTTAATTGTCTAGAAACAAGTAATAGTAAGGTGAACTTATGAATCCCAATATAAAAGATGTAGAGATTACTATTTCTATTTTAAAAGCTATCGTTTTGAATAAATATGTTAATAAAACGATAGCTTTCTTTATTTTTAAGAACTCTTTTCATAAGAAAGATTGATTATTATAAATCTTCTTATTCCACGAAAGCCCCTGTTAGTTCTATAGGTAAAGCTAACCTTCTTCAAGAATCGCACCAATTGTTGAAGATCACTTATTAAAGGAGAACTACTCTTCTTAAATGACCCCAACTTAGGGTTTTTTCATTAATAATTCACAATTTCATTAATTACAACCAAGCATATACTATATAATGGTTCAGTCTGATAATAAAAAAACAGTAAGTGTATGAAATTTCAAATTGTTTTATTTGGTGGGATCGATTAAATTGCTGCAATTACTTTTGAGTTTTTTGCACCTGCAGCAATTTTTTACCTAAAAATGTAATAGTAGAGTTTATAACAGTTGCAGGGAAAAGACTAGTCAAAAGTGGCGTTAATGACATAGAAATTGATGCCATAGGAATAACCGATCCGAACGCTGAAGGTACTATTTTAATTATGGGTGGAGCTGGAGATATGTATGGTAATGGTAACAATTCGAATTATGCGCATGATTTTAAAAAACTTAGATAATAAATGATTCAGAAAAAAACTGAGGATTTTTTGAAGAAGAATTTTAAAGTTTTAAGTTGTATAGTTGGACATTATTCGCTTGCATACTCTTTGCACTCATTTATAATGACTAATCCTTCTATACTTTTATAAAACTGAGGAGGATAGGTAAATGAAGCAACGCAAATTCCTAATTACGATTTTATTAATTATTTCAGGAATGTGGGTAATGCATACACTAACAAAGAATTTTGTAGTTGATCCAAGTTTTCAGGGATTCCTATCAAAAAAAGATGAACTTCTTTCTAATCAAATGCTATGGGTATTGATGATACGAGTTCATATTATACTTGCGATAATTGCACTTCTTACAGGACCTCTCGGAATAATTAAGAGATTACGTTTAAAATCTTTAACATTTCACCGATGGAATGGTCGAGTCTATGTTTTATCTATTGTGTTAAACTTTATAGCCGGTTTATACGTTTCGTTCTTTGCGACAGGTGGCTGGCCAAGTACAATAGGGTTTCTTATCTTAAATACACTTTGGCTTATAACAACAATATTAGGCTATATATATATAAAAAGAAAAGATGTCTTACGGCATAGTCAATGGATCATCCGAAGTTTCTTTCTATCCTTTGCCAATATGATTATTTATATCATGGTCGCAATTACACATAATGGATTAGATCTTTCCTATGATCTTTCATATACGATTGCAGTATGGCTTTGCTGGATTTTCAGTTTAGCAATAGCCGAAATTGTGATTAAAAAAAAATACTTGTATGATATAAAATAATTACAAGCCTTTTTGACATTTGTTAAAATCGAGGTAATTGTCATAAAAAATGCTTATCGTTGGAAATTCGCATTTTCTGATGTTACCCCAAATTCCCTTTCATCCCTATATTTTGAGCAGCAATCACATTATTTTTGGTGCGGTCTCCAACAAATATACATTAGGAGAAACATTCAGAAGCTCCAAGGCTTTCTTAAATATTTGAGTGTCAGATTTTTTAATTCCTTTTCATTCAGATAATAAAATTGGTTCAAAATACCTAAAGTCCTTATATTATTACCTTAAACCCCCTTTTCAATTTGTAATCATTCCTAGAACAAGATTGTTACTTCGTAATTTTTCTAACATGCTAATAAGATTTGGAAATGGGACGCAACTATTCTTAAATTGGCTTATGTAAGCTTGAAGTAAATATAGGTTACAAGGTTAGTAGACATCGATTCCTTAAATTATGTGCACAACAGTACTGTTTGCCATAATCTCCACTCAATGATTTTCGAATGTCAAATTTCTGGCCCGGTATGAGATCAAAAACATCCTGATGCTTTAGGACTAACTGGTATTAACCTCAAAAAGATTTATAAATTAATAAATGGAGAAGGCTTAAGGAACTAACACGGTCATCCCTTAAGCCTTCTTTTAATTTCATTTTAATTTAATTTGGTTTAATCATTTAATATTCGAAGAAGTTCTATTACCCTCTTCTTCCCTTCATGTAAACTATCTTGAGCCCCTATACAGGATGGACACCCTGACTCACAAGGACAATTCGCCACATGTTGAAAAGTTTTAGTCAATAGATCCTCCCATAAATCATAGACTTTTTCACTTAGCCCGATACCACCAGGATACTTATCATAGACAAAAAACGTAGGCAGCTCATTATGGGATGCTTTTACTTGCGGAACTACTGCTACGTCACTGCTATCACACTGAATGAATATTGGAATAAACGCATTCATTGCGTAAGCAACTCCAGTCATTGCATCCGTAAGCTCTGCCTCTGACCACTGAGGTGTGTTATTGAACGATAACCACGAAGCACTTGTATGCATTTCATCTGGTGGCAAATGTATAGGTCCTGAGCCAATATTGTCATGTGTGCCGAAGCGTATTTTCTTGAAAATCGTTGCTTGTGCAACTAAGCCAACATCGCCAAAGCAAATTGTACCACCTGCATATGAACGGCTACGATCTTCCTCTAAAACTTTCATTTCAACTGCTAGATTGGCATCTGTATAGTAATCAACATCTACTTCACGTACATAGGCTTTCTTTTCTTCCCAGTCAAGCTTCTCTACTTGGAACTGAATACCTTGGTGCAAGTAAATGGCTTCTTCATGCAAGAGTGTCATGGCACTATGTCGATCCATTTCACCAATAACCTTTGTCTGTGCAGGAATAGTAAGATCAATAATGACTACATTTTCTTGTGACGCTGAACGTAGGCTAATATCATGCGCCGGGAAACGATCACTCATCCAATGCCATTTATCACTCGTCTTAAAAACTACCCCTTCCTCTGCTAAATATTCCAACAATTCCTGTATGTCATATTCTCCATACATATCGCCTGTTGAAAAAGGTAGCTCGAAGGCAGCACATTTCAAATGATCCATTAAAATCAGCATATTTTCTGGATAAATACGTGCTTCCTCTGGTGTACTGCCTAGTAAAAATAGTGGATGATTGACCACATACTGGTCCAACGCGGAAGATTGCGCAACATAAATAATCAATGCTTCATCCTGACGTCTCCCTGCACGTCCTGCTTGCTGCCAAGCACTCGCAATATTTCCTGGGTAACCTGTCATAATACATGCTTGTAATTGACCGATATCGACACCTAATTCTAATGCATTGGTGCTAACTACTGTTTGGATTGTCCCATCACGCAAGCCTTTTTCGATGACACGTCGCTCAGATGGCAGATACCCACCTCGATAGCCACGTACAGATTCATCGAGCAGCTTATTACGTGTAAGTTCCTTTAAATAGGTTACAATCATTTCTACGCGTACCCGGCTTTTGGCAAAAATAATGGATTGAATGCCAGCCGTGTACAACCTCTTAGCTAAATCACTTACCTCTAATACAGCACTTCTACGCACGCCAAATGTTTTATGAATAATCGGCGGATTGTAAAAAAGAAAGGTTTTCTTACCAACTGGAGCACCCGAATCAGCAATGAGCATGTGTGATTCATTCGTTAGCAACTCAGCAAGCTCTTTAGGATTTTTTATGGTAGCGGATGTACAAATAAACACAGGTTTACTCCCATAAAACTCACAAATTCTTTTTAATCTCCGAATAACATGCGCCACATGGGAACCAAACACACCTTTGTATGTATGCAATTCATCAATCACAATATATTGTAGATTTTCAAAAAGTGAAACCCATTTTGTATGATGCGGCAAAATCCCTGAATGAAGCATATCAGGATTCGTCATCACGATATGCCCTGCCTTACGAACCTTTTGGCGAATGCCTGGAGCCGTATCTCCATCATAGGTATAGCTTAAAATCTCCTCACCGCTTTGCTCAATAAGTTCATTCAAATCATTTTTCTGGTCCTGTGCCAGTGCCTTTGTTGGAAATAAATAAATGGCACGTGCATTTTTATCCTCCATTATTTTTTGTAGCACTGGCAGATGATAGCAATAGGATTTACCTGAAGCAGTTGGTGTAACCGCAGTAAAAGACGTACCACTCTGTGCCAAATCAAATGCCTCTCGCTGATGGGTATAAAGCTGCTCAATACCCCTTGTCTGTAGAGCTTTCACTAAAGAGGGGTGTAAATTCCTAGGAAATGGTGCATAGTTAGCTGGACGCCCTTCTAATGTTTGCCAATGCAGGATACGCTCTTTAAGTTCTTCATCATATCTCCACTCATGTAAAAGCTCACTAATCGTTCGTTTCTTCGATAGCATCCTTCTCTCCCTCCTTAACTAATCGTTCAAATATTTTCAAAGTATAGGAAGTAGAATGAATGGCATCTAAAAAACGTTTTTTACTTGTTTCTTTATAAAAAGATTGCACAACAAATTGCTCCATCGATTCAACGACTGAAGCAATTTGTTGCGTATGCATGTATTTTGGTCGATTTTTTTGAATCCATTTATTGGCTTCTTGCTGCCATTCCTTCAAAAATTGATGGATTTCATCTGCATGTGGCTTTACCTCTTGAAAAAAATCAGGTGTCCGATCTTCCTCACGCATTTGCCAAAAACGTGAAACACACTGATCACATTCATCTATTAATTTGGATGTTTGCTGGATAACTAACAATTTTGCACCTCATCTCTCAACAATTACACATAGCAAATATATTTCATAGTGACGGCATATACATGGTGAGTATGTTTTGTTTTGCACGTCAGCAATGGAAATATCACTGTTTATGACACCTATTTACCACACCTTTGTGGAAAATAATGTCTCAATCTTCATGCTATTGCGTTAGTTCAATTGCTTATGAGATAAGTGTACCAAAGTCTATGATTTTTCACTACTAATAGGCGAACAAGCATTCTTTACTTGCCAGTTCTTTTCTGCTAAGCTTACTTTCTGGCTAACCGCTTTAAGTTGCATAAAAAAATGCAAACTATGAGCATTGTTTTCCAGCGACACTCTCGTGAAAAGTAATTGATTGACCAGATCTAACTGCGCAACTAATTGTTCTAACTTGTTCAAAATAACGCCTCCTTTGCTTTAACTTTAGTATTCCTCGTATGTATAGAATTACCTTCATGCGTGACAAAATAAGCGTAAGTTAGCTGAAAGAAGAAGATTTTCGATAAAATTTTAATAGTGAACCTCTGACAAAAAAAATCGTCATGAATGAAAGGTCACTGTGTGATTATATTTTCATCCCAATGACCTACTTAAATTTATCAGTTATTTTGGCGATTCTAGTAAGAATAAAGCTGGCGATTTTTCGACGCAAATTATTCCTACTTACCATTTGTTTTCTACTATTCTAGTAACAATTTCATGAATGATTGAGGTAGAGAACAGCTATTAAAACATGGTAAACTAGTGGATAGAAAAGCAGTAAGGTAAAGGGTGAGCTTAATGACAATTCGTTATCCAAACGGGAAATTGTATACCCCAAATGCTTCTGTACAGAAAACAGAAAAAAAGAGCAAAAACAAAGATTTATCTTTTAGTAATCGTGGGAAGACGCTAGAAGATGAAATTAATGAAGCAAACGACTATTATATAAAAAGACGACTTGCTATCATTCATAAGAAACCTGTTCCTGTGCAAATCGTCAAAGTAGAGTACCCTTCACGAAGTGCTGCTGTCATTCGTGAAGCTTATTTTCGAACACCCTCTACAACCGACTACAATGGTGTTTGGGAAGGGCATTATATAGATTTTGATGCAAAGGAAACTGCTTCCAAAACAAGTTTCCCCTTAAAAAATATTCATGAGCATCAAATGACACATATGCAGCAAGTGACGGAACAAAATGGTGTGGCTTTTATTATCGTTCGTTTTTCTGCTTTTGAACGATATTTTATTGTGCCATACAAAGTTTTACAAAAGGCCTGGCAAGCAATGGAAAATGGCAATCGTAAATCGATACCCTTTTCGATTATCGAAGAAGAGGCATATGAAATTCCCACGAGCTATTATCCGCGTATCGATTATTTACCCATTATCCAACAATTGATTGATGCAAAATGCTACGGGTCTGAAAGTGAGGAGAAATAAGAATGACTGAACGTCGTCGAACACGTGGAGAGCATCAAAAAGCTCTCGCTGAAAAAAATAAAAATAAAAAAACGAAACCAGCCTCATCCGCTAAGTCATGGTTTAAACGCATTTTTTTAACAGTCTTAGCAATCGGTGTAGCAGGCTTAATTGGAGGAGCTGCATTATTTGCCTTCTATGCAAGCACGGCTCCAGAGCTCGATGAAGAATTACTGAAAGATCCTGTTTCTTCAGAGTTCTACGATAAAAACGGTGAATTATTTGCAACAATCGGTGCTGAAAACCGTAAATATATAAAATATGAAGATATACCTGAAGATATGATCAATGCGATTCTGGCTACAGAAGATGTACGCTTTTTTGAGCATCATGGGATGGATTTTTATCGTCTAGGCGGTGCAATCCTTGCAAACTTCCGTGATGGCTTTGGTGCGCAAGGTGCATCGACTTTAACACAGCAAGTAGTTAAAAACTCATTTTTACAAAACGAGAAGAAATTAAAGCGTAAAGCACAGGAAGCATGGCTTGCCTTCCAATTAGAGCGTAAGTATACAAAAGAAGAAATTTTTGAAATGTACTTCAACAAAATGCTTATGTCAGGTCGTATCTATGGCTTCGGCACAGCCGCACAATACTTCTATGGTAAAGAATTAAAAGATTTAACATTAGATGAAGAAGCATTATTAGCAGGGTTAGTGCAACGACCAAATGCGTATAATCCATTAAAAAACCCTGAGCTTGCAAAAAAACGACGTAATACCGTTTTAGGATTAATGTATCAACACGGAAAAATTTCTAAAGCCGAAATGGAAGAAGCAAAAAAAGCAGAAGTTCAATCAGGTTTAGCGGATGATGCAACACGTCAATCATTTGCAGGTTCCAAATATGATGCCTTCCTGGATATTGTTATTAATGAATTAGAAAATAATGGTGATGGTTCGGCAATGGCAGAAGGAATCAAAGTCTATACGACACTTGATCCAAATGCTCAACAAGTTGTAGAGAATGTCATGAATGATGATAGTAATTTCCCAACTGAAGAAATTCAGTCAGGTGTGGCGGTCGTTGATACAAAAACTGGTGCCATTCAAGCCGTTGGTGGCGGTCGTAAATATGGTGCAGAACGTGGCTGGAATTATGCCGAGGACTTAACAAATAATCAACCAGGTTCCACAATGAAACCGTTAGTCGACTATGGGCCAGCAATTGAATATTTAAAATGGTCTACAGGTCAAACACTTGTCGACGAACCAATGAACTATACAGGCACAAAGCAAACAATCACAAACTGGGATGGCAGATATATGGGTGCTATGACTGCACGTAAAGCATTATATGCTTCAAGAAACGTTCCAGCTGTTAAAGCATTACAGGAGGTTGGCACTGAAAAAGCCAAGGAATTTGTTGGACGTTTAGGGATAGAAACAGAAAACCTCTATGAGTCCGATGCAATTGGTGGTGGTGCTATTACTATCTCCCCTATTCAAATGGCAGCTTCCTATGCTGCTTTCGGTAATAACGGGGTCTATACAGATCCGCATTCGATTACAAAAATTGTTTATCGTGATGGTAAAACGTCTAAAAACTATACACCTGAGTCTAAAGTGGCTATGAATGATTATACGGCTTACATGGTAACAGACATGCTACGTGATGTAGTCGGCAATAAGCCTGATGCCTCAGGAACTGCAGCCAATGTGCCTGGCTTAGATATCGCAGGTAAAACAGGTACAACTAACTATTCAGCAGAAGACTTTAACAAATATAATTTACCGAATACAAGTGTGCCAGATTCATGGTTTGCTGGTTACACAACTAACTATTCCATCGCTATATGGAGTGGCTATGAAAAACACTTTGATCCAATTACAACGTGGGAAGAACGTCGATTACCACAAAACCTATTTAAGACAATTATGCAAGAGATTTCAGCAAATGTTGAGACAGCTAGCTTCAAAAAGCCAAGTACTGTTGTAGAAGCAACGGTGGAAGTAGGCTCTAATCCTTTAAGATTGGCAAGTGACTATACACCTAGCGAACTACGTCAAACAGAGTTATTCGTTCGCGGAACTGAACCAACAGAGGTTTCTGAGGTCTATGAGGCGCCAGAGCTATCTACACCTTATAATGTTTCAGCAAGCTTAGATTTAGGAGCACAGTCGATCAATATTTCTTGGGAACATGATGCCATCCTAAATCCAGAAACCGATGAACCATTACCAACTTCATTTGAAGTTTCTGCCACACGTGAAGGTGGAGAAACGGTTATCCTTGGCACAGCAGACACGAAAGGCTTAACTGTTGCTAACACGCTTGAAGATGGTAACTATACAATCTCTGTCGTAGCCATTGTAGACGGCACACGCAGTGAGCCTGGGACAACTACCTTCCAGATCACAAGTACCCCTGAGGAAGATTTGGAAACGGAAGATCCAGATGAACCAGATATTGATTTACCGATTGATCCTGATCAAGAGGACAATGATCAAGGTAATAACAATAATGGCAATGGCGACAACGGCAATAACAACAATAATAATGGTAATAACGGGAATGGCAATGGGCATGGAAATAACGGCAACGGTGGAAACAATGGCAATAATGATGGAAATCAGCAGCCAACACCTCCTACCGAGCCTACCAACCCAAATGAAGAAGACCAAAGCTCAGAATAAAGAAAAAAACCGAGAAGCAGTGAATGAACTGCTTCTCGGTTTTTTTATTGATGAAGGCTCTGAGGCTATCCGTCAGTTTTGACGATCTATCCGCCACTCTACACGGTCTATCCGTCACTTTTCGCGTCCTATCCTTCACTTTACCTGTTCTATCCATTAGCTTGAATTCGCAGTCGTGCTGCGCGCTTTTTCGTTTCTTTAAATAGCTCATCTAGTTGACGATAGCATGCATATTGACCTGGCTTAGCTTTAATAAAGGCTAGTCGCTCAACACCATTAATCGGTAGCACTTCATCGCCTGCAGCTTGCACAAGTTGTTCAAATAGCTCGATGGCATCTTCCATTAGCCCTTTTGCCAGTCCATTTCTTGCATCATGTGCTTTATGGATAGCGGCTTGTAGAGAAGTCCATTGGGCAAACCATGCATCAACCTTTTCTTTTGCTATGGCTTCACTATTCACGCTTCCTTCACCAGGCCTTTCTTTAAACGCTTTTGCCCTTCACGACAATCGTCCAGTAAAGGGCAAGTACGGCATCCAGGATTTTGGGCCTTACAATGATAACGTCCAAAGAAAATTAATTGGTGATGCGTTTTTGACCATTTCTCCATTGGCGTTTTCTTCATAATCGTTTCTTCCACTTCAAGCACCGAATCTTTCCATCGACAGAGCCCTAGGCGTTTGGATACTCGCTCCACATGGGTATCCACTGCAAGTGCTGGAATATCGAAGGCTACTGAAAGCACAACATTGGCCGTTTTTCGTCCTACACCTGGTAACGTCACCAAGGCTTCACGTGTTGCAGGGATTTCACCATCGTACTCATCTAGTAAACGTTGACATAGAGCCTGAATGTTCTTCGCCTTATTGCGATAAAGGCCAATAGAGCGAATATCCTGTTGCAATTCCTCTATAGAAACAGCTAAATAATCTTCTGGTGTTTTATATTTTTGAAATAAGGTTTTCGTTACTTTATTGACAAGTACATCTGTACATTGCGCAGATAATAATGTGGCAATTGTTAGCTCAAAAGCATTATCATGAACGAGCTCACAATGTGCGTCCGGAAACATTCGATCCATTTCTTCTAGACAATGCTCCCACTGTTTTTTCGATAACAAACTGGATGCCCCCCTATTCTCTTTCTTCCAACCAATTATAAAATGGAACTCTCCCCGTTGATTGCGTTTCTTGTTGAACTGTTCGAGCTGGTGCTCTGTTAAATGTCTGTTTCTCACGGAACTGTTCACTTTGCTTTTGTGCGGCTTGTGGTGTTGTAATATTTTTCTTTTTCCATTCTAATAAAATGCGATCAATATAGCGAATACTCAGTTTCCCAGCAAAGACAGCCTCCTTTAGCGCCTCTTTGATGAGTGCGGGACTATGCTTGTCCTCATCAAGCCAACATCCAATTTTTTCAAGTTCTAAAGGAGATAAAAGACGCCCCATTTCCTCTTCAAAAAGACGGAATATCTCTCCTTCTTCTTGTTGAAGTGTCACTGCCGTTTGTTGCTGCTCTTTCATATCGATCATCTGTAAAATGCGCTCCCATAGCGGGTATACGGAATACTTTTCATATAGCTTGCCGCCCGCGTCGACATCTCGTGTAATTTCAAGAAAACCCTTTTGCATTAATCGCTGTAAACGTGATGTGATATCATTATCAGACATTGTGAGACGATTTTTTAGATCATTAGGTGTTGGGAAGTCATTCTCTTCCATATGAAAGGCCAATAAATGCATGACAATCAGTGCCTCTTCATCCTCCATATTTAACTCCTTATAAAACTGAAAAAAAAGCTGAGGAATGGGAACCATTCTCTGCTCAGTCCATGTACGGAGCCGATGATTATTTATGTTCATTATTCTCCAGACTCCTTCTTTAAGTAAGTAGAAAAGCCGCGTAGATAGTTCACTACGCGACTTTTAAATTGATTAGCTTATGGATATAAGCGGTTTAGTAAACGTGGGAATGGAATTGTTTCACGGATATGCTCTGTGCCTGAAATCCATGCTACAGTTCGCTCTAACCCAAGACCAAAACCTGAATGTGGGACAGAGCCATGTTTGCGAAGCTCTAAATACCAAGCATAGGCCTCTAATGATAGGTTATGCTCTTCCAGACGTGATTTTAATAAATCGTAGTCATGAATTCGCTCAGAACCACCAATAATTTCTCCGTAACCCTCTGGTGCAATTAAATCAGCACATAATACAACATCATCACGATCTGGGTGTGGTTGCATATAGAACGGTTTAATGCCTACTGGGTAACAAGTAATAAATACTGGTTTGTCAAATGAATTCGCAATCGCTGTTTCATGTGGCGCACCAAAATCATCGCCCCACTCAATATCGTCGAAGCCTTGTTCGTGTAAAAGCTTAATCGCATCATCATAAGAAATTCGAGGGAATGGCGCTTTAATGTTTTCAAGTGTTGATGTATCACGGCCAAGTCGCTCTAAATCTAATTTGCAGTTTGCAAGTACAGATTGTACGATATGCGCTACATATTGCTCTTGTACTTCTAAATTTTCTTCAAACTCTACGAATGCCATTTCAGGCTCAATCATCCAAAACTCGATTAAATGACGACGAGTCTTAGATTTTTCAGCACGGAAAGTTGGACCGAATGAGAATACTTTTCCTAAAGCCATCGCAGCAGCTTCCATGTATAGCTGACCAGATTGAGATAGATAAGCATCTTCATCAAAATATTTTGTATGGAACAGCTCTGAAGTACCTTCAGGCGCAGAACCTGTTAAAATTGGTGGGTCCATTTTTGTAAAACCGTTGTTATTGAAAAATTCGTAAGTAGCGCGAATAATTTCATTACGAATTTTCATAATGGCATGTTGTTTACGGGAGCGCAGCCATAAATGACGGTTATCCATTAAGAATTCTGGACCATGTTCTTTTGGTGTGATTGGGAAATCTGTTGCTGCATGTAGTACCTCGATACCAGTAATAGCAAGCTCACAGCCAAAGCTTGAACGTTCGTCAGCTTTCACCTCACCAATCACATACATAGAAGTTTCTTGTGTCATCCCTTTTGCCGTAGCAAAAATTTCTTCGCCTACTTCTTCTTTCACTACAACGCCCTGTACAAAGCCAGAGCCATCACGAAGCTGTAGGAACGCGATTTTTCCGCTTGAACGTTTATTGGCTAACCAAGCGCCAATTTTGACTGTTTCACCGATATGCTGTGGCATATCTTTAATCATAATTTTTTTCATAGAAATCCTCCAAAGTTGACTAGAAGGATTAGTCTTGCCATTTTGATTTTACGAATGTATCAATACGACGGACTGCCTCTTCTAATAAGTCTAAAGATGTAGCATAAGATAATCGCATAGTAGTTGGTGTACCGAAGCCAGAGCCTGGAATCACTGCTACGTTTGCTTCTGTTAAAATATCCGCAGCAAATGCATCTACTGAATCATAGCCAGTGTGAGCCATAGCTTCTGCTACGTCTGGTAATAGGTAGAATGCACCCTGTGGCTTTAATACATGGAAGCCAGGAATAGCACTTAACTGTGGGTAAATTTTTTCAAGACGAGATTCAAATGCCTGACGCATTTCCTCTACCGTATCCTGAGAGCCATTATACGCCTCCACAGTTGCATATTGTGCTGTTGTTGTCGCATTAGATGTTGAGTGTGATGCAAGGTCAGTCATTGCTTTAATAATGTCTGCGTCACCTGCAGCATATCCAATACGCCAGCCTGTCATAGAGTGAGATTTTGCCACACCATTAACAACGATTGTACGTGCTTTCACTGCATCAGAAAGTTGTGCAATTGAAAAATGCTCAATACCATTGTATACAAGCTTCTCATAAATTTCATCTGACACGATTAAAATATCTTTTTCTTCTGCAACAGCAGCAAGTTCTGCAAGCTCTTCACGAGAATAAATCATCCCTGATGGGTTACTAGGAGAATTTATAATCACTGCTTTTGTCTTGTCTGTCACAGCTGCTCTCAGTTGATCCGCTGTAATTTTATAGCTTTGTTCACGTGTACCTTCAACATAAACTGGTACGCCGCCAGCTAATTTCACTTGTTCTGGATAAGACACCCAATAAGGAATAGGAATAATAACCTCGTCGCCTTCATTTAAAATCACTTGGAATAGCGTGTATAAAATATGCTTTGCCCCTACACCAACAATGATTTCATTTGGCTGATAAGTAAGGTTATTGTCGCGTTGAAGCTTATCAATAATGGCTTTTTTCAGAACTGGAAGTCCGCCAGCGGGTGTATATTTTGTATAACCTTTTTCCATTGAATCAATGGCAGCATTTAAAATATTTTGAGGTGTATTAAAGTCTGGTTCACCAGCTCCAAGACCAATAACATCAATACCTTGCTCTTTCAATGCTTTTGCTTTTGCAGTAATCGCTAATGTTGAAGATGGTGTTAAAGTTTTTACACGTGTTGCTAATAAATTTTTCATTCGGGATCTACTCCTCTTATAAATTCGTAATGCGCTTCCACCAGTCGCCATCCTTAAACAGAATATAGACATAGTTGAGCTGGTCGTGGTCGTTCAGATACGTAATTTCCCAAACTGCGCCAGGCTCCTCATAGCCTAATTTCATGTGGAGGACTTTTTGTACATTTCCTTCATTTTTAAAAACCGATAATGCTTGCTTTTCCGTAATACCATCTTCTAATAACACTTCCTGAATGGAATCCTCGTCTAGATTCGTCGGAACAAAGACAGCTTTTTTATCACCGTATTCGTCTACCCCGAACACAGTAACATACGAATGTTTGCCATTATATGTGTAGGACTCCGATACAATTGCGAGGGCTTTGGCATCTAGTGCCAACTGTTCAGCCTGCTCTTCAATTGAACGGAACGGAGCCTCGGCTTTCCAGAGTACTAAAATACTAATGACAAGTGACAACGAAACAATAAAGACAGAAATGAAAATTAACCAGTTTTTCATCTATTCACCTTATGTTTCACATCGAGCTGTTTTGGCATAACACATAGCTGATGCATGTGTGTGTCTATAACTGTGTAACCATTCATTTTGCTTTCCATTTTGTCAACCTGCTTTCTTTCCTCATACCACAACATTATACAACAATTTTGTGCTGTCGTGTTTCTTAATTTCATATATTGTACGTTGCTAGAACAACGTTTTCAAATGATGACTACAGTAAATTTCATTCCACCTCATAGAAGCCTCGTTTTGGGCATAAAAAACATGGTCCAATCACAAGAAAAATTCCTATTTAACTATGTAAATAGGAACCTGTCATTATGATAATTCGTATAGCACACAGCTAGCACGGCCATTCGCTTTTGCTTGGTATAAACAGCTATCTGCTTGCTCAAATAGCTCCTTGTATTGATAGTCTTTCTGATTATTCACACAAGCACCCATACTAACCCTTAAAGGATAACTTTGCTGTTCTTGTTCGAGCTTTAATGAGAGCAAATAGGCATGTGTGTTATGGACCAATGTTTTGATATAGTCCTTTTGCGAATGCCTGAAACAAAGGATAAATTCATCTCCGCCATAGCGAATAATTTTCACATCTTCATCCTGTAAAAAATCCTTCAAGCTGTTAGCTAAAAGCTGTAAAATCATATCTCCAAATAAATGACCATGCGTGTCGTTAAATAGTTTAAAATAATCGACATCCAAAACCGTAATACATACATAGGATTGCGCTATTTCGGCTGCATTGAGCCATTCCTGTAGCTCATAGTCTAAAAAATGACGATTTAAAACACCTGTTAATGGATCATAATGTGCTTTTATCTCAAGCTTTTCCTTTTGACGCTTAAATTCCAAGTTCATTACTTGTTGTAATAAATTTGCAACACTCATTTTTTCTGATAGATCAATATATTCACGCTGTACATCAAAAATTTCATCTCGCCAATCCAATTGATACAATACGTTTAACAGTAAGCGCATCACTTTTTTTGTTATCGGCTTATCTCCATAAGATTGGGCAAGATCTATGGCTTGTTTATAATAGAATACGGCTTCTTCAAGCTTTTCCTGTTTTTCAAATAAAAAACCGTAGCCAAACAATGCCGCTACTTTTTCTCGTTTATGATGATGAATAATTGCAGAGGATAAAGTACTGTCCAGCAATGCCTTCCCCTTTTTAAAATCCCCTTCTAAAATATACACATCTGCTAAATTATTATTAATACGAATATCATGTAATTTTGCTAGCTCAGGCATTGTTCTAGCAAGAGATTTGTTATATTCTCTAGCTAATAGCCCTGCTTGAAGTGCTTCCTTTGTACAGCCCTTCTCTACCTCTAAATAGCACAGATTATTATGACAGCGAACAAGCATGACAGGATCTTGTAGCTCCTGTGCATAGGCGATAGATTTCTTCGTCATTTCCACCGTTTTTTCACGGATGCCCACTAAATCATAGATTAATGACATCACTAAATGATAATGCATTAAATCTTTTGTCGTACCATAATTTTGACAAATGGCCTCATAATCATGAATAAGATTAACCATGCTTAATGTGTCACCTAAAGAATGATGAACTAATATTTTTTGATAGTACAAATCCATGACATATGCATAGTTATTGCTCTCTAATGCGACTAAAAGACCTTGATCAGCAAGCTTTAGTGCTTTCGTTAAATACCCCTTTGTGCGCATCTCCATTATCGTTTTATTTAATTCTTCTAATGTTAATTCCACCGTTTCATCACTTCTCCATGCCCCATATCATCCAGTTTACTTTGTGCTTTCTCAATTATAAGACATATTTATTCACTTCGTCCCCTTTTTCGTAAGATACCAACTATTACCTACAACGCAAAAATCTCTTGTGACGATTGTTTTAAAATCTTCCATCTGTTTGCTTTAAAATGAATCATTTTATTCCTATAATATGTAATTAATTTTTTTATGTTCTTTACACATTTTTCTCCATTTTTGTCCTCGTTACCTGTTGTTTTTACCCATATGATGAGTTTATTAGCTATTTTAGTATCGAAAAGGGATGTGATGTTGTGAGTATGCAAATTAACCCTTCTGATCCAGCAACGATTCCAAAATTTGTAGATGAACTTCCAAAACCAATGATCGCCAAACCAAAATACAGCAGAGGGCAACAGAAGAATGATTATTACGAATTGGTCATGATGGAAGGCCAGCATCGTTTTCATAAGCATTTTCCAAACTCATTAATTTGGGGCTATAATGGACTTTACCCAGGGCCAACCATAGAAGCTTCAAAAGATAAAACTATCTATGTGAAATACAAAAATCAGCTGCCCTTACAGCACTTTTTGCCAGTAGATTTTACGCTTCATGCTGCAAACGATTCACAAGAAGTAAGAACAGTTACTCACCTACATGGTGCCAATGTGGATTGGCAGAGTGATGGTCATCCTGAAGCATGGTACACAAAAGACTATCGGCATACTGGTCCAAAATTTAATAAGGAAATACATGAATATACGAATCATCAGCCTGGCACTACCATGTGGTATCATGACCATGCCATGGCTTTAACACGTTTAAATGTTTATGCAGGATTAGCAGGCTTTTATTTATTAAGGGATGCCCTTGAGGAACGCTCTAATTTACCATGTGGAGACTATGAATATCCGATTTTGATACAAGATAAATCGTTTAATGAGGATGGCTCATTGTTTTATCCTGACGAACCACCATTTCCCGTGCCTGTTCACCCCTCTATCACACCAGGCTTTGTTGGCAATACGATAGTGGTTAATGGAAAACTATGGCCTTATTTAGATGTAGAGCCACGTAAATATAGATTTCGTTTCCTAAATGGATCTAATCGACGAGGCTATGTCATTAGTCTTTCCAATGGTCAACCAATGTTTCAAATTGGTACAGATGGCGGTTTACTACCAGCCCCACAGCTTATCCAATCTGTCGAGTTGCTGCCAGCTGAACGCACGGATGTCATTATCGATTTTTCAAGCTGTGCTGGACAGGAGATTACCTTACTTAATACTGATACCGATTTCAGTGATGAACATACAAACGTGATTATGCAGTTTCGAGTAATTTTACCTTTGAAATGTGAAGATACAAGTGAAATTCCAGAAAGACTTGCCGTTTCTATGGATCTACATCCACACCATGCACATATAGAAAGACAACTGCCATTGACGGCGACTACCGATGAATTTGGGCGACCTATGTTGCTATTAAATGATCGTATGTACCATGATCCAGCAACGGAAAAACCTTCTTTAGATAGTGTTGAAATCTGGAACTTTATTAATGCTACACCCTTTATCCACCCTATTCACCTACATCTCATTCAATTTAAAATTTTGGAACGAAGGCCGTTTGATTTAGATATCTATCAAAATGAAGGCATCGTACAATTTACAGGGCCGCCTGAAGAACCAAGAGACTATGAGCGAGGTTGGAAGGACACGGTGAAGGCTGACGCTGGAAAGGTTACAAAAATTATTATGCATTGGAAAGATCATGTCGGGAATTATATGTGGCATTGTCATTTCCTTGAGCATGAGGATCATGATATGATGCGACCCATTCTCGTTATGAAAGACGTCCATGCTGTTCAGCAGCCTCATGCAGCAGTAGAACATCCCGTAACACATCAAGAATCAACAGCTCCGACAAGTACTACAAGTACTACAAGTACTACAAGTACTACAAGTACTACAAGTACTACCCATCATAGCGAATTTTCAGCACCACTATTAAATGAGGTAGAACACTCAGTACTTGAGGAAGAAAAGGTAGCCTTACCTAATGAAGAGGAATCCATTACTATTCATATAGGAGATAATACACGACATATGCCAACGCTACTGTTACCAACCCTTCCTACCAATACTCCTACCAACAGGCATAGTCCTCGTCGTAGAACCAGAAGATTTTAGCTAGGTATCGCTTTACAAAGAAAACTACCAATGAAAAGGTGGTTTTCTTTGTTCTAGCAATTTACTTGGCCTCCAATCGCCATATTCTTTTCGTTACGAAAGCTAATAATAATACACACACAGAGATCATCAGGACTGGTATATAGATATTGGCTTGAAAGTACTCAAATAGCAACCCATACCCCATCTGTCCAAGTGGTGCCATACACTGTGATACTGCCATCATAATCGCCATGACCTTCCCCAATTGTTCATTTGGTGTTTCTTTTTGGACAAGGGTCATTACGTAAATGGAGATGATCGTCATCATCATCGCAATGATAAGCGCACACCCAATAAATAAGCTATACGAGGGATAATAGCCAATTTGAAGGGCGTGAGGGAGTACAGACATAGCCATAGGAATCACCAAAAAGGCTGACACCAATACCCAAATATAGAGGGTGTGCATACGCAGCTTTTTTGCAAAGTAACCCATCGTTAACGCGCCTAAAATCGTCGCAAAATCAATAATCCCCATTCCTATTCCATACAATGTATCACTACTTTTCATCGTGACACGAAGAATAATAGGCACACCAACGATAAAAAGTGGGGTCAATAGTAAATTCAATAAAGCAGCAAGTAGCGTACATTTTAAAATAAATGTTTGCTTCACCACATAAGTAAAACCTTCTTTCATGTCTTTGATTAATGTCGGTACCAAATGACCATCATAGCTACGTTTCACAAATGGGATCGTCATAAACATTTCTACAATAGCCGTAATGAAAAATAATAAACCACTTACTATGACGAGAAGTTTGAGGCCGAGCATTCCATATAAAATCCCACCTAGCACAGGTGCTGTCACCCCCGCTAATGCCTGGACCCCATTGACAATCCCATTAGCCTGCTCAAGCTTTTGCTCACTAACCAATAGCGGAATACTAGCCATTACAGCTGGCGTGTACATCGCACTAATGAATGAAAGAAGCACCATAACCGACCCAATCCATAGCACAGAATGATTGTCTGTTAGTAATACAATAAAAAAAATCAATACAATGCCACTACTGACAAAATCAAATAGGACCATTAAATTTCGCCGATTAAAACGATCTGCTATTGCGCCACCAAATGGTGTAAGTAAAACAGGTAGGCTTGAAATAGCAAAAAGCACAGCAAAAAGATCTGCCCGTCCTGTTATATCTAAAACAAAAAGTGAAAGAGCAAACCTTAAAAGTGCAGAGCCTAAAATTGAAATAATTTGCCCAACTACCATAATGATAAAATCTTTCGAAAAGCCTTTTTCTTTGACTAGCATTTCCATATGAAAAACACCCCTTATTATTTTTAGACCGACAGTCGGTCATTTAATATGTTAAAAAATTGTAGGCACAAGTTGAGGCTTTACAGCTTCTTGAACTTGCCCTACAAATTAGACTGACTGTCGGTTTATAAATAGTATATGTGAACTCTCCAAAAAAAGGAACATATTTTTATATTTTCCTTTTTGTTCATCCTATTTGCTTTTAAAGTAATGTTTAATTTGCTCAATCATAGCCGTTGTTGCCTGACTAACATAGCGATCTACACTGAAAATAATGGATAGGCTTCGGCTTTGAGCATCATTTGAAAATCATCACCCGATTTGGCATGTATCATATGTACACCCTCTTTATGTGTAGGAGTACTACTATTTCGCTCCTGCTTCTAGTAGAATTTTTTCAATTTCAGTAAATCCTTTTTCTTTAGCCATTGTTAATGGTGTCACACCATATTGATCCACTAATTGTGTATCTGCTCCATGTTCAACTAATAGACGAACTATTTCTTGTTGCTCTTCTCCACCATCATTGAGGAGAATGGCTTCAATCAATGGTGTCCAGCCACAAATATTTGTATGGTTGACATTGATGTCTGTAGTCGTTACAAGTTCACGAACTACCTCTACAAAGCCCTTCTCACTTGCTGGATGAATCCCTACACCGCCAAAGCGTGTTAAACGCTCTAAATCTGTGTTTGCTTGTAGCATTATTTTCACAAGCTCTAACTTTCCATTTATACATCCATACAAAAATGGGTTCAAACAAATTTGATCTTGAAGGTCAATATCTGCCCCTTCCTGAATCAAAAATTTTACTGTTTCTAATTGATCATTCATTGCAGCAAGTAAAATTGCTGTACGTTTGCGCTTATTTTGAGAATTAATATCCACACCTTGTTGTAAATAACCTTTCAGAGCGTTAATATCACCTGCTTCAGCTGCAGTTAAAAATTCTGAGACCACATTTATATCTACCAATTTCATTCCTCCATTTCTCTGACCTATTGTTCATTTCGACTAAAAAGAAATAAACCGCGAGAATGTTATTACTTTCACATTTCCGTCTTACAAGCTTTATTTTATTCTCTTATCCTGTAGATATCATTGTTTAGCAAAACCAAAAAGAATGTAGATCATTTAGGCAATATGTACAATGTTTTGTGATAAGATTATGGCGAAGGAGTGAAATCATTTGCTAACAATTAAAGATATATTAGAGATAAAGGCACTGGAAGGAATTAAAATTGTTGCTGGAGAGCAAGGAATTCACAATGAAATTGCACTTGTGAATATTATCGAAAATCCCGATGCATTTGATTGGCTGACGCCGAATGAATTATTGTTAACGACTGGTTACATCTTCCAAGATAATGAAGCCTTACAAAATAAAATCATCCAAGAAATCTCTAAAATCAATTGTGCAGGCCTTGTTATCAAAATGAGGCGCTATTTACAAAAGACGCCTCAAAACATGATCGATATTGCCAATCAGCATGGATTACCGTTATTAGAGTTACCTTATAATTACACCCTTTCCAAGGTCATCTCGATTATCAATGAAAAGGCATGTGGACGTTATGATCTATTAAATAGAAAATCTTTGGATATGCACAATACGCTATTTAAGGTGGCGCTTGAAGGAGGAGGCATTGAATCCATTTCCTCTAAATTAGCTGAAACAATTAATAATCCGATAATCTTTTTAGATAATGACTGGAATTTACTGCATTATACAGATCTTGATACGAATCCTGTACCACTTGCCTATGGGATCAACCTAAAGAAGAATCGTCCAACATTTTCAAAGGATTTTATTGATACCATTCCAAACGATCTCAACGAAATGCAAAAATCCATTACACGAATCTATCAATTAGAAGATCTAGCAGTAACCTGTAGAATTCTCCCTGTCGCAGTGGCCAACTATATTTATGGCTATATTGTCATTTGGCAAACTGTACGGGATCTGAATGAGTTTGATTTCATCGTTTTAGAGCAAGCCTCCACGATTGTGGCACTAGAAAGGATAAAACAGAAGGAAATTGAGGGTGTACGTTTAAAGATTAAACAAGAGTTTTTTGATGATTTATTGACTGGAAAAATCACTTCGCTTGAAACGCTACAAACACTATGTGATCTCCACGGCTTAAAGATCAACCATAAATATTATTGCATCGTCATCTCTATTAGCCATAAAAATTTGCAAAACCAGCATGATTTAATCTCTAGAAAATACGAAACCGATAATATTGCAAAAAAATGTATGAACTTAATTTATGAGCACTCTAGCACAATTAATGGGGAAATTACATGCCTTTATCGCAATAACCAAATCATTATATTAGTTGGACAGCAAGACGACAAACAAGATTTCACGATCAATGAAACAAAGCAATACGCAGAAAACATTCTCCAATTATTAGTACAACAACATACGCAAACCTCCTTCTTAATTGGAATTGGCAAAGAATATAAACATATACGTTTTGTCCATAAAAGCTTTGCAGAGGCACATGAAGCTCTCCGTCTTATGCACCGCTTCGAAGAGCGTGGAGCAGTGGCTCATTATGCAGATCACTCCATTTATCATTTTTTAGATTCAAATATTAATGAAGTGCAGCTAAAGGACTTTTTCTTAGAAAGCTTGGGTTCTGTCTTTGAGCACGATCTATTACACGGGACAAGCTATCTACTTACATTAGAAAATTACTTTATCAATCATATGAATATAAGTGAAACAGCCAAGGAAATGTTTATCCATCGCAACACGTTAATTTATCGAATTGAAAAGATTAAAGAAATTTTAAAAACCGATCTAAAAAGCTATGAGGAGCTGTTACAAATCCAGCTAGCTTTGAGAATCTATCGCTTGCTTGGTAAGTCTTTATACCACGATGAATTCGCAGACTAGTATCAAAAGGTGGTGATCGCATCACCTTTTTTGATGACCATTCATTTCATATTCAGTTCATAAACGCATGCTATAGTAAAGCCATAGAAACGAAATACATTGTTTTCAGACAATGAAGGAGGCTTATTTCTTTGCAAGAAACATCAAATGATATGTCTAAACAAAAAGATTGGCGCCGTTTTATACAATTAGTAAAACGTGCCGAACCACCGATTTGGCTACTTGTCATCGCTTTAGTGATGAGTTTAGCAACGACAGGTGTAGGGTTTATTGTTCCATTATTTACAAAACAATTAGTGGATGGCTTTTCGTTAGAATCGCTTAATTATTGGCAAATCATTATACTGGGTATTGCCTTTATTGCACAGGCTATTGCCAGTGGATTATCCATCTACTATTTAAATCGAGTTGGACATCATGTCTGTGGCAAAATTACGCGACCAGCTATGGAGAAAGCTGTTGCATTTACCAATCCCCTATTATGATGAACATGATACCGGTGAAACATTGAGCCGTGTTACGAATGACACAGCGGTTGTGAAAGAGCTTATAACAGAGCATTTAGCCAACTGTTTATCTGGCGTTATCTCCATAATAGGTTCTATTATCATTCTTCTATTTTTAGATTGGAAAATGACTTTAGTCATGCTGATTGCCGTGCCATTGGCTATGGTGATCTTAATGCTGCTAGGGCGACGCATGTTTGTGATTTCAAAAGGGATGCAAGATGAAACAGCGAAATTTACGTCTGTATTAAATCAAGTATTACCTGAAACGCGCCTAGTCAAGGCTTCAAATGCTGAGCAAATTGAATATGAGCGTGGAAAAAAGGGCATTACTAATCTCTTTACATTCGGCCTAAAAGAAGCAAAAATCCACGCACTGATTTCCCCGCTGATTTCATTCGTTCTGATGTCCGTGCTTGTAGCTATTATTGGCTATGGTGGTGTTCGTGTTTCCTCTGGAGAGCTGACGGCTGGCGATATGGTGGCATTTATTTTATATTTAATCCAAATCATTATGCCAATGACGCAATTAACGATGTTCTTTACCCAGCTCCAAAAAGCCATGGGTGCTACAGAACGAATTAGTGCATTACTTGAATACGAGGAAGAACATATTGAAGAAGGCTTAACTGTAGAAAAAGTAGATCAACCCATTTATGTTAAAAATGTTGATTTTTCTTATGGTGAGGAACCCATTTTATCCGATATTAATTTCACAATTGAGCCAGGCAAAGTAACAGCCATTGTGGGTCCAAGTGGTGGCGGTAAAACAACTACATTTTCTCTGCTCGAACGATATTATCAGCCAACAAACGGTAGTATCATGCTAGGAGATACACCTATCGAAACATTCTCACTCCACTCTTGGCGCAGTCAAATCGGCTATGTAGCGCAGGAAAGTGCCCTGCTATCAGGAACGATTCGAGAAAATATTTGCTATGGTATTGACCGTGAAGTGCAAGATGATGAGCTAGAAAAAGTGGCTAAAATGGCCTATGCGGATCAATTTATTAACGAACTTCCAGACAAGTTTGACACTGAAGTTGGAGAACGAGGCATCAAGCTTTCAGGAGGACAACGTCAGCGTATCTCTATCGCAAGAGCGCTATTACGTAATCCGCAAATATTAATGCTGGATGAAGCAACATCAAGCTTAGATAGTAAATCAGAAATTTATGTACAAAAAGCATTAGACAACTTAATGCAAGGACGCACAACACTAGTCATTGCGCACCGTTTATCGACAGTGGTAGATGCCGATCAAATATTGTTTATTGAGAAAGGGCATATTACAGGCTGTGGTACACACGAAACACTCTTTGAAACACATGCTATGTATCGTGAGTTTGCCATGCAGCAATTACGCATTAAAGACATTGAATAAAGGGGTTTGTTGAGATGACAAAACTATTAGTCGTGGATGATGATGCACATATTCGAGAATTGGTAAAAGTGTTTCTGCAAAATGAGGGCTTAGAAGTGATAGAGGCTATCGATGGTGTCGATGCACTGTCTAAATTAGACGCTGAGAAAATCGATATGGTCGTGATGGATATTATGATGCCCAACATGGATGGCTGGGCATTATGCGAGGAAATACGTTCATTCAATACAGATCTACCAATCCTTATGCTAACAGCTAAAGGAGAAACCTCTCAAAAAATCAAGGGCTTTCATTTAGGGACAGATGATTACCTTGTAAAGCCATTCGAGCCTGCCGAGCTAATCGTACGTGTTAAGTCTATTTTAAAAAGATATCGTATCTCCCTTTCTCAAGTTGTAGAGGCTGGTAATGTCAAATTAAATCGCCATACATATGAAGTGGAAATGAACGGCGAGACGATTCTACTTCGTCTGAAGGAGTTCGAGCTATTATTTACACTTGCAAGCTATGTTGGCAAAACCTTTTCCCGTGAACAATTAATCGAAGAAATCTGGGGCTACGACTATGAGGGAGATGAACGAACAGTTGATGTCCATATCAAAAGAATACGAGAACGCTTTCCACAGGAGACGAGCGGTATTACCATTCGCACCATTCGTGGTCTTGGTTACCGCCTGGAACTAGGCACATGAGAAAACGAAGATTCTTGTTAAGATTAGTGATGGTCTTTTGCCTGTTTCTTGTAGCAAACACCGTTTTCGCTTTTATTTCCTATCATGTAACTACGTGGCTATATGGTCGGTTAGGGGTAGAGCCTCAGGGATTTTGGCTACAACTAGCAACAGTGATTGGTGTATTTGCACTCTTTGCCTGTTCAGCAGCCATTATCTTTTTCATCGGACTAAATCGACAACGCAACTATTGGGACACGATTGTAGATGCATTAAGCCGTATGGCAAAAGGTGATTTTGATGTTCAACTGGATTTAAGAGCAGATGAGGAGGATCAATTTGGGCAATTGATTCATGGTATTAATCATATGGCCGTTGAGTTAGGTGAACTGGAAAGAATGCGTCAGGAGTTCATTTCCAACGTCTCCCATGAGATTCAATCACCTTTAACGTCTATTAATGGCTTTGCAAAGGCGCTGAAAAATATTAACCTACCTGAAGAAAAACGTCAGCATTATTTAGCTATAATCGAATTAGAAAGTAATCGTTTATCAAAAATTAGCGACAATTTGCTCAAGCTAACTTCCTTAGAATCGCAGCATCATCCATTTGAACCTATAACTTATCGACTCGATAAACAATTACGTAATGTAGTGTTGGCACTGGAACCGAATTGGTTAGCCAAACAGATTGACTTTGATCTCGATCTTGATAACCTGAGCATCACTGCAGATGAGGATTTGATGAATCAAGTCTGGATGAATTTGCTGACAAACAGTATTAAGTTTACACCTACCAATGGAACCATCACATTATCTATGAAAAAGCAATTCCACACGATAATGGTGATGGTTCAAGACACTGGTATTGGCTTAACAGAAGAACAACAAAAGCATATTTTCGAAAGATTTTATAAGGCCGATCACTCGCGAACTGCTGGAAATGGCGGTAGCGGATTAGGGCTAGCCATTGTCAAAAAAATAATTGAGATGCATCATGGAACCATTGCTGTAGAAAGCAAAATAGCAGAATATACAAGATTTTTGATTACTGTCCCCATCAACAGTACGCCAACTCGTGCAAACGACTAACACCGTCTGCATGAGTTATTTTTTCTAATAAGCTACTTTGCTAAAGTATCGATATACTTTATTTAGTTTTTGCTGTTGCTTCCCCTTTTTACTTTCCATATTACCAAACTCAAAAAACTTCACTTTTTTCATTCCAACAAACTTAAACAACGCCCTTTTCATTAAAATTTTATGTGCATTGTTCAACCATAAAAATGGATAATTGGTTGGCCCCTTCATCGTGGACACACAGACTACAGACTTCCCTTTTAAAAGACCCTCTGGAAATAACCCCTTTGTATCTCGATAAGCAAAATTTGCTGCAAATAATTGGTCGATATACCCTAACAGCATGGCTGGCGGTCTCCCCCACCAGATCGGATAAACAAATACAATTTGATCTGCCCAAGAGAGCTGTTGGCGATATTTCTCCATTTTCGGATCCCGATACATATCACGACGTCGTTTATGTTCATGGAAAATTAAGCGTGGATCAAACTCTTCTTCATATAAATCGAGTATCTGAATCTCCTCAATGGCAGGGTTCTCACGACACCCCTTTATCACTTCTTGTAAAAAAGCATAATTTAAACTTTTATGGTTGGGGTATGTATAAACAATTAACGTTTTCATTGTGTGCCTCCTCATTACTTATCATTTGATAACAAAATAATAGTTCATTTCATTTTAGTTGTCAAATGATAATTGTTTTAGGACAAGTTATTTGTTATCTTGACAGTAAGAGGTGATCCCATTGAATAAAAGCGCTTTATTTCATCAGTTTGTAGCATTTACAGCAACAGTCCATCAAGTGACACATGATCTCACACAAAATGTTACCGCTGCGAATATCACACCGCTACACTATAAAATTCTTGAATATATTAAAGTAAGCCAACCTGTCACACCAACCGAAATCAGTGAGTGTCAGCATATGTCCTTACCCAACACTAGCCGTGAACTTCGGAAATTGCAGGAACGGCAGCTAATCGAAAAATTTAGTGACACAGCCGATCGTAGAAAACAGTATGTCCGTTTGTCCAAAGAAGGTGAAAAATTGATGGAGGAGGCATTTGTCTGTATAGAAGAACGCTTTTTACAGCTTATTCACCACGCAACACAGGATGATCTAAAGGACATCCAGCATGCTCTAACCATTTTAGAGGAAAAGGTTTTTCATCAAAACGACTAAGACTATACTTCTTTGATCACTATTGGCGTAGCAGGGGACGAGATCTTTTTTTGACTGAATTGCTTTTTCTTTGGTTTGAAGTGATCATTTTTTATTCAAAACCGCTCTTTCTCTGGCTCGGAGTGCTCACTTTTGAACCGCTACCGCTCTTTCTTTGGTTTAAAGTGCTCACTTCTTATTCACAGCCGCTCTTTCCTTGGCTTGTAGCTCTCTCTTTTAAATTGCTCATCTCCTTGCTCGAAGTGATCACTTCTAAACCAAAAACTGCTCATTCTTCTTCATGGAATCATTTTTCTTTTCACGCAAAAAGGTTAGCCATAATTTGACTTGATTCATTAAAAATCTTTAGTGTCACGCACCACAGATTCGTAACCACTTTGTCTTTTCTTTAATAGTATAAAGGTGAGTAGAAGGAGGAGTCTCAAGTGGAAGTAGTAATATTTGATCGGGAGTGGATTGAAGAACAGTTTGAAACACTTCCATTATGGCAACAGTCGGCCTATACAGATTTTGCTGCCACGATTGCGGATGAAGCGAATACGTTTCCATGTATACCAGCAAGAATGGGCTTTTTATCAAACCATTTGCGCTATAGTTTTATCGGGGATCCACGGGAAGAGCAATCGATTAAAATGTTAGCACAATGCTTAAAGGACTATACGAAAGCATCACGAACTTTCGGGAAGTATACAACTCTTACTGTGTTCTTTCATACCCCTCACGATATGCAAGATAGCTTTGAGGTGGCAGATTATCAGCAGTTATTTTGGTCCATATTAAATAATTTAACCAATTTGGATGAGATGAATTGGCCTGAGGGAATACCAATGGAGCCTACTCACCATGAATGGGAGTTTTGCTTTCATGGTGAACCCTATTTTATCTCTTGTGCAACACCAGCTCATAAATTACGAAAGAGTCGTCATTTTTCCACTTTATTAATGGCCATTCAACCACGTTGGATATTCGATGATATAAACGACACCACAGCCTTTGGGCGAAAAATCAAAAAGCTCATTCGTCAGCGGATTGCAGACTACGACACAGTCCCAGGACATCCAGATTTAAAATGGTATGGGCAAGAAGATAGTTATGAATGGAAACAATACTTCTTAAGTGATGATAACCATAGTCCATCCAAATGTCCTTTTTTAAGGATGTCTCAGGCAAATGGTTCATTACGTAATGTTTTTTTGCCTTTTCACAACAATCCAGGTCGCCACACTGATTAAGACTATAAAGAGCAGGCTCACGTAAAAACCGAGTCTGCTTGTTTTTTCACCTAAAGTTCCAGATACCGTCACAGCAATGAGCAACATCCCCATACCATTCTTTACATGCCCCCACTTTGTTAACTCCATGAGCTTCCAGTAGGTCACTAAAATAAAAAGCCAATTATAGATCAACATTAAACCCGCCGCTGTAATCAAATATTCAAAGATTTTTTCTGGCATCAAAAAACCAATCACAATTGTGATTACTAGTCCACTCGTTAAAAATAAAAGGGCTGGAAAAGGAACTTTCATTTTTCCTTTCTTTGCAAGTACTGCCGGTGCATCATGATCCTCTGCAAGTGTAGTGAGAATGGTGATAACCGCATAAAGCGAGGCCACCATTGTTGAAAAACCAGCAATGATTAGCACACCATTAAATATATCTGCCACATAAGGGATATGGTATCCTTGAAGCGCTGTAATAAAAGGACTTTCATCGATCGAAAAGTCTTTCCACGTAACGAGTGCTAATGAAAGGGCGATGGCCATGATGAAAATAACGGTAATCACGATCAGCATAATTCTCCCCGCTTTTGGCGCCTCTTTTGGATTTTTCAAATCGATGACCATTAAACCCATCACTTCAATTCCTCCATAGGCATAAAAGGCATAAAGTAATCCGAGCCAAATACCTTTTAGTCCTTGTGAAAAAAATGCTTCATAATTAGCCTGAAGTGAAGCCATTGTAGTAGATGGTGTACCTCTCATGATGATGAACACTGCTACAATAATGAACATAATGATGGCAGCTGCCTTTAAGGCACCGAAGATATTTTGGAAATTTTCAAAGCCCTTCATGCCTGTGAGAATAACAACTAAACCAATAGCAGCATAAATCGAGGCAGCAACCCACAGGGGCAGCGCCGGAAACCAAAATTTCGTAAAAATGCCGAGCGCCATCAGCTGGCTTCCCATGATTAATAGCTCAGAAATTAAGTACACCCAGCCATTGCTAAATCCTGCCCAGCGTCCAAAGGCTTGCTTGGCATAGGTACGAAATGAGCCTTTATCTGGGTTTTCCACAGACATTTTAACAAGTGCATCATACACGATATACGTACAAATGGCCGCTAATAAAAAAGGAATTAATACGGCAGGCCCACTTTTATGAATGGCCATACTTGTCCCAAGAAAAAAGCCAGTGCCCAAAGTACAACCAATACCTAGAAGCGAAAGCTGCCACCAGGCCATACTTCCTTTAGCTGTTTTTGAAGTCATTGTTCTCAACCCTTCGTTACGTTCTTACCAATGGCAATGTCATACATCGAATGCCACCACCGCCTTTTTCAAGCTCAGTGACATCAACTTCAAGCAAGTTTTTATTCTTCAGTAGTGGATGCGCCAATAATTGTTGTGGCTTTGCCTGCTTACTTATTATGATTGTTTCTGGATTCAGGTTAATAAAGTTGATGTCTGGAATGGTCTTATACGAGTCAAGCCAGTAAACATCCAAACCATGACGCTTTAAAAATGACTCTACCATATCAAAACGACTGCTTTGAACTGTTAATACCTGAACAGGATAATGGCGTACAAAGCTTTTAGCAACAACCAGATTCGCGTTTACAACATTACAATTCATATCTAAATGCAGCGTATCATTGCTTTTCGGTAAATCAATTACGGCAATTTCAGAAAACCCCTCCTGAAAAATGCTTTCCTTTAAGCTTTCGATAGCTTCTATCGATGTTCTCATTCCAAGATTAATAAGCACAGCATCTTTATTTAAAATTAACAAATCTCCGCATTCGAAGGAATGAAGCGGTTGCAAATTAGCTTTCCATTGTTGTGGAAACCATTTTTCTAATAGTGAATGTGCAAGAGGGTACTCTGGTTTTCTAAGTGAGCTTCCAGCATTTCCAAGTAAAAGTCGATTCCCAATGACACAGGCTAGGTCACGCACAAAATAACGATTAAGCAGCTGTTCACTTAATAGCTGCTGATCATGGGCTAGTTCCCTTGCATAATCAAGTACATGTACCCCTGCGTTTTCGAATGTTGTCTTTAATGCCATGAAATTATCCATTGCCTTCTGATGGTTGACTGCATCACTCCAACCAACCTGCTCTGCTATTGTTAAATCCGTTACATCTACGACGGAAGGTGCACAAAGCATCACCACTTTCAGTTCTCCATGTTCTGACCAACAATTTAGTTGAAATGAATCCATTCAAGTATTCTCTCCTTCTTCACAACAATCTCTGTTAGCGTTACCATTGACTTTAAGATTATACAAGGACCATAATCAAGAAAATTTCCCCAATTAAATGTAGGTATTAAACAATCGTTTTACCTGGTTTGGTGGTCTATTACTGTAAAAAAGATAGAAGGGAGGATGGGGACTTCCTGGTAGTTTGCTGAAATTAGGCAAGGGCTTAAAGAATACTGTTAAAAGGACTAGCCATTACGGATTTACAGTTACTAGGTGGTTTTTCACGTACTAATTGTTACCTTAAAGTCAATTGTACGCCGTTACCGCATTCTTCTATACAAGAGATGGACTCGGTCATTTAGTGATTGATTACAATGAATCAGAGATACGGCAATATTTATCTCTTCTCCATTTACCAAACGATTTAAAAGACCATCGATATATCGCATAATTAATTTAGAGAGAAAACAAGCCGTTCTCTCTCTAATTGTCATGTAAAATATTCTAATTTTGCTTGAGGGAAAAACTTCTGCATGTAACCATACAGATGCTCTTTTATATCTTCCTCTTCCTCTTTTTGATAGATATATTTACCAATGCCGTATTTACCCCATTTATATCGTCTTACCGTCTCGTCGAGCTCTAGCTTTGTCATTGGATAATTTTTTTCAATCACTCGTTTTGCAGGTTTTGTAAAGCGATGTTGAATAAATTCAAAGGTGATGTCATCGCGCACATCCTTTGGCAATTCAGCATCCAATCGCTCAAACATACGATAATAGCCCTCCTGCCAGCCATCATGAAGATAGATTGGCGCAACAATAAATCCGAGTGGGTATCCAGCTCTTGCCACTTTCCCCGCTGCCTCAATGCGCTTTTCCAATGGTGATGTACCTGGCTCAAAGTGCTTAATCACATAATCAGCATTGACACTAAAACGAAACCTTGTACGACCATTATGCTTGGCATCTAATAAATGATCCACATGATGGAATTTTGTTACAAATCGTAACTGACCTAGCTCACTTTGTCCAAAATGCTCAATGGCTCGCTTTAAGGTATGTGTAAGATGATCAATCCCTACAATGTCAGAAGTACAGGATGCCTCAAAGCGAGTGATGTCAGGTGCTCGTTCTGCCATATAGTGATCGGCCTGTTCTAGGATTTCATCGACATTGACATACGTCCGAATATAAGGTTTACTGCCCATAGTTGTTTGTAAATAGCAATAATGACAATGTCCCATACAGCCAGTCGCAAATGGGATGGCATATTCCGCTGAGGGCTTAGATGTATCAAACTTTAATGTTTTTCGAATACCCACTACTAAGGTCGATTTTGCTACCCGATACTTTTGAAAATCATTGTCTCCAGGAAGGTTTCTCACTTGATTATGGGAAGTGGTATAGCGAATTTCAATTCCCATCTGCTCAAACTTCTCTTTTAGCTCCTGACCTAATGGATACTGGAGGGCATCTGGCTCAAAATAAACAAGCTGAGGGGTAAATGGCTTCATCATGTGAGTCCTCCCTTAATGAAAATACTGGTGATAGGCCTGTTCAGCCGCCATCTCACTTGCAAAAATTACCATATCATTCGTGATTGGATAATAGGTTTCAAATAAAAATAGAGCTAGCTCCTCTGGTTTTTCTGGATGATAAACGACTGCTGCTTCCTGTATATTCGTTACATCTTGAATATGTGGATTGCGGTAAAAAATATAAACAATATCACCCACATCAAATGGTTGTTGCATCTCTTCACCTTCCTCTGCCTTTCCATTAGTTTGGTGAAAGTGTACAAAAAATATGTCATAAAAAATTTAGTTGGTAAAATCCAATATATTTTCGGTTATTTTTTAATAAAATAGCAAGCTAGTGATGGTATAAACAATTATGAGCAAGAAAATTGCCACTGCCTAAGCATTGTAACGTCGTCCTTCAATTTAACCTGCTTTATTCAACTCTCCTGCGTTGAATAGTGGGACGATATCCACTCAAAATCCCCTAACTCTTTTCAGTCCAGTTATAAGGAAAATAAGCCAGAAAAAGTATCAATACTGTGTGATGGTTAAATTTTCTTCAAAAGGTAAAAGGGTGAAACTTTTATGCTGCTCATACGTTAAATTAGGTGTCATGCTAAGTCAATCAAATGGCATGCAGAAGGGTGGAATTTATGAAAAAAATATGGACTTTACTTTTTGCTGCGATACTTATTGTACCGTTATTATTACAGCCGGCAACCGCACAAGCGGCAAAAGCCATCACAATTAATGTGGATGGGGTTCAATTAAAAACCGATCAGCCACCAGCGATGATTCAAGGACGTGTTATGTTGCCACTTAGAGCGATCTTTGAAGCATTGAATGCAAGCGTAAACTGGGACCAAAAGACTCAAACAGTCACAGGGATAAAAGGTGATACAACGGTAGTTCTCAAGATTAAATCAAAGACAGCTACTATTAATAACCAGACAGTAACGCTTGATGTACCAGCACAGGTATTAAAAGGTAGAACAATGGTGCCAGTACGCTTCGTCAGTGAAGCACTTGGTCAGGATGTTGATTGGAACTCGGAAAAGCAGCAAGTATCTATTAAAACTGACAAAGACATCCCAAGTAATAATAGTATTGCTCCAGTGAGCAATGTGTCAGTTCGAGATGTCAATGATCAGGGAGATGGGCGTGATCTTGAGGTTAACTTCTCTAAATCGTCTACAGAATCATACGTAGATCATTATCGGGTTATGGTTGTGAAGGCTTCTAAAAGTTTTAATGTTTCATCAGCTCTGAAAGTCTCCTCTTCTAATTATTCGGTGGTATCGACTTCAAATTCGAATCGTGCCGTAACTTTATCGCAAAGCACACGAGATGTGGACGGAGACTACATAAAAAATGATCAGTCTTATGTGGTTTATATACTTGCCATTGGCAAAGGTTCTTATTCTAGCGTATTATCAACTTCTTCACCGAAAATTACACTAACAAACATGTCTACTGTTACCGCGGCAACAAATGTGAAGATTAGCGATATTAATGATTTTGGCGATGGACGTGATGTCTCAGTTAGCTTTACTCGTCCACAAAATGATAGCAATACTTCCAATTACCGTGTGTTTATAGTAAAGACCAAGGATGCTAACAATTTTAGTCTTACCACTGCAAATAATTTATCCAGCAATTATTATACAACAGTGGACAAATCGGGAAGCAACGGCAGTACGTTGATAGCAACACTGTCCTCCTCAACACGAGATACTTCAGGTGACTTTATAAAGCATAACGAATCCTACACAGCGTTCGTTATGTCTGTAAGTAATACGAATTCGGGCATTAATAAACTCTCGCCTGCTTCATTATCAGTAACGCTTACTGTATCTACTCCGACTATTACACAAGTAGATGATGTTAATGATTTTGGTGATGGACGCGATTTGAGAGTTAGCTTCAACAAAGTGTCTGATGAATCTAATGTTAACTCTTACCGAATTTTTGTTGTAAGAGCTAACAACTATACGAACTTCACATTGACTAAAGCCAACAGTTTATCTAACACTTATTACACACAAGTGAACAAAACAGGCAACAATATTACTCAGGTACTCTCTGCAGGGGCAAAAGATACTGACGGTTATGCCATTCAAAATGGCGTTAGCTATCGTGTATTTATTATGGCAGTAACTAATAACTCTGCAAATAATGTGCTATCTTCAGCCTCCAATATGATTTCGCTGCTTAGCAACAATGTGGGTGCAGTGTCGAATATTATTGCCAGCGATGTGAGCGATTATGGTAACGGTCGCGACCTCTTTGTGTCATTCAATAAAGCTGTTGATGAGACACCTATTAATCACTATCGAATTATGGTGGTACCAACAGCAAATTACAATAGTTTTAGTCTGACGGATGCTAATAGCATATCCAGCAGCAATTACACGACTATTAACAAAACTGGGAAATCCACATATGAGCAAGCGTTATCTGAAAATACTCGGGATGTACGCGGAAATTCTATTAAAGAAGGTACGAACTACCGTATCTATGTATTGACGGTTGCCAATGGAAATACCATAGGAAACAATGCGCTAACTGCCGCAACATCTACGATTACACTAACTAAAAACTTCACTGTGCAAGCTGTAACTAATCTAAATGTTGCAGATATAGATGATAAAGGGGATGGCCGTGATGTGCAAGTAACATTCACGAAGCCTACGGATGAATCGAATGTTAATCATTATCGGATTCTAATGGTACCAACTGCATATTACAGTAGCTTTAATCTTTCACAAGCCAATAGTAGCTCTTATTACATCACAGAAGGCAAAGGTGGAAATTTAGTAGCAAATAGAACCTTGGATGGGATTAGGGATGTACGAGGTAATTTTATTACAGAAGGAACTAGCTATCGCGTCTATGTACTGACTGTTGCAAATGGTAATTCTTCAAATGCCTATGCTCTGTCCTCTCCTTCATCTGTGATTACAATTAGTAAAAGCAAAGCTGTTCAGGCAGTAAGCAATATTAATGTAAGCGATGTTGGTGATTATGGAGATGGTCGAGATCTACAGATATCGTTTACAAAACCTTCTGATGAATCAAATATAGATAGCTACCGTATTCTAGTTGTACCCGCATCAAAGGCAAATGACTTTGATCTGAACACAGCTATTAGAGCAACTAATTATACAGGTTGGGGTAAAGGCCAGTATAGTATGAAATTGGGAGCTACTAGTAAAGATACAGACGGTAGACTTATAACGAATGGCGAAGAATATCGCGTATATATATTGTCTGTAGGCAGTGGGAATTCTAAGGAAATGTATAGCTTATCCTACCCATCTTCCTACATTGCTTTGGAAGACCTTTCAGCCTCTGGATCAGTGGAGAAAGTGACACTTAGTATTTTGAATAAGGGATATAAATATAACGATATAAACATTAGCTTTGATGTCAAAAATAGTCAAAGCGTAACGGAGTATAGAGTGTTTATGTTACCTAAGGATAAAGCAGATAGTTTCAAATTGGAGGATGCTATTAAAAGTACACATAGTACTAGAATTTTTCCGAATAGCCTTCCCAACGTTAGCCAAGCGCTAAGCACACCTTTAGATGCATTTGGTAATCAACTTGATTCATCTACAGAATATGTTGCTAAGGTTCTGATTTTGGCGAAAGGAACTTATTCGCTATCAAACACATCCAATAATTCAGTGCAACTCCAGAAATCTCCTGATAATATCAATAATGAGGCGGCCCAAGACCCTCAAATTAATTAATTGGTCCATTATTTTTATAGCAGGTACTCCCTATGGCGTATACATCACCATAGGGAGTACTTTCTTGTTTTGTAATAATGGATTACTTTTTATGGCTCGTATACTGAACGACAACTTCCTATAGTTCCTTTGTCATATGTACCTGCTCTGTTGTCACCTTTAATCCTTGCTTCAATAAATAGCTCGTTGCTGGATTGCTCGCTAAGAAATTCACTGTCGTCAAATGGACTTTATCTGTTGTAATACTTGCTAAAAACTGCGGGAGTAAATCTACATTACTATCTTCTAGTATTACCAATTGGTAAAGTAGAATACGTTCCACCTCACCACATTCATTCCACAAGGTTTTGTATAGCATATAGCCCAGTGGTTCATTGCTATCATTATAAAACACCCTTGCTTCTCCCTGCTTTACGCTCTGCCAGCTACACTGCCATGGAACATTTTCCTGATAGAAAGATCGATGTGCTAGCTGCTCTGGGCGAATGGCCTCTATTTGAAGGGCTACTGTAGGTATCGCCTTCGCTTCATACTCGCCGCTTAAAAATAGTAATTGATTGGCAACCACATAGCCATATTTTTTATACAAAGCAATGGCTACTTGATTTTCCTTAATCGCTTCTAACGTGCCCAATTCAACATTTTCTCTCTTATAGATAGCTAGGGTTTCCTCCATTAGTAGGCGCGAGACTCCCTTACCACGATACGCTGGAGAAATACCAGTCCCCCCATTCCAAGCTGTTTTTTGGCCATCGATGGTACGAAAGCCATTCACCACAATGGCAATTGGTTCCTCTTGATCAAAAACGACGATAGAATGCTCAGGAGATAACCCCTCCCCCACTAGTCGCTGTAAAAACATTTCTGCTGTCATATTAATTTCAATAAAATAACCTTCAAAGCCTTTGTTCCATGCTTTCAATACTTCATCTAATGTGCATTGTGCAACTGTTTTAATCTTCATACTCTCCCTCTTTTCAAATGGAATCTAATGCTGCTAAATTTTCTAAGGTTAATTTTCTCACAATCTCATAACCATGTCCTTGACCTTTAGGTTTTATGACAACCGTCCCCATATTCGAAATGATGCCCAGCCCCGCATTTCTTGGAAAGCTATGACCAATGATTATGTTGTTTATGCCCTCGGGTGGGACGATTTCCAGCATCGATGTAGAAGTCGTTAATATACTGCTTTGCACTACTGTAGGAAGATTGCCACCTAGCATAAAGATTTCAAACAAGAAGGGGTCAATTTGGAGATTGCTGTTTGGAAATGCCAAACGCGCTGTTTCAATGGTCCGACAAAAAGGACTGGTAGTGATGGTGGAAAGGATGGGAATTTGCCAATAGCGTAGCATTTGACCATAATAAATTGCCTCCCTACGACCTTGATCTGATAAATTCCGTTGATTTTGACAACTTTGAAATGTACCATATGCTTGATCTACACCAATAGTTGCTGTCCCGTGTCTTGCATATAAAGTGAGCCCACCCCTTCTCAATAACGCTAGGAGACCCTTTTTCATTTTCTTCATCTCCTTCATCATATCACTCTCTACTTTGTAATGTATGTGCTATACATAGAAAAAACTCCCCACAACTTTTTGTAGGAAGCTTTTTTTCTGTTATTTTATTGGAATTCTGACAATAGCAGTCGTTTCTAAATGTTTTGATGAATCAATTGAAATATGACCATTATATTTAGTGATAATTTCTTTGACAATAAATAAGCCTTGTCCTCTTAGTCTACCATTCTCATGTTTTTTCGTTGAAAATCCTTGTTTAAATATTTGATCAGGATTCGCAATATTTGGCCCTGTATTGGTAATTTTGAATTCATACTGTGATACATCTGCAGTACAGCAAATCTTAATTTTACGTTGTTCCTCAGGTAATTCAACAGCAGCATCAATCGCATTATCAATTAAATTGGATAGAATCTTGATTAAATCTGTCGTTTTAATCCTATTAAAGTCATTTTGAGAAATCGTAAAATCCATATCAATATGATGATTTTGAGCCGTTAATTTCTTCGTTTGCAATAAGATGGACAAACCTGGATGATCAATATTTAATTTTAATGACTTAATCGCTTGCACTTCTTTCGATAGTGAGGATAAATATTGTTTCGCCTGATCTGTTTTTTCTAATTGCAATAAACCATGTAACACTTGAATATGGTTTGTAAAATCATGACGTAGGGACGACACCGAAGTAATCAATGTTTTGATTTCTGCTAGATACGTGTCTTCTGTAGCGCCAACTTCCTTCGCCACCTCTTTTTGATACCATCTTTGTAAAAATAAAAAAGAACCGATGACAATTAAAATAAGTACACCATTAAAAATAAAATTAAATAGGTTGTCTTCAATGACTTTACCCTTAATACCATTTAGCGTATCTGCACTAATGTCAATGCCTAAATACCCGATAATTGTTCCATTATCATCTTTGATGGGTGCACCAACAGATAAATAAGACCCATGTTCAGAATCATGAATTACCTCTGTAACATAGGTTTCACCATTATAGGCCTTTTCTACATGCTTTGCAGGAACAGTACAAACTACTCCAATACCGAAGCCCTCTTTCATTTCTTTTGGCATGCCTGTAATCATGGCTATAGATACTTCAGGATTATCCACCTTTAAAGTGTAAACAAATAGTGCACCTAATTTTATCCTAGCATCGTTTAAATAATTTCTTACTTTCCAATAATAATCATTTTCCTGTGGATTATTTAAAAATTGCTGATAGGCATCCGTATCAATGGATGCAGCAATAGAATGGGCTGCCTCTAAACTTTGATTGGCAATCGACTCTTCAACGGTCTTTTTTATTTTTACATAGGATGTAAAGACGTTTAAACTTGTAAACAAACATAATAAAATCGTTGATAGAATTAATATTAGTTTTATTTTTCTATTTTTCATAAAAAACGGTACTTCCTCATCTATAAATATTCTAGAATATTATTATATTATAATTAACTCTATTTTTTTGTTTGTAAAGCAAACATTGCTTGTATATCCTACATAAATTAAAACACAAAATCAATTTTTATTTTATTCATACCCAAAATTACACACTGTAACAAATAGTTTAATAATCCCTGACAAGAAAGTAAACTAAAAAGGTAAGCAATAATGTTTTATGTCTCATTTCCTAATTTAAATGGAAAATTAAAAGACTAACAAAAAGATCAGGTATCCACTATACCTGATCTTTAATAAAATTACTTATTTTTTTTTCTGAAGTACGTGTTTGATCTTGCGGTTTTAGAAAGGTAGGCCGTTTACTATAGCCCTTTGGAGAAAGTCTCAATAACGACTTACGTATATTGCCCTTTTCAAAATCAGCACTAAAGTTTACATACGGCACTCCCAAGACTCTCATATTTGCAGTGTATAAAAGAATGAAAAACACGGATATAAAAAAGCCAAATAAACCAAAAAATGCCGCAGCCATAATAATGATTAATCGAAAAATACTCATAGCTGTCACAAAGGATTGATTGACCAGTGTAAAAGCAGCAATACTGGAAATGGCAATCACAACTATCATTGAGGGGCTTGTAACACCTGCTTTAATCGCTGCATCCCCAATAATTAGTCCCCCTACCACACTAACTGAGCCACTGATTGCACTGGGAAGACGCAAGTTAGCCTCTCGAAACAATTCAAACATAAATAGCATCATTAAGATTTCTAGAATTGTTGGAAAGGGCAATCCCGACCTCGATTCGACAACCGTAGCAAGTAGAAGAAACGGAAGCTGCTCTTGATGATAAGTCGTCAATGCTAGCCAAAAACCTGGCAGTAGCATACTAATTAATATCCCTATAATTCGAAGTAATCGTTCTACTGAGCCGACAATAATTGGATATTCATTATCCTCTGCCGATTTAAAGAGCAGCATAATATTCGTAGGTGTAATCAAGACATAGGAAACGCCATCAATCATTAAGAGTATTCTTCCTCTAATTAACGCCTGCAGAGCAAAATCAGGTCTTCCTGTATAATCATGTCTTGGAAGAATTGTGGCTGTCTTTTCAATTGCTTCCATTAACAAATCACCGTTAATAACAATATCCGTATCAATTTTTTGTAATTGAAGTCGAATTTGTTCCAGCATATTTAAATTCACAATGTCTTCCATATATAGTATGGCTACGGTTGTTTTAGAACGCTTGCCAATTTCTAATGTCTCCACACTAAAAGAATTAGTGGGTAATCGTTTTCTTAATAAAGCAATATTAATAAAAACATCTTCAATAAAGTCATCTCTAGGTCCTTTTACTACTAGTTCTAGTGTTGTTTCCCCAGGCTCTCGATTGGGTCTTTTTGAAATATCACTAGAATAAAGTAATTGATTTTCTTCAAAATACAATAAGACATGGCCTTTATAGACCCTAGTTACCGCATCCTCTTTCGATAAAATCTTTTGTAAATAGGGAATGTGTAAATGCTGTTCGATTTCTTCCTCTAGCATGTCCTCAGTGACATTGCTTAACAAAGATTGAACACGTTGAACAACCACAGTTTGAAGAATTTGCTCATTGACCATTGCATCACAAGTTATCAAATGTACTGTATATTGCTGAAAATTATATTGTTGGAAAATCACATCAGCAGAGCGTTGAAATAGTGATTTCAACATTTTCAAATTAATTTGTTCCATTGATGAAATACTTCTCATCTCCTACTGAGCCAGCTCAAGATTAGTACATTTATGAAAACAATCACATTCAATAAATACACTTAAGCATATTTTTCCCATGGTTGTTCAAAATATTCAAAGAAACAAATGTTGTGACGACTATTTAAATTGTCCTGATCCAATCATTTTCTTTAGATTTGCCATCTCAATTGCAGACATTGCCGCATCATAGCCTTTATTACCAGATTTCGTTCCTGCACGTTCAATTGCCTGTTCAATATTTTCGGTAGTAACAATTCCAAAAATAACTGGTACATTCGTTGACAATGACACATTGGCAATGCCTTTTGCAGATTCATTACAAACATAATCATAGTGTGTTGTAGAGCCACGAATAACAGTACCTAAACCAATAATGGCATCATACTTCTTTGTTTCTGCTAGTTGTTTTGCCATAAAAGGAACTTCAAAAGCCCCTGGCACCCAAGCAACATCAATAGATGCAGGATCAACCCCATGACGAATTAAACCATCCATTGCCCCATCCAATAATTTGCTAGTAATGAACTCATTAAAACGACCCACTACTACTGCAATTTTCAAATCCGTTCCAATTAATTGTGCTTCAAATGTTTGACCCATTGTTCTTTCTCCTTTTTACATAGAAATTTTAGATTTATTAGTGGATAATTGTTTACGATAAGCAACCAATGCTTCTATCGATATCATTTTTAAGCCATGATGTGCAGCGAACTTTGTCAGTTCTTCAAACCGAAGCATGTGCCCATCATCACCCATAATTTCGCAAATAACACCTGCAGTTACACTATGACAAAGCTTCGCTAGATCAATCGTCGCCTCTGTGTGCCCTCTCCGTTCCAGCACTCCTTGCTCTTTCGCAATCAACGGAAAAATATGGCCTGGTCGACGAAAATCAGTCGGCTTAGCTTGCTTTTCTATCATCCTTTGTATCGTTAGCGCACGCTCAAAGGCGCTAATCCCTGTCGTTGTTTCTACATGGTCGATACTTACCGTAAATGCGGTTTGATGGTTATCCGTATTGTGCTGAACCATCGGATATAAATCTAGCTGTTGTGCAAGCTGCTGCGAAATCGGCGTACAAATTAAACCTCTACCATTGGTTGCCATAAAGTTGATTGTTGCTGGTGTGATGAATTCAGCGAGTGCCAGAAGATCTCCTTCATTTTCCCGATCCTCATCATCAACCACCACAATCATATTGCCCTGCCTTAAATCCTCTATGGCTTCTTCAATTGAATGTAGCACGATGATCAACTCCTATTCTATGATTTAAAAACCATGTTGTGCTAAATAATCTCTTGTAATAGCTGGCGTTGTTTGCCCTTTTTTTAATTGCCCTATAATGTATTTTCCGACTAAATCGGTTTCGATATTAACGAATGCTCCAACCCTCTTCAAACCTAAAACGGTTTCTTTGTAAGTATGAGGAATGAGCGAAATCGTGACACTATTGGCTTCAACATGAAAAAGGGTTAAGCTTGTGCCATCAATTGTTATGGAACCCTTTGGAATACAAAAGTTGGTTAGTTCCTCTGACATTTCGATATCAATATAAACAGCGTTTGCCACTGGACGTTTTCGCAAAATTTTGCCGACTCCATCAACATGACCAGCAACAAAATGACCCCCAAATCGTCCATTAGCAGGCATGGCCCGCTCCAAATTAACAGAATCACCTATTGCCAGCTGCTGTAAATTTGTTGCTTTGACTGTTTCAGGCATAACATCCATCGTAAGCTGCTGTTGTGTGAAATGTGTCACCGTTAAACAAACTCCATTGACCGCTATACTGTCACCAAGCTTGACATCCTCCGTTATCTTGGCTGATTGAACCGTAATTTTCATACTGTTCCGATCGCTTTGCACGGCTTTTATGATACCAATATCCTCTACAAGTCCAGTAAACATTCCATCACCTACTCTACTTTATTAGCACTTCTATCCTTTACTTTTAAAGTTTATCCACCTGTTTTTGTGCCTTATCCTTCTCCCTTCTCTCGTTAACAATAAAAAATAAAAACCCCTTTACATCAAAGGGGTTTTGGGAGTATAAGACATCAACAAATAAGCCTATCTGAAAACAATTTTTTCATAGACTGTCATCTCATTCGTTCTTCTCCCATCCAGACTATCACTGTCGGTTTTGGATTTGCACCAAATCAGCTTGCGCTCACGGACTTTGAATTGCTTCATCACCGCCGATTGGGAATTTCACCCTACCCCGAAGAACATCTTCTATTCGATTGTAGCTAAATAAAAAAACTTCCCACAAGGTGATTGGGAAGTTTTGTAATAAATGCATAGTCAAATAAACCTTCTAAATTAGAATCAATTTAAAAAGTTCGCATTTTTACCCTTCTCCCATCCAGACTGTAACTGTCGGTTTTGGATTTGCACCAAATCAGCTTGCGCTCACGGACTTTGAATTGCTTCATCACCGCCGATCGGGAATTTCACCCTACCCCGAAGAATATTTTTATTTAGCTAGTCTTACGATAACACTATTTTATTATATTATCCATCCTTCTTTTTAAATTTTTTTCGAAGCATAAATTTTAAACAGCTCTGACGAGACTTGAAAAATGTAAAGGATGTTATTAAAATGATCACATTTAACCTGTTAATGGAACTTCTTAATCAAAAAAACGTTCCTTTACAAGTGACTATTCAGTCTAGCCGTTTGGAGGTCATTTACTTGACATTTTTAAAAAATATACCTTTTAAAGAAGCTATTTTCTATGCCCTATTAGCACTCTGTTGTGGGGTTTCGATTGTTTTCGTACATCATAATGAACAATTTTATGATCGACCGATAGCGAAAATAACGCAAGTGGATGTAACAAAATCAGAACCAATGAAAGACATGTATGAAAATAAGGATTTTTTATTTACACAGGAAATTATGGCCATTATCAAAAATGGTCAGCATAAGGGGCAATCCATTCATTTGACGAATGACTATTCTTCGTCTGGTGCTTTTGATCAAGAATACCATGTAGGCAATGAAATCTTTGTCACGCTAGATGATCGCACAGCACAATCAGTTTTAACAGGAACCATTGTCGATTTAAAACGTGATCAAACCATGGTAATGATTGCATGGATTTTTATTTTTGCCCTACTTATTATAGGTAAAAGACAAGGCTTATTTTCTATCATTAGCCTGGTGGTCAATGCTGTGATTTTATCATTCGCATTAGATCTTTATGTGAAGCATGGGGGCGTAAGCCTATTAGTAGTCAGCGGCATTTGTGCGGTGCTATTTACAATTATCTCGCTACTACTTATTAGTGGATTAAATACAAAAACATATGTAGCCATCGTGTCCACACTTTTAGGCACTATTCTAGCGCTTATCATAAGCTCTATTGTAATGTGGTTGACAGGTGAAAATGGTCTTCGTTATGAAGAAATGCAATTTTTAACGCGTCCCTATCGTACCGTCTTTATGGCAGGTTTATTTATTGGCTCACTCGGGGCAGTAATGGATGTTTCTATTACAATGGCTTCTTCGATTTTTGCTTTATACGAGCAAGATCCTACGATCCCTGTCAAAGCACTTAAATCTTCGGGACATGAAATCGGTAAAGATATCATGGGTACTATTACAAGTATTTTATTCTTTGCCTACCTTTGCGGCTCCATACCTATGATTATTCTCTATTTAAAAAATTCTTCCACATTAGGGCTTACATTGTCCTTAAATCTTTCTTTAGAATTAGCCCGTGCCTTAGCAGGGGGTATTGGTGTTGTCCTTACGATTCCTATTAGTCTGTATACCGCTATATTTTTCATTAATCGAAAGAGGGTTCGAGAATGAATGTTGTCGTCTTATTAGCAGTTATATTGTGCGTGTTAATGGTTCTAGTCGGCGGTAGACAGGGGATACGCTCATTTCTTTCTTTATTCCTAAACTTTGGTGTACTCTTTGTCACCATTTTTTTAATGACAAACCCTAAAAATAGCCCTATCATCTTGACGTTTATTGCCTGTACGATCATTAGCTGTATTAGCCTTTTCTATATCAATAAAACAAATAGTAAAACCATTACAGCCTTTATCTCGACGATGGTGACGATAGTTGTGTTACTACTCTTTATTACCTTTGTAACGGAAAAGTCGATGATCCAAGGGTTTGGCGAAGAATCAACTGAAGAAATCAGCATCTTTTCTCTCTACATTGGTGTTAATTTTGTGCAGATTGGTGCATCAGTCATCATTATGAGTACGATAGGTGCCATTATGGATGTAGCTATTTCTATCGCTACCTCCATGCATGAGATTTTTTATCGTAATCCTTCGATTAGTAGAAAAAAACTATTTGCAGCTGGCTTAAGTATAGGAAGAGATATATTAGGAACCGATACCAATACGTTATTTTTTGCTTTCTTTGGTGGCTATTTAAGCTTGTTAATCTGGTTCAAGGACCTCTCCTATTCGATTGGAGAAATTGTTAACTCCAAAGTTTTTAGTGCAGAAATGACAACCATTTTTTGTGCAGGTATCGGCATTGCACTGATTATTCCGATTGCCTCCTGCATCAATGCCTATTATTTAATTCGTACACGCGAAAAAGCAGAAAAACTTTTATAAAAATTACCAGCACCTATCATAAAACAAAATAATGCCGAGGTGTCTCAATGGACTTTTGAGACACCTCTTTTTGTTGTAGCATTTCCATTGCAATCGCCTCATTTTCTGATAATATTTACCATAAGATGTTTACGTACGCTCAAAATGGTGGTTATTTCAAGATTACTAGATCGCCCATTCCATGTAACATTTTTTAGCATAGAACGTCAATACAACGAGATGAAAAAGGAGAAAGTTTGCAATGAAGCATATTATCTTTGATTTTGATGGGACGCTGGCAGATTCTACTGCTGTGTTTGCATCAGCATGGAATACTTTAGCCCAAAAATATAAATTTAAAGGCATTGAATTGAAGGAAATTGATACATTAAAAAAATTATCAATTTCAGAACGCAGTAAGTTATTCGACTTTCCAATGTATAAGTTGCCTATGATTTTACCGCAATTTTATAAATTATATCGCCAATCATTAAATGATGTTCATCTGTTCGAGGGAATGAAGGAAGTATTAATAGAGATTAATAAAAGAGGCTATAAAATCCTGATTATTTCCTCAAACTCTAAAGAGAATATTTTAGAATTTCTTAAAATGAATGGTATTCATTGTGTAGCAGATGTACTTTGCTCCAACCGCATTTTTGGTAAGGACAAAGTAATGAAAAAGTTTTTAAAGGAAGCGAATGTTGACTCATCTGACGTCGTATACATTGGTGACGAGCAAAGGGATATTGTTGCGTGTAAGAAAGCCGGAGTACCAATTATTTGGGTGGAATGGGGCTATGATGCCAAAGAGGTCGTGCAAAATGACGAACCTGAATACAGTGTCTCAACACCACAGGAAATTTTAGAGATCATTTAATCATGAAAAAGGATAATAGCACTTGTCTATTATCCTTTTTATATGACTATCCTTTGATGTCACTAATTTGCATAAGCTTTTCTGCTGTACTATTAACCCCTTTGTAGGCATCTGTTAATTCATGCATACTCGCAGCAAACTGCTGTGTAAACGCAGCAATTTGATTCGATGATGCATTGACCTGATCGATGGATTGTTTAATGTTTTCTAGTTGCACAGTTATGCTATCAGCACTTTCTGTACTACTCTGAGACATTTTTTGAATTTCAGAAGCGACCACCGCAAAGCCACGCCCATGCTCACCTGAACGTGCCGCTTCTATGGATGCGTTTAGACCAAGAATTCTCGATTTCATAGCTAAATCTTTTACTAAATGGACAATCACATTAATTTGTTCTATATCGCCTGTCATTGATTCTGAGAAATTAGACAACTCTTCCAAACGATTGGATACATCCTTACTGGCAGTGGCTAATCCTTCATTTGTAGCTGTCATTTCTTCTACAGCACTTGAAAGCTCGGTTGCCAGTAGGCGCATACTATCCATTTTTTCATTGGAAATAATGGCACTTACTACGCCAATAACACGTCCTCCTTCAAAAATAGGCTGGGCAGAGGCAATATAGGCCATACCAAAACCTTCTGCACCACGCTCCTCTTTTACAAATTTCCCTGAACTTAACGCTATTTCTGTTGCTGTACCTCGATATTTATGTACTGGATCACCAACCCCAACTTTTAAGTCAACCTTTTTTCCTGGTTTGTAGGCAAGCACTCTTTCCGTATCTGCCACGATGACACAAGCATCCTCTGGGTAAGTTGCTTGGTATAAATCAATCGAATCGATAGTTGCTTGTAGTTTAGGATGCATTGTCTTTTCCTCCCTAAAATTTTCTGAACTGTATCAATTTAACTATATCATGCGATCCGAAAAAAGACACCAACGTCCAGTGGTGTCTCATTACAAGATTATGATTTTTTCAATAATTCTACATATTTTTCTGCCGTTCGAATTTCAATTGTTAGAGAATTCGCTCCATAGCTTGCCTTAATTAAAAATGGTACATCATTTGAGTTTTGAAACCTAAAATCTAACGTATCATAAGATACCGTAGCATCTCTTCCTTTTGGGACATATCCTACATCTAACGAATGATGATGGCGCTCAACATATTTGATGGGAATTTGGTCTACTGCATTAAACAAGGTTGAAGAAGTTTGACAGATTCCACCGCCAATTCCCATGACTACCTTCTTATTAATAATTTCAGGTGCGGGTTGATAGCCATTTGCCTCATCTCTTGGACCTACAATTGTATTAAAAGAAAAATAATCGCCACTGCCTACAATCACATTATGAATGGCTCTGGCAGACAGCTCTATATTTTTATTTCTTCCTAAATCAGCACGATTGAAATAAGTAGTATAAGATGCAACAACCACTTCCTCTAATAAAGGAAGATCCTCAAAATAATAGCCACTTTCTGTTATATAGAGCGGCATTTCTACCTGACCACCAGTCGCAGAAGCTTCGATAATACGCTCCACTAGCTCACTTTCCTTTAAAATAATTTGCGGCTTCCCCTTAATCACTTGCCCGTTTTCATCCAATCGATCAAGCAGCATACGCTGATCATAGCCATTTGATGTGTCCGTTCCTCTCGCCCATTCTCTTGCTAATTGTTCTAGATGTTTTTGATAGGCTTGTGGGTCAGTATCGAAGCCACATTCCTTTGGAGATATTGTTTTAAGTACCTTACTCGTAGTTGGATCAACAACCTCTACAATAGGATCAATCATTTGTTCATATGTAACAGGTTGCTGAACTTCCTCACGTTGTTGAATTTCTTGTTCTAGCTTGTTATGATGGACTGCTTCTTTTTCACAACCTACTAGACCTATCATACAGATAACGCAGCATGTAGCTAACCACTTCTTTTTCAACCATAACACCACCTCTATCTTCATACTACAGAGACATCTTATTCGTCTATTGCTAATAGTGTGTTGTTTTTTGGTTATTTTTATTTGTCAAGACAGCAAAAACACGCTACATTATCCTTATACCTGACATATCTCCAGTTTGATGTTTCAAAAGATGAGTATCAACCTGTAAAGTTGTTTTTACTGCTCAGTAAATCGCCATTTTTGCCTTGATTAACCTTTTAGTGATTTAGGAGAATTTAAAAAGTAATATACGCTTCCAATACGGTATACTTTAGTATTTAACGCGAAAAAGAGCATCTACTAGCTATCCCAAAAGCCAATAGATACTCTTTCTTTTTTATTTTTGAATAAACATTTGTGTCCAGTAGTTACCGTCCTGTACATAGCCTACACCAATATGTGTGTAGCTTTTATTAAGGATATTGGCACGGTGTCCTTCACTGTTCATCCAGGCCGTTACAACTTCCTGTGCGGAACGTTGGCCCTTCGCGATATTTTCGCCAGCAGATTTATACGCAATACCGAAGTTTTTCATCATTGTAAAAGGTGTACCATACGTTGGACTTGTGTGGTCAAAGTAATTTTTATCGTGCATATCTTGCGACTTATATTTAGCAACCCTTGATAGCTCCCAATCTTCTTGCAATGCTGGAAGACCTGCTTTTGCCCGTTCTGCATTGACAAGTTTCACAACCTCTTGTTCAACTGTTGCCTGTTCTTTTACAGGGACGTTAATTTTTTGACCTGGAGAAATTTGATTTGGGTTAGCGAGTTGTGGGTTGGCATCAATTAATTCCTGTACACCCGTTTCTGTTTTTAATGCTATTTTCCATAGAGTATCACCAGATGTCACTGTATAGGATTCGGCGGCCATTGCCGCAACTGGCACTAATAATGAAGTTGCTACTACTGAAGCTAGTGCTACTTTTTTTATTTTTTTAAACATGTTAATCACCCTTCCTAATTGCTCTACCATTATCGTAAATAGTTTCTGAGCCATAATCATCACAAAATATTTGGAAGGATTTTTACAATTGTATGACAAGCTCGTCATATGTTTGGGTAAAGCCCTTTATCTCGCTATTCTTTCCCATTGGAATTGTCATCAAGTTGCAATATGTTTGTAATTGGCATATATTACTAATATATTCAGCGATCAATAGCTGCACAATATATCCTATTTTGCTAATTGCTTACGCTGTAATCGATAAATTAAGAGAATATAGAGCCAATCATAAAAGAGCGTTGCTACAGAAATAATGGTAATTAATGGTGTGCGAAAGTATAGATAGAAGCCAACCGCTGCAAATAATGTACCCACCATCTTACAAACTGCTATCCCCATTGATTGACCAGCTAAATTCCCTCTTTGCAATAATAAAGCAATAAATAGTCCTGACATCATAAGATTTTGGAAGAATGCTACGTACTTACCTTCGAAATCTTGAAAGTCATAGACTACACCTAAAATAATCAGCATGCTAAAAATTAATGTGATCAAAAAGGAGAAATACAATAGCTTTTTTGATAGCATCTTTCGATATTCATTTGGAGCATACCGTAAAAATTGCATCAAGATAAAGACATCCAATACAAACCAAATCAGCGTAATATAGCGTTGCAGGTCATTTTGTGGATAGAAAAAGGCAAAGATAAATTCCCATGAAATATTGGCACAAATAGCGACCATAGGCATGCCATAGGTTTTATCTTGCCATCCTTTGTAAATAACAAGTATATATGTAAAAATCCAAAAAAGACCCATTCCTACTTGGCAAATTAATAATATGTCTTGTTCACTCAACATTCACGCTCTCCCCCTCTCTAGCATTCCTTCTACTATATGAGGGAATCGATTCTTTATGTCTAAAAGTTTGATAGACGGGTAAAGGAGTAGCTAAATAGTAAAAAACGGCAACCTATACATTCCATAAGCAATCCTATATAGTAAAATGAGGTGATTAAATGAAAATAAAAATGTATATAGATAATGAGCAATTTATCGCGGGAACGACCTTAAAAGATGAGATGGAAGTAGAACACAATAATATGGCTTTGCATAGTTGCCATGATGTTCAAGCTATCATTAACAATCGTCAGCATTTAGCTGCGACATTGAACTGTGATTTACAAAATTTTATTTGTACAGAGCAAACACATAGTGCGAACTTTCATAAAGTCACATTAGCCGATCAAGGACGAGGCGCTGCGCAAATGGATACAGCGGTGAAGAATACAGATGCGCTTTATACAGTTGAGCCTAACTTACTATTATGTAGCTTTACGGCAGATTGCGTGCCCGTTATTTTTTATAATGCTGTGAATGGACTTGTCGGTGTGATTCATTCGGGATGGCAAGGAACAGTCAAAGAAATAACACCCAAGATGTTTCAGCATCTTATGAATGAAGAACAGTGTCGACCTGAGGACTTTCATGTTCAAATCGGTATGGCACTGAGTCAGCAGAAATTTGAGGTAGACGCAGATGTATATGAAAAATTTCACAGTCTTGGTTATGCTGAAGAATTTATGTATTACAATGCAGAAACGAAAAAATACCATATTGATAATCAGCAAACAGTCAAAAAGCAATGTGAGCTTGCGGGTATTCCAGCGAATCAAATACAAATTGATGAAACCTGTACATTCCTTAGTCCCGATGGCTTTTCTTATCGTCAAGACAAACAAGCTGGAAGACATTTAAGCTTTATTATGCGAAAAACACACTAACAGCAAAGACCCTTCTTATCGAATGGGTCTTTGCTGTTATTTTAAAGTACCTGTACTAATAATGGACGTTTCTACATGGACCTTCACGTCTAATTTTCTAATAAGCTCTCTTGTTTTTTTCGATGTCCATTTTCCATGATGATACATTCTAAATTCTTCACTTAAGCCAGCTGGATCTACCTCTGTTTTATTTAATCGCGCTAAAAATTCACTAATATCCTGTTCCAGCTGTTTATTCACATCTTTTTCCAAATCACTTATACTTTCAACTGTAAATAAATGTGATTCTCTTTCTCCCTTATATTCGCTTAAAGTACCCTTTATTTTTAAGAAAATCGTTAATTTGGGTGATTCCATATTTTTATTACTCTCTTTTTTCACACTGCTCTCGATTAAATCAATCATTACCTTTTCTTCTCCATGTCCCGCATTTAAATCAAGGTGCAAAGGAGCAAGATTTTTCTGTCCACTTAAAGCTTGAATAACTAGTGCTTCCTCAGGTTTAATTAATTCATGCATCTGATTCCCTTTAAATATGGCAACGCCTTTAATCTCTAATTTCTCCCCTCGTTTTTCAACATAGGGTAATACTGTATCCACTACAGGATTTGTAATCGAGTACATAAAATCATGAATATTGGTATTGGGATTAAAAGCAGTATTGATACTCGGCTCTAATAGATTGTTCAAATAAAAATTAATACTTGGCTTATCAGGATAATCCCCTTTTAAAATCGCTTCCGCATTATCCTTCACAACAGCTATCAATACTTTATTACCTACTTCCGCATTGCGATATAAGTGCTGAACAATTTTTCGAACATTCCCTTTCCGCGCAAAATCTTCGTTTACTAAGACAACTCGCAATTGATTGAAGACTATTTTCTTATCGGATTGCTTTTCTATTTCCACGATGCCGCTTGATACTAAATCTGTTGTGATAGAAAAAGTTTGTGTGTCCTTTTCTGCGTCTGGAGAATATTGGGGGATCGCTACTGTGAGTCTCATCTGATTCTCATCGATATAGTCAAAAGCCATCGAATCTACCATCCCAACATCCTCTAGAGGAACTTTTATTTCTTTTTTAGAACAACCTGCAAGTAAAACGAAAATCAAAAAAGAAATGATGCATAGATGTTTATTTTTCATACCTGCACCTGCTTTTTTCGAATAACATATATCAGGATTAAAAACACTGGCCAGCTTACCAGCACATAGCCTACATAGTTACTTGCCATAAATAATTTTTCTTGGAATTCACGCGAAAAGGGCATTTTTACAATAAAGAAAATAATCAAGGCGATGATATACAACTGATAACTTTGCTTTTTCTTTTTAAGGAAGGTATCCATACCCCTCTTTGCACACCATACATAGGCTGTAATCGAGGATAAGATTAGAAAAACCCAAAGCGTAATGCCAATGATATCGATTCGCTCAATAAAGGTAAATTCTCCTGCCTTAAATAGGTTTAATACTGAAAACTCTACATTTTTTAATTGCCACTCTGAATAATACATGACGCTAATAGCTGTTGTGATAAAGCATAAAAATATACTAATCCAAATACCGATTAAGGAATGACGAAATGCCTTTTTTTGATCGATGATATATGGAAAATAAAATAGAATTAATTCGTAACCAAGGATAGAAAAATATCCTTGCTTTAACGCTTCATAAAATTCCTTAGGCGTAAAATTAAAGAGTGGCAAAAAATGACTTGGATCACCTTTTTCAATGGCCCAGCGTGTAAAATAGAATAATCCAATGGTAATAAAAAATGTCATTATACAAAATCGTGCAATAGATTTAATACCCCCACTTACAATATAAATAAGTAGCAGTAAAAAGCAAAGAACAGGCATGGTGATGGTTTGTTCCTGCAATGCTGTACTTTGAATTAAGTGCATATAATTACTAATAATCCCTGCACTAAAAACAATAAATTGAATAATGACGAGTAGATTTATAAATTTTCCGAGCCATTTTCCCAATAATATTTCATTCATTCGAAATAAATCATCATTGGGAAACTTCGAACAAAGCCATACCATCGCAAATAGTGTCAGGCTAGCAATCACACCAAAGAGAAGAGGCATAAATGATTGTGTGTAGCCCATAGGACTTAATTTCTGAGGGAGCGAAAGGATACCGGTACCAATCATAATACTTTGCGCTAAGAAGATGACATGATAACGATTTAACACCTTTCCTTTTGTTGTATTCAAAGTTAACCACCTCATTCTCATTCTGACACTATTTTTTCTGTACTTTTGAAATACCAGTCTTACTTCTTATATATTTAGTTGGAAATCGGATGACACTATCCAATAAATCGCTTGGCTTTCTTGGAATAGCAGGTGTCATATAATGCGTTCCTAAAGATTTGAGACTTAATAGATGGTGAATCAACCACGCAAAGGCGAGCATCTGTCCAAATAAGCCAAACAGCCCTGCTGATAAGATAAAAATATACCTTACAAAACGACTTGTATTACTCATTAAGAAAATTGGCGGTAAGAAGGAAAGTAGCGCTGAGGTAGCGACTAATACAATGAGTATATTACTAAGTAATCCAGCTTCTACAGCCGCTGTACCAATTACAATACCTCCTACGATACCAATTGTTTGTCCGACTTTGGCAGGCATTCGGGAGCCCGCTTCTCGCAACACTTCAATAATAAGCTCGATAAATAATACTTCAATCAGTGGAGGAAAAGGTACCTTACTTCTTGATTCCTGAAGATTTAGTAATAATTCGTATGGCAAAATTTCTGGATGGAAGGTTAAGGCTGATATATACATTGGTGTAATCATGATCGTTAAGAAAAAACCAAAAAAGCGCAGCATCCTTAATAAAGATGCTGTTGTCCAACGGTTGTAGTAATCCTCAATCGACACGAACATTTCAAAAAAAGATGTGGGACAGACAATGGCTAGTTGACTATTATCCATAAAAATGACGATTCTCCCATCCAGAAGATAACGGCAAATACTATCTGGACGGACTGTCATGTAGTATTGTGGAAAGGGCGATAATGGATTATCCTCAATTAATTGCTTCAACACGGATATATCCGTAAATAACGGATAATCTACCTGGTCAATACGGTTTCTTAAATCATCTAAATTTTCATGGCTCACGATATTATCCATATACATAATCGATATTTTAATATTGGCTTCTGACCCAACAATTCGATTTTCATTTTTTAGCATGGAGCTTTGAATACGTCTTCTCACTAACGATATATTCGTTTCTAATGATTCTGTAAATGCATCCTGTGGACCAATTACAGTCGACTCTGTTTCCGTATCCGTAATGGCCCTTGTAGGTGCGCTATACGTATCGACGCTTAATAGGGCGTTGGTTTCGTGAAAAAAAAGAAGGGTTTGCCCAGCATTCAATTTTTTAACGACACCTTTCACATCCTTCGGGTCCACATATTGAGCCATTTGATGAATTTGTTTCAAATTATTAGCTAGTGGAATCGTCACCATGGTTTGTAAGGTCATTTTTTCGATGAGTGAGGAGAAATAAATGACCGTCACATCCCCTTCTTCTGTAGCAATCATTTTCAGTTTTACGTCATCGACTTCGTTAATCTCCTGCTTTAATTTAGCGACAATCTGCTCGGGTATCTCGTTCATTTTCGCTCCACCCCTTTTGTTCCGATAAATACCAGTCCATATCATTCAATTTTTAGTAGTTTGTCTTTTTTTCATTTAATTATGTAAAAATTGTGCTAGCAAAAATAGCCATACAAAAAGGATGCATCCCATTTAGAGATGCATCCTTTTACGCTATTCTATAGAATCTTTGCTGTATCGGTTTTTACCAATACCAAATACGTAGTAGCTAATGGTTACAAGAACTAAGAAAATAATACCCACTATTAATGACACGCGTGTATCATCATTGAACCACATGCCGACTAGTACCATGATTAAAAAGATGATTGTTACATAGTTTGTAATCGGTGCGAACGGCATTTTGAAAGGATGCTTAGCTAGCTGCGCTCCCTTTTCTTTTCTAAAACGAATTTGACTTATTAAAATGATAAACCATGGAATCATCCCTGGTAAAACACTTGCACTATACACATAAACAAATAAGTTTTTAGGGGCAATATAGCTTAGTATAACACCAATAACTAACCCCACTAATACACCCGCTGTTCCAAATAAAGGCACGCCATTACTAGAAAGCTTTGCGAAAAATTTTGGTGCTTGTCCATTCATAGCAAGTGTATATAACATACGTCCAGCACTATAGATTCCACTGTTACACCCTGACATTGCAGCAGTGATGACGACGAAATTAATAATGCCTGCAGCAGCTGTGATACCTACCTTAGCAAATGTCGCAACGAAAGGACTACCAATTGTGCCAAGCTCGTCCCAAGGATACACTGTAACAATGACAAAGATTGCACCGATATAGAAAATTAAAATACGCCAAATGATACTTTGAATCGCATTGGTAATTGTTTTCTGCGGATTTTTTGCTTCTCCCGCCGTAATTCCAATGAGCTCCACCCCTTGATAGGCCGCAACAACTAAAGATAAGGCAAAGAAAAATCCTGTCCAGCCACCTGTAAAGAAGCCACCGTGACTCCACAGATTGGATAAGCCGATTGCTATCCCATCATTGCCAAAGCCAAAGAAGATAAGTCCGACCCCTGCAATAATCATTAAAATAATCGTAACAATTTTAATCATCGCAAACCAGAATTCAAATTCTCCAAATGATTTGACAGAAATGAAGTTCGCCACACCTAAAATCACCATTGCAATTAGACCAGGTATCCAAGCCGGTAATTCTGGATACCAATATTGCATATACGTTCCTACTGCTATAATTTCAGACATCCCAACAATAACCCATTGGAACCAGTTACTCCAAGCTGTTAAATACCCTGCTAAAGGATGAATATATTTATAGCCAAATGTGGCAAAAGAGCCTGTACTTGGCTCCATATAAAGCATCTCACCCATTGCCCTCATAATGAAAAAAATAAAAATACCTGCAATACCATAGGCAAGGAGTACAGAAGGTCCCGTCCATTGAATAGCACTTGCTGAGCCCATAAATAGCCCAACACCAATCGTACCGCCAAGTGCAATCATTTGAATATGACGTGCTTCTAATCCTCTTTTCAATTCCTTATTGGCCACTCCATAACGCCTCTTTTCCTGTTGTTCTTTCTACGATGTTTTTACTTTAAAATAATAATCAATTTTTCTAAAAAAGACAAATGTATTTTTAGGAAAAACAAAAAATATTGCTATTTTAATAGAATAACGAAAAATAGGTAATAACGACGATTTAATTGATGTTTGTACGAAATATGATGTTACTTCAACATTATTTAAATCAGAAAATTCAAAAAACTCTATTCCATTCAAGTCGAAAGGAATAGAGTTTGCTTCGTTATTGTAATAAAGTTTGTTCGTGTAATTTAGCAGAGAAGTATTTACGTGCATCTGCTGTTAGAATTTGTAGCAAAGTCACTTCTTCTTGACGTGCAAATTCTACAAACATCCCACTTAAATTTTCGTAGACATATTTGATTTTAAAGCCACTATCTAAATAATGATCTACTTTTTGAATTTCCTCTGTGCTTTGTTGGAATTCAGACATGCCATCACCTCACCTTCTTTTGAAAATGTCTTGATGTTGTCTCACTTACTCGGCACCCTTCATCTCTAACAGAGGATCTGGTTGCTCCACCAGTTCATCTTCATTTGGGACCGCCGTTGGAGCTGCTGGTTGGCCAAATATTTCATCTAAATTATATCCGACTGTAATACCTAAATATTTGGCATCACTTGGATCATCTAGCTCAGCTTGTGGATACTTTTTAAACCACCAATACTTCGCTAATACATAATATACAATCGCGCCTACAGCGAACCCTACTAAAGAAGAGTAAGTTGAAAATATATTGGCAACTGCACCACCGATTACCCAGGCGATTAACCCAGCCATATTAAAGCCCTTATAATATTTAAATTGCCCATCTAATTCATAAAGCTCTTTTACATGTACGCGCCGTTTACGAATCAGGTAGTAATCAGCAAATAAAATACCTACAATCGCTGTTAAAATACCGCCAATGATTAATAGGACATTGACCATGACATCAAATAGACTCCAAGGCTGTGCAAGAATACCAATAATCCCTGCAATAACTACCCCTACCCAGAATGGCACTTTTGGCCCCCCGATATTAGAGAAAATAGTAGCTGCTGGTACAACGTTGGCAGAGGTATTTGTCGACCATTGTGCTAATACAATCATCAGCAATAGAATCCCAAGAATAAAGCCGCTTGCACTTTGCTGTAAGGCATTAATTGGGTCTGCCGAGGCAACTGCCATATAGCAAACTGCACCAATCGTAACAATGAATGTGTTTGTAATGGGCATAACAATTAAAGAGCCTACAAGCTGTGTTTTATTACGCTTAAACCAATTACGCTCATTTTTAGGTGCCTTAAAGAATCGGGACAAGGATGGCATATCAGCTGCTAATGTTGCCCAAAAGCCCATATTTGCCATCACTACTACCATAAAGGCGGTAAAAGCAGCGAAGCCTGTTGTTGGGGTTTCCACCCACGTCCAAATATTTTTCCCCTGAGATGTTGCATTATCTGCCAATGTGTAATACATCCAACAAGAAATTAAAATAATGACAGGGGCTGCTAAATCGGCAAATCGCTCAATGGATTTAATACCAAGTGATGTATTAAAGAGTTGAAGCGCTGCAAACACAAGGAAGCAGATAAACCAATTATCAAAGTCAAACAATAAATTTAAAATTCCGTTTATCGCTAAGGCACCAAAGTACGTATTCAAACCAAACCAACAGGCAGCTGTAATACCACGTACAAGGGAAGGTATATGAGTACCGAATGTGCCAAATGGTGCACGCATATAAACAGGGAAAGATAATCCATGCTCTATTCCTATATCACCAATTAACGTCATAAAGACGCCAATTAAACAAGAACCTACCAATGTTGCCACAATCACCATGGGTAAGGATAAACTCATAATAGCCGAACCACCAATGGCAAAAGCCGCTAATACAATTGCCATTCCTATCCAAATTACCGCAAAACCAAATGTTCCAATATTTCTTTGTTGATGTGTCACTGGAAGTAAATCTGGGGATTTTAAATAATTCCCTTCACGTTCCATAATGTTTCTCTCCTTTTTTCCTAATTTCCGTGACAACCTACTTGAAGTGCCTTCCTTCACCCAAAATGCTGAAGGAAGGTGGAATTTCGATTTTAATCTTTCTTCAAAATTGAACAACGGTCCTTTATTTTGATAGACTGCTAAGAAGTGATTGGCGTTCATTCCATGTCATTGGCGGAATTGTGGATGGACGTTCAACCATTGAAATGGCACCATCGACAGGACAAACAATTGAGCATAAATTACAGCCTACGCAGTCTTCCTCACGAACCTTTAGCATTGGGCGACCATCCTCCGTATAAAGGTCAATACATTGATGGGATGTATCTTCGCAAGCAATATGACACTTATTGCAATTAATACAAACATCATTATTAATTTCTGCGACAATTTTATAATTTAAATCTAAATCACCCCAGTTTGAATACCTTTGCACAGAGCGACCAACTAATTCCATGACGGAAGCTAGACCTTTATCATCTAAATAATTATTTAGACCATCAATCATATCCTCTACAATACTAAAGCCATGGTGCATCGCTGCTGTACATACCTGCACGCCTGTCGCACCCATTAAAATAAATTCTGCTGCATCCTGCCAATTCGAGATGCCACCAATACCTGATATCGGTACATTGACTAATGGATTACGAGCACATTCTGCAACCATGTTTAGTGCAATTGGTTTAACTGCTGGACCACAATAGCCCCCATGAGCTCCTTTTCCAGCCACATGTGGTACGGTATTCCAAGAATCTAAATCAACACCGGCTAAACTGTTAATCGTATTAATCATACTCACAGCATCTGCTCCACCTCGTGTTGCCGCTTCCGCCGTCACGGTAATATCCGTAATGTTGGGCGTTAGTTTAACAATGACAGGTGTACGCGCCGCTTCCTTTACCCAGTACGTTTGTTTTTCCACCAATTCAGGGACTTGACCAGAGGCAGAACCCATGCCTCGTTCTGCCATCCCATGTGGACAACCAAAGTTAAGCTCAAGACCATCAACCCCCACATCTTCTACTCGTTTCACAATTTCATGCCATTTTTCTTGCTTTGGTTCCACCATTAACGAGGCAATAATTGCGTGGTTAGGAAACTTCTTTTTCGTTTCATAGATTTCTTGTAAATTCACTTCTAATGGTCGATCCGTAATTAATTCAATATTGTTAAAGCCTGCTACACGTTGGCCATTATAGCTAACTGCTGCAAAACGGGAAGACACATTTAAAATAGGTTCTCCTAACGTTTTCCAAACTGCGCCACCCCAGCCCGCTTCAAATGCACGTTGTACTTGATAGCCTGAATTCGTTGGTGGAGCAGATGCTAGCCAAAATGGATTCGGCGATTTGATGCCCGCTAAATTAATGCGTAAGTCTGCCATATAAGTTCCCCCTCTAACCGTACTAACAATCTTTTGTCAACTGAAAGCATAGTGCCAGATACAGGCTGTATGACCACCATTTCAGAACATAGGATACTGTATAATCATTCTGAAGAGGGTTAACAGCCTGTAAAAACCCGATTGGTGAATCTAACAATCAGTGAAGGAAGAGCCTCCACTGATTGAAGGTTCACTTTATGCAATCTCACTTGGTTTTCTTAAACGTTCATGAATCTTATATGCTGCATCTTTTCCTTGCTGTACAGCGGTCACTACCATCGCTTCACCCTGTCCATTACCAAAGACAACATCTCCACATGCAAATACTTTGTCATTGGACGTTTGCATTGTTGTCTCATCAATGTCTACGACACCATTTGTATGAGCTAAACCAAAGGCTTCAATTAACGATACAAAACGAGTTTGCCCGATGGCTTTAATAACAGCATCCACTTCAATGATAAAATTGGAGCCCTTTACTTCTTCAGGGCGTTGTCGACCATCAGGACCTGCCTCACCGAGCTTCATTTTCACACATTCAATGCCTGTCACCTTTCCTGCTTCGTTGCCAATAATTTTTTTAGGTGCAGTTAGCCATTTAAATTCCACACCATCCTGCTTGGCAAATTCATATTCAAATTTGTATGCTGTCATTTCTTTTTCTGTTCTGCGATAGAGAATTTGTACATTGTCTGCACCTAAACGTACCGCACTTGTAGCACCATCTATCGCCGTGTTTCCAGCACCGATTACGGCTACTCGTTTCCCTACAATATCATTTGTAAGCGGTCCCATTTTTGTTTTTCGAATAAACTCAATTGCATCATGTACCCCTTCTAAATCTTCTCCATCAATGCCCAAGTTTGGGACAGCACCCATACCAACAGCTAAAATCACACTGTCATAGTGCGCCAAAATTTCATCTGCAGAAATATCCACACCTACAGCTGTATTCGTTTGAATGTCCACACCAAGCTGTTCAATCTGCTCTACTTCCCAATCTACGACATCATTTGGTAATCGGAATGCTACAATTCCATAGCTTCCTAAGCCCCCAGCCTTCGCTTCAGCTTCATAAATAGTTACTTGATAGCCTAAGCGACTGAGCTCACGAGCTGCAGACAAACCAGCAGGACCTGCCCCTACAATGGCTATTTTCTGTCCATTATGTGGACCTGCCTTAAATAGCTGAGCATTGGTTTCCATTGCCCAATCCGTTGCATAACGTTGTAACTCACCAATTTTAATTGGCTTTGTTGAAGAATTTAAGACACACGCCCCTTCACACAGTTCTTCCGTTGGACAAACTCTTGCACAGCTTGCACCAATTGGGTTTGCTTCTAATATAGTCGTAGCAGAACCCTTCATATTACCAGATGCAATTTTTTTTATAAAATTGGGTATTTGAATACTTGTTGGACATGCTTTAATACATGGTGCGTCATAGCAATACAGACAACGATTGGCTTCCTCAATAGCCTCATTCTTTGTCATCTTACCTTTTAATTCTACAAAATTACGTCTAAGCTGAACGGTCATTGCATTTTCTTGAATCGGAACCATTTCCACATCCCCCTCATGTGTTCATTTTTTCCGTACCCTAATTACGTAGACCGATTGCTTTGCTCTCCAGTCAAAACAATCGGTCCTATCCTGCAGGAAGCTAAATGTTTAGTGCTTCCGCAGCTACTGTTTTTAATGGACGTTTAATGTATCGTCCACTGCCAAGTACACCTACAAATTCTTTATTTTTAATGACATATTCCCCACGTACGAGTACACTAACAGGCTCACCTGTTACCTCCCAGCCTTCATATGGGTTATAGTCCACATTCATATGATGTGTTTTAGCTGAAATTTGGCGCTGTGCCTCTGGGTCAAAAATGACGATATCCGCATCTGAACCAATTGCAATCGTTCCTTTTTGCGGGAATAAGCCAAATATTTTTGCGGCACTAGTAGAGATCATATCTACAAATTCATTGATGGAAATTCTGCCTTTTGCCACGCCCTCTGAGTATAAAATACTGAAGCGGTCTTCAATGAATGGTCCGCCATTTGGAATTTTCGAGAAATCATTTAAGCCTAACTGCTTTTTACCTTTAAAGCTAAAGGAGCATTGGTCTGAGCCAATCGTCTGTAGCTGTTTTGCCTTTAAGGCATTCCATAAATGTTCTTGATGATATTTAGGACGAAGTGGCGGTGACCAAACATATTTGGCTCCTTCAAAGCCTGGTTGCGCTAATGCGGATTGATCAAGCGTTAAATACGGTGGACAAGTTTCACCATAAACATCATAGCCCTTTTCACGAGCAGCAATAATTTCATCTACAGCTTCTTTACATGTCACATGCACCACATAGAGCTTCGCACCAGCTATATGCGCTAATTCGATAGCACGTTTTGTTGCCTCTCCCTCCAATTCCGCTGGACGAGTTAGTGCATGATAGATCGGTTCCTTATGTCCAGCACGTCTTGCCTCCTCTACTAACTCATCTATAACAGAGCCATTTTCACAATGAACCATCACTATCGCACCAAGATCCTTAGCGATTTTAAAGGCTTTAAATAGTGTACGATCTGTTGCTTGGAATTCTTTTGCATAAGCCATGAAGACCTTGACAGAAGTAATGCCCTCTTGCTCCAATAATTGTGGTAATTCAGCTTCGGTTTCAGGTGTTAGATCACCAATCATCAAGTGGAAGCCATAGTCAATAGCAGACTTTCCTTTTGCCTTGTCGTGCCATTTCTCTACGGCTGTCGATAATTTTTCTTCTCCTGCTGTTAAACAGAAATCTAAAATAGTAGTTGTCCCACCAAAAGCCGCTGCAATGGTGCCTGATTTCCAATCATCATCCGTCACCGTATTATTGAATGGCATGTCTAAATGCGTATGGGGATCAATGCCACCAGGCAATACGTACTTGCCTGTAGCATCAATAATTTCAGCACCAGCTTCGATTAAATTTTGTCCAATCTGAACAATTTTACCGTTCTCAATTAAAATATCTGCCTCAAATACATCAGCAGCTGTTGCTACTCGTCCACCTTTAATGATTTTTTTCACTATGCCTCTCACCCTTCATCACAAAATTAGAGAATGCTTGATAGTTAATGCAGTGTATATGTTTCGCCCATACTAAACTTCGTTTGTAGCGTTAACACCGTTTCCAATAAAATATCTGCGCCCTTTGCACAATCTTCAAAGGCTGTTTCCTCTTCTTCACAATGACTCTTCCCTTGAATACTTGGAACAAAAATCATCGCGGAAGGAACCATACTTGCCATATACTGTGCATCATGTCCAGCGCCACTAAACATACGATGAGATGAATAGCCAAAGCTTTGACAAGCTCTTTCTACTTCATTGCAAATCGCACTATCAAAATACACGGTATCTCTGCCCCATAATTTGACAGGCTGAATATGGCATCCGCCTGCTGTCTCAGGAAGCGCGTTGAGAATATCCTCAACCTGTTGCATGACCATTGGTTTTTGATGACGTGAATCAATTGTAAATGTCACCTTATTTGGGATGACGGTATGAATATTTGGGGAAACATTCATACGACCAAAAGTAAAAACAAGTTGTTCGTCAATTTTTCCTAATTGTTCATATAGCTCTTTAATGATGGTTGATGCCACAATCATTGGGTCTTTACGCATTGACATTGGGGTTGTACCTGCATGGTTTGATTGCCCTCTAATTGTAATTTCATAGCAGACCATACCTAGCACACCCTCAACCACACCAATTTCCTGCTGTTTTGCTTCTAATACTGGCCCTTGTTCAATATGCAATTCGATATACGCAAGTGCTTCCTTCAGACGATTGGCTTGCTCTCCCTCATAGCCACTTGCTTGTAAAGCTTGTTGAAAACGAATGCCGTTTTTATCCGTAGATTGGAGCATTTTTTCTTTGTCAAATTTCGAGGTGATGACGCCTGAACTCATCATGGCTGGATCAAAACGTGCCCCTTCTTCATTCGTGAAATTGACAATCGTAAGAGGAATGTCCACTTCGATATCATTTTCCTTTATTGTTCGAATGGCCTCGATCGCTGTTAGTACACCTAACACACCATCAAATTTTCCACCTTTTTCTACTGAATCTAGATGGGAACCCATGACAATGGGTGGCACATTCTTTTTACCAGGAAGAGTGGCGTAAATGTTGCCCATATCGTCCACCTGAATATCCATTCCTAACGTTTTGCAACACTCACAAAAATAGTTTCTTGCTAATACATCCTCATTCGAAAGAGACAAACGTGTGACGCCACCATTTTCGGTGGCCCCAAATTGACTAAATTGTTCAATTAACTCTTGCAATCGTCTACTATTACATTTATACATATGCAAGTCCTCTCTTTCACAGTAGTTAATAAACATTCTAAAATAGATAAAATTTGTGAGATATGGATAGTAAACTAAAAAAATATGTGCAACTGCACATCATATATGGTAAGTTATGTTCATAATTAAGGGGGGAACGTATGGGGACGATTCGTAAAATTGTAGAGGGAGTTCATTTCCCAATGCTCACATTAGTCGCTGGACATAGTGGTACGTATCGCAGAGTTACTGGTATTAATGTTGTGGAAAGCAGTGATTTAATCATGTTTTGTAGACCCAATGAATTGGTTGTCACAACAGGCATTCATTTAGATGCGCAGCAAGACTCCTTGGAACATCTTGTCAAACAGGCATACACGAAAAAAGTAGCTGGCTTTATCATTAATACAGGACCATTCATTCCTAGCATTCCAGAAGCCGTCATCTCTTTTGCCAATCAACATGATTTCCCTATTTTTCAAATGCCATGGAATTATCGCATTGCTGATCTATTAAAAACTACCTTTCAATTTATTGCCAATCACCATCAAGAGCTTTCTATCGAAGAAAAGGTTCTTTTCAATCTACTATTTCATTACAAACAAAACACTAACACAATGAAAGATCAACTAGCACAGCTAGGATTTCCTCAAGGAAGAGAATTAGCGATCATAACTTGTACAACCATCGGCTCTCAAACAGCTATTGACCGTTATGAGGTCATGATCCAATTCGCTTTTCAAAATCGCTATCAACGCTTCTTAAAATTAAAGCATAAAAATCACCTCATCTTTTTAATTGATAAAGCACAAATCAATACACCTAATATCCCCTTCTCAAAAGTTGTGGAAGAAATCTATGAAAAAATCACACTAAAAAATGGTTACTTGGATATTATTATCGGCAAAGGTAACTTTCATAAAGAGCTAGAAAATGTTCGCCAAAGCTATGATGAGTCCTTAACCGTCATCCATTTAGCACAGCTTCATAACAACCGTTATTTGTATAAGTATAAAGAAATCGGTGCCTATAAAATATTGATGGCTGTGAAAAATCAGCCCCTAATGAAATCGTTCAGTCAGGATATTTTAGGACAGCTTTATCGCTACGATGAATTACATGGGACAGACTATGTACCTTTTTTACGGATTTTCGTTGAGGAAAATGGCAGTACAAGCAGGATTAGTGAACGTCAATTTATACATCGAAACACGGTCCTCTATAAAATTAAGAAAATTGAAATGCTATTAGATATGGACTTAGGCAATCCCTTTACGAAGACTAATTTGTATATTGCCTTTTTAATTGAGGATGTCTTAATGCATCAATAGCCTGTCACAATTTTAAATTAACTGAATTATCTTTCTCGTTAAATACTCCTTCTAAAATTCTGGAAGCATACATATAAAGTACAAATGGGGGCGACTGTGCATTTTTGTTGTCCACATCTGAGGAAAACATATGCATGCTAATCAACTACCTGTTTAGAAGGAGTGAAGCTTCGTGACAAATGTAACAAGTCCCAATTGGCAAGTAAAAGATGAACAATTTGTATGGCATTCTATGAAGCCCTACAATCCAAATGCAACAATGATCGTCCAATCCTCTAAAGGAGCATGGATTACTGACATTGAAGGTAAGCGCTATTTAGATGCAATGGCAGGTTTATGGTGTGTGAACGTTGGTTATGGACGTGAGGAGATTGCCAAAGTTGCCTATGAGCAACTGCTAGAAAATACGTATACCCCATTATCTATTGGGCACATCCCTGCTATTCAATTAAGTGAAAAAATTAATGAGCTTTTAGGGGATGATTATGTCATCTTTTTCTCTAATAGTGGCTCTGAGGCAAATGAGGCAGCCTTCAAAATAGCTAGACAATATCATCAACAAAAAGGTCACGTCAATCGAACGAAAATTATTTCTCGTTACCGTGCCTATCATGGTAGCTCGATGGGTGCTCTTGCAGCAACTGGACAAGCTCAACGAAAATATAAATATGAGCCACTGGCACCAGGTTTTTTACATGTCACACCACCTGACACTTATCGTGCCAATGAGGACCATATTCAAAGTAAGGACCCTTGTGCATTACCATCCGTCCAAGCAATCGATCATGTTATGACTTGGGAAATGTCAGATTCCATAGCAGCAGTCATTATGGAGCCTATTATTACTGGCGGTGGGGTAATTATGCCCCACGACCGTTACTTACAAGGAGTTAAAGCTGTTTGTGAGAAGCATGGCGCACTACTCATTGTCGATGAAGTCATTTGTGGTTTTGGTCGTACAGGCAAAGCTTTTGGATTCCAAAACTACGGCATCCAGCCTGATATTGTGACTATGGCGAAAGGCTTAACAAGCGCTTATATGCCACTGTCTGCTACAGCTGTTCGTCGTGAAATTTATGAGGCGTTTGCTGGAACTGAGGAATATGACTTTTTCCGTCATGTCAACACATTCGGTGGATCACCAGCAGCATGTGCCGTCGCATTAAAAAATATTGAAATAATGGAAAAGGAAAATTTATTTGCCCACTCGGCTGCTCTAGGTGCTACATTACTCACTACATTACAGGAGCAATTAAAGGAGCACCCGAATGTTGGGGATGTTCGTGGGAAAGGCTTATTAATTGGCGTAGAGCTAGTACAAGATAAAGACAGCAAAATACCGCTCGACATTACGCTTGTGAACAAAGTAATCACACAATGCAAGGAACAAGGGTTAATCATTGGGAAAAACGGGGTAACCGTGGCAGGTTTCAATAATGTGTTAACCTTATCTCCTCCTCTGAATATTTCCTCAGATGAGAAGAATTTCATTGTTGAAAAATTTGTACAAGCCTTACATTCTATTAAACTGTAGGAGGAATAACTAGATGGTAACGAATACAGACATACAGGATTTAGGTCATTTTATCAATGGACAAACAGTTCTAGGGAAAAGCGGCCAGTTTTCAGATGTATTCAACCCAAGCACTGGTACTGTCATTGCTCGCGTACCTTTGGCAACAAAACAAGAGGTACAGGAGGCGATTGCTGCTGCCCAAGCGGCTTTTCCTGCTTGGCGTGCCTTATCAGTTGGTAAACGAGCTGAAATTATCCTTAAATTCCGCCAACTCATAACAGAAAATATCGATGAACTAATTGATATGATTTGTACAGAGAGTGGCAAAACGATTGAGGATGCCAAGGGCGAAATTACTCGCGGGTTAGAATCTGTTGATTTAGCTATCAATGCTCCACATTTACTTAAAGGAGAGTATTCGGTGAATGTTGGTGGTCATATCAATGCCTATTCTCTGAAAGAACCATTAGGCATTGTAGCGGCTATTTCACCATTTAATTTCCCTGTCATGGTACCGCTAGCAATTACAAGCATGGCGGTGGCTGTAGGAAACTGTGTGATTCTGAAGCCGTCAGAGCGGGTTCCTTGCTCCGCATTATTTTTATCAGAGCTGTGGAAAGAGGCAGGCTTACCAGATGGGGTTTGGACTGTTATTAATGGGGACAAAGATGCTGTGAATGAGCTGTTATGCCATCCAGCCATTGAAGCGATTTCCTTTGTAGGCTCTACGCCAGTTGCAGAAGCCATTTATGCTACAGCCTCTAAACATGGGAAGCGTGTCACAGCACTAGGGGGAGGTAAAAATAATATGGTGGTTATGCCAGATGCTGACTTAGAGCATGTAGCAAATGCCTTTTTAGGGGCTGCCTATGGAGCTGCCTCCCAGCGTTGTATGGCACTGTCTACCATTATTCCTGTTGGTGAGGATACAGCCAATAAATTAGTGGGTATTCTTGCCGATAAAATTGCCAAATTAAAAGTGGGTCCCTATACAGATGCCGAAGTTGATTTTGGACCAGTCATTACTCAGCAATCTAAGGATGCCATCATTGGCTATATCGATCGTAGCCTAGAAGAAGGCGCAACACTGGTCTGCGATGGGCGAAATCCGGAAATTGCCAAACAATCGAACGGTTTCTATCTTGGACCTACATTACTCGATCATGTAAAGCCTGGGATGGAAATTTATGAACAAGAGGTTTTTGGACCTGCACGGAATGTCGTCCGCGTGGCAACATTAGAGGAAGCTATAGCCCTTATTAATGCCCATGAATTAGGAAATGGTGTAACCATCTTTACAAACAATGGTGCAGCAGCTCGAAAGTTTACCACTGAAATTGAAGTAGGTATGGTAGGTGTCAATGTACCGATTCCTATTCCAGTAGGTTATCATAACTTTGGTGGCTGGAAACGTTCAAGATTTGGTGAGGGGTATATGTTTGGACCTGACCAAGTACGTTTCTTCACAAAAGCGAAAACCATTTCAGAAAAATGGATAGAACAAGGGAATGACGTTACCTCTTCCTTTGCATTTCCAAGTAATCAGGACTAATCCTAAAAAATAAATATTCGCGTAGTCAATAACTACGCGAATATTTTGAAAAAACTGACATACCAACATGGTCATCAGTTTTTACAGTTTAACTACTTGTTCTCTTTTTTCTCTTCCGTTTTTCTTACTTCTGAGAAATCTGTTTCTTCCCCAGCCTCCATGCCATAGCTAGGATTTCTATCCATACGAGTGAATGTATCCACATCATCCTCGTCTTCAAATCGCTTTACAAGAATTGGAATCGAAACTAGCCCAGCAAGACCAACGAGTGCATAAATCCAACGAGATAAGACCGCCGTTTGTCCACCAAATAAATAAGCCACTAAATCAAATCTAAAGAATCCAATGAGTCCCCAGTTGATTGCACCTATAATAACTAGTACTAAGGCGATTCTATAAAGCACGCTCATGTGTACACCTCCTTTATTTTCAATACTCCAAGCTATATTTCTTAGCAGGGAGGTGTCATAAGAAGCGATAAAATGACAAAGACTAGTCATTACAACCGCCGTTTTGACGGTCTTATTTTTTGCAATAACCTCTTTTTTATACTGTGTACAAATGGCGAAATAACGTACGCTGATGAATGGCGTTACTTGGATGGATTTTTATGTGTCTGCTCATGCTGAAGCAGCCATTCTTTGCGCCACATCCCGCCTCCATAACCTGTTAGCGTTCCATTGGAGCCGATAATTCGATGACATGGCACAACAATGCTGATATTATTTTTACCATTCGCACTACCAACAGCCCTTACAGCTTTTTCATTGTTAATAGCAATGGCGATATCCTTATATGAAGCCGTTTCACCAAATCCTACACTCTGTAAAACATGCCAAACAGCTTGTTGAAAATCTGTACCTTGAAAAACATAAGGAAATGAGAACTCCTGACGATCACCTAGAAAATACTCATGCAATTGCTTAACACATTCTAGTAAAACTTCAGGTGTGTCTTGCTGAGGAGCATTGACGACTTGCTCTCGCTCTACAAAGTTAATGGCATCAATTGCTGTATCACTTCCCTCAACTTCTATAATCCCAATTGGTGATGGATAATCTAATTTATACCGTTTCATACAGTGACCTCCATAAATAAAAGGTGGCATAAGCTTGCCAGCCTTGCCAATGTTCCGCATAGTTCTTTAATTCTTCAATTGTTGGTTTTTGTTCTAAGCCTAGTTGTGTTTTTAAAGCATTATGCAGACCAACATCTGCTATAGGAAATGCTGTCGGTTGTTGCAGACACTTCATAAGCACATAATCTGCTGTCCATGCTCCAATTCCTCGAATGTCCATTAATCTTTTTTTCATGGCTTCGTAGTCCTCTTGTTGACACAGCAAATCTTTTGTCAATTGACCGCTTGCGATCATTTTGGCAATATCAATAATGTATTCTGATTTCCGCCGTGTAAATTGGAGGTTGATCAAATTATCTACCTCAATAACAGCTATTCTCTCTGGCGTTGGAAACAGCCAATAGCTTTGCCCTTCAAAGTAAATATATTCTCCAAATTGCTCGACAAATCTCTTTTTTAACGTATAGGCAAAAGATAAATTTATTTGTTGACCAATAATTGCCCAAACTAATGCCTCAAATAAATCAGGAATCCCGATTAACCGTAATCCGCTATATTTTTTCACAAGTGAACTTAAGATTTGATCGTTTTCAGCCATCTGGTAATACCCCTGCAAATCCTTTGTTAAATCAAACCACTCTGCGACATATTTTGCGATGATTGCCTGTTCATGGCTAGCTGGCTGTTTCATTGGAAATGTTACTATTATTTTATGGGCTTGATCAGTTATTTCACATAAAATAAACTGTTCATCAATCTTCAATAATTTGTAGAGCACATTATCCTTTATATGGTGAAGAATTTCGTGATGTGAGCGCTTTAAGAACTGCAAACACTCTCTATAATTAAATGCTTGTGGTAACTCGATCACTAAATAACCAACATCGTTTGTCCATTTCATATCATGTCCCCCTGTTACGATAAGTTACGGTATTCTGTAGGTGAACAATTTTTCATCCGTCGAAAAACTTTATAAAAATTAGATGGACTTTGAAAGCCAGCTTCATAACATATCTCTAAATTTGTAAAGTCGGTATGTTTTAATAGATGGGCAGCCTTATCAATTCTGATTTTCTCTAAATACGTTCGGGGTGTCTCAGCAGTCTCTTGTTTAAATAGTCGTTCAAGGTGAAAGGGACTGAGGCCAACATGCTCCGCCATATCCTGTAAAGTCACTCTTTGTTTATATTCGTTCATCATAAAAGTCGTGACATTTTTAATCAATTGCGTGTGAGGGGAATGTTCGATTTCAGGCTGACATCGTTTACATGCCCGATAGCCAGCCGCCTCTACCTTTTGGATATCTTCATAAAATTCAACATTCATCTTTTTCGGTTTTCTGGATTTACAGGAAGGACGACAATAAATCTTAGTAGTTTTAACCGCTGTATAAAAAAGCCCATCATAGGTTTGATCACACATTATAATCTTTTCCCATTTTTCCTCAAATGATAAATTGACTGCATCGTCCATGATTATTTCACCTCATTCCCATCGACTAAATATATAACACAGAAGTATCTTGGTCTTTTAATAATTTTGCAGCATGCTTTGTTAAATGCGCAATTATTTTATCTGAAAGTGCATTACCAAAGCTAAAACGTTTCACCCCTAATTCTTTTAACAGCTTGACATTCGTTAAATTAGGTAAAGAAAGAAGATTAATGGGCGCATTTATATTACAAGTCACCGTGCTTATTTCATTGGCATCTGTTAAGCCTGGGATAAATATACCACTTGCTCCACTTTCAATATAAGCTTTTGCTCTTGTGCATGTTTCCTCAAATGGTTGCTCCAATTGAAAATACGTATCCGTTCGAGCATTAATAAAGAAATCTTTATAGCCATGATTATCTAATTCTTTCTTCATGTTTGTTAATAAATAACAGTGTTCAATTATGCTTCTTAAGCCTGTTTGATGTTTAAGGGAATCTTCAATGTTAATCCCTGCTACTCCCACATCTGCCGTTCTCAAAACATTGTCGATAATACTTTGTTCATCATGGCCATACCCCGCTTCAATATCTGCTGATACGGGTATGTTGACTTGCTCTGTAATGGATTGAATAATTGTTAGATGTCGTTGAAAATCGATTTGTTCACCGTCCGCATAGCCAAGTGTGTTTGCTATGCCCCAGCTTGTTGTGCCAATTGCTTGAAAACCTGCCTTTTCTAATGTGAATGCTGATAAAACATCCCAAGCATTTCCAATAAATAATAGCTCTTGTGAAAAATGTAAATCATAAAATTGCTGAATTTTTGACATAATATAAGCCTCCATGCTATTTGTTAGACCTTATATTATCAGGAACTATCCTTTTATTTCGTCCTCAATCTTGCTGTTATGGTCTATAATAATGTTGTAACAAATATCTTGTAATAGGCTATTCAATTGTTTACATATAATCTAGTAACTGAAGAATAGGAGCTATGACCCTTACATGAAAAATAAAATAGTCAGAAAAATAAATTTATTCGCACTTATTATCCTAGTTATGTTCGCCATTATCCCCTCTGTTTGTGCAATCAGCCCAACAGATAAGCTGCTAGATCCTATTGTGTTAGGACAGCATTATGAAATTTTTCGAGACACTTCCAAAAAGGCCTCTATCGAAGATTTATTGAGTGGTGTCCATGACCATTCTTTTGTGGCTAGTAATCAATCGTATCCATTCTTTTGGCATACGAGAGATACGATTTGGTTACGTTTATCCATGGATGATATTTTAATAGATAAAAATGAATCCTATTTGCTAGAGGTAACAGATAAACTAGATAGCATTGATATGTATGTCATTAAAGCGGATGGGACCTACGAGGTACAAAAAAGAGGAATTACCAATCTAGGGGAGCAATCGATACCTTCACGATCTAATTTATTTCAAATCAATGATCCTACTATTCGTGAAATTTATTTTAAGTTAGACGGGGCATTACCATTAAGTATAACATCCTATCTTTATAGTGAAATCAGTTTCATCAACAAGATCAGCGAATATAAATTTTTAACAGGTATCTTTTATGGTTTTTTATCCGCCCTCTTAATTTATAATTTATTTTTATATTTTTCATTAAAAGACAAAGCATATTTCTTCTATGTTCTATATATGCTTAGCTTTATTTTCTATCAAGCTACGTTAAATTCACTAGACATCGAATTATTAGGATCATGGTTGCCTAAAGCGTTCTTTATCAAATCTTTAACAGTCAGTGGAAATCTTTTGCTTGTATTTATGCTTTTATTTTGCATTCAATTTTTAGAGTTAAAAAAATTTCTACCGCTATTCCATAAAATAGGGAAATTGCTTTTATGGATTACGATCTGTTCTTTAATGGCCTCCTTTATCATTCCTGATGTGTCTATTACCAATAATTTTACAACTAGCTTTGCTGTTATTGTCTTTATTTTTTTATGGTTGTCAGGCATTTTCGTATTAGTAAAGGGCCAAAAAATGGCTCGATTTTATCTAATTGGTTGGACGGTTTTACTTGGCTCCATTATCGTTCAAGCACTAGCCTTTTTAAGTGTGATCCCGTTCCATCCACGTATATTTGAGGAGGCTCCGGCTATTGGAGCTATTTTTGAATCAATCTTTTTATCTTTAGCACTAGGAGATAAAATCAATATTATCAAGAAAGAACATCAAATCATGCAAGAAACGTTAAATGAGCAACTTGAAGAGAAAGTACACGAACGCACCCAAGAGCTTGAATTAGCGAAGCTGAAGCTTCAAGCATTAGCTAACACAGATCATCTAACACAGATTCCAAATCGTGTACGCCTAGATGATGTATTAGAAAAAGAGTTAGAACAAGCTCAAAGAAATGGAACACCTCTTTCTATTATTCTGTTAGATATCGATCACTTCAAAGCCGTCAATGATGAATATGGTCATCAGGTAGGCGATATTGTATTACAAACTGTAGCAGAGCTATTGAAAAATAATGTACGAGCTGGAGACATCGTTGGTAGATGGGGTGGTGAAGAGTTTTTAGTCATTTGTCCATATTCTCATTTAAAGGATGCTGTGCAGCTCTCTGAAAATCTAAGACAGCAGCTTGAACAGCATTCATTTCCAATTGTTGGTCACAAAACAGGAAGCTTTGGTGTGACATGCTTTGTGATGGGCGATACAATTCATTCCTTAATATCTAGATGTGACAAGGCTTTATATCAGGCCAAACACCATGGTAGAAATCGTGTGGAATTTTTACTAGATTATACAAAACCGGAGACGAAAACAGAGGCGTCATTACCTTGACGCCTCTTTGTCCTTGTTTACACATTGACTTTTGAATAATAAAACGCTAATCTTTTTGATGAGCAAAATAAAAACAAGCAACGAGAATCATAAACATCGCCACTCTTTTATGGCTTCAACAATATGTAAAAAACCCCTTCTAGCAATGCTAAAAGGGGTTTCTATTATTTTTGCCAATGATTTAGTTCCTTTAACAATTCGGGTAGCTGCAATTTCTTGACATCGATAGGTGGCAATGCCTTAATAAACTCTTTCCCATATGACTTACTAGTAATTCGTCGGTCTAGGACAATAAAAGCTCCTTTATCCTGCGAAGAACGTATTAATCGACCAAAGCCTTGCTTAAACCTCATGATCGCTTCTGGTAGGGAAAGCTCAGTAAAGGAATTGCGGCCTTGAGTAGTTAGGTGCTTTGCCCTCGCCTTAAAAACAGGCTCTTCTGGTGAAGAAAATGGTAATCGTACGACAATGACAGAGGCCAGTGCATCTCCTGGAACATCTACACCCTCCCAAAAACTGTTTGTACCAAATAGAACGGCATGACTAAATTTTTGGAATGATTTTAGAATGCGCATACGGCTACCACCTGTTACACCTTGTGCAAATAGCATGTAATCATCTAATAGTTCACTATCTTGGATAAGCTCGACTGTTTTTCGTAGCATATCCTGTGCTGTAAAGAGTACAAAGCAACGCCCTTCTGTCATTCGAACAGTCCTCGTAATTGCATGGGCAACAGCCTCAATGTATTCTTCTTGGCTGACATGCTGAATATCTGGCATATCGGTGACGATAAATGCCTTAGCTCCAGCATAATAGGCTGGCGGAGCTTGTAGTTTCAAGACTTCAACATCATCAGAAATGCCCAACTGGCGTGTAACAAAGCGCTCATTGCCTGGTACCGTTAATGTGCCTGATGTCCAAACAATACTTGCTTGCTGACGTAATGGTGCTAATACTTGTTCAATTATCGGCGTTACATTGACAGGCTTCTTAAAGACATGGAGACTGCCTGGGACACTTCGTACATCAAATTCTAACCAAATAGAATTGCCTTCCTGTGGGGACAGAAAAATATCGTCCCATTCTGCAATTTTTATCTTCACTTCGCGAATCCAATATTGCCATTCAGATAATACATATTGATCGTTTTTATCTAGCTGCTCAATCGCATTTTCGAACGACTGTGTAATGGTAGTAGCGAGATCCAGCCATTGCTGGGTTAGTTTGCTTACTTGTGCAAACGATTCTTTCGCAAGTGAAACATCCTCTAAAAACAAGGTACATTTGCTACCTGCTTGTTTCCCTTTCATTTGCTGTTGCAATTTTTGAATTGTTCTCTGGATTGTATCATCAAATGTCCGCTGCAAACGTATAAATTGTGCATCAAGATGCTGTAAATTTCGCATGGCTACTCGCTGTTTTTTCTTCGCTGCCTGGCAAAACTGCTGAAATAAAGCCGTATCCTCCATCGTACCAATTTGTCCAAAAATATACTTCCATTGTGTGTAGGAGAAGACTACTTCATCCTGCTGCATAGCAGCCTGAATAAATTGATGCGCCTCGTCAATAATCCAGCCATCTATTTCTGTAAAGAGTGGTGTTTGACGCACTAAATCACTTAAAACCATGGCGTGATTCGTTACAATACAGTCAGCAACTGCACTGTTCTTTAAAGCTTGCTCATAGAAATCAAAGCCCTTTGAAGGCTTGTCATTCGGTATTTTTCGGATTTTTTCTAAAAACAGTTGTCCGCCACCAGAAACATTGAGCTCGCTCAACACACCTGTCTCTGTTTTGGTCAACCACACAAGTATTTGTAAAATAGTAAATGTATCATCATAGGATTCATCAGCATATGCCATACATTGCTCAAAGCGATCGAGATCAATATAATGCTGCATTCCCTTCAGCACACACAAATTCACCTTTGTCCCAAGGATTTTTTCGATCTTTGGTAGCTCTTCTTCTACAAGCTGTTCTTGTAAATAGGAAGTATACGTACTGATGGCAATCTTTTTATTGACAGCACGGGCAAATAAGATGGCTGGAAGTAAATAGCCAGCAGTTTTACCAATACCTGTAGAAGCTTCAATCACGCACTCCTGTTGTTCATGTAATGCCCGCCAAATCGTGTCCATCATGTCAAATTGTGCAGGACGTTCCTCAAAATTTGGCAGTGCCTTTGCCATTAAAGTTATTTTCTCATCTACTGATTGAGGGTAGGCAATCGTTTCTGTCACATGCTCATGCTTATTTCGGCCATTACCAATGGCAAAATTACGGTAATAATGTACATTTTCGCGGCCCGTCGTATGCTGGCGCTTAATTTGCAACGCCTCAAAAAAAAGCTGAGAAATATTTGATTTCAAGCGAAATGAACGCTTATGCATCTGTTCAAGTGTAAGCTGCGGTAAACTTAGTAGCTCCTTCCAGCAATGCTTGAATAGCTCAGCTGTCGCGCGTGCATCGTCATCCGCTCGATGTGCATTTGCTAACTCTATATTTAAATCGGCCGCTAAATCCCCTAGCTTAAAACCAAGTGACATAGGGAACAAAATTTTAGCTAGCTCCACCGTATCCATTTTTTTACCTTGCCATTTCGGTAGTCCAGCACGTTTAAACTCTGCTTGTAAAAAGGTTAAGTCAAAATCTGCATTATGTGCAACAAATACACAGTCAGCCAGTAGCTCATATATGTAATCCGCATGCGCTTCAAATGGGAAGGCATCCTTTACATCCTCATTTGTTATATGCGTTAAATCTTGAATGAAAGTTGGAATAGCTTTCCCTGGATTAATGAACTTCGTATAGGTACGCTCAATTTCCCAATCCTTCATAATAACAATGGCAATTTGAATCATCCGGTCCCCATTGGCTGGTGAATGACCAGTTGTCTCCAAATCTACAATTGCATATTTTTGACTTTCCATCATACATCTCAACTCACAGTTCACATTAGATAAGTTGAATTTTATCATATTATTGGCTCTGCGGCATCCTTTCTCCTCTTTGTTGAATCACCGCATCCATACAAAAACGCAACCTTAGAGAAATCCCCTAAGGTTGCGTTGTGGAATCGCTTATTGAGAACTTACTCAAACAAACATTAAGCTTATTGTTTTTTTGCTACATCAACAATACGGCCTTCAGTTGTTGTTTTCACTTCTTTTAATGATAATAAGTGTTCTTGGAAGTTTTCCCAGTCAGATAAACCTAAATCTGTTACACGGCCTTCTTCATAAATTTTTCTAAATACGTCATAGCCATCCCCACCTTGCTTAGCAGTAAAGGCGTTTGTTGCTACTGTATATGTTTTATTATCTTCAAATGCTACATACTTACCTGTTGCTTGATCTAAATATTCAAACGATACAATGCGAGATCCTACTTCTTTTGAAGAATCATATTGTAATTTTGCACCTGCGATTTGTAGGAAGCCGCCAAATTGATTTGGTGCTTGTCCCACAGATAGTTCAAATGCTTCTTTTAATTGTGCACCCGTTATATCCATAAGTGCTAATGTGTTACCAAAAGGTAGTACTGTCATAACATGACCTACAGTAATTTCACCTGCTGGAATCGTCTCGCGAATGCCACCACCATTTGTAAAGGCCATCACAACTTTTTTATCTGTATATTGTTGTGATTTTGCTAACATACCATCTGTAATGATATTACCTAATGCCGCTTCTTGTGTACGTACTAATTCACGTGATCCATCTAATGCTTCATTAAGTTTTACACCAATCTCTTGTTTCATGATTGCATCTACTTTTTCTTTAAACGGTGCAAGTTTTTCTAATGCCGCTTTGTCCTCCGCTACTTTACCAAGGTCGATTAATTCTCCATCATATTCAGTCACAACACCATTTCCATCAAATGTTACATCTAGTGTACCTAGATACTTTACATACTCATTAGCTTGTACAATTAATGTAGCCTCTTTAGCTTCTCCAGCTGTATTTGTATCTACGATAAATGGTTTGTCTAGTTTTGTATGATCGTGTGCGCCTACAATAATGTCAATACCATCTACATTTTTTGCTAATAATTGGTCATTATCAATATTGGCATTATCTTCAAATCCAATATGTGTTAAGGCGATAATTTTGTTAACACCCATACCTTCAAAAGCCGCTACTGCTTTTTTGGCCTCTTCAATGTAGTTTGAGAATGTTACTTTATCTGGAGATGCTACAGCTTTTGTTTCTTCTGTTGTTAAACCAAAAATACCAACTTTTTCTCCATCAATTTCTTTCACAATACCAGAGTAAATCTTACCATTTTCAGGTTCACTTGAAATTAAGTCTGTAAATAAACCAGTGAATTTATCATCTGCTGAGAAATCTGTATTGGCATCCACAAATGGGAATTTAGCACCTTTAATAAAATCTGCTAATGCTTGATGGCCTTCTGCTGATGCACCTAAATCAAATTCATGATTACCAAATACCATTGCGTCAAAGCCAATTTCATTTAATAGCGCTAAATCTGCTTGTCCATGGAATTCATTGAAATATAATGTACCATTGAATGCATCGCCAGCATGTAATGTTAAAACATTTTTCTTTGCTTCTCTTTGTTCTTTTACAGCTGTCGCCAATTTAGGTAATTCATTTGCACGAGCATGTGTATCATTCACATGTAAAATCGATAATGAGAAGGCATCTTCTGGTGTTTCAGGAGTCTCTGGAGTCTCTGGAGTTTCTGGTGTTTCTGGGTTTGACTTTGTTAGAGCCTCTGCAATGAATGTCGCCAGTTGTCCACGTGTAACTTTTTCACTAGCCTCATGATTTTTTGCACTTTCTAGCTCCGGTAATGTTGGAATAGATGCTAAGATTTTTGCTAAATCGCCATGTGTAATTGTTTGGTTTGGACGGAAAGTATTATCTCCATAGCCTGTAATGACATTTAATCCTACTAGAGCTGCAATCGAGCCATAATAAGGATTTGATGCACTAATATCCGTAAATTTTGGATCCTCTACTTCTTTTGTATCCAATTTTAATGCGCCTGCAATCATTTTTGCCGCTTGTCCACGTGTGACATTAGTATCTGGTTTGAATGTACCATCTGGGTAACCACTAATAATCCCTGCTGCATAAAGTGTAGAAATGCCTTCAAAATCTGCATGACTTTCCTTTACATCCGAAAAAGGGCTTGCTGCTGATGCTGGTACTACCGCTACCGCTGTTACAGCCAATGCTGCTGCAGTTGCTGTTAAAAATTTGTTACGTTTATTTTCCATGACAAATGATACCTCCACTAGTAAAATGATGTACTAACAACTAAATTCTACATAAATATGACGCAAAATACTAGAACATTTGTAAAATTATAATTTTATAAACTAGTTTAATAGTAATAAAAGCAAAATTTTACCAGTTACTTTTATAACAAATTCAATCATAAAAAAGGAGGATTGGCTATGCTTTGCCATCCTCCTCTCTAGTATTAAGTTATACTATTGCTGAATTACATCACAGTTGCTTCTGGCTCGTGTGCAATCATTTCCTTAATTGTATTGCCCTCTCCCATGATGGCTACAGTTGGTTGATGGTCTTTAGCCTCATGATTATCCACATACACATAGGAAATAATGATGACAATATCACCACGCTGCACAAGTCTTGCTGCTGCGCCATTAACACAAATGACACCTGATCCTCGTTCACCAGCTATAATATATGTTTCAAAACGAGCGCCATTATTGTTATTCACAACATGTACTTTTTCGTTTGCCAGCATACCTACTGCATCTAAAATATCTTCATCTATTGTTATAGAGCCTACATAGTTTAAATCTGCCTGTGTCACTGTTGCACGGTGAATTTTACTATTCATCATCATACGTAACATACTATATTCCCTCTTTCACGGTAAAAATACAATTATCTATTAAACGTGTCTTACCTATATAAACAGCTGCTGCCAACAGTACTTGCTGAGTTGTAGCTGTCACTGGTGTTAAATCTGGATATGCTAATAATTCAATATAATCAATGCGGCCATGTGTTCTTGCATGAATATGAGCTTTTGCTTTAGCAAGTGCGCTATCAGCATCACCATTCACTAAAAAGCTATCGCGAGCCAACTGTAATGCTTCATTGATCGCTGGAGCCTCTTGTCGCTCTGACTTGCTTAAATAGACATTACGAGAAGATTTCGCCAAACCGTCCTCCTCGCGTACAATTGGGACAACACGCATTTCTAAAGGGAAATTAAAATCACGTACCATTGTCGCAATAATCGCAACCTGCTGTGCATCTTTTTGACCGAAATAAGCTCTTGTTGGCAGTGTTAAATGAAATAATTTAGAGACGACCTGTAAAACACCATCAAAATGACCAGGACGACTCGCACCACAAAGAATGGTAGCCTGCTCGCCTGCATGTAGACGAATGCCTCCATCTTGAGGATACATTTCCTCCACACTTGGTGCGAACACAATATCAACGCCCACAGATTCAGCTAATGCAGTATCTCTAGGCAAATCACGAGGATAACTTTCAAAATCCTCATTTGGCCCAAATTGTGTTGGGTTGACAAATATACTCATCACAACGACATCATTTTCTACACGAGCTGTTTGTGCTAATGTTAAATGACCTTCATGTAAATAGCCCATTGTCGGAACAAGTCCAATCGTTTTTTGAGCATGCTTAGCTGCTTGAATTTCTGTGGCTAATGCCTGTATGGTCGTGATGACTTTCATCATTTAACGCCTCCATATAGCTGATCTAATGCTTCCTCTTTCATTGTGAAGAAATGCTTTGGAGCTGGGAAAGTACCCGCTTTCACTGCTTCTACGTAACCCATCATCCCCGCGCTTGCTTCTTTGCCCATATCAGCAAATTGTTGAACAAATTTCGGTACATGGTGCGAACCGTAGCTTAGCATGTCATGATACACCAGCACTTGTCCATCAGCCTCAATACCAGCGCCTATGCCAATCGTTGGAATAACAAGACTAGCTGAAACAAGCTCTGTCAGCTGATGAGGGATACATTCCAACACGACTGCACATGCTCCAGCCGCTTCACACTGTTTTGCTTCTTCAAGCAGTGTAGCAGCCTGTTCAGCTGTTTTTCCTTGTACCTTATAACCACCAAGCACTCCAGCTGATTGAGGCAACAAGCCTAAGTGAGCTACTACTGGAATACCAGCTGACGTTAATTTACGAATGACAGGTATAACTTCACCTGCCCCCTCAACTTTTAAAGCATCTGCTCCTGTTTGTTGCATCATCGCAATGGCTGTTTTGAGTGTCTCATTGACATCGCCATGATAAGAACCAAAGGGCATATCAACAACAATAAACGTATCCTTTGCCCCTCGTCTTACTGCTTTTGCATGATGAACCATATCCGTTACAGTTACAGGCATTGTAGAATCATAGCCAAGCACGACCATTCCAAGTGAATCCCCGACTAGTATCATCTCAACACCAGCTTCTTCCGCGAATTTAGCAGCTGGATAATCATAGGCCGTCACCATCACGATTTTTTCGCCTGCCGCTTTCATCTTTAAAAAATCTGTTGTCGTTTTCATTTTGTAGTCCTCCTTTTTTAAAGGAAGAAAACAGAAAAACCCTTCTGGCCGAAAATAGACAGAAGGGTAGTGTGTCGTTCAATGATAAAAAGACCCCTTAAAGAGGCAATAGCTTGCAAAATGAAAGCTATATTTGAACGTATCGTTTTCTTCCGTCCCTGTCTAAAAGATCAAGGCAGATATTTGGTAGTATAGTCTATTGCGTTTTGAAGGTGCCGTTCACAATGGATACTGCCCTTCGCACATACTATAACAGATTTCCCTATTAATCTTCAAATATTATTTTCTTACAATATCTTCGTCTAACAACATTGGAAAAAATTTTCTTTTAGAATTGACAATCAATGTTATACGTCATATACTATCCACATACTATATGCCATATAATATAAAATGAAGTATAGGTATTACATGTGAGGTGAAAAGATGACATTTCAGCTTGGTTCAGCTTTACTTGATGCTTGTGTACTGGCTATTGTCGAGAAAGAGGACGCCTACGGTTATTCTTTAACACAGCAGGTACAATCAGTCATGGAGATTTCAGAGTCTACACTGTATCCTGTATTACGCCGCTTACAAAAAGCGCATTACTTAACAACGTACGATCAGCCTTATCAAGGTAGAAATAGACGCTATTATCAAATTACAGAGCAAGGACGTATACGATTATTAGAGCTATTAAAAGAATGGCAAATGTATAAGGAAAAGGTTGATTGTGTACTTTTAGGAGGGAATTTAGATGGATAGAGCAAGCTATTTGAAACAGCTACGAGGAAAATTACGTCGGCTTCCTGCGCATGAGTTAGACGCTGCGCTTGCCTATTATGAAGAATACTTTGAGGAAGCTGGAGAGGAAAATGAGCATCAGGTCATTTCACAACTTGGCTCTCCTTCACACGTTGCCTCACAAATATTAGCTGATTTCGCATTAAAGGATTTAGAAACCTCCTCGGCAAAATCAACAAAAAAGAATATGTCTGCCATTTGGCTCATTATTCTAGCTATACTGTCTGCGCCCCTTTCATTGCCATTACTTGCAACAGCCATTGCACTCATTTTTTCATTTGGCGCAGTCATTATCAGCTTAATCTTTGCTATTGTCGCAACTGTTATTAGTATTTTTGCTGGTGGCGTTGTGGCGATCATTTCAGGTTTCTTAATTTTAACAGAGCATTGGCCGACCGCACTGCTCTTTATGGGTGTCGGGTTAATCGTAACGGGCTTGGGTGTCCTACTGTTCCCAGTTGTTGCTCGTGTTATCAAGAAAACCGTTGTTGTCTCTGTTGAAACATTAGGCAGACTGTTCCATAAAATGACAAAGAATCAAAAAAAGGGGGACTTCTAAATGACGTCAAAAAATACCCTTATAGCCATGACAATGATTGCATTAGGCATTCTACTCGCTTTGATTGGCTATTTTTCAGGGGGTCGCTGGCTGATTCTTAAAGATTCAGAGGGTCTTTATGTCCCAAGTAATACTAAATTAATAAGTCAGTCTCATGCTTTAGATGCATTCACAAGCATTAATATTGTAAATGATTATGGAGATGTGGAGATTGTTGCAAGTGATAGTGATTATAAATTAGACACAAAGGTCCTTGAGCAAGAAGATGTAACATATCATATTGATAACGGAACTTTAACCATCGAAACAATGGCAAAGAAAAAGGATGGTTTTCAATTTGGCTTCGGTAACCTCTCTTCCCCTTCAATCAAACTCTATGTCCCAAAAGATACAAAAATAGAGGCGATTGTGATAGACAGTAATTTTGGCGATACAGCCATTCATGGGCTCCAGTATCAGCAGCTTAATCTCATCCAGGATTATGGAGATATTACTTTCAACAGCACGACGGGTGACAAAACAGAGATTAGGCAGTCCTTTGGTGATTTGACGCTTCAGCAACTTACTAGTAACGGCTTTACTATTGAGAGCGAGCATGGAGATATCGATATAGATGGCACATTAAATGGGCAAACAACCATTACCTCTAGTTTTGGCGATACAACGATTCACTTACAAAACAAACAAAGTGATATAGGCTACGCTCTCAAAACAGACTTCGGTGATGTGACCATTAATGATGAAGAACAAAATGGCACCGTGACTCAGGTAACGAAGGGTGAGCACCAACTGAATGTTTCCTTATCACATGGTGATATAGATGTGTCACTAAAATAAAGAATAGTCAATAAAAGAAGCTGCAAGTACAGGACGTTACTTGCAGCTTCTCATATTGTTGAAAAACAAAACCATTAATAGAATTTTTGTGAAAGGTGAAAATGGTTTCCTTTGCAGGCTACTTTCTTTCCTGTGGGCGAGCGCCGATCCCACGGGAGTCAAGTAGCCTTCCACTTCAACCTACAAAAGTGTTACCTTTTAGCAAAGGTTTCCCAATAAAGTGAAGGTGTTCACGACTCTTTATGAAGAGGTGCTGTTACGCATGACTTCCCCACATTGAAAATAAAAGTCTATCTATTCTCTAATAATACAAATAATGGATTATTTTGTTCGCTACGGCCAGTATGAAAGATAAAGCAAAGACACTTTTGCAGAATGGTTGATTGGAGTGGAGCCAGCGTCACTCCTAGGGGATTTAGCGTCACAGATGAGACCCTGGAGCGAACGTAAGTGAGTGAAGCGGCTCATCGGACGCCCCCTGGAAAGGACGCTGGCGGAACGGAAATCAACCCCTCACCTTGCAAAGTTGCTTTTTCTGCCGTTGACATCATCTTTTTGCAACAACATGAGAAGCCGCAAGTATAGGACATTACTTGCAGCTTCTTGTTTATAATATTTTGATGTCTCCCGCATAGATCGTGCGAATCGTTCCATCGTCCTGCGTCAGCTGGAGAACACCATCGTCTGTAATGCCACTGGCAACCCCTTCAAAACGTTCACGTATCGTCGTTACCTCTATACGTTGACCAATTGTACAGGACAATTGCTGCCATAGTGTCTTTAGACTCGCAAAACCCTCTTTGACGTATAATTCTGTAAATTGTTCTAAATAGTGTAAGATAGAGGCAACAAGTGCTGCACGATTGATTTCTTCCCCTGCTTCTAATCGTAATGAAGTGGCAATATCCGCAATATCAGGTGAAAAGTCAGCTGCTGCTTGGTTCGCATTTATGCCAATTCCAACAAGTAAAGCTTGCACAAGATCCGCCTCTGCCTGCATTTCCGTTAAAATACCTGTACATTTTTTGCCATTAATCAATAAATCATTGGGCCATTTAATGGCTGGCTCTACATGTTTATATAATGTTTTAATGGCCATTGTGACAGCTACTGCCACCACAAGTGTATAGGATGAGGCCTGCTGGGGTGTAACATCTGGCCGAACGATAACGGTCATCCAAATACCTGTCCCATGGGCAGACTCCCAAGGACGAGCCATACGACCTCGCCCCGCTGTTTGCTCCTCACCAATAATAATTGTACCGTGTGGAGCTCCTTCCTGTGCAAGCTTATGCGCAATCGTTTGTGTTGAATCAACTACATCGTAATAATGGATCTCACGTCCAAAATGCTCTGTCTTTAAAAAAAGCTCAATCTGTGTGGGGCTCAAGCTATTTGGTACACCTGTCAATACATACCCCTTTTTCTTAATAGTTTCGAATGTATATCCTTCCTCTTGTAATGTTTGCATATGCTTCCAAACAGCGGTTCTTGAGACACCAAGAGAATTTGCTAATTCCTGACCTGAAACCGCTTCTCCATCAGCAGCCAATATTCTTTTTAAAATTTCGTCCTTCATGGAAATTGTCATCTTCACATCCATCCTTTAGTTAACTGTACTCTTGTTATGTAACTTAATTTGTCTTAATCATACTGTAAATTAACGTAAATGACCACCAACGATAGGAATTTAATAAAACCGCCTCCCGAAATGGGAGACGGCTTTTGACTATCATGTATTGGGCTTTAAGTAAGATCCTGCTGCTCAAGCCAGCTTTTAATCTGTTGTCGATCATTTTGAAGTTCATGATGAAGAATGGCTATCAGCAGATCCTCCAATGCGGCTTTTACCCACGGCCCACCCTTTTTGCCAGACCATTTCAGTAAATCAGCCCCATTCACCACTAATTCTTGCTTATGTTGAATCGGTAATTTTGCCTGTAATTCTCGAATAGATTGTTGAGGTATCGAAGCGTCTAATTGGCGAAGTTGGGCAAAATATTGTGCAGCCACTAGTTCTTGCTCTGTGTAGTTAAAATAATGGCGATTTGTCCAACCATCTTTTAAATCGTCATAAGCTGTTAAAACGGATTTAATAAACGCCATTTCCTTATTAGATAATCGATAATCGCGAACTACCTCACGCCATGCTGTTCCTTGCAGTAAGGCAAAGTATGCCCAGCCAAGAAGTGCATCCTTTGTTTGAAAATTACGCCATTGTGAAGCTTGAAAATCACCCGTTAAATAGGCCGTTAACCCACAGTCCTCTAGTTTTTGTATACCCCCAAAAACTGTTTGTCCTATCCAAAGCTTATCAAGCTCTGCTTTAATGCGTTCTTTTGCAATAAATCTCAGATCAGCAGCCCTTTGCTGGATGGCTGTTATTGTATTCGCCTCGATTGTAAAATCAAGCTGTGCGGAGAAGCGAATTGCTCGCAGCATTCTTAGAGCATCTTCTGCAAACCGTTTTTCTGCCTCTCCTACCGCTCGTATAACGCGCTTTTCAATATCTTGTCGTCCACCATAATAATCTACAAAAGAGCCATCATGACGCATGGCAATGGCGTTCATCGTAAAATCTCGGCGTTGTAAATCCTCTTTTAGAGATCGAACAAAATGGACATTCTGTGGTCTTCGATGATCTGTATATTCCCCATCTGTCCGATAGGTAGTCACTTCCACAGGTCCAGCGGGTACGATAACAAGTACCGTCCCATGCTGAATCCCAATATCTACAGTCTTTTGAAACACAGTTTTTACTTCTTCAGGCAAGGCATTTGTAGCCACATCTACATCATGGGCAGGACGATTGAGTAAAGCATCTCTTACAGCTCCACCAACAATAACTGCTTCAAATCCCGCCTGTTCTAATTGTTCAATGACTGAATAGGCTGCTTGCCATTCTTTATTGTTTTGCATGATTTCTTTCCGCAACCTTCTCGTACAGATTTTCATATTGTTCCACAATTTTGGATGAGTGGAATTTTTCACTTACTGCACGGATGGCCGCTTCTCGGAAGCGCAGTAATTGTTCCTCATCTTGCAATAAATGGGTTGCATACGCCGCAACTGCCTCTGTATCACCTAATTCCACGATATAACCGTCTACACCGTGCTCAATGACTTCTGGAATACCACCTACATTTGTTCCAATACAAGGTACACCACAAGCCATTGCCTCTAGTAACACCAGTCCAAACGATTCTTGCTGTGATAATAATAGCTTTAGGTCACTAATCGCATACAGTTCAGCTAAGTTTTCTTGTTTCCCTAAAAATAAAACATCCTTCATATAAGGACTTCCTTTTACTTGATCCATGACACGATGCTTTTCTGGGCCATCACCTACTAATAAGAGCTTTGCTTTCATGTTGGCACGGATTTTCATAAAGGCGTCTACAATGTGTGGAAGGTTCTTTATTTTACGGAAGTTTGATACATGAATGAGGACTTTTTCATCTTCTTGAATACCAAATTGCTCTTTTAAGTTTCCTAAATTTCGTGGGAAGTATTCGCGTTCGTCCACAAAGTTATAAATCGTTTCAATTGGTTTTACTGTATCAATCAGTTCATAGGTTTGTTCTTTTAATGCCTGTGACACGGTTGTCACAATATCAGATTTATCAATCCCATACTTAATGGCCTGTGAGAGCGTAGAATCTTGCCCAAGCACCGATATATCTGTGCCATGAAGGGTCGTAACGATGCCAATGTCTCGGCCGCTCATTTCACGTGCTAGCACCGCACATACTGCATGTGGGATGGCATAATGCACATGTAGCACATCCAACTCTTCATCCTTGATGACGTCTGCCATTTTACTCGCTAATGCAATATCGTAGGGAGAATATTGAAATACTGAATAATTATTAACTTCGACTTCATGGAAAAAGACGGTTGGATAAATTTTATTCAATCGAAATGGTACGCTTGAGGTGATGAAGTGAATTTCATGTCCTCTTTCTGCAAGCATTTTGCCTAATTCTGTTGCAATGACACCAGAGCCACCAACTGTAGGATAACAGGTAATGCCTATTTTTAGCTTTTTCATTCGATGATCATCCTTTCTGAATCACGTCTTTTGTTAATTGCGTCTTTCTTGTATCAGTCTCCAATCCACAAAGCCTTCCTCGAGGCCTTTTAGTAATATTTCTGCTGTTCCCATATTGGTTGCCAGTGGCACTTGGTAAACATCACAAAGACGGATTAGTGCAGAAACATCTGGCTCATGTGGCTGTGCTGTTAAAGGATCACGGAAAAATATCACCATGTCCATATCATTATTGGCAATCATTGCGCCAATTTGTTGATCGCCACCAAGTGGCCCTGAACGAAAACGTGTAACTTCCAAACCAGTAGCTTCGATGACACGTTGTCCTGTTGTGCCGGTAGCATATAGTGTGTGTTCTTGTAAAATATTTTGGTAAGCAATAGCAAACTGTACTAAATTATCTTTTTTACGATCATGTGCAATCAATGCGATTTTCATATAGCTTCCATCCCAATCTTTAGATGATGTTTTCTAAACCATAAACAAGCTGATCCATTTTCATAACCTCTTCTATGCAAAATGCAACACCCGACATAAAAGAATTACGGTTTAATGAATCATGGCGAATCGTTAGTAGCTGCCCATCCCCTCCAAATAATACTTGCTGGTGTGCCACTAAACCAGGTAAACGTACGGAATGAATGCGCATACCGTCAAAGTCTCCACCTCTTGCACCTTTAATGGTTTCTTTCTCTTCTAGATGTCCTTGTGCCTTAGGCGTACGGACCTCTTGTATTAACTGAGCCGTTTTCACCGCTGTCCCAGATGGTGCATCAAGCTTCTGATCATGGTGCATTTCTATAATCTCTACATCTGGTAAGTATTTGGCTGCTTCTTTTGCAAACTTCATCATTAGGATAGCACCAATCGCAAAGTTTGGTGCAATAATGCAACCTAACTCTTTTTCTTTGGCCATGGCTGATAATTCCTCTAGTTGTGCATCTGTAAATCCTGTTGTACCAATTACAGGTCGTACATTTAAATTCAGTGCTTCCTTTGTATGTTTGTAGACTGCATGTGGATTAGTTAAATCCACTAGTACATCTGGTGCAGTTGCTTCTACAAGATCATGCATTTCTGTAAATATAGGCACTGTATAGCTTGCTGGAAACATATCTAAATCAGCTAAAGTTTTTCCTACTTCCTTATAATCTAGTACAGCTACTAATTCCATTTTGTCATGTTTCATGACCGTATGTACAGCCTCAGCTCCCATTTTTCCTCTTGCTCCTGCAATAGCTACACGAATCGACATCATTCTTCATCCTTTCTAGTCCAACGATCCTTATCTCTAGTTTCAAATTTATGTATGACGCGTAAAAGTGCTTCATCTAGTTTTATACCTTGAGCATTTGCAAAACAGACTAGTACAAAGAAAAAGTCTCCTAGTTCCTCTTCAATACTATTTATATCCTCAGTACTCTTTTTCTTTTTCTGTCCATAGACATCCTGAACTTCGCGTGATAGTTCACCTAATTCTTCTGTTAGACGTGCAAGTAATTCAAATGGTGGAAAATAGCCTTCTTTAAATTGTCCTATATAGTCATCGACACGCTGTTGTAAAGCTTGCATTGTTAGTTGATCTGCCATAAAAATCACACTCCTATTTACCATCGTATAAAATTTACACCATTGTTGTCAAAACCAATAAAATGTCAGATAATAGATAACACTACTTCATTTGTTTGGAACTACAGGAGGTCAAATGCTAAAACAGATTAAAATTCGTAATATTATCGCAATTATGCTCGGAGCAGCAGTTTTCAGCTTCGGCTTTGTTCACTTCAACATCCAAAATCAACTGGGTGAAGGTGGACTAAGTGGGATTACCCTCATACTATATTTTACATTAGGATGGGACCCCGCCTTAATGAACCTGTTATTAAATATTCCCATGTTTATCATAGGTTATCGATTACTTGGAAAAAAATCATTTGTCTATACGCTTGTCGGCACTTTATCTGTATCTCTTTTTCTAAAAATTTTTCAAAAATATCAATTTACCATCCATTTAGAGGATGACATGTTGCTTGTGGCACTTTTTGCTGGTGTCTTTGTTGGATTGGGACTTGGGATTGTCTTTCGTTTCGGTGGAACTACAGGTGGTGTCGATATTTTGGCCCGACTCGGACATAAATATTTTGGCTGGAGTATGGGGAAAACCATGTTTGTCTTCGATGCCATCGTCATCATCCTTTCTTGGCTGACGTTCTTGGATGCTCGTTCGATGATGTATACATTAGTAGCCGTATTTGTTGGAGCCCGTGTTATTGACTTTGTACAAGAAGGTGCTTATGCGGCTCGTGGTGCGCTTATCATATCGGAAAAGTCGGGAGCCATTGCTGAAACAATTGCTCTTCGAATGGAGCGTGGTATCACCATTTTAGAAGGACATGGTCATTTTACGAAACAACCTAAAGAGGTGATTTATTGTGTGATTGGCCGCAATGAAGTTGTACGGTTAAAATCTATTGTGCATGAAGTTGATCCGCACGCATTTGTTTCCATCATTGAAGTACGAGATGTGGCAGGAGAAGGCTTCACACTAGACGATCAAAAGCAACCCCTTCATTAAAGCATACGAAGATAAAAAACTTGCTATAGTGGTGTACCACTATAACAAGTTTTTTCTTAGTCGTCGCTACGCATATTAGTAAAAATTAAAATTAAACGTAATAACTCAAGTACAGCTACCGCTGCCGCTGCTACATATGTTAAGGCTGCAGCACTTAATACTTTTCGTGCTGGTCGTTCTTCTTCATTTGTAATAATGCCAAGTGAATTCATTTGAACTAATGCTCGCTTTGAGGCATCAAACTCCACCGGAAGTGTCACTAATTGGAAAACAACACCTGCTGCTAATAATATGATACCTAACAGCAATAAATTCGACATACTTGTAAAAATACCAATCATTACAAAAAGCCAAGACATATTGGAAGAAATGTTTGCTACTGGAACGAGCTTACTACGTAATGTAAGCATAGAATAAGCTTCTTTATGTTGGATGGCATGACCTACTTCATGGGCAGCTACTGCAGCACCTGCAACACTCGCTTCATAAAAGTTACTTTCTGACAAAGCCACTGTTTTGGTTGCCGGATTATAATGATCAGACAACACACCTTGCGTTGGCACAACTCGTACATCATATAAGCCGTTCGCGTCTAAAATCGCACGCGCTACCTCAGCACCAGTCTGCCCCTTCATTGTACGTTGCTTTGCAAATTTTTTATACGTACCCTTTACCTTCATTTGAGCATAAAGTGGAAGCAGCATAATAATCGCAAAATAAACAATATACATGCTCATTGACAATTTTCTAACCCCTTTCTACCTCGATACTATAATTCTATAATTTATACCCTAATTCGGCAAATATTTGCGCCACCTAATTGAGAAAATGGCAAGTAAAATACATGCAATTGATAACCAGAATGTAAAGTAGCCAATATAGCTTGTGTAATTGGCTAAATCTCGATACATAGGCATTTGCCCAAATACATAGTCAATGACATCATTATGCAGTGTCCAAACAGCTGCTATCACTACATGCCAATAAGTGAAGACATATTTCTTCATATATAGTACAGCTTGTACAGCCATGGCAAAATGTGAACCAACTAACATCCACCCCTGCCAGCCAATAGAACCTGTTTCAATTAATGTCCAAATATTCATCACATCTGCCCATAAGCCATATTTCACCAACGTAACAAGGGCAAGTACTTCCATCAGTGGCCAGCTTTTCCCTATAATCCAAGCAATCAACACAAAACAAAAGAATAAACTAGCTGTCGGACTATCTGGAACAAAAATATAAAAAATAGGCTCTGTGATTGCAAGCTGCCACCCATACCAATAATAGCCATAAATTGTACCTAGTAGATTAACAATTAGCAGCGCAATCAAGAATGATTTATGTGTCAGAAGGTACCAAATATTTGCTCTTGTTAGTTGCATGATGTTAACTCCTTCCGATATAAACAATCCATTATTTATGTATAGTTCTGAAATTCTAGAGCTTCACTCTACCTTTCAATTGTATCTCACCATCAATATGTGTTATTTTATTGTTTTAATTCGCTAACTTGTTTCAGGAATAAATGTTTTTTCGACATCTTTCGCTAAAACCCTTTATACAAGGGAACCTTTTTGTATGGCTTCCAGTCCCAATAGTATAACAAGGTAGAAAAAAAGAGCCAGTTTCCTGACTCTTTTACTATTACTCTGCTTTTAAGCTTTCGATGAATTCAGCAAGTTTTTGAAGATCTTCATCTGAACCTGTCCATAATCCTGGTGGCATGTTACCGCGACCATTATGAGCAATGTCCTTAATCTCATCAGCTGTTAATCCAGTGTTCATTAGAGATGGTGCACCAGCTCCACCTTCTAAGCCTTCACCGTGACATGTAATACAAGCTGAGCCAGCGTATAGTTTATAACCTTCTGATTCTTTATCGAATTCAACTGTTTCTACAATTGCACCCATAGCTTTTTGAGCTTCCCAGTCGTGGTTAACAACTGACTCCCAAGTTAGGTAGAACATAGCAGCTAAAGTTAATAACATAAACGCTGTTGGCAATGGACGTTTAGATGGACGACGTTCTGGACCCTTGTCTAAAAATGGCATTAATAATAGCGCTCCAAATGCAAGACCTGGAATTACAATAGCTCCGATTACATTGTATGGACCAGAAGCAAATGAGTATTTTAAAAGTTGATACATAAATAAGAAGTACCAGTCCGGTAGTGGTGTATATGCTCTAGTTGGATCTGCCGGCCCTTCAAGTGGTGACGGGTGAGCGACAGTTAATAATAAGTATCCAATTAAAAATACAGCACCTACCATCCATTCCTTCAGTAAGAAGTTCGGCCAGAAAGCTTCCGTCTTACCTGGATATTCGGAATAATCCTTTGGAACGTTCGGCATTCTGTGATTCGCTTTAATACGAGAATCGCCGACAAATTTCATTCCTTTTCCGCGATGCATAGTGTCCCCTCCTTTTAAAGATCATCGAACCGTCAAGACAATCACAACGGTCCTGAAATTCCTTGACGACGAATCATGATAAAGTGCGCTGCAAGTAACCCAAACAATACTGCAGGTAAGAAGAATACATGAATCGCAAAGAATCGAGTTAACGTTTGAGCACCGAGAATCGTTGTGTCACCCGCTAATAATACTTTAATCATCCCACCGATAAACGGTACAGATGCTGCAATTTCGATACCTACTTTAGTAGCGAATAATGCTTTCATATCCCATGGTAATAAGTATCCTGTAAATCCAAGACCCATCATTACACCAAAAATACCTACACCAACCATCCAGTTTAATTCACGAGGTTTTTTATAAGAACCTGTGAAGAATACACGAAGTGTATGTAAGAACATCATTACGATAACTAATGAAGCTCCCCAGTGGTGCATACCGCGTACGATTTCACCAAATGCTACTTCGTTTTGTAAATAATAAACTGATTTCCATGCATTCACAACGTCTGGTACATAGTACATTGTTAGGAACATACCAGATAGAATTTGAATTACTGTGATGAAGAATGTTAATCCACCAAAGCAGTAAACGAATGCTGAAAAATGATGTGCAGGGTTAACGTGCTCTGGCACTTCGTGGTCGGCAATATCACGCCAAATCGGTGTAATATCTAGGCGTTCATCGACCCAATCATAAATTTTATTTAGCACTGTTGTCGTACCCCCTTACTTATTTAACTAGAGAATTTGCTTTAGCTGGACCAATCATTAAATAGCCATCTTGTTCTTGTACTTCAAATTCATCCAACGGACCTAGAGGCGGTGTACCTGCAATGTTTTTCCCGTTTTTCTCATAACGTCCTGCGTGGCATGGACAGAAGAATTGACCTGGGTGTGCAGAATCTCCATTCCAGTCAACCATACATCCTAAATGCTTACAAACAGGTGAAAGGGCAATGATTTGATCGCCACTTTTATAAACCCAAGCTACATCTGTAACCTGTGATTTATACCATGCATCCACTTGTTCATATGAAAAGTCCACTTTTACAGGCTCTTCAGTCAAGTCAGCGATTTTATGCTCTGTTTTTACAAAATCTCCACCCTCATGCTTTTGTAGCACAGGATCAATTGCAAAGCGAAGCATTGGCATTAGCATACCTGCCGCCATAAATCCACCTACACCAGTAAGAGTATAACTTAGAAATTGACGACGTGAAACTCGATTATTACTCATTATTTTCCCCCCTCTAACTTAAAGGTCAGTCCAACGGACATACTTTTACAAATAGTAATACTAGGACATATATATGATATATCAAGTCCATAGCTTGGTCAATATAGCATTCTGTGGAAAGCTGGAGAATGTGAACATTTATTGAAACTAATTGTTAAATCTGTGCCCATTTAGTCGAAAGCATTGGAATCACTTGTCGCAACTGATCTTCTAGAATGGATTTTTTCACACTAGCATCCATACTTTCTAATGGAATCGCTGGTAACCAAATCATATTGACTATCTCTCCACTTTTTGTCCAATAATGGTCACAAGTAATGAAGAACACATGCCTAAATCCAGCATTATGTAATTGTGCTTCTAATTGCTGTGGTAAATCATCGTTTTTTAAAGTTGTCATATAAGAAAATGGTGGCATGACTAGTAGACGACCTTTAAACTGCTGCTCTATAAAAGAAGTTAAAGACATGACAAAATCTACCTCGGCGCCACTTTGTTTCATTTTTTCAGAAGAGAGATCAATGGATACAAGTGGAACTATCGCGGTATCAATAAAATCTTTTTGTGCCATAAACGATGTTACATCGTTTGCATTAAAATACATTCAACAAACCTCCTTTTATCGCAAAATAAAAATGTCCTTTTCCACTCTTCGATAGGATACCCAATTAAAAGTGAAAACAATCATTCACTAGTAATGTTACCATATTGAAATGGATAAAGGACATTCAATTTTTACCTATAATTAACGTAAATTAGCCGTTTCCTTCAATGCTTGTAACAAATTAGACAATTCATAAAATCGCGCTTCATCTCCCTGGTCGAGGGCTTCATCAATTTGTGCGAGTAATTTCTCTTCTTGGAATACGAGTAAGCTATTGGAAAGCAGCTCTTCTGCCAGTATACGATCTTTTTCACTGACGAGCAGTGTTTCTGGCATATAAGGGTTTTCTTCAAGAACTGCTAAGTATTGTGCACTTGGTGGTATATTAGGAAAATTCAATTGTATATACATATCTTCTTGTTCATGTAAGCGTAAATCATGGAAAGACTTCTCAGCATCTGCTGTCATCACATTGCCTTTATAGAAACGAAAAGGCACACCTGTTGAGTCTACTGTCGACATCACCATTGCCCTAGGACAATAGTGAGCTTCTTCCACAAACCGGATTCTTTTTAACAAGTCATCATTACTTAATAGGTAATTTAAAATCCATACACACTCACGACGTTTCAATTGATAATTTTTTAAAAACCATCGAACAAATGCTTTTTTATCAACAACTGATACAGAAGCAGTCATACCCACTCCCTCCTTTACTCAAATTCTAAGGTTTCTAACTTCTCCTGCCACTCTGGTTCACCCGGTTGAATGTTGATTAATTGTCCAAGAACCTCTTTTGCCTCTGAACGCTTTCCTTCTTCTAATAAGAAGTAAACATATTTTTCTAAAAATGTTGCGTCTTCCTTAAAATCATTATATGCCAAACGGTAAAATTCGTATGCACGGTCGTACAATTCTAAATTTTCATATGCCTCTGCCGCAAATGGATATAAAGTGCTCCATTCAAAATCATTTTGCTGTAATGTCTCAAATAACTCGATCACATCCTCATGGCGCTCCTGTTGTCCAAACACTGAAATAAGTGCCAGTACCGCTTCCATATATTCAGGATCGAGCGCTATAGCTTCTCTCAGATGTTGCTCAGCTTCTTCTGGCAAACCATTTTTCAATGCCATTTTACCAGCGAATAAATAAAGCGATTTATCATATTCATCACGCTTTAACCCCTCTTGAATGGCAGCATAAGCTTTTTGATTATCCTCTGTCATTGCATAGCTTTCCGCAAGCAATAAATAGGCTGAGAAGTAATCAGGATCTAATTCTTTCAATTCCTCTAGTTGTTTAATAGCCATCTCGTATTTTTGTGACTGGAAGGCTGAATAAGCAGCTCCAAATAAAATATCGGGCTTTACTTCATCTTCAAGGGCTTTGACATAATAATCAAATGCCGTCTCATAGGCTGCACCTGCACGATAAACCTCCGCTAGTCGTTCGACAAGTTGAATACCAGCAAATTCATTTTGCTGCTCATATAAGTCCTCGTACAGTCTTGCTGCCTCTAAAAAACGACCTGTTTCAAATAAAAGTTCTGCTTTCGCAAAATGTAATAATGGCTCGTCTGGTAAAATTGCTAATGCTTCATTTATACGCTTTTCTGCAACCTCAAATAACCCTTGCATTTGATAATAATCAGCTAAAACCAATAACGCTTGTGGATATTCTGGGGAGGTTTCTTCAATTTCTAATAATAAATCTAATGCTTCATCTTCATTACCAAGCTCCATTAGGACATTGGCACGATCTATTTTTAACTGTGCTTCTTCTGGGAATAAAAATTGTAAATGCTCCAGCACACGGTCAGCTTCCTTCATGTACCCATACTGCATAAAAATCTCAGCAAGTGCATAGATCTCCTCGGGTAGCTCCTTCATTAAAAATGATTCTAGTAGCTGATCTATTAATGCTAAATCCCCTTGTTCAAGTGCTTGCATCATTTCAGTCATCGCATTGTTCACAGTCATTCACCTATTCTTTCGTTGATACCTTTATGCTACAAAACATTTACCTCTGAAACAAGAAAAAACTCCCCAAAAGCTTGGAGAGCCTCTCTTAATTGTTACTTCACTGCCTCAATATGCTCAAAGAACGATGGGTAGGATACAGCAATACATTGTGCATCATCTAGTGTAACAGCTCCGTCTGTTATTAAAGCTGCAACTGCACCCATCATGCCGATTCGATGATCGCCATATGTTTGAAGGTTTGCTCCTTTTAAAGACGTTGGTCCCTCAATAATCATACCATCTTCTGTTGCTTCGATTTGGGCACCAAGTTTCTTCAATTCAGTCACAACAGCCGTGATACGGTCAGTCTCCTTCACTTTTAGCTCCTCGGCATCTTTAATGATCGTTTGACCATGTGCTTGCGTAGCGAGTAATGCAAGAATTGGAATTTCGTCAATTAAACGAGGAATAATGTCTCCCTCAATTATTGTACCAGTTAAAGAAGATGTCGCGATTTGGATTGTTGCTGTCGGTTCAGCTTGATTATCATCATTCGGCGTTACCGTCATCGTGGCGCCCATTTTTTGCAGCACCTCTATAATGCCATCACGTGTTGGATTAATGCCCACATTATTTAGTGTTAGCTGACTATTTTTGCAAATGGCTCCTGCCACTAAGAAAAAGGCAGCCGATGATATATCTCCTGGCACAGAAACATGCGTACCATTGAGAGCTTGTCCTCCTTCAATCGATACTACGCCATTATCTACTTCTACATGTGCACCAAATTGACGCAGCATTCGCTCTGTATGATCTCTCGAAACATCCATTTCTCTAACAATAGTTGTTCCTTCAGCACGCAAGCCCGCTAGTAAAATAGCAGATTTCACCTGTGCACTTGCTACAGGCATCTTGTAATCAATGGCTTGTAATTTTGTACCTTGAATGGCTAGTGGTGTATATTGCCCGTCTGCACGCCCTGTAATTTGTGCACCCATCTGACGCAGTGGATCTATAACACGGCGCATTGGTCGTTTTCCAATGGATGCATCTCCTGTCATGACAGAGTGAACAGTAGAACCAGCTAAAATGCCTAGCATTAAGCGTGTTGTTGTACCAGAGTTACCCGTATATAACACTTCTGTCGGCTCCTGCCAGCCATCCATCCCTGGACTATGAATGGTTACATTTGTCCCTTCCACCTCAATCTGAACGCCAAGTTTCTGGAAGCAATCAATTGTACTTAAACAATCTTCACCTAGTAAAAAGCCCTCTACTGTCGTTGTTCCACTAGCAATGGCGCCAAACATCACAGAGCGATGAGATACAGACTTATCGCCTGGAACAGTTAAAGAGCCCTGTAAAGAAGGCTTGTTGTATTGCAATACTTTTTCACTCATGAACTTTATTCCCTCCAATATGAAGATAGAAAGCGCCGAAATGCCGACGCTTTCTTATGCTAAGAAATATACGTTTCGAAATTTGCTCGTTTTTGAATACAGGCTGCAGCACGTTCGCGATCATTTTCACTTTGGAAGCTAATGACTAGAATACCGAAAACATCTTCTCGTGATTCAACGATGCGAAGATTCGTAATACTAATTGCTTCATCTGCTAAAAAGCCCGTCACTTCAGAAATAACACCTGGATAGTCAGGAACATCAACATATAGATCGAATGGTGTATACATAGCCCCTGCACTAATCGGTAATTCATCTCTCAGTTCTTTGGCAACTGCAAAATAGTTTTCAATAGCCTGTGAAGAACCCTCCATCAGCAGTTCCTTAATGCGTGTCATTTCTTTTTCCCAGCCATCTAATTGCGTGAGGAGTTCCTCGCGATTTTGCAGCGTAATATCTCGCCATAAGATGGGATTGGAAGAGGCGATTCGTGTCACATCACGAAACCCTCCTGCTGCAAGAGAACGTGTCATTGGGTACTCCCCATTTTCGCCGCCTAATTGATGAACAAGTGAGGCCGCAATAACATGCGGAAAATGACTCACCACCGCTGTCATGTGATCATGCTCACTGGCAGATACACTGACTACTTTTGCATGGGTAAATTTCAGCAAACTTTCAAGCTGTGCCATATGAACAATTTCTTCCCCAGCAAGTGGTGTAAGCATGTAATATGCGTTTTCAAAAAGATGCGCCTTAGCAGCCAGCACACCACTTTTATGAGACCCCGCCATTGGATGTCCACCAATAAACGTTATGCCAAGTTCTCGTAATTCGCTGGCTTTTTGCATAATTAATTTTTTTGTACTTCCTGTATCTGTTACGATGACTTTATTTTTCAAGGGCCATGATTTTAATTGCTCCATCCAATCCAGTGTTGCATTAACGGGCGTACCGAAGATAATAACATCAACCTCAGCCGCAACAACCAGTGGATCTGCGACAATCTCATGCACAATATTTAATGTTTTCGCATGCTCGCGTGTTTGTGCGTCCATGTCGTAGCCAATAATTTTTGTTTCCGGTGCTTTTTGCAAAGCAAGGGCAATAGAACCTCCGATCAATCCTAGCCCTATAACGAGTACTTTGCGTGTCATGCAAATACCCCTTGTTGTTTTAACACTTCATCAAGTTGGCTAAGCAATGCTGCATTTTGAGCCTCTGTTCCAATTGTCACACGGATAAATCCTGGTAAGCCTAATGCATTACCACTGCGCACGATAAAGCCTCTTTTCATCAGCTCTTGGAAAACAACATCACTATCAGCATGGGTATCAAAGAAAATAAAGTTTGTATCAGATGGGAAGTATTTTAAATTATGCTTTTCACAAAATTCTACATATTGTTTTTTGCCTTTTTCATTGGCTTCACGGCAGGCTTCAATATAATTTTGGTCACTGAGGGCAATGGCAGCAACAGCTTGACTTAAGATTGTATTATTGAATGGTGCACGCACACGATCAAGCTTAGCAATAACATCAGGTTGGCCAATAGCATAGCCTACGCGGAACGAAGCTAAGCCATATGCTTTAGAGAATGTACGCAGTAAAAGCACATTCGGATACTCATTAATGATTGGTAACGTATCCTTGTGGTCTGGATGTGTAACATATTCAATGTATGCCTCATCAAGCACGACAAGGACATCGCTTGGAACCTTTGCTAGAAAGGCACGCAATGCAGCATCAGGAATGACAACTCCTGTAGGATTATTTGGACTACATACCCAAACAATAGAAGTTTGGTCATCAATTGCAGCCAACATTGCCTCTAGATCATGTGCTCCATCTTGACAAGGCACTTTACGTACTTCAGCACCTTCAATTTCAGCATTGTGCCAGTATTGAGAGAAGGAAGGGTCGGCCATAACCGTGTTTACCCCTGGATACAACAGAGCACGAGTAATAATAGCAATGATGTCATCAGAGCCGTTACCAAAAAGAAGCTGTGTTTCTTTCACACCTAGATGATTTGCCACAGCAGTACGTAGGTTTTGGGCATAGCCATCTGGATAAAGTGCATGATTCACTGCATTATTTTGTAAATAAGCTGTTACCTTAGGTGAGCACCCGAATGGATTTTCATTCGATGCCAATTTAATAACTTCCTTTAAGCCATATTCACGTTGTACTTCTTCAATTGGTTTACCTGGCTTATATGCTTGCATACCGTCCAATTGTTGTTTCCACTTCATCTAAAACATCTCCTCTACTTATTTAGCCTGGGCCAAATCTGGTCTTAATTTCACTGCATCATTGAGATACAAGTGCTTTACATCTTTTTGGGCAACCTCTACGTTTGCATGTATTAATACACGAATACATAATGGTAACGCTTCTGGCACATCCATCTCATGTGTACACATAACAGGGACATATTGCCAGCCATCCATCAAGCGTACTGCACGAGCAGGAAATGCTGAGGTAATATCTGGCGTTGTTGAAATGAGGATCGATGCGATATCATCAATGTCCACATTATTTGCTGCCACAACCTCACGCACTAATCTTGCTGTCTCATCCCATACAAGCTCTGGCTTGTCAGATTCAATTGTTATTGCTCCTCTAAGTCCACGAATCATACAAGCACCTCCGCTAATAACTGTCTATATTCAGCATCTATTTCTTGGCATTCTTCTAAATCAATAGCTTTGACAAAAGGCTTTCCAATTTTATCCAAAAGAACAAATTGTAAAATGCCATATTCCGCTTTTTTATCTTTCATTAGGTAGCTAGATAATTGTTCAAATGAATAATCACTCACAGCCTTAAAAGGATAGCCGTTTTTTATCGCAAACTGTAAAAAGGATTGGGTGAACGTTCGATCAAGTTCTCCATATCGTTCACTCAATAGAAGACAATAGACGAGTCCAATCATAACCGCCTCACCATGAGCCACTTTGCCATAACCCGCAGCTGCCTCAATGGCATGTCCATATGTATGGCCTAGGTTTAAAAACTTTCGAACGGATTGCTCTGTTTCGTCCTCAGCAACAATTTGTGCTTTCACTTCAATTCCTTTTTTTAGTTGCTTTGCTAGTTCATTTTGATTAAAATGGATCACCGAATCTCCTGTCATTAATTCCTCCAGCCAGTTCGGGTCAGAAATCATGGCATGCTTAATTAACTCTGCTGTTCCCGAACGTACCTCACGCTCTGATAAACTTTCTAAAAGAGCTGTATCATATATCACGCCTTCTGGCTGATAAAATGCGCCAATCATATTTTTTCCTAGTGGATGATTAATGGCAGTTTTTCCACCAACTGCGGAATCATGCGCTAGAATAGTCGTTGGAATTTGAATAAACGGAATCCCACGCATATAAGTTGCCGCAACAAAACCTGTTAAATCGCCAACTGCTCCTCCTCCAAAAGCAAAAATGAAGGATTTTCTGGAGCATTTTTGCTCTAATAAAAATGTTTGAGCAGCATTGTATTGATCAAAGGTTTTGCACGCTTCTCCACCTGGCAAAATAAAAACCTCAAAGTGGTACGGGAAATTTGCTTTGAAGTACTCTCCCTGTGCTGCCCAAACATTGACATCAGTAAACACAAAGAGCTTATCCGCTTTTTGAAGTTTATCAGCAAATGCCTCCACAGCTTCAGTTAGAAATTGATGCCCAAGAACAACTTCATATTGATGCGATTTTGTTGCTACTGGTACACGCATAACTTAGAACCCCTTTGTATATTGACGATGCTCGTCAATTTGAGCTTGTAATTGTGGTAGTTGATCACTATGGAATTGCTCTAAAATTGCATTCGCTATTTCCCAGGCAATAACATGTTCTGCAACTACAGACGCTGCTGGTACTGCACAGCTATCAGAGCGCTCAACACTCGCTTTAAACGGCTCTTTTGTTTCAATATCTACACTTTGTAATGGTTTATATAAAGTAGGAATTGGCTTCATCACACCACGTACAACAATTGGCATACCTGTTGACATACCGCCTTCTAAGCCACCAAGTCGATTGGTTGCACGAGTATAACCTTCTTCTTCAGACCAGATGATTTCATCGTGTACTTCAGAACCTTTTCGACGTGCCATTTCAAAGCCAAGTCCAAATTCTACTCCTTTAAATGCATTAATGGATAGCATAGCAGCAGCAAGTTTCGCATCCAACTTGCGATCATAATGTACATAAGACCCTACACCTGCTGGCATGCCTTCTACAATGACTTCTACAACACCACCGATCGAATCGCCGGCTTTTTTCGCTTCATCAATTGCCTCAACCATTTTCGCAGAGGCGATTGGATCTACACAGTAGCAAGGATCCGCTTCGACAATTGCACGAATTTCTTCCGTTGTTTTTCCTTCTATTAAAGATGTATCGGCTTTAATTCCCACTATCTCTGTAACATGCGCAACAATGGAAATGCCTAGTTCATTAAGTAACGCCTTTGCTACAGACCCAACTGCTACACGAACAGTTGTTTCACGCGCAGAGGAGCGCTCTAATACATTCCTTAAATCTCGGTGACCATATTTCATGCCTCCGACTAAATCTGCATGACCTGGTCGAGGACGTGAGATTTGACGCTTGATATCTTCAGGATTGATATCATCAGCTAGTGGCTCTGCTCCCATAATTTTAGTCCAGTGCTTCCAGTCATCATTTGTGACAACGAGTGCAACAGGAGATCCAAGTGTCTGACCATGACGAACACCAGCTACAATCTCCACTGTATCTGTTTCGATTTGCATGCGGCGCCCACGTCCATGACCTCCTTGGCGACGTTTTAAATCGTGATTAATTTTTTCTGCTGTAATGGGTAAGAGTGACGGTAAACCCTCAATAATTGTCGTTAATTGAGGTCCGTGTGACTCACCTGCTGTTAAGTAACGCATAAACACTTTCTCCCTTCAACTCGCTAAAGTATGTATTTTTCACTATAACATATATTCTTTAAAAAAACAGTCCTTTTACGAATGTCTTTTAAGTAGTTACCATTTTCATAGATCTAAATGTGAATATTCTGAATGAAAGTTATAAAAAACACCTAGCTAAATTTTATAAAAAATACGCCTTTGCTTATGATAAGCGAAAAGCGTATGAATTATCTATGTTTAATGCTTGGTCAACTTTATGTACAATTGTGTCATTTGTACAAGGCTTTTCATCCATATTATTAATTATTTTTACGATAGAAGAATGTGTCTTCTACATCAAATTCATAACGTGCTGGATTAAAAATTTGCTCTGTCGATCCAACAAATAAAACGCCATCCTTACGCAGTGCTTTACTAAAATTATTATAAATTTGATCTTTCGCTTCTTCTGTAAAATAAATCATGACATTGCGACAAACAATTAAATCATAATTGCTGTCATAAGAGTCATTCAATAAATTATGTTTCTTAAAGGTTACACAACGCTTAATCTCATCCTTCACGCGATAGAAGGAGCCTTCTTGTTCAAAATACTTTGCTTTAATATCACTTGGCACCTCTGCTAAAGAGCGTTCAGGGTAGACACCTAACTTCGCCTTTTGTATTACATTCTCATCTAAATCAGTGGCAATAATTTGAATTTGAGATAAAGGCACCAATTGAGATAATACCATTACTAATGAATATGGTTCTTCTCCTGTAGAACAAGCAGCACTCCAAATTTTTAAACGCTTATTAGTTTGTAAAAGTTTCGGAAATATTTTCTTTCGTAATACTTCCCAGCGCTTTCCGTTGCGATAAAATTCAGAAACATTGATCGTCATACGATCTAAGAATTCATTCATTAAATCTCGATCTTGTTCGAGTGCCTTTAGAAAGTCTACAAAATTACGATAGCCCTTTTTCTCATAAAGAGAGGTTAATCGTCTTTTCATTTGCGCTTCTTTATATAACGCTAAATCTATTCCTGTTTTGCGCTTAATACCTTCTATAAACTGTTCATAATCAGACATATGGTCATCTTCCCCTCTAGCGTCGTATTACCATTATAGCGGAAAAGTCCCAATCCTGAAATAGTCTTTCTCATGCATGCAAATCTACTTGCTTGCGTTTTGTTTTTCCTCTAAAAGTAATACTTTCGACTGTTCTAATTCAAGTCTCATTTTTTCTGTTTCAATCGTATAAGTTTCTAACCTAAGCTTTTCTAATTCTACTTCTTTTTCAACAGCTTTCAGTTTTATTTTTTGTTGTCTAGTATGAGCGTCTGTAAAAATTCCAGCTAGAGAAATAATAACGCCTCCAATTATCGCTACAATGGCAATTGACAATCCGTTCACTTCCTTTCGTTATTACGATTATACGGCAAAACGGAAAAAATAGTTTCATTTTTCAGGAATTTATTCCAATAAAAAATGAAGGTAGATTTTCACCACCCTCATTCTATCCATTATCGTTAGACTTGTATGCGATACTCTTTTAAATCTTCTCGTAATTTAGCCTTTAAGAATTTACCTACAGACGTTTTTGGTACTTCGTCAATGAAGATAATATCATCAGGAACCCATGTTTTATGGAATTGGTGCTGTAGACTCTCTAGTAACTCTTCTTTAGTAATCGAATCCTTAAACTCTGGCTTTGCTACGACACAAGCTAATGGTCGCTCCAACCACTTTTCATGTGGAATGGCAATAACAGCCGCCTCAAAGACCTTTGGATGTGACATTAATGCATTTTCAAGCTCTACTGAAGAAATCCATTCGCCACCACTCTTAATTAAATCCTTTGTACGGTCGGTGATTTTTATATAGCCATCTGTTGTCATCACAGCAATATCGCCTGTATAGAGCCAGCCGTCTTTAAAGGCCTCTTCCGTTCGTTCATCCTGATAATACTCGTTGGCAATCCATGGGCCTCTAATCGTAAGCTCTCCCATCGTTTTGCCATCCCAAGGCACTTCACCATTTTCATTGACAATCCTTGTATCAATAAGAGGCATTGTCATACCTTGTGTAATCCGAACATTCATTTTTTCATCAGCCGTATAGTCCTGCATATGTGTTAAATACGTGGATAGGCTTACAAGTGGTGAGGTTTCTGTCATACCGTAACCTGTCATGTACGGGATATTAAGTTCTCGCTCAAAGCCTCGAACAAGACCAATTGGTGAAGCAGAACCTCCACAAACAATTAATCGCATAGACGATAGGTCACGAGGATTTTGACGCTGCTCCTGTAGAACGCCTAGCCATATAGTCGGTACCCCTGCTGTCAATGTAACTTTATATACATCAAATAATTCAAGCAATAGCTGTGGTGTAAACATAGGTCCCGGTAAGACCTGTGTAGAACCAAATGCGACACTGGCAAATGGTAATCCCCATGCATTCGCATGGAACATTGGTACAACAGGTAACACCACATCCGACTCACAAATCGCAATACTGTCAGCGAGACCAGCTGTTAAACTATGAAGTACAATACTGCGATGTGTATAGACTACTCCCTTTGGCATGCCCGTCGTTGCACTTGTATAGCACATGCCTGCGGGTGTATTTTCATCTAGATCTTCTGGGAATGTGAAATGTTCATCTGCCTCCGTAAGTAGCGATTCATAGGAAAGAGCATTTGGAATCGGTAAAGTTTCTACTGCAACAGCATCACCCATAATGATAAAATGCTTTACCGTTTTCAGTTGAGATACGATCGGTGCAATTAATGGCACCAGATTATCATCTATTAATAATATTTCATCCTCGGCATGATTGATGACATAGGCAATATGCTCGGGGGATAATCGAATATTAATCATATGCAATACTGCTCCTGCACATGGTACAGCAAAATAGGCTTCCAAATGGCGATGGTGGTTCCAAGCAAATGTGCCCACCTTCATTCCTCGCTCCATCCCTAGTTTCGTCAAAGCATCAGCTAATCGGCGAGTCCGTTTCACATATTCTTTATACGTAAATTCGTGAATAGTAGTGGCACTTGTTCGAGAATAGATTTTCTTTGAGTGAAAAAATCGTTCTGCGCGATTCAAAAAACTTGTTAATAATAAAGGTGTATCCATCATATGCATGATACCGCTTCCCTTCATCTACGATTTTAGAAACAATCAAAACAAAAACTATTTGAACTAGATTTTGACGCTACCTCGGTTGCATTCGAATGGCACCATCTAGTCGAATGACCTCTCCATTTAATAAGCCATTGTGGATAATACTTTCAACCAAAAGAGCATATTCCGAAGGTTTACCAAGTCGTTTAGGGAATGGTGTCATTTGAGCAAGAGCTGTTCGTGCAGGCTCAGGTAACGAAGCAAACATTGGTGTTTCAATTAATCCTGGCGCTATGGTCATCACTCGGACACCGATTTCCGCAAGCTCTCTTGCAATGGGCAACGTCATTGCTGCTACGCCCCCTTTTGATGCGCTATAAGCAGCTTGTCCGATTTGCCCATCAAATGCTGCCACAGACGCGGTATTAATAATGACACCACGCTGTCCATCTTCATTTGGCTCATTAAGTTGCATTTTATCTGCCACTAGACGGATGACATTAAACGTGCCAACTAAATTAACAGCAATCACTTTTTCAAATAACCCAAGGGCATGTATACCACGCTTCGAAATAACTTTACTTGCATCTGCTATACCAGCACAGTTCACTGCGACATTGATCTTGCCAAAAGCTGCAACAACCTGCTCTAGGCCTGCCGCCACGTCCTCTTCCTTTGTGACATCCACTCGTGCATAAAGGACATTTTGACCTAATTCCTCCACTAGAGCTTGTCCACGCTCATCATTGACATCAAAAATAATTGCTTTGCCACCCTGTCCTATTAATTTCCGAACGGTTGCCTCTCCTAAACCAGAGGCACCCCCTGTTACGACTGCCACCACTTCATGTTCTTTCATCAGACATATCCCCTTTTACATTTTTTCAATGATCGTGGCATTGGCCATTCCCATTCCCTCACAAATCGCCAACAAGCCGTAACGATAATTCTCTCGCTCCATGCGATAGAGCATAGTCGTTAACAATTTTGTACCAGTTGCCCCTAATGGATGTCCCAGCGCAATTGCTCCACCATCAGGATTGAGCTTCTGTGGGTCTCCTCCTATTTCATGCAGCCATACGAGCGGCACAGGTGCAAAGGCTTCATTTACCTCATATGTGTCGATATCCTCTATGTTGAGACCTGACCGTTCTAATGCTTTTCTAGTAGCTTCGATTGGCCCTGTCAGCATTAATGTCGGATCAGAACCCACGACCACTCTTGTCACAATTTTAGCGAGTGGTTGAATGCCTAGTTCTCTTGCTTTATCCAATGCCATCACGACTACAGCTGAGGCCCCATCGCTCATTTGGCTCGCATTGCCCGCAGTAATCGCGCCATTCTCTTGAAAGACGGTTTTTAATCCATTTAAAATATCAACAGTAGTTTCTGCACGAGGACCCTCATCAACCGCAAATGTTGTCACTGAGCCATCCTCTTGTGGAACTTGAATAGGTAGTATTTCAGCTTGGAAATGACCCGCTCTAATGGCGGAAATTGCTCGTTGATGGCTTTGATAAGCATAGCTATTTAGCTGTTCTTTCGATAAAGACCATTGGGAAGCGATTTTCTCTGCTGATAATCCTTGATGGATAATATCATAATTTTCCTGTAAGCGGTTACTAGCATGTGCATGTTGCATGTTTGAGCCCATTGGTACTCTTGACATGCTTTCTACCCCACCAGCAATGACAATGTCCATATCCCCCGCTAAAATTGCCTGTGCTGCGAAGTGCACGGCTTGTTGGCTTGAACCACACTGACGATCAATGGTTACTCCTGGCACACTCTCTGGGAAACCAGCCATTAATAATGAGGTCCTCGCAATATTTGCCCCTTGTTCAGCTGTTTGGGTCACACACCCCAAAATGACATCGTCTACTTGTTCCTTACCAATGCCTGCACGCTTTACAACCTCCTGTAATACATCAGCTGCTAAATCATCTGCTCGAACTTGACTTAATGCGCCCTTACTTCTTCCTATAGCAGTTCTCACAGCTGCTATAATCACCACTTCTCTCATGTCCATAACCCCTTTTCCTCGTCATCCTCTTAGTTTATTGACGAGTCTATTCAACTATTCCTCACTTAATTATCAGAATATTACATTATTTATTGTACATGACTAAGAAGTTTTTAACAATTCTATATGTTTCTAGTAAGAGATTATTCGTCGGCATGATCCCTCCCCTTTTTTGCGCAATAAAAAAGCAATCTCAAAAAATTGAGATTGCTTGATCTATTCGAAATTAAACTAAATCTTCACCGAAGAATAAGCCGATTTCGCGCTCTGCAGATGCAAGAGAGTCAGAACCGTGGATGATGTTGTGAGAAACAGTTGTTGCGTAGTCACCACGGATTGTACCTGGGTTACTACCAAGAAAATAGTCTTTAACTATTGTCTCTGAAATCACTAATATCATGGGTTCTCTGAAATAAACGAAAAAAACTAAATTAGAACCGAGCTTTTACCTTCTATTAATTAGTAACTATACATTACTTTTAGCCATGTTAGCAAGTAGAAGTGGAAAAATCCCCCTATAATAAAGTCATCTATTTGCAAGTAAACTTTTAGACTCTTTACATTTTTATAAAGGCAGTACCATACCATCCTGTATATTTTTCATTGCTCTATTTTAGAATCCAATGTCATACTCTAATTTAGGTTTCCACTTTGCTCTACTTATGGTCTCCGCAAGTCTATACATTAGTTTTAAAAAATCTGCTCTTTGCTGTGGATTTTTACCTGTTCGCATAATAATCGTTTCTTTTAGCGGATGATTGCTTTCAATTAGATACTCATTACGCTTATACAATCGTTGTAAAAGAGGGTCTTCAGGTAGTCTAGCAAACTTCCCATTAGCTTCACCTCTATTGCAATCCTGACAGCTTAGAACTAGATTCCAAACACAATTTAAGTCTAAATCATGTGTACTGTTGAACTGTGTTGATAGCGGTACGAAATGGTCTATGTCACAAGTATTCAATTGGTTACTTTCAATTGAAATCGGTTTGTAGCAATAGAAGCATTTTCCCTTTTGATATCCGTTTAATGGCTTTCTAGCAGAAGTTAGATTTATTCTTTCATGAGACAACATGAACTGCTGTGGTGTCATAGGCTTTATAAAGAAAAACTGCTCAAGGTCTGTATCAAACTGAACTTCTAGTTTTGGATTTCGTTCAGTCCATGCGTTTTCAACTAAGTTCCATCTACCTTCAATTTCACTTAATATATTTACTTTTTGGGCGCTTCCGTTCAACAAAAATATACTATCAGTCAACGTAATTCCTAAAGTCTTTCCTTGTATGGACTTCTCATAAAAATTTTTATCAAGTTCACCATTAGGAATGTTATGAAAGGCATCTATCACATTGTTAAACCCTACTTTTTCAGTAACTTCAAGTAATTGTTCCCACATAATTTGGTTTTGATGAAATAAATTCAAGGCACTAATAAACTTAGATGACTGACTTGTTATTTGTCGTTTACCGTTCCTAATATGCTCTAACATGTACTTTGCAAATATAGGGGATAATTCTTCTAAGCTCACAAAACTTTTATTACTCTCACCTAATTCAAGTAATGTTTTAGCAAACGCAAATTTATAAGTTGCAACATTTCTACCAAATAAGTATATCGAGCGAAAATTCGATTCCAAAGTATTATCATTGTCTAAGTAATTGTTCATCTAAACACTCCATTGAAAATAGGTTACTTATCCTCTACATCAATTAAATAAATCGCCTTTTCAAATCCTCCACGTTTAGCCTTCTTCAGTTCTCTAATCGCTTCCAGTTCATCATAACTTACATCTAATGCATTAATAGCTGTATGTACTAATTCTAAAATATCTGCTAATTCTTCAATACTTTCTTGTACATTATCTGTTCCATGAAATTCTTTAGCTTCTTCAATCATTTTTGCTTTTACTTCCACTAGAAGTTCCTTCGGTTCTAAAATTCTTGCATTATACTTTAAACCATCCGCTTCAATAATCTCTAAAATCTTATCTCTTACTAACTTATTATATATAGGCATATATTCTATAACTCCTTTAACATGTAATCTATTAAATTACTTTTTATTTCTATTATACTTGATAATTTAAATAAAAAAGACCACCTCGCATGAGATGGATACTTCTTATTTATTATTAACCATTACTTTAAGGATATTTCTTCACACATTAATCATTAACTTTCTATTATATCTCGATCCTTTTGCAATCAAAAGTATGTCTTCCTAATAATGAATAAAGTTTGTCACTGAAATAGCTAAACCTCTCATATCCAACATATCTTCCTACATGTTCGACCTTATCGACATGATATTTCCCTTGTTCATCTTGATAAGCAATATACTCATATATACAGTCTTTTTTAGTCAAAGCGAATCTATAGCTTTCTTGTTTATCCAGCAATCTTTGTTCGATTTCTTCACCTAAACTCTGTCTTATATGTCTTTGCATAAATTCATCTGCAAGGTCCTGCAAATAAACATTTACTAAGAAATCGTCAGTCGCTTTTAATTCATTTAATAGAAAAAGACATTTCTCCTCGCCCGAGCCAACAATATGTTCAATTATATAGTCCAAAGATATTTCAAAGTTTTGTCCATTGTAAGAATAGTAAAAGCTTTTCTCGGGTAACTGCCGTTGTTTGAAAAACGTTTTTTTATCAAGACTTAGCATATAAATTCCTCACCTTCATTTTCATTTAAGATTTCTGTCACTTTGAATCACTCTAACCTTGCAGGACAAAAAACCTGTTAAAATGATTGGTTTGTTACTATACAAATATATGCTTCTTATGCCATTTAAAATACTTCTTATTTTCCTCATGGCGATTCACGCGCATTTTAGGATGAATACCGTACTTCACATAATCCGCCTCATCGATCCGTTCAGAGATATGAATTTTACCTGTCCCATCAAATGCAATATAGCCTTTGTCATATAACGCATCATGATTACAGCATAACAATAAACCGTTATAAGCATCCAATCGTTCTTCATGTGCGCTATCCTTCCAAGGCTTTGAATGACTTGCTCTTAGCATGGCAGGTAAATCTATGCCACACAATGCACATTGATGATTCCATAAAGGAGCTAACGCCTCTTTATATCTCTGCTGGCCTTTACGAATTTTCACTTTTGCTTCCGCTTCTGTCTCAGCTAGGATTGGTACAAGTTTATTACTTTCTCTATTTACAACAGAACCAATTGCAAACTCTAATTGCTCCTGATTTTCTTCATAGATATTTAAGTCACTAGTCAATTCTAATAACTTAATTGCAAGCGTTTCATTACATGGGTATAAATAACCTTGATTGCCATTTCCATCTTGCTGGAAAGGAGAATACTTTATGGGTAGAAGCGGTAAAATCACATCAAAATTTGCCTTTATATTTAGCGGTATGTCTAACTCATGATATTTTAAATCTACTAAATAACCTGCATCTTCCCATTGTAAATAACTTTGCATCTCTCCTGGTTTTGAAGCTTCATAATAATTTGACTGGGTTATACTAATAGCAACTAACTCTCCACGTACATAATGAAATATACAATCCCCTTTTAATACTTCTCTCATTCGATTCCATGAGTGTGGTACTTTACCAGATTTATCCTTTTGCGGTGACCAAATAATGCCCGCTTCTTTTTCTTCTAAATAGGTATGCCCCTGCATTACAATATAATAATTCATCTAATTATCCTTTTTTTTTATTCCGTTCTATTGCGAGTTAATCTAAAATTATCTTCGGTAGCATCTTTAGGTATGAACAATTTTAAACTAGGTACAAAGCAAGACAGTTTGCGGGGGTTGTTCTGCTACCAAGCATTAATATAGTCAATGTTATGGATTTGGTCATAAGTACCCCCTATCAAAAGACAATCTCTAATTATGCAACCAAGATAAATTTAGTTTAAAATTTCGCTTATAGTTAAGTATATATTTCCAGTTTGAGAAGCATGGCGTCTCTTTCTTATTATTAATGTTATAAGATCTATTTGATTTTCTAATACCGCTAAGAGATCCCTTCCATCCATTAATAATATAGAGCTTCTTCCAGAAGAATATATCTTTACTGCCTCCTCCGAAAAACCATTTATAGATAGAAACAAACCTAATGTATTATCTAATTTTCTTCCAATTTTCCCTGAAAAAGCATCCAAATCTGATGCATTTACATAATAACTTTGCCATTTTGCTTCAAATAAATAATCTGTACCCTCAAGCGTAAATGCACCATCAATTTGCTCACCAATGTTTCTAAAGGAGGCCTTAGGATCAAGGTCGAACAATGCAAAGATGTCATAAAGTATTTTCTCTAACTCAAAACCTCTCCTTTGATATTCTTTTGAAATAACTAATTTTGAATATCTGCTTTTAATTTCATCTAACTGTGTTATTATTGCTTTTTTCTCTCTAATCTTCGCATGATTTATAATTCGATTATTTACGATCTCTTTTTCTTTCTTTAACTTTTTATCATGTTCTTCAATCAAGTTCTTTAGATCTGATACAGCTATTCTTGCCTTATCTGCTTTTTTCTTACCATCTTCAAGTTGTTCTAGATGTCTAAAATTATCCATATTAGATACTTCATAAAGTAATTTCCTAATCGATCCTAAATGCTTCTCTTGGTCAACCATAAGCTCATCTATAATATCAGAAACTGTTTGTCTTTTAGGATTATTCTCCCAATTCACCATATGTACAATAGATCTCTCAGATATACAATTTGCAAGAAAACTTTTTAGATCACTTTTAAACCAATAGATGTTACAAAGTGCTTCTTTTAAAGCCTGAATAGCTAAAACTGATACTTTAATTTCCATATAAAGAACTCCTTCAAACTTTTTTTGCCATAAACGCTAATTCTCAATATTCTTCTTAACTATATTATAACTTTTATCCAAGATAATGCTATTTTATTAATTTAATACAATATGTAGGTATATATCATTTTATCAAAAACCCCTATTATATTTTACATGTATATCGCACGACATATCATACGTGAAAAACACCTCTACTGAGAGGATTTATTAGCACATTCACACGTAGCTAACTATTTAACCTCATCGTGTGGATAGTAGACCTTCAATTTAAAGAAACCCCATTAAAATGAGGTTTCACTTTTCTTACTTTGTGTTTGAAATGCTTGATTTGCATTATATATGTTTTTTGTGTTTTTATATAAGGCTAATCAAAAATTCCAAAACCTTATTTTTCCTTTTTAGTTACTTCAAGATATAATCATTTTATTTAAAAGTCTGCCCATAGTATTCTTGCAATTTATAATATGCTTCTACATACAACCCTTTAATCATTAAATCATGTGCGACCTTATATTTATTATCTTCAAACTTATGTATGTTTGCTTTGCCACCAAATTCATTTACAAATTTTTTTTGGAATTTGTCTTGTCTATCTTCCGCTAAATCCACAACATATTTACTCAAAGCTCTATGAAAATCAACTCTATTTTCCAAAAAATATTTTGTTTCATCAGAATTATAGTATACCAATGCTTCTTTGTTGTTCTTCTCCAACCACTTGAAAATAGGATTTATACCTGCTCTAACGAATAATGCATGTGCTTCATATGGGATTACTATGTATAGTCTTTCACCTTGCTCATTAGTAATTAGATTCAATTGCTTTTTATATTCTGTCCAATACTCCTTAACAATAGGTTTATTTCTGTAACGCCTGATTTCATCTAATGTTAATTCTCTGAATTTAGTTGAGTTTTGTAAGTTACACTCCATTTTTGCAATCTTGCTAACAACATGTGATGATAATTCAATATATTTAGTTTCTATTGTTTCTTGTCTAACCCATTCACCAAGTTCTTCATCAAAGTATTCATTCAGATAAGGTACTTCACATTTAGCCATCTTATAAGGTTGGTGTGTGATGATTTTAGCTTTCACCAATTTTTGAATCACCCCCATGAAATATTTTTGAAGTCTTTCAATTTCACGTTTAATATAATCATCAATTAAATACCCTTGTCCCGATTCTATCACCTTATTTTTTACTAACTTATCAGATTCTTTTTCTAAGGCGCTCAATGAATATCTTAACTTTGACGCTTGAAACATTTCCTCTGTGATTATCCCAATATTAAGCAACCAATTATTTACGGTTAATGGCTTACTTCCACTTCTATTAAGTAGATGTACAATTACCATAATCGGAAATGCTTGTTCATACTTTAATGGCACCTGACCTTGACCATTTGAAGCACGACCGTCAATAATATCTCTTTCAAAATCAAACTCTTCATCTAAGATAAATTCCATTTTGTATCCTTTACCTACAACATCTACAAAGCCAAATTTAGAATCCAACACCTTTATTAGTGCATCATGGCTTTCTTTTCTCCATTTTTTCCCCTCTAATACACAAGCCTTCTGCTTATCAGTCCCAAATTCCATTACTACTTCTACTAGACTTCTTTTTCTCACTTTTAAAACTCCATTCATAATTCTAACATTTTAAAAGTACGTAAGATTGCCCTCTAATATATTAATAATATTAAGGAGCGATTATACGTCCTTTTTCATAAATCTTTCTTTTGTTAATCATGTACTTTGCCACCATCTCTGTTAAAAGTGCAAAAAATGCACTTTCACCAGACCTCGCCCAAAGTACGCAAAGGGCGATAACAATTCTAATTGTTTTTAGCGATGTTTTTGGCGTACCTTTTTGCATCGCAACACTTTGAAATAATTCGTGGAGCTTGCGTAACGAATTTTTTAAAGTGCTTGTGTAAAAAGGTACATAATTTACCATTACCAATGTGACTATTTCAAATATTTTGACATGTAATTTATACACCCTTTAAATCCATATACCTAAATCTATATACTCCCTTCATCCAAACCCCATTGACATAGATACTAAAAACATAAATTCGTCAACTATTTACTCTTAAATTATATCATATTTTTCTAATTCTGTCCAAAAAATATGCTACATACCTATTGACTTTCAAAACAAAAAGTGATATTAACTAATTCATAATAGTGTTTTTAGAATGTTTTTTGTAAGTGCTTTGATAAAAACATTATTTTATCTGTTAGTTTTCTAATGATTTTTGTATAATAAAAGAAGCGTCAAATACATGAAATTGTATTTTGACGCTTTAATATTGTGCTAACTTGTGGTACGGTTCTCTTTGATCGTATCAAGGAAGCTTTTTATTAAATAAGAAATATAAATTTATTTAATCTTCTTCAAACCAAGAATCTAATATATCAGGGACTTCACTGGTTTCTATATACCGATACATTTTACTAATTCTTTCACAATCTAGATAATCTAAATCATCTTCAGTGAAAACAATACTATGATTAAAATCATTATCTGCTATAGCAAAAAAAACATACTCAATAATTGAAGGTATATCCTCTTCATAATATACTTTCATTTTATATTTACCAATAATAGAATATTTACGCTGTTTGCTATTTAAAGTACCATATGCCCCAATAATATTCGTATAACTAGAGAGTTTAGATAAAATCTGTGCAATCTCCTCTATGTCCAATTCTTCCCATATTATATTTTGATTTTCAGTCTTTTCTTCTAATTTTCTAAGAAACTTCGATACTTTATCACTATTCATTCATATCTTCTCCTTTTTTATAACTTCAAGATTATTCTCTAGTTTCCTAGTAATTTTGTAAACTATGTTTATAACCTCATCTAGTCTTTTTGGAGAGGGTTTATTTGTTGATTTTGTTTTGTCTACTAATAGCTTTAGCTTTGATAATAGATCTTTAAAATCATCAGTATACTCTTTTTCAAATTCTTCTAAGTCAATTAGAACTTCTTCAATCTCATTCAATTTATACCCTTTTCTTTCTACATATTTTGAATATATTTCTTTTAGTTTGTAAATCGCAATTAATCTTTGAGAATTAAATATAGCTTTGATTTCAAACTGGTCTATATTTTTATTTATTATATTTGTTTTTTTGTTTACTCTCCTTGTTAATTCGAGTGATATAACCCCTGCTATTGTCCCAACTGTCGTTATCCCAAAACCAATTTCATTTAAATTTCCTACAAACCAATCGAACATATTATTTGACATAGAAATAACTCCTGTTTTACTAAGTAAATAATTTTCTTCTCCAATTCCCCTACTATAGTTTGCCTTATACAATAGTAACAAATTACCAGTCAAAAAGAAATCTCAATAACTTATTATTTATATTTCTTTTAACCATTAACTTTTTTAAAGCTAATGTACAAATATATCCAGCAATAAAACTCTAAAAAAACTGAAACGATACACAAATACAATCTTTTTCGCCCTTATCAATGTACATACATTTTTCTTTGTTATTATTTTCAAATAGAAATTACCTCCAGGTAGTATTGATTTTAATTATTTAATTAATTGCTAAAGATCGTAGGGATAATAGTGCTACTAGGTAGTATAAATATTTAGCTAACCTTCTTGGTTTTTAATAGCCCCGTACTACTCACACGTAGAAATCATCTCTATTAACATTATTTTATTCAATATCGCACGTGAAGTATTTTTCATTCAATTGCGTGGCTAACACACTCATTTTCACTGTTCATGATATTAATATAAATAAAAAACAGGGATTTCTCTCCCTGTTCTCTTCATCTTTATGGTTCTTGTTTATCATCAACATACTCCCACCGATATTCAAATGACTTTGCATTCGCTTGAATGATTTTTTGTTGCAACATCTCAACTGTGCCCAACATATCGGAGTCAATATCCTCGTTAGCAAATTCTAGTGTAGACAAATCTAGTAATATCTGTGCTGATTCTCTTTTATCATCATTGAATACAATTTCCGTAACAAAGCTATTACCTTCTTCGTCTTTTTCTCGTATCCTTATCATGTTCATTACTTCATCATAATCTAATACTTTATAGGTTTTATCTTTTTGACCCTCTTCATTAACTTGTATAATGCTGTCTGCACTAATATAGTACTGTGTTTCAGATTCTTCATCTATCCACTGACCATAAAGAGATGTTTTCACATTGGATAAATCTCTACCACTACAAGCACTAAGAATAAAAATCAGCGACATTATTACTAAGATTAATTTGTTCACTCTACTTCATCCTTTGACAAATATTTTAACGTGACATTTCTTTCTGAATGTATATTCGATCTGCCTCTTCTTCACTTATTCCATATTTCTCACTTGCTAATTTAGATACCTGTCCATCATGTATTTCAGGAATATAATTTTCCCCATTATTAGTTAATGCATTGTATGACTGCACCATAAAGTCATAAATCTCATCATCACTAGCTTTATAAATTGTGTTCAATTCTGTCGTAGCTGAATCAAGTAAATTCACAGCCACTACAAAATGCCTTGATGATTCAAGTACCGTTTCAGCATTTTTTTCTAATGAACCTTTTTCATATAAATTTGCACCTAATTCTAACTCCTTAAATACCTCTAACATTCGTGAATGATAATTTAATAATTCATCAGGTACATCCATCTCTTTAATAAATTTGTAATTATCTCTAACTTCTTTAGCTATGCCAGTTACCCTTGATACAAATTCTTTATCTTCTATTATTAAGGGATTATCAGCCATTTTCTGACTCAACGCTTCCATAGCTTTTAATTCTATATATATGTTTTCTTTAAATCTTTGCACATCGCTGAGATATTCCTCAATATTAGCTGTACTATCGCTTTCCGCAATCATCTTGGTTGTAGATAACGCAACTTCATCTTTTTTATTTACTTCTTCTGTGGTTTCATCCAATTTATCAGAACACCCTGTTAATGTCGCACCTAGTAATAATAGAACTCCTACTTTTTTTAACATTATTCCCCTCCTATAATTTGCATTATTGAAAACCCTATGACCCGCTTCAATTAAGATAATCACTCATATAGCTGTATATGTACCATCAATCTTCTTTCTCGCCATCTTTTTTCTTAGGCTTGGTTACACCCACAACTTGATTCGATTGGGCAAACTCTAGTGCCTGTAAAATACCAAGTATATAACGCTTTCCTTCTTCATCTAACCTTTTAAAGCTGGACTCTAGTTGCTTGTATTGGTCTTCGTTTTCCATGAAACCCCTCCTTATTCACACCTTATGAGAGTATTATATAATTACATAGAGAGTAATTCAACTGCATTTTATTTATATTTACTTTCAATGTGAGTGGATATATGATATTTTGAATACTAACGAGGTGATATCTATTGTCTACTACTATCAATCAACGTGTTAAACAAGTACGAACTGAACTGAATTTATCGCAAGCCAAATTTGCTAAAGCTATTTCAATATCCAATAGTCATATAGCAGGCATTGAATTAGAGCATCGAAAGGTAAATGACCGCATCATCAGATTGATTTGTATCACTTTCAATGTGAATGAAAATTGGCTAAATACTGGTGAAGGTGAGATGTTTAAAAGCCCTGCTGATACTAAATTTGAAATGGCTATGACAATTTTCAAAGAGTTAAATCCTGATTATCAAGAGTTTGTGTTAAAACAAATTAACGAGCTATTGCAAATCCAAAATAATTGGAAAAATAAACAAACTAAGGAATAGGGCTATCAATAGTAGCCCTATTTTTCATCTCGTTTAGACACATATACAAGTAGTTCTAGAAGCGGGGCAAATATAAGCTTTTCGCTATCGCTTTAAACTAACTCTGAGAAGAAGTATATGTTATAAAAAATCACGTAAATTCTTTGCTACTGTATCAACATCTAACCCCAAATATCTCGTAGTTGTTGATAAGTCAGAATGTGCTAAAGCATGAGATACTAAGTTTATATCTGCTCCACGTTTCACCAAATTCTGGGCATACAATCTTCTAATAGAGTGAGGATTAACGTTCTTTAAATTCCACTTTTTACTGTATACCCATAAATTTTTCGCAATTAAATTGGACGGTGAAACTGTATTTGAAATTGGTACGCCTATGTTTGAAAGAAAAATATAATCATTCTTTTCTCTATGTTCTTTCCTAATATCATCATTTATTGAAATTAACTCTCTTAATAAAGTACACATTTCATCATCTAAAGGGAGAATCAATGGTCTATGCGATTTCATTATCTCTCCTTGTAATTTCAAAAGCATATTTTCAAAATCAATATTCTGTTCTCTCAACGCTCCCAATGTTTTAATTCGAATACCTGTTTTGTATAAAAGTAAAATTCCTATACTATCACGTAATCCCGAATACGTTGATTTATCCAAAAGTGATAACAAAAGTGCCAGTTCTCTTTCCGTAGTAGCTTCCTTAACGCTTGTATTTACTTTTATTTTGATGTTTGTCCAAAACTTTGAGTTATACCAACCATTATCGTGACACTTGCTTAAAACGGCTTTAATTTGCTTTAAACGACCATGTAGAGATGTGTCCTTTGCATTTTTGAAACTTGATAAATATTGATAAATTTTTTCATTGTTGATTTCATGGAGATATTCAACTTTAGTAACTTCAACAAATCGCTTAAAATTATAGTTGTAACTATCAATTGTCCTTGGTCTTAATCCGTTTAGTCGCCATTGTTTATTTAAAATTTGTATGGCGTGTTTAATGGCAATATTTCTGTTGTCCAATTCATCATAAGTATCCATTTTAACTATTGAGTTATTGATTTTTGTCACCATTTCTTTCTTTGGTTCTTTTTCAGTTTTGATAGTCAATAAGCTTAAATCAATGTTTGTGTTAACTTTATTGAATGATTTTGACAAATAAAAAACCCCCTAACATTTTTTGTTAGAAGGTAAAAGTTACATCGGAAAAATAGATGATTTTTTTATTGAGTTCTATTCGTAGTTATTTTCGCTACGCTTCTTAGATTCGAAATTAAACTAAATCTTCACCGAAGAATAAGCCGATTTCGCGCTCTGCAGAAGCAAGAGAGTCTGAACCGTGGATGATGTTGTGAGAAACAGTTGTTGCGTAGTCACCACGGATTGTACCTGGGTTAGATTCTTCAGGTTTTGTTGCACCCATCATTGTACGAGCAAGCTTGATTACGTTCTCGCCTTCCCATACCATAGCGAATACAGGACCAGAAGTGATGAAATCAACTAATTCACCGAAGAATGGACGCTCAGCATGCTCAGCATAGTGCTTTTCTGCTAATTCTTTAGGAATTACCATTAATTTAGCACCTTTCATTACAAAACCGCGACGTTCGAAACGATCAACGATGTCTCCAATTACTTGACGTTCAACGCCGTCAGGCTTAACCATTAAAAAAGTTTGTTCAATTGCCATGTTTAAAACACTCCTTAAATTCGTCTAACAGGTTTTACACCTACCGATAAATATTAACAAAAAATGAGCTTTTGTACAACAAAAAGCTAGAATTTGCGCTTACCCATGAACAATGCTACATCACGTAATTTTTTCTTAACGGGATGTTTTGGTAAAGCATCAATTTCCTGTAAGGCTTTTTTCAAATATTTATCACTCATACGATTAGCTTGCTCAATTGCATGGGATTTACGCACATATTGCAACATATTTTGACGTTCCGATTCTGTTAACGTGCCTGCAAACACTTTAACTAAGTATGGTTGCATCTCGGGATCATCTTTCAATAATAAAATCGGTAAAGTAATATTCCCCTGTAGTAAGTCACTACCTGCTGGCTTCCCTAGTTCTTTATCGGTTGCCATAATATCTAAAACATCATCGATAATTTGGAAGCTCATGCCTACAAAGTAGCCGAAGCGCTTTAAATGCCGAACTGTTTTACTATCAACCCCCGCTGCCACAGCTCCTAGCTCACAGCTTGAGGAAATAAGTAATGCTGTTTTGCGTTTGATTCTTCTAAAATAATCTTTTAAACCTTGATCTAATCTAAATTTATCTTCAATTTGAATGACTTCACCGTTACAAATCTCCACCATCGTACGGGCTAAAATTTGATGTACAAGTGGGTCTTCTAACTTTGTTATATATTCCAGCGCACGTGCGAAAATAAAATCGCCTGTGTACATTGCTACCCTGTTATTCCACTGTGATTTGACAGTCGGGCGCCCTCTTCGCATATTGGAGTCGTCAATGACATCATCATGTACAAGCGATGCCATATGAATGAGTTCTAAAGGTACTGCTACATCCTTCATCTTCTCAATGTCATAATCACCAAATTTTGCGCCTAGTAACACAAAAATTGGTCTTATCCGTTTGCCACCAGCTTGTAATAAATGGAGAGAAGCATCGTTGATCAAATATGAAGACGAGTCCACCGCTTTTTCTAACTCTTGTTCAATGATTTCGATATCTGATTTCAAATCGGAATAGAGTAGTTTTAACTTCATCTTTTCCACGTGTGAAAACCTTCCCCCATTAACGTATCTTTTTAAAGCCCATATGCATTGCCGCAGCCCCGCCACTGTATGCTTTGTACGTTACTTTTTCTAATCCTGCCTGCTCAAACAATGCCGCTAACCTTTTCATACCTGGGAAATCATTCGCAGATTCCTGAAGCCAAGAATACTCCTTATAGCTTTTCGCAAATATTTTACCAAATATCGGCATTATATATTTAAAATAAAAACGGAACAACTGACGATAACCAGGAATTTCAGATTGAGATGTTTCTAAACAAACCACCATTCCACCTGGTTTAACAACACGATGCATTTCCTTCAAAACTTGTAAATAATCAGGTACATTGCGAAGACCAAAGCCGATTGTCACATAATCAAACGTATCATCTGGAAAAGGCAACTCCATCGCATTTCCATGAACTAGTTCAATTTGTGGGTATGGCTCTACCTTTTTTTCGCCAACTTTCAGCATGTTTTGACTAAAGTCTAGCCCTTTTACTTCTCCACTTTCACCAACAGCCTCTGCCAATGCGATTGTCCAGTCTGCGGTGCCACAGCATACATCAAGTGCTTTTGATCCAGGTTTTACAGCCATGTGCTTCATCGTATCGTTACGCCAGCCAACATGCATCTGGAAACTAATTACACCATTCATTTTATCGTAGTTTTCCGAAATACTTTCAAATACTTCGTGAACGTGTTCTTCTTTCGTTTTAGCCATTTTGAAAAACCTCTCTTATCCGTTAGTAGAAGCAATGGATGCCTCTACATGTGCATGTAAAGCTTGTTTGATATCACTTTGTAAAAAGGATGCCTGATTAATGATCTGTGATAGCTCTGTTTTTAAATGCACAATTTTCCCTTGGATGACGCTATTAAAGGTTGCGCCATTACGTCTGACACTTTCTTCTAGTGCCTTACCCATTAAAGACATTTGCCCACGTTGATAAGCTGTCCATTCTTTTTCTAAACGCAAGATTAATAAGCTTTTTTCTATAAGTGGTATATATTCACCGAAAGAATAAAGATCAAAAAATTGAGCAATTAACCCTGATTCTATCGTACTCATCGACGTATACCACTGTTCCATTGTTCGTTGTTTATTTTCATAAACTTTAATTTGGTTTTCACATCGTGCCACAATACCTTGTGACAAGTTTCGAATCAATGCGACATTCCCTGACATTGCTAATATTTCATAATAACGACCACTATAAAAATCCCCAGCTAAAACGGTAAGCTGCTGTTCTTTTGATGTTGCGTCTAATTCTTTTATATGATCGTGAGCCGCTAATGCTGCGTACACTATGCCAACAGTAATTGCAGCCTCTTGTTGCTCTTGTTGCCACTCTTCACCATTCAAAAACGGGATTAACAAATAAAACAGTTGATTTTCATCTAGCACAGGTACACCTGTGTATTTTTGCAAAGTTCTATGACGAACATCCATGAAAATCTCTGTTTTTAACTGTGCAATTGAATTTTGAATGTATGTTGCATTCATAGACCTTACTCCATTTCACTTTCAGATACGTTAGCCCTGTACAAGGCTAAACGCTTGCTTACTGAGTCATTATAGCATACGCAACGATGCGGAATAAAAAAAATTTGCTTTCTTCATAGCACAGGCAGTAAAGCTCTCCCAAAATTGAATGTTGGAATGCTAACTGCCCATAGACCTTATACTCAGTTTTTCACATCTAGTGTTTTTATATGTGCTGTAGAACGTTGAACAGCATTAAAACCTATCGTCAGAAACAAAGTCTCTTATTTTTTCGCTTCGCTATTAATCACGCCATGTGCTGTATGAATTTGCGCTTTACCGCGTATTTTCATTGCAGATGTGTGTTCTGTAAATTGAGCAATCATTACTTCGCCGGCATCTAATTTCTCTGAATGATGGAATTTCGTATCTGTTCCACGTGTTAATCCAATGACATGTACACCATCTTCTTCTGCTTGAATAACAATATAATCTTGTGACATCTTTGTACACTCCTTAAATCCGACAAATTCTTAGTTCATCATAACATAATTAGACACGCAATTTAAGACATTTGAATAAATGACAGCACTTCTCTACGTTTCACTTCATCTTCCTCATAAATACCACGTGCAACAGATGTCACCGTTTTGGAACCAGGTTTTTTCAATCCACGCATTGTCATACACATATGCTCTGCCTCGATCACAACATAAACACCTTTTGGCGAAAGCATCTCCATAATTGTGTCCGCTACTGAAGAGGTAATACGCTCTTGTAGTTGTGGTCTGCGGGCAATCGTCTCCACTGCACGTCCTAACTTACTCAGTCCTGCAACAACGCCGTCATTTGGTATGTATGCAACATGTGCTTTGCCATAGAAAGGTACTAGATGATGCTCACACATCGAATAAAAAGGTATATCTTTGACAAGCACCAGTTCTTCATGATCTTCATGAAACACCGTTTTAAAGTAATCTTTAGCATCCTCATGCAAGCCGCTGAACATTTCTGCATACATTTTTGCTACACGCTTCGGCGTATCCAATAAACCTTCACGATTAACATCTTCACCTACCGCTTCTAAAATCATTTTTACCGCTTCCTCTATTTTCAATAAATCAATATTCGACATCAAAAAAACCTCCTGCATATCAAAACATTACACATTTCCCTATGCATCGTAGCACATCCAAAAGGTAAGCGCAAAATGACTTACCTGATTCATCAGAAATTCGCTTCTAGATAAGCAAATCACTGTATATTATTATGTAAAATACAAATTTTGAAGCTAAAAAGAGCAGTCTTCATGTTCGTTAACATGAAGACTGCTCTATGTAACTACTAGACGTGTATTATTTTACCGCGTCTTTAAGCGCTTTACCTGGTTTGAAAGCAGGCACCTTGCTAGCAGCGATTTCGATTTCTTTACCAGTTTGTGGGTTACGACCTTTACGAGCCGCACGTTCACGTACTTCAAAGTTACCAAAACCAATTAATTGTACTTTGTCACCCTTTGCAAGAGCATCTTGAATTGTATCAAATACAGCTTCAACTGCTTTAGAAGCGTCTTTCTTAGAAAGACCTGCAGCTTCAGCAACAGAGTTTACTAATTCTGTTTTATTCACACCATTCACCTCCTCTCAAAGGGTCATGAACCAATTCTGTAAAAAGAGTAACACATAGAAAACCGCTACGCAACTGTATTCATACATGATTATAACCAAAAAATCAGTTTTTCACCCAAAAAACAAAAATAAAAGGACTTTTCGCATAAAAACGAAAAGCCCTGCGTATATTTTTTGCATTTTTTCTGAATTTTATCACTATAAAATAAATGTTACTAAACCACGATCCCCTTCATTAACCATACGTTCAATCGTCTGACGCATACGTTTTTTAGCAGTATGTGGAACTGCATCCATTTTATAGCGAATTCCCTCTTTTAATACTTCGTGCAATGGTGTGCCAAATAATTGTGTATTCCATAAGGCATCACGATCATGTAAATAAGCATGATTTAAATCTTTTAAAAGTTGCTGACTATGGAACTCTGAGCCAATTAACGGTGCAAATTCTGACTCCATATCAACCCGGATAATATGATAGGATGGTGCTTTTGCCTTCATTCGTACACCAAAGAAATTATTCTGTTTAATGAGCTCTGGGGCTGTTGGCTCAAATTCCTGCATCATTGGCAATGTCACCCCATATCCTGTCGTATCAGCATCGTGAATAGCACTTTTAAAGCGTTTTTGGGCCTCTTTTGCCTCTGCCGCCTCTTTGATAAAGAGTAACCAATCTTTTTTCGTTTCAATTGGTTCTTCTAGCCATTCATTACAAACTGATTTATACAATTCACCCTGTAGGGATACCCGGATTACAGCTGTTCCTACACCTGCATCTACATGAACAACCTCACTTTGGTCAATAAAGTCAATCGCTTTGAAGGCATCTGACGCCTGTTGCACATCTCGAATTTTCATCACAGAAGATAGGACTTCCTCCATCGAATCAATCAATGCAACATTTAATGGATGTGTAGCATCTAATACATCCAGCCAGTCTGGTTTTTCCACTTCAATGGTACGAATTGGGAATTCAAATAACGCCTCTTGTAAAATATATTGAATATCCGCTTCTCTCATTTGATCAATGGACATTGCAATAACAGGTACATTGTAACGTTCAAACAATTCATTTCGAAGCTGAACCGTTTCTTCTCTCGCAGGCATTTGGCAATTGAGTAAGATGACAAATGGTTTGCCGATTTCTTTTAATTGCTCTACAATTTCCTCTTCTGCCTTCTCTGCTGCTCGTCGACTGATTCCGTTCACTGTACCATCAGTCGTTACGACAATACCAATATTCGCATGATCGCGAATCACCTTATCTGTGCCAATTTTAGCGGCTTCCTGAAATGGAATTGGCTCCGTATGCCAAGGAGTATGAACAAATTTAGGTCCATTTTCATCTTCATAGCCTTTTGTCCCATCAATAATATAACCCACACAATCTGCTAATCGAATTTGAAATGGCATTTCATCGTCACCGACCACAATACGGGTTGCTTGGGCAGGCACAAACTTCGGCTCAGCAGTCATAATGACTGGCCCCGGAGAACTTTGTGGCAACTCATCTTGTGCTCGCATTCTTTCCGTTTCATCCACAATGTTTGGTAACACGACTGATTCCATTACCTTTTTTACAAATGTTGATTTACCTACACGTACTGGACCGACAACACCAATATAAACATCGCCATTTGTGCGCTCTGCAATTTCTCTAAATACTGCTTCACTCAAGGTTTCTGCCTCCTTTATCTACGCTTTTTCACTATATGCGAGCCTGTAGACAAATATGAAAAAGCCCCTCACAAATGTAAGGAGCTTGTTTGCTATTTTTCTTTTTTCTCGGCGGCTTCTGCCTCTTGTTTTTGTTGTTCTTTCGCCTTTTTGACATCCGCATTATATGTTTTCATATCATAGATAGGCTCTCCATTCTCGTCCACTGTATAGGGAATAGAATAGGCAGGGACCACTGGAAATTTGTCGACAAGCAGTTGGCGAATATCATCGCCTGGCTTTACATTTGGCTTATCTTCTTTTAATAGCTGTCCTAAATCCACAGCATAGTCTACATGTAATTCACCATCACCAGTCATGAAAAGTGGTAACTCGACGCCAGAATAGGGACTTTTTACAGTTACCTCTGTTTTATAACCCAAATCTTTATAGTTGATCTGATAAACATTATCTGAAATTGACCCTTTTATTGGTAAATACTGTGTAGATAGTTTACGAATACCTATTTCACGTATACGCTCTGCCGCATTTAAATCTACTAATTTGACGGTTGCCTCATTTTCAGGGTCCCAAATGATATATTGATATATACCACCTTTTTCATAGGCATTTCCAGGGATTGTCGCCAAATACTTCGGCATAAGTTTTTCAAAATCGATTAAATATTTGATATAGATATCCGTATCTAGCTCGCTATTTTTAATTGGTACTAGTCCACCTGTTGTTTCACGATATTCATCCACGGCACGTTGAACTGCAGCTAGTTGATCGACATCAGGTGTGACCTTAGCCCTTTTTTCGTCTTCTGGGTACGCACATCCTACTAACAGTATGGCGGTTGCAAATACCAACAGCAAAGCACTTAGTTTTTTCATGTTACTGACACCTCATTATTTTTTATGCTGGCCAAGTGGCAACTACAAGTACCATTAAAAATGTGCCAAGTCCAAACAGTATGTATGCACATAAATTTACGACTGTTCGTAAAAATACATTTGAAATCTTATTTCGCGCTAAATAAATTAAGCCGACTGATATAATCATAAATGCGATGCAATAAAACGACACCCACATTACATCAAGCGCAGGCATATGAGCTAACGGGCCCATTTCAAAAAACCACCTTTCTTTGAATGTCAAGACACAATCAAAGTATATTATACTATGTGCTTTTGCTAAAAAGAAATAGTTGTCCTATAACTATCAAGAAATGGACAACTCTTTTAGCATGTATTTCTATTCAACTAGTGGCACACAATAAGGCGTCTCAACAGATTCGTTGAGACACCTTATTTATGTCCATTTTATGACAAGTCTAATCAAAAAATTAATATTAATGCTTCATATCGTCTATTTCTCGTTTTTTCATACGCATCATTAAGGCATCTACTGCCACTTTCGGTTCAACATCATTAAATAGCACACTATAGAGCTCTGTGGAAATCGGCATGGCGACACCATATTTCTCTGCTAATTGATAGGCTGCCTTCGTAGTACGGACACCTTCAACGACCATGCCCATTTGATCCAGCACTTCTTGTAGCTTCATACCTTGCCCTAACATATTTCCTGCACGCCAGTTCCGCGAGTGAACACTTGTACAGGTTACAATTAAATCCCCCATACCTGTAAGCCCTGAGAACGTAAATGGATTACCACCCATTTTTACACCTAACCGTGAAATTTCTGCAAGACCTCGCGTGATAAGTGCTGCTTTCGCATTGTCTCCATAATTTAAGCCATCAGTAATACCTGCCGCTAAAGCGATAACGTTTTTCAACGCTCCTCCTATTTCCACACCAATGATATCTTCATTTGTATAGACGCGAAAGAACTGATTCATAAATAAATCCTGTACCTTTTCAGCAGCATCAATATTGGCACAAGCTGCCGTAACCGTAGTAGGATGATGCAGCACCACTTCTTCTGCATGACTTGGCCCAGAAAGAACAACAATTTCTTCCACATACATAGCTGGTAAGCTCTCTGCTAAAATTTCAGATATTCGTTTTAATGAGTCAGGCTCAATTCCTTTCGAAACATGGACAAACAACACTTTTTTTGTTAATTCAGCCGTTAGTTTCTCGCATACTTCACGAATCGCTTTGGTTGGAACAGCCACAACAATGGTTTCTGCATGAGTAGCTACCTTCGCCATATCACTCGTCGCATGTAAATTTACAGGTAGAATGGTTTCTGGTAAATATTTTTTATTCGTATGCAGTTGATTGATTTCTTCTGCCTGCTCAGCTCTATGTGTCCATACAAGCGTATCATGTCCATTTTCCGCTAGTACCATTGCCAGTGCAGTACCCCATGAGCCTGCCCCTAACACACAAACTTTTTCCATAACAAAATCCTCCCTTTGCTGGGTTGTCTATTAAGTAAGTTCTTTCTTGTAAAAAGACGCCACCCAACAATAATGTCGGGTTGGCGTATTGTATGTGTATAGCTATTGCCTTAAGCACGCGCACGTGTAATTAAACGAATTGGCGTCCCTTCAAAGTCAAATGTTTCGCGAATACGATTTTCTAAGAAGCGTTCGTATGAGAAATGCATAAGCTCAGGTTCATTCACAAAAATAACGAATGTTGGTGGCTTAATCGCTACCTGAGTAGCATAGTAAATACGTAAACGACGACCTTTATCTGTCGGTGCAGGATTACGAGCCACTGAGTCCTCAATCACTTCATTTAAAATAGAGGACTGAATACGCATCGCATGATTCTCGCTGACACGTTGGATAATCGGTAAAATTTGATGCACACGCTGTTTTGTATTCGCCGATACAAAAATAATTGGGGCATAATCTAAAAATAGGAAATGCTCACGAATTTGCTGTGTAAAGACATTCATTGTTTTTTCATCTTTTTCAATGGCATCCCATTTATTCACAACAATGATCACAGCTTTTCCAGCCTCATGTGCATAGCCAGCGATTTTTTTATCTTGCTCTTGAATACCTTCTTCTGCATTCAGCACTACTAAAACAACGTCTGAGCGTTCAATAGCACGTAGCGCACGTAACACAGAATATTTCTCGGTTGTTTCATAGATCTTTCCTTTTTTACGCATACCCGCCGTATCAATAATGACATATTCCTGTCCATCATATGCATAAGGCGTATCAATCGCATCACGTGTTGTCCCTGCAATATTACTAACAATAACACGTTCTTGCCCTAGGAAAGCATTCACTAAAGAGGATTTTCCAACATTCGGACGACCAATTAAAGAGAATTTAATGACATCATCACCATATTGCTCTTCATCTTCTTTCGGGAAATGTTTTGCACATTCGTCCAATAAATCCCCTAAACCTAAACCGTGGGAACCTGAGATTGGCCAAGGTTCACCGAAGCCAAGTGCATAAAAATCATAAATCATTTCACGCATATCAGGATTATCAATTTTATTAACCGCTAATACGACTGGTTTTTTTGTTTTGTATAGAATTTTAGCAACTTGCTCATCTGCTGCCGTTACCCCTTCACGACCATTTGTCATGAAAATAATAACGTCCGCTTCATCAATGGCAATTTCAGCTTGTTGACGAATCTGTTCTAAAAACGGCTCGTCCCCTATTTCAATGCCACCTGTATCAATAATATTAAAATCGTGTGTTAACCACTCTGCCGAACTATAAATACGGTCCCGTGTTACGCCTGGGATATCCTCCACAATCGAAACGCGTTCTCCAACGATACGATTAAAAATCGTCGACTTACCTACGTTCGGACGACCTACGATGGCTACTACTGGTTTCGTCATCTGTACTTCATCCTTCCAACTTCTTGTCTTTCGCTATTATACACGAAAAATGCCATTATATCATATCATATCCATAATGTAGAATGCTATGTATGGTGATAAACGGTGTTACCTCATTTTTTAAGCGTGCTATCAGATGTCATAAAGATTTTATCGCCTTTTTAATTAACTATCCTTTATTTTGAAAATCTTACCCGCTGCTGCTAAAATCTTATCCTTTAATTCAAATATTTCACATTTCTTAGTCGCTATCCTTCACTTTAAGATTCTTATCCGCTACTTTTAGAGTTGTATCCTTTAATTCAAAGATTTAATCCTCTTCTTAAATGCTATCCTTCACTTCTAGATTCTTATCCGCTACTTTTAGAGTTTTATCCTTCATTTCAATGATTTTATCCATTTCTTAATTGCTATCCTTCACTTTAGGATTCTTATCTGCTACTTTTAGAGTTTTATCCTTCATTTCAAAGATTTTATCCTCTTCTTAAAATCCTTCACTTTCATAATCCTATCAACCACAAAAATAGCGAGGATACCTTTATGCATCCTCGCTGTATACATTATTTAAAGTTTTTTAGTTTATCGCCAATGACATCACCGAATGAGAAGCCTGTATTCTCTTCAGGTAATTCATAGTCGATTACTTCTTCTGCTTCTGGATTTTCTAGTAATTCTTTAATACTTAGGGCTAGACGGCCTTCGTCAGCATTGACATCAAGGACCTTCACCTGTACTTCTTGTCCCTCTTTCAATGCTTCATGAGGCGTGTTAATGTGCTTATGCGCAATTTGCGATATATGCACTAAACCCTCCACGCCTGGGAATACTTCCACAAATGCGCCAAATGAAGTAAGTCGCTTCACTCTACCGTCTAAAATAGTGCCTTTTGCGGCACGTTCTTCAATATTGGACCATGGTCCAGGAATAGTTTCCTTAATAGATAAAGAAATTCGTTCATTTTCTGGGTCCACTGATAGAACTTTTACTTTTACATCTTGTCCTTCAGCTAAAACCTCACTCACATCACTCACATGCTCATGTGATACTTGCGAGATGTGTACAAGACCGTCAATACCACCTAGGTCGATAAATGCACCAAATGACGCGAGACGCTGTACTTTACCATCCAATACATCGCCAGCTTTTATTTGATTAATCACATTTTTCTTTTGTGAAGCTTTCTCTGCTTCAACCACTGCTCGATGAGATAAAATAAGGCGATTCTTATCCTTATCAAGCTCAACAATTTTAAAGCTTAATGTTTGCCCTTTATAGCCTTCAAAATCATCAACGAAATAGTCCTCTACAAGCGATGCTGGTACAAAGCCACGTACACCTAAATCTACGACAAGACCACCTTTAACAATATCCTTTACTTCCGCTTCAAAAATTTCCTCAGCGGCAAATTGCTGCTCCAGTGTATCCCATGCTTTTAAAGCATCCACTTTACGTTTTGATAGGACAAAGTTTTCTTCTTCAACCTTTGTAATCATCAACTCTAATTCATCTCCAACTGAGATGACATCAGACGCTTTCTCAATGTGTAAGCTTGATAATTCACTAATCGGTACAATACCATCAAACGGTGCACCTGGAATTGATACAGATACTGCCTTTTCATCAACTTGCGCGGCAATGCCTTTGACGATATCACCCTCGTTAAACGTTTGTTCTGCATAGTTCATTTCTTCAGACATATGTAACCCTCCTTCGCATCTTCCCTTACTATTTTATTCGATATTGAAGACAAAGACAAAAATAAATCCTTTAAATTCAAAAAATGTCTGAAATTTTAGGATTTATAGCATTTTTTCTTCTGCTAATTTTAAAATAGCTTGTGCTGCATCATCAATGGACAATGCTGTTGTATCTAAAAAGATCGCATCTTCAGCTTGAATCAGTGGCGATGCTTCACGCTCGCTATCCTTTTTATCACGTAGTGCAATTTCTTCCTGAAGTTTTTCAAGAGAGGAGTCAATTCCTCTTTTTTGATTATCAATCAAGCGTCGTCTAGCACGCTCCTCTACTGTTGCAGACATGAAAATCTTTAGTTCTGCATCCTTTAAGACATGTGTAGCAATATCGCGGCCATCCATGACAACACCACCATTAGCTGCAAGTTTTTGCTGTTGGGCAACTAATAGTTCACGAACCTTCGCATGGGCAGCTACTTGTGAGACTGATGAAGTGACCTCGTTAGAGCGTATTTCCGCTGACACATTGTGACCATCTAAAAAAACAAGCTGTCCCTGAGGTGACGGTTTTAATTCAATTGTGCTTACTTCAAGCATCTCTGCTAATTTTGCTTCATCATCTAAATGTATGTTTTGTTGCATCGCTTTATACGTAACTGCTCGATACATTGCGCCTGTGTCAATGTATGTAAAGCCAAGTGCTTCAGCAACAATTTTCGCGATTGTACTTTTGCCAGCACCAGCAGGCCCATCTATCGCAATTTGAATGTTTTTCTTCATATTCTTCCCTACTTTCTGCACCTCTTATTGTATCATATAACCTCAAAAAAGCCCTCTACTAGGAGAGGGCTTCATCAAAATATTCATAAAGGAAATTAAACATTAAAAGGGTTCATTTCTTTACGACGATTGACTAATTGACGTTCAAAGCAAAAACGGACGATATGCTGTTGATCGACGTCATCTGTATCTGTTAGTTGGATTGTTGCAATGCGTTTATCCTCTTTTTCAAAAATACGTACGATCAGCGCTTCTGTAATGACATACTTGACATCTCCATTGGCAAATGGCAATACAATGGTTAGTTTTACTTCATCACCCTCAGTGAAAGCTACTTGACCTTTCAACATGACAGCTAGGCCTCCTGCACTAATATCCACAGTCACAAGTTGATATTTATAGTCTTTCAACTGAATAGCAACGTCTACTTGTGTCTCTACACGAACATATTCTCGTCGCTGAATTTTTATAAACTCCTCTGGTGTTGGACAATGCAACATAATCATTGGTATATTACCTGCTTTACGGCCAACTACCTCTGTATTAAAGGCAAAGGATTGCTTATCCTCAGTACGAAAAGTTGCTCTAAATTCTGAGCCATCTATTAAAAATGCCGTTTTCTTTGTTACCATATTAACCGGATAATCAATATAAAGAATATTATCTTTTTGCTCTACAACTTTACAGCGGAATTTCTCCAACCGTTCTGTATAAGTTGGTTCAAGTTGTAATTGTGTACCAATTTTTATTTCCATGAGCATCTCCCCGTGCGAAAAATATAGTTTAATTATCTCATGAGAAGCTTATTTTGGCTATAAAAATTGGTAGTATTTTCATGTCAAGTTCATACAGAGCGGAGGCATCATTGATTAAGTTAGATATTCCACTTTTAATACATTATGGTTTTCCGCATCAATTACAATTCTAAATGTTTCCTGCGTATTACCATCACGCAATGCAATGACCTCATAGCAAAGACGTTGTTCAAATTGTCCATTATCTGTGTAGATATTTTTTACCTCTTGTACTTGAATATCGTCTTGGAAGAACGTTTTCCAATCAATCGGCTTAGCTGTTTGCTTTTTAATATTTTCTTCTTGAATATATTCCATTGCATTTGCACCTAACAGCTCACCTGTATCTTTCGCTACTTTCAATTGAACACCATCAGCGTAGATTAACGCATTATCTCCAGGATGGACACGAGCAAATGTCACATGCCAAGCTTGATGATTTTCGCGTGATTCCACATAGGCTACATCTTTCATGCCTAATTTCTTCACATATTCCTGCGCTTTTTTCATAACTTCCTCTTGTGATAACTTGGCTTCATCCACAGGACGTTCTACTAAATAGGATAATAAATGTCCACCCTTTTCTGTTAGATCAACATACCCTAATCGAATCCCTTGGTGGAATTGGATATGATAAAAAGGATATGGTGCTGTATCACTACTTTTTGTAACTGTAAATGTAGCATCTTTAATGACTGGGAATAAGTATTTCACTTTTTCTAGTGCTTCTTTTTCGGTAATAACCGCATCCTGTAATGCTTTTAACTCAATTTTTTTCTGCCAATCAGATTCAGATAAAGTTAACGGGAAATCCTTTTCGCCGTAGCCCTTTAATGTATCTTTTACAGTATCAAATTGGCTATTTGGATTTTTATTGTCCACTTGCTGTAGCCAAACATCCATTTTTCCATCATGCTTATAGAAATCGACGGTTGCAGCTGTCCATTCATCGGAAAGAGATTGTAAATTTGTTGAAACCTGGGGCATTTTTTCACGCCAAGCTTCATAATCCCCTGTTTTCGCTGTCCTTTTTGCTTCATCGCCAAGTCGACCTAGATAGTTCATCCATTCGCTTGATAGCTCTTGTCCTATTGGAATATTCGCAATAGAAGAACGAACTTCTGAGCTTAAACGCCAAACCGAATCTAGTTCATTGTGAATCGCCTGCTCATCTTGAAACAACAGGGATTGTGATACCGAGCGTTGAAGATGGGAAAGTTTTTCAGATGCATCCGTTAACTTATCTGTATATTGTGCTAGCACGGTACGTTGTAAATCTTCTTTATCTCCATGCAAATCAATGCTGTAAGCCCCTAACCCAATAACGGCAATCGTTAAGACCACGAGCCAAGTTTTCATCTAGGTTCCTCCTTTCTATGAACAGAAAATATGCTCTCCAATTTGTTTGATTTGTGGACGTGACCAAATCCATTTGCTCGTTGCAGTTTTTGGATTGAAATAATACAATGCATTTTCTGAAGGGTCCCAGCCGTTCATGGCATCAATAACCGCTTCTTTTGCTCGCTCATTTGGCTCAAGCCAAATTTGTCCATCTGCAACGGCCGTAAATGCTAACGGTTGGAAAATGATCCCTGAAATAGTATTCGGGAAATCTGGGCTTTCCAAACGATTCAAAATAACTGCAGCAACTGCTACTTGTCCTTCATATGGTTCTCCCCTTGCCTCTCCATATACCGCATTCGCCATTAGTTGTAAATCACGCTCTGTATATTTGGGAGGAACTTGTGTCTGTGTTCCATTATTATTACTACTTCCACTACTATTGCTAGTGCCACCACTAGTATTCTTTTTCACTTGCTGATCAAGTGGCTTCCCACCATAATAAGTAAATTGATTCCCTGCATTTAATTGAGCTTTCACCCATTTTTCATCATAATCTGAATTGCCCGTTAATGCTTTCTTTGTCTTAGCGCCTGCAATTCCATCTACTGGTAACCCATAATTTTCTTGGAAATTACGTAAAGCCCAGTATGTGTTGTAGCCAAATTTTCCATCAATTTTACTCTTATAAAAACCTAAGTATTGTAGCCTCGCTTGCAATTCAACGACATCATCTCCATAGGCACCCCGAGTAATTTGCTGATCGCTAAATGCATTGGCATCATTTTGAGGAATCGCAATTATACTAATTCCTAATATCAAAGCAAAAAGTATGCTTACTAAACGCACTTTTATCACTCCTTTTTTTTATAGCTTGAAACAAAAGGAGTAATTTATACATGATAAAAATGAAATAAAGCGTAGAAATCTTTGACGATTTCTACGCTTTATATTTTCTTTTGCATATGCAAATGCTGCACCAGATGATAATGTGCAAGCTTCACTTTGCGCAAGCCAAACCACCATAAAAACAACATAAAAGGAATCATTAAATAAACCCAGTGACCTTTGAATGATAATATTGTATTGTATAGAATGTGAAGTACGACTGGTGCACAAAGCGCCATAGCAATCATTTCTTTTGTCTTAACAAGTTTCGAAAACTTAGCCCGTCCATAATAATAGCCCATTACGACACCGAACAAAGCATGACTTGATACTGGTAATAAGGCTCGCATAAATGCCGTGTCTAAGCCAAATGAAAGTAGATAAAGAACATTTTCAATCGTTGCAAAGCCGAGCGAAATGCTTGCCCCATACAATATACCATCGTAAGGGTCATCAAATTCTATATGATTATAGATGGCAATTAATAGCACAAACCATTTAAAAAATTCTTCAATGACACTTGAAAATAGTACGTCTTGAAGATAAAGATATCGAAAAACCCCTTCCTCTGTTAATACATACTGTAAAAACATGATTGGGAACGTTAAAAATGCGCCGTATAAAAACGTTTGTAGTAAAGTTCTTCTTGGCTCCGTAGCCATCTGATTGCGCAAATAGAAATAACTAAAAAGCGCTAGACCGGGAGCAATGGCAGCAGATAATAAAATGATCATGATGCCGGCTCCTTTCAACAATAGACTGCTATTATTATACCATGTAATGACAAAAAAACTTTTTAAAAGGAGATTTATTTTTTATGAAAAAAACAATTTTATTAATTCATACTGGCGGCACAATCTCCATGGCAATGAGTGCTGAAGGAGCGGTCATGCCAAATAAGGAAAATCCTCTAATGATGGAAAGTAATAAACTGGCTTCACTAGCAAGCATTATAGAAATAGAAGCTTTTAACCTTCCTTCTCCACATATTACACCGAAAGAGATGCTTTTATTACGTAATTTGATTTTGGAACAAATTGACGCACAGCCAATTGACGGTGTGGTCATCACACACGGTACAGATACATTGGAAGAAACCGCCTATTTCTTAGAGCTAACAACGAATTTAGCCATTCCTATTGTGCTAACAGGAGCTATGCGTTCATCTAACGAACTTGGAGCAGATGGGATTTATAATTTAGTGGAGGCAGTCCGAGTAGCTGTTGATGAAGAAGCACGTGATAAAGGTGTGCTTGTTGTGATGAATGATGAGGTTCATCTTGCTGTAAATACAACAAAAACAAGCACAAGTTCAGTGAATACTTTCCAATCTCCACAATATGGACCGATTGGACTTATTACTAAATCCCGAATCTTATTCCATCACGCACCAATTCGTCGACAATATGTAGATGTTAACAATTTATCCAAGCGTGTCGCCATGCTAAAAGTGTATGCTGGTATGGAAGAAGATTTATTGGATGTCGTGCTTGCATGTAAATATGATGGTGTTGTGCTAGAAGGACTAGGTCAAGGGAATGTCCCACCATCTGTTGTAAAGGGAATTGAAAGCCTTATACAGCGAGACATCCCAGTTGTACTTGTTTCCCGCTGCTTTAATGGAATTGCAGAAGGTGTTTATGGCTATGTGGGTGGTGGTAAAATGCTAGAAGACTTAGGCGCCATATTCGCCACAGGTATTAATGGCCAAAAGGCACGTTTAAAATTATTAATAGGCCTTAACACAACTGGCTCGCCTTTAAATTTAAAGGACTTTTTCCTGTAATATTTTTCCTCACACCTCGATCACCTGTTCATAATAGCTCAGTATCTTGCTAAGTCGAGCAAAAGCTTCATCAAAATCTGGTTGTATCACAGAAAATTGAATGAAATTCTTTTGACGTAAATACTGGCTTTCACCATGAACGAATAGTCCATTTAATGCTAAATCCATAAGTAGGTTAGCATAAGTATTAGGCAATTGAACCGTTATCAGCATCGGATATTGAATTGTTGGATATTGAAATTGCATGATTGGTAGCTGCAGTAGCGATTGAAAGCGTTGCTGTAGCTGCTCATAACGTGCTGGATAGGCTTGCAATGCCGTCTCCACATTGCTCAGTAATACAGCAGGTAATGTAAATGGTATGGCATCTTGCTGATAATTTGCTAAATCAAGATAAGCAGGTAGAGCGGCGGATGAGGGTGCAAGTGATTGCGAAAATACAAATGCTAGCCCACTTAATGCACCAATGGCCTTACCACTCACAGCCGTAGCTAAATAGCAGTCCTGTAAAGAAAACGGCATGGCACCGAACGAACTAATACAATCTATACATAACTTTACATTGTATTGTTTAGCAAGCTTTTTAAGAATATCTAAGTTATTACAAGTTCCCGTGGAAGTCTCACCATGCACTGCCAACATCCACTGATAAGACCCCTTCTCAAGCTTTGAAGCCAGTTCTTTGTCATCAAATACCGTTCCCCACTCTTTTTCTACCACCTCAAACTGTAATGACCAACGAGCGGCTTGCTTCCGTAAACGCTCACCGAATTCTCCATTTGTTAGAATAAGCCCTTTTCCTAATTGCTGTGCCTTTAGTTGTGCAAGCATCACTTCATTTGCTAGCGTTCCCGTCCCTACAATTACACCAACATGATTGGCCTTCGATAATTGCAGCAACTTCTTCTGCACGCGTTCATAAAGCGCATAAAAAGCTAATGAACGATGTGATAAATCTGAATAAGCAATTGTCTCTAATTGCTTCACTGGTCCAGGATAAAATGTAGAGGGTTCCGTCGTTAGTCTATGTTGTAATGATTGTTCAAATTCATGCCTAGTGAGCACCATCGGTAAAAACATCGCACCCTCTTCCCCGACAGCTGGCGCAAACTGCTTAAAACCCATCTGCTTATATAGTTTTTCCTCTCTCGTTGTACCTGAAATCACTGCCGCAGAATAGCCTTTTTCGTAGGCGAATGTAGTTAAGGCCTGAGTAAGCTTCAATAGAACTCGACCCGTTCGATAACCTTTCTTCACGGAAAGCAAACGAATTTCACAAAGCTTCTCACAATTTTCCTTCGATAAATACTGCTCGACCTTACCAATCTTTTCATCAATAGAAAATGGTCGTTGATCTCTAAACGCCACCATGCCAATTAATTCTGTTTGCTTATAAACAACGACATAGGTATTCTCCTGATGAAATCGGTCAACTTTTTTTCGCGATGCATTTACCTCATGCTGAGGAATTTCTTCTACAAATGTTTCATAATTCAATCGAGCAATCGCCTCAAATTCCTCATTTGTCTTGGCAATTTTACACCAATACATTTCCTTCACTTCCCTCTTTTCAATGATTCCTGAATATTAGACATATGCTTAATAAGCATACACACGATGGCCATGATTAAAAGTACATATGGCTCTAATTTCCCTGCTTGTATAATTGCGGCTATATAAAAAACAAAGCCACCAACCATGCCAAGTGTCAGACTTCTAGTAAATGCAGATATAAGTGCTGTACCAATGATCATCCATAAAAAAAGACTTGGCGATAAGGCAAGACCCACACCAATAAAAGTAGCTACACCTTTCCCTCCATTCCATTTCAGCCAGATAGGAAATAGATGCCCTATGATCACCCATGCAGCTCCGCCAATAACGACCCATTCATCCAGTTGCCACATGCGTCCTAATCCGACAACAAGTACACCTTTTAATGAATCGCCAAGAAGCGTCAAAATAAACGCTGTTTTCCCAATCACACTTCCTGCATTACGTGCGCCTAAATTTTTGCTCCGCTCTTCCTGCAAATTGACACCGTATATCTTACCAACGAAATAAGCCGTCAAGATGTTTCCTATTAAATAACTCAAGAGCCAATACAAGCCCATCATTGAGTTGCCTCCTTGCTAAAAAGGCTGTATAAGCTACATGCCTATACAGCCTCGATCATTATTTTTTTCTCTGCTCAATAATTCGGGCGATACATTCGCCATGGAAACGACCATTTTCAATAAAAATTTCATTGGCATTATTTCCTGCAGCAATAACACCTGCAATGAATAGTCCTTCAACATTGGTTTCCATTGTTTCAGGCGTAACATAAGGGCGACCCGTTTCTTCCTCTATCTCCACTCCCATCGCTTTGATAAAGGAGTGGTCAGGATGATAGCCAGTCATAGCAAAAACGAAATCATTTTTTACTACTTTCTCTTGGCCCTCTACTTCTAAAACAACTTCATGCTCTCGTATTTCCAATACATTTGTATTAAAAAGCATGTCAACTTCTCCAGTTTTGACTACCCCTTCAAATTCGGGCAATACCCATGGCTTGATGCTTGAAGAGTATTCGCTACCACGATAGGCTACGGTTACACGAGCACCCGCTTTATTTAATTCTAACGCGGCATCAATCGCTGAATTTTTGCCACCTATAACTAGAACATCCGTATCAAAAAATTCATGGCCCTCCTTAAAGTAATGGAAAACTTTAGGCAACTGCTCACCATGGATATTTAAATAATTTGGATGATCATAATAACCTGTTGCAATGACAACATAGGGCGTTTCATACGTTTCCTTATCGGAGGTAACAGTGAACAAATCATTATTTTTTACAACACTTTGTACTTTTTCGAAGCGATTAACTTGTATATTTTTTAAACGGACGACCTCTCGATAGTAGACAAGGGCTTGATTGCGTTTCGGCTTACGTCCTTCAATAATAAATGGTACATCACCAATGGCTAACCGTTCACTCGTACTAAAAAATGTTTGATGTGTAGGATAATGATAGATGGCATTGACGATATTTCCTTTTTCAATCACAATAGGTTGTAAACCAATATTTTGCAAAGCTATTGCTGCTGCTAAGCCGCATGGGCCTCCTCCAACAATAATTGCATCTGCTTGCTGCATTTCTTGACACTCCAATCGAATTTGAACAGCAAAAATTGCTGCTCCATGCTTTCATATTATCATAGAATAGACGATACCTTTTTATTATACGCTTTCTCACACGTTTTGGTTGTTTATTTACTCGAAATATCAATATCAATTATATGACATTGGGGCTTTGCACCAAATCGAAAAGGTACTAATGTCGTCCCATAGCCATTGCTTACTAATGTCATGACACCATCACGCTGACGATAGGAACCATTTGGATGGACACCATATGGGCCGAATCGGATTTGCCCTCCGTGTAAATGTCCCCCCATCATTAGATCCGCACGGAACTTAGCCCGAACTTTCGCAAAAACCTCTGGATTATGAGCGATGAAAACAACGAAATCCTGATCTCCTATCTTTGCAAAAGCTTTTTCAAAACTATATTCTTTTACGGTTGTATCCTCAATGGCACTTAACCAAAAGCTATTTTTAAGCGGCAGTTGTACGGCATCATTGACAATAATTTGAACATGGTATGCCTGTAAAATGTCCTTCAGTCTTTCTTCCCCAATTTCTCTGTCATTATTGCCCCAAATAAAATAGGTTGGTCCAAGGGACGTTAATAATGTTAAATTTCCATGAATGCGATCAATCGGTGTACGGCTATCCGCAAAATCACCGCCAATAATTACTGCATCAAAATGATGTCCCTGTAACTGTGCAATCATTTTCTTACTTATTTTACGTAAATGAACATCTGAAATAAAAAATAATCGTACCTTCTCCTGTTCACCCTGTAATGAAAGCTGGTGAGACAATACATTATTTTCATGTGCCACCTTCCACATATAAAGTAGAAGGGCGATGACTACCAAAAGAAATAGCCCTAAGTATAGCATTTTCTCACTTCTCCTTACGACAGCAAAAAGGCGATTCTTCTTAAAAAACGAATCGCCTTTTTGCTAAATCAGACTTACGTTTTGGTGTGAACGTTTGTCTGTAATTTTATACTAGAAAAACTATATAACGAAAGAAAAATTCTATTAAGGTAACTTAATGACTTGCCCCACCATTACAGTATTAGAGGACATCCCATTAGCAGCACGAATTTTAGCTAAAGTCGCTTCACTGCCATCGCCATAGTGATTTAATGCAATTCGGTATAAGTTCTCATTTGCTTTTACAGTATGTGTCGTTGCTTTAGCATTTTGTTTTGCTTCTTCCGCTTTTCTAGCCTCTTCTGCTTTTCTTGCTGCCTCTGCTTGTTGTTGAGCTATTCTTGCTTCTTCAGCTTTTCGAGCTTCTTCGGCTTTTTTTGCTTCCTCTGCCTTTTTCGCCTCTTGAGCCTTTTTCGCTTCTTCAGCAGCTTTTTGCTCCGCTGCTAATTTATCAGCATCTTTTTGAGATTGCTCTTGAGCCTTCTTATCCCCCTGAGCGTCTTGACCCTTATCATCTTTATCCTTATCTTTATCTGACGCAGATGCTTCTGAAGGATCTAATTCGACAACCTGTTCAGCTGTATCCTTTTCGGCTTGTTCAATTGTTTTTCCAGGTTCATAAAATTTCCAAAAATAAATAAGAATTGTTAATGGTATCAAGATAAAAATAACAAAAAGAATCGTCATTAACGGTGTCTTACGTTTCGAATTTTTGGGCTTTTTGTCTTTATTACCGTTTTTATTCATTCTGGAAACTCTTGATAAGGATTGCTGTTCTTTTTGCTCATCTTCAAATGATTGACGATGCTCTTCTATTTTATCGCGATAATCTTCTTTATTCATTCGCCTTTCCCCCAACCTTACTACGCTTTCTATCATCTCTATTATGACGAATTTTAAGAAAAAAGTAAATGACCGTCAGTTTTAGTCTAATTACCCATTAATAGTTGTTGCAATCGACTTTCCCACGTTGCCATTTCTACTTTTTTTTTCTCTTTTAAGCGTACTTTCTTGATTACATCATAATGGATTCCACAATTTTCACAACAGTTTTCCGGCTTTTTCTGCAATTTTTGCCCAAAATACCCGACTAAATGTTCACGAATACAGTCTTTTGTCTGTATGATTTGAAGCATTTCATTCACTGCATTGTATTTCTCTAGTGCTAAATGATTTAATCGGACCTTCACTTGTTCCGAAGACTCTCGCTGCAGCCAATAGTCTAACACACGGAAGGCTGTCTCACTTAACTCCCCATTTTTCAGCATTTGGATTGGCTGTATTTGCTGAGATAGCAGCTCCTGATAGCGGTCAACATGATGTAAAGTTGGTAAATCGCCTGTCACAACAAATTTAGCCAGCTCCTCATCACCTTCAGCATACAGTAAAATAGCAAGTGCAGAATGACCATCCCGTCCTGCACGTCCAATTTCCTGCATATAATTCGCTATATTGGCAGGCATTGATTCATGAATGACCTGCCGTATATCAAGCTTATTAATGCCCATGCCAAAAGCATTTGTTGCAACAATCCAATCAAGTTCACCAGCTATAAATTGCTGTTGAATAAATTGACGGTCCTCCACCCCATAGCCAGCATGATACGCAGCAACACGAACGCCCGCTTGTAATAAGGCTTCGCTATATTGTTGCGCCCGTTTACGTGAGGAAACATATAAAATACCAGGTCCTGCCGTTTCCGTAACATGGCGCATGAGCCATCTAGCTTTATCAGCCTTATCCTCCACTACTACACGACCAAGATGAATATTCGGGCGGTCAACATTATACATAAACTCGAATGGAGCTTTGAGAGATAGAGTTTCCCATATATCTCGAACAACCTTCTTTGTTGCTGTAGCAGATAATGCCAAAATTGGCGGACGATTTTCTCTCGATAGCCAGTCACCTATTCGTAAATAATCTGGTCGAAAATCAAAGCCCCATTGTGAGATACAATGTGCCTCATCTACTACGATTAAACCTAGCTTCATCTGCGTCAGTTTCTCTTGTACCTGTTGCTGGAGCAGCATCTCTGGGGAAGTAAAAATAAAACGATATTGCTCTAAATAATGTAATACATAACGTTTCTCTGTTAGCGATAAAAAGGAATTTAAAGCTACCACCCTTTTTTCCCCAAAACGCTTCAGCTCTTCTACTTGATCCTGCATTAATGAGAGTAATGGTGAAACAATTAGTACAGGCTTATCTAGTGTATAGGCTGGTAGCTGGTAGCAGAGTGATTTTCCCATTCCCGTTGGCAATAACGCAATAACATCTTGTTCTTGCAGTAAGGCCTCAATGACTTCTTTCTGTCCTGGTCGAAATGATGAATAACCAAAATGCTTATACAATAATTGTTCAAGTTCCATTTATACTTCTCCTTTCGCAAGGACAAGCCTTAATTGAAAATAGCTCATATCGTTTAAAGCTTCATGTAATATTTTCAATTTTTTTGTTTGATACTGCTTCGATGCCTGCCACACTTTTTGAGCTTCATCATAGGAGACGAATGGGCCAATAGAAAAGTTCGGTTCATACATAGCTAATTCCACAAAATGATCCTCAATTGTACTTTGCTTTAGTTTTCTCACATGAACAATTTGCTCCATCGAATAACCTTGTTCATATAATTGTGCGGTTTGTTGTGCAGAATCTGTTAGCAATATTTTAACTTTTAATCCTTCTGCCACATGCCCTAGTAATGGGTAATCATCGATTTTTGGATGCACTTCATTTAATAATATATGTAGGGTTTCAATAAAAGCTAATTGACTATCCATTACAGTTTCCTTCCGTTCATCTGCAAGTTGTTGCCATGTCCATCCTGGTAATTGATAACCACTTAAACGATACAGAACAAGCTGTTTGCTTGCATCTGACACAGGGAGAATAGTTAGCAAATGATTACATTCTGCCAATAATTGCTGCTGTAAATGACCTTCCTTATAGTGATGTGCCTGTAAAAAAGTTCGCACCCACGCTTGAATCATTGTATCTCTACTAATCGGTGAAAAGGTACGAACAGCTGCAGCTTGATGTGACAAACTTTGTACAATGAGAGAGAGCCTCGAAAAAAACACATGCTCATTTCCCCGATAGTGCCAACCATCAAAGAAAAAGGGTGGCGTTTGTTGTGCATGTTGTAATCCTAGCGTTTCCATGTAAAAATGACCAGATTCCTGCACATTTAACCAACTATTCTGCACAAATAAGTTTACAGCTTCATCAAATGTAGTACGAGATAGTTTTGGCAATAGGCCAAAATATTGATGCAGTTGAAAAAGGCCAATATCTTGAATCGTCTGGCCTGAACGCTTCCCTCTTAGGACATGATAGGCAGCCGAAATCGTCCGCTCTTTATTGAGTTTTTGAAAGATTTGCAATAAAATTTGATGAAACATTGACGCAAATTCCTCCAATTTAATAGTATTTAAGTTGAAATGTAAGATAAACATCTTTAAAATGAGTATGAAGCTTTATAGGAACATCGTTAAAGGAGAGAATAAAATGGCTAAATACACAATAGTTGATAAAGATACATGCATCGCTTGTGGCGCATGTGGAGCCGCAGCGCCAGACATTTATGATTATGATGATGAAGGCATTGCCTTCGTTATTTTAGATGATAACATGGGAACTGCTGAAGTTCCAGAGGATCTATTGGAAGATATGCAAGACGCTTTTGAAGGTTGTCCAACAGACTCTATCAAAGTAGCAGATGAAACATTCGATGGTGACTCATTAAAATTTGAATAGTCTTCAATTGATGTATATCTTAAAAGGCATCCTTTAGGGGATGCCTTCTTATTGATTAAAAAATTGCTATCTTTTGCATCAAGATAATAGGTATATGGTCCATTGCTATACATACCAATCTATTGGAGGAATGTGAATGTTTGAGCAGTTACAAGTTGAGCATAGTTTATTTTATATTGATCAAGACCATATGAATAGATTTAAAAATCTTGCTGCAAAGTGGCAATCAATATTTCCCGATGTTTGTGCGAAATGTTTGAATACTGTGGACGCATGGGCAAACGTGTTAAATAACTGGGTTTTCTTAAAATCGCAGCAGACCGATGAGCTCATTCTCAATCCCTCTAAAGCCATCTATTATTCCATCAATACATTCTTATTAGATGAGCTTCAAAAAATTCAGATAATTCAAAAAATAAAAGAGTGTGAGAATGATGATTTTCAGTATTTTGCGGCCTTCCACTTAGGAAATGCCATCGATTTATGGGTGTACAAAACACTTGAAAAAAGTGCAGAATCTGATTTGTTAAAACCACAAAACCGAATACCTTATTATCTTGCCTTTTTAGACGATGATTTTCAAACTGACAATGCTTTATTCCATAAAAATCAAACAAGAGCAATCAAAATATTGGCACAGGTCATTCGGTCACAAAATTGCTTTCGAATCACTGTCAGTAGTGCTGTTAATCGAGCAGTAGATTTGTATGATCATTGTGTAACAAAATAAAATAGCATACTTTTCAATTCGTCTCTACTGCAAAGAGATGAATTTTTTTTGCTCCCTAAACTACTTCTCTTTTCATCTTGTTATTGCAACGATATTTTATGTATGATAAGATTTTAGTAGTTGGTACTAATAACAGATATTATCTCACAAAGGAGTTCTTCATAATGATGGATAATTTATTACAATTAAAAGATAAGAACATTGTTGTCATGGGCGTAGCAAATGATCGCAGTATTGCTTGGGGCATTGCAAAACGTTTATTTGACGTTGGTGCAAATGTCATCTTTACGTATCGTCAAGAACGCTCATTAAAAAAATTACAAAAACAATTAGAAAATATCGGACAATCCGATTCTCTTGTTGTTCAATGTGATGTGAATAGTGACGACAGCACAAAAGCAGCCTTTGAAGAAATCGGCTCAAAGGTTGGCGTTATTCATGGGATTGTCCATTCAGTGGCTTTTGCGCATGCAGAAGATTTACACAACCGCTTCCTTGAAACAACTCGAGAAGGCTATGCATTCGCACAAGATACAAGCGCCTATTCACTTATTTCCACAGCAAAAGCAGCTCATCCATACATGACAGAGGGTGGCTCTATCGTTACGATGAGTTACTTAGGTGCAGAACGAGTACTTGATGGCTACAATGTGATGGGCGTTGCAAAAGCTGCATTAGAGGCTTCTATGCGCTACCTTGCTGCTGATATTGGCCAAGATAATATTCGCGTCAATGCTATCTCAGCTGGTGCTATTCGTACACTTGCTGCAAAAGGTGTTCCTTCCTTTAACACAATTTTACACAAAATTGAAGAAACAGCTCCTTTAAAACGTAATGTTCAACAAGATGAAGTAGCAGATATGACGATTGTTATGCTATCTCACCTATCACGTGGTGTGACTGGTGAGACGATCTACATCGACGCTGGCTACAATATTATGGGTTAACAATAAAGAAGTATGGGAGGATGTATCATCCTTCCATACTTCTTTTTGTTGTTTATAGCATTGACCATAAACTTTGGATCAACAAAATTAAGCCTGCTGCTACTAATAGAAAATAAATTAAGATTTTAAACAATTTTTGATTTAATCGAGTAAATAGCATTTGTCCAAAAATAAGTCCTAAGAAAACTATTGGCAAAGCATACATACTATATACCCAAACCATTTTACTTGTACCCTCAAAAATGACTTGAGAAAGTAAGCTAATAAGATAGATAAATATATAGTAGGCTAGTGAAACAGCTCTAATGGTTTCTTTATTTCTATGTGTGCTCGCAAAATAGAGCAACAGTGGTGGTCCAGCCATCCCAATACTTGTTGTGAACATTCCTGATATAAAACCAACGCCATAATCTCTACTCCTTGTTTGTTGAATAGAGAGATTTTTAATCAACAGAATCGTAAGCCCTATAAGAAGGATGGCGATGAGCAGCTTAAATGTCGTCACATCGACTAAGGCAAAGAGTATACTACCAAAAGGAGCACCTACAACACTACCGATCATCACCTTTTTAAGCAACGCTACATCAATATCATGTCTCACCTTCCATATGAGAGAAAACGAAATAACAAGGGACAGTATTATATTTATTTGCATCGCCTCTTGTGGTGTAAAAAGCAACAGTAAAAAAGGCGTAGCCATAACGGAAAAGCCAAAACCTGTACTGGTTTGTAAAATAGAAGCTGCTAGGATAATGAAAAAGTATAAAAATAATTCCTGCAAAATGACACCTCACATCATGTTGTGATACGTTGTCTAACAATGAATCTTTTTAATAAAAATGATAGGACACAAGCAATGAATAAAAACAGAGCAATCATCACGATAACACCCATCCACCCATATTTCATCCAAAAAACGCCTCCTACCGTTCCTCCAACACTTGAACCAAAATAATAGAAAAATAAATAGAGAGAAGATGCTTGAGCTTTATCGTGTGATGCTCGTTTGCTCACCCAGCCACTTGCGATTGAATGAGCTGCAAAAAAGCCAAAGGTAAAAACTGTTATCCCTATAACCTTTAAAGTAAGGAGCCCATTGAGCGTTACTATAGCTCCAGCTAACATAATGGCAATGGCCAGTAAAAGCATTCGTTGGCGACCAAAACGATCGGCTAAACTGCCAAACCATGCTGAGCTAAATGTCCCAACTAAATAAATGACAAATATCCAACCTACAATTGTGGCACTTAAATTATAGGGAGGCGCCATTAGTTTAAAGCCAATATAATTATAGAGTGTGACAAAGCTTCCCATTAAAAGAAACCCCATCCCATAAAGACACAGCATAGAAGGATCTCTTAAATGTTGCAGTAGGGTTTTGGTTAATGCTTTTAATTGTAAAGGTCGCGCGCTGAAATGTTTGGAGCTTGGTAACATCCAGACAAACAACAAACTAACTAGCAGGCTGATTCCTCCTAGTACTATCATGCCTGTATGCCAGTTATAATGGTCCGTTAAGGTACCAATAATAACGCGGCCACTAAGTCCCCCTACTGAATTACCGCTAATATATAAGCCCATAGCAACCCCTAAGCTTGCTGGTTCCATTTCTTCTCCCAAATAAGCCATAGCGATTGCAGGTAAACCAGCAAAAACGATGCCTTGTACAACACGCAAAACTAAAATTGTTTCAAAGTTAGGTGAAAATGCAAGAGCTAGGGTCAGGACAGAAGCGGCAAAAATAGAAATCGTCATCAATGATTTTCTTCCCCATGCTTCTGATAACGAACTGACAATGATTAAACTCACCGCTAATGCAAAGGTAGTTACCGAAAGAGATAAACTTGCTACAGCTGGTGAGACGTCAAATGCTTCTGAAAACGTTGGTAGTAATGGCTGCGTTACATATAGGTTAGCAAACGTAATAAAGCCTGCTAAAAATAAGGCCCAATTCGCTTTATGAAACGCCCTCGTACCCTTTTGTATATAGTCCATGAAACTCTCTCCTTAGCTTCTTCCACATGCTACTATTATTCTAATACAATATTTCGCAAAACACACGTCTCCTTGTCAAATTTCAGACAAAAAGACCCACATTTCCACCTATGAATCACAAAAAATAATTGACAAATAAAAGCATATCAAATTTGTATAAACGTCTTTTAATAAAAAAATAAATAGTTATTTTGACTTGGCAAATATTGTGCTACAGTAAAAGTAATCATCTAGAACCATTGTCACAATGAAGATAGATGACACAACCATTTTCATTGACGAGACTTGGAGGAATTTTTATGAAAATTATTGAAGCTTTAGCCCTCGCAACACCTTATATTCATCTAGCATTAAAGCAAGAAGCCATTGTAGCTGTTGTTGAAAAGGAAAGTGAAACAGTCGTTAAATATTTAGCAGGTAAACGTGTGGATTCCGGCTACCATGATGGACAAAAAGTTAACGCCAATGACCAAAATGTTTTCATCGCCTTTAATGGACAAAATGCAGATGTGGTGATACCAGAGGATGTTTATGGTGTAGCAATCAATGCTTTTTCATTCCCCATTCGTGAAAATGGTCAAGTAGTAGGCGCATTAGCTTTTGGCTTACCAATAGATAATGAGCTCAAACTTGAAGATTATATGGCTACGATGGATAAGATCGTCAACAGTCTACAGGATAAAGTACATACAATCGCTTCCCATTCTGAGGAATTAGCGGCCACTAGTGAGGAAATTAATAAGCAAGCACAGCATGCCCTAGAAGACTCTGAAAAAACAAATGCCGTGACAGATTTAATTAAAAGTATATCTCGCCAAACTAATTTACTAGGTTTAAATGCATCCATCGAGGCTGCACGTGCTGGACAGCATGGCGCTGGCTTTAATATTGTGGCACAAGAAGTTCGAAAACTGTCCTTTGAGACATCTAGTGCTACCGAAAATATAGAATCATCATTACGAAATATCAATAGAAATCTTGATAATCTCAAGCAAAATATGGGACAAATCAATGATGCAACAAATGAGCAAGCACAGCTCGTACAGGATTTCAGCGAAATTATAGAAGAATTAACTTTACTTAGCCGAGAAATGAAAGGCTTTATGCACAATGCATTAAAATAAAAATGAGGTGAACAATAATGCAGATTACCATGAACCAAGATTTAGTTTTACGGATGATCACACCTGAGGATGCAGAGAAGGTTTTTGCATTAACGGATGCCTCGAGGGAATATCTGAAAGAATGGCTACCATGGCTGGATTTCACGAAAGAACTGGCGGATACAAAAGCCTATATTGATGGCTGTATTAAGGGGCATGAAGCGAACAGTAGCCTCTCCCTGGTCATTCTCTTTAAAAATGAAATTGTTGGCATTGCAGGCTTTAACGCGATTAACCCGAGCAATAAAATAGGCACTATTGGCTATTGGTTGAGCGAAGGAGCACAAGGGCATGGCATCATGACGAAAACAGTAAAAGCTTTATTACAATATGCCTTTGAAACATTGAAGCTTCATAAGGTTGAAATTCGTGTTGCTGAAGCCAACCACAAAAGTCGCGCAATCCCAGAACGTCTTGGTTTCATGCAAGAAGGAACCATTCGAGCTGCAGAATGGCTCTACGATCATTATGTAAATCACGTTATTTATGGCATGCTTGTAAGTGAATGGCAGCAACAACAATAAAAAAACATACTAACATTAGTAGTACAAACCAAGGCCATGGTTTGTGCTACTATTTTTTTATAGTAGAAGTGAAGAAAAGTCGACCAGCCTCTGGGACCCTTTGTGAGTCCGTATATAAAACCGGCTAACTTCACGCCCTTATATGAATCAGCTTAGTATGTTGGGTCCAAAGAGATCGTGTATAAGAAAGTGGAATCGATAAGGTACTGTGAAGACTTCTATGATTGGTCACAAGGAGAAGCATGAGATGAAACACGTTATTGCATTAGATGTCAGTAAAGGAAAAAGTACCGTTGCGATTTATGATGGTCATCGCCAATGTGAATTTGAAGGTGTTGCTACTTCATACACGGGGTGATTTCGAGCGATTACACGAACGAATAGTAGAGATGTCAAAGCAAGATGGACAAGCACCAGCTATCGTATTTGAAGCAACAGGCACCTATTCAAAACCTATCGAAGCATTTTTCAAAGATTACGGCTATGCATACTGCCGCATGAATCCACTTGAAGCGAATTTACAGATGGCTTCGATGCGTCGTTATAAAACCGATATTAGTGATGCCCATGAACTTGCGAAGACTCATTTCAAAATGGAACGCGAAATAACGTACATACAAGATGAATATTATGAACAGATGCGTGCATTGACTCGTTATTACGATGAAATTGATGAAGAAATCATTTTACTCAAAAGTAGAATGCATGCTATTTTACAGCTGAGTTTTCCAGAATTAGAAAAGCTGATTACACCAAGTTCAGCACTATTTTTAAATATTGTGCAACTCTATCCACACCCCGCACTTTTACAAGCCCATTCAAAAACGATGATTAAAAATCGTTTAAAGGCCAATACGCGAAAAAAACTCTCGCTAATGCGTGCGGAGGCTAAAGCTATTACATTATTAGAAGCAGCTGAAAATCGTTACCCCGCGATTAAACCCACAGATATTCGTTGTGATCAAGCACGAGATTACGCAGCTCGCATTGCGGATTTATTAGAGAAGAAAGATACACTTGTGAAACAGATGGTGGAATTGTCTGAAGGACGAAAAGAATATTTAGTATTTCGTTCGATTCCTGGGATTGGCGATTCAACGGCGTGCCGATTAATTGGAGAGATTGGTGACATCCATCGCTTTCAAAATGCGAAACAACTGAACGCTTACGCAGGCATTGATATTATGCGGTACCAGTCTGGAAATACGCAATATCGAGACAGGATTAATAAACGAGGAAACAAACATTTACGAAAGATTTTATATTTTATGGTGTGTGCCATGCTTATGGCTAAAGGAAAACCGAATCATTTTGTGGACTATTACTACAAATTAAAAAAGCAACCTCAGAGGAAGCCTCATAAGGTTGCGATCATCGCCTGCATCAATAAGTTTCTGAAAGTGACATTTCAGTTACTGATGCGTGGCATTCTTTACGATTATGAGTCCGCACTACCAGCTCAGAAATCGTAATCACCTACATAGAACTATATCATAATGACCTTTCGAAAAAAATAAAAATCGTCAGGTCTTTTTTGGCGTATCTAAAAAATGAGAGTGAAGTGGTGAGGGATATTCTTCACCATTTCACTCTCATAAAAATATAAATTATTCTTTAAATATGGTTGACTAATCGTAAGAAGAGGCTGGGACATAACTCGATTATATTGAAAAACAATAAAAATGAATATTAACTTTTCCACTTCAAGCAGTTAAATATGCCTTCCTAAATCAAAAAAATGTTAGACCAATTATATCTTGGTCTAACATTTTTTCTTTTTGTCCCAGCCTCGTTTTTTGTTAGGATTGTTCCACCGCTTCTTTCGTTTCTTCAGGTGCCTGCTTTTTTTCAAGGCCTAAAGCAATCTGCTCTAATTCTGGACGCAATGTGTGCTTCCCAGCATAGCTCTCGATCAGCTCTTTTACATCAAGACCAGAAGTTTCCTTTAATGTTTCTTGAAGTGTAGACATTAAATTGGTTGCATAAGACGTCACCTTATTTGCTCCGCTACCTTCTCCACCACCAGTATCGACCACTGTAATCTTATCGATATTGCCAAGTGGGCTTGCAAGCTCTTTTGCATACTCTGGCATCATGCGCACAACCATATCCAGCACAGCTGCTTGACCATAGTATTCAAAGGCTTCGGCAATCTTACGTTTAGCTTCAGCTTCCGCCAGACCGCGTAAACGAATGATATCAGCCTCCGTTTCCCCTTGTGCTCGCTCTGCATCTGCTTTGGCAAGACCATCCAAACGAATCTTCTCTGCCTCTGCTTTTGCTAATGATTCAATACGATATTTTTCCGCATCAGCCTGTGCAAGCTCACGCATTTTTTCGGCTGCGGCATTTTGCTCCACTGCATAGCGATCTGCATCTGCTTTCTTTTTAACCTCAGAGTCATATTGCTTTTCTCTACGTAAAATCTCTTTTTCTTCTAATTCAATTTGCTTTTGACGCTCGATAATGCGAATTTGCATTTCTTGCTCCGTTACTTCCTGCTTAGCACGAGCAGTTTCAAGCTCATATGCTTGGTCAGCACGCGCTTTAGCAATATCCTGCTCACGTCGGAACTCAGCTACTTTTAATTGATTTTCTTTTTCTGCTTCTGCAATTTCCGTCGCACGCTCTAGTTCTGCCTTTTGTGCTTCCTTAGACGCTTCTGCACGTTTAATACGTGTTTCTTTCTCTGCATCTGCTGTCGCAATATCAGCATCTCGCTTTACCTGTGCGATTCTCGGTTTCCCTAGTGAGTCTAAATAGCCATTTTTATCTCGTACATCCTTGATCGTGAAGGATACAATGACAAGACCCATCTTTGCTAAATCTTGTGAAGCAACACGTTGAACTTCCTGTGAGAATTTATCGCGATTTTTGTAGATTTCTTCAACCGTCATAGACCCTAAAATTGAACGTAAATGACCTTCTAATACTTCACGTGCTTCCCCTTCACGCTCCGCTTTTTGCTTTCCTAAAAACTGCTCTGCTGCTGTCGCAATTTCTGAAATGGAACCGCCAATTTTAATAATGGCTGTACCATCTGCCATAACAGGAACACCTTGCTCTGTATACACCTCAGGCGTTGTCACTTCTAGTTTACTAGAAAGTAAGCTTAACGGCTGTGCTTGTTGGAAAATAGGGAATACAAATGTACCGCCCCCACGAATGATTTTAATGCGATTCCCCGACTCATCCTTATGTACATTTTTAGAGCCGAGATAGCTACCTGTCACAATCAGTGCTTCATCAGGACCCGCCGTACGATACTTTGTCACATATAAGCCGACTAGGGCAATTAATACAAATGCTACAATTCCTAAAACAATTAAGATATCGGTTGACATAGACATATCTCTCCTTTAAACAAATTTTTTCTCGTACGTTCTAACAAAAAGTGTTCCGTCCTTCACATCCACAACAAGTACAGTTTCATCATAGTCAATGGCTTCATTATCATAGCCCGTTGCCCGTTTTGAAATCATGCCACTTGTCGTTTCGATAACAACCTCGCCAAAACCATCTACTGGGATTGGCACAATAACTCTTCCTAATTGCCCGCCTAGCGACTCCTCTGTGTAAGCTAAAGAAACATCAGCGGAACGTAACGGAACGAGAACAAATAAATAAAAGATGGAACTTAAAATAGCGCCGATGATACATGCAGCAATGATGTTCCAAACGCTAGAGAACCAGGCTAGTTTTTCTAAAATAAAACCTGCTGCTGACATCAACGTAATGAAAGATAGAATGACACTCGGATTAAAAATGGGTAGTCCTTCCCCAATACCTTCGACTGCATCACCAAAAAACATAACCAATACTGTGGCAAGGCCAGCGAAAATCAAAACCACCAAAAAGATCTGCTCGAGTGAATAGCCAAATAGCGTCAAGTTGCTCACCCCTTTTCATCATATTACCTACTATACGGATGTACCTCAGGAAAAGTTTCAAAATTTTTCAAACTCTTCTTTAAAGTATTATTTTTTGCTTTCATTAGAACCATGTTACAATAGAAAAGTATTCTGACAACTAAGGAGAAACGGCATGAAGCTTTCGACAATCTTAAATTTTGTAATTCTAGTATTTTTCACGTTATTATTCGTTAATGATTTCTTCCCTGATACAGCTATTGCTGCGATGCTGACTAAAAAAATAATATTGCTTATATTAGTTGTGCTTGTCATCATTCAGCTAGCCTTCGACAAGGGTAGATATAAAAAATTATCAAAAAAGGCTTATATCGGATTAACATTGTATACAGTTGGATTATGGATTGTTTTAACATTACTTGGCGGTCAATCACAAATTGGCCTATCGTTCACAAGTCCTCTATTCTATATTATTGTTGTGCTGCTTGGATTGGATTTAATCCGCCTTTCACGCCAAACTAAGCGGGATCAAACAGAGGAGAAAGCGAAGTAAAGCATAGCTATCCGTCAATCTTACGAAGCTATCCACCACTTTCGCACTGCTAACCGCTACATTCACAGCACTAACCGTCACTTTTGTCCTTCTATCCGACAACAACATAAAAAGCATGTCTCTGATTTTGACAGAGACATGCTTTTCTTATGATTCTAATACATTTAAAATGGCATCCAGTTCATGGACAGCTAGATCTAAGCGTTCTTTCGCTTCGATATTTTGCTGTTTTAAGTGACTAAACTCTAGTAAATTTTTCTCATGCTTTAACTTAATAGAAGATAAACGTTCGATTCGTGCTTCTACTTTTTCTATTGCTTGCTCACAGACTGTTGTCCATAGCTTTTCTGATTGTTGCATTTCCGTAGTAGATGGGTTGTGCTGACGCATAATTCGTGCGTAAACCATTTCTATTTGTTCTATTAGTTCCGAATAAAAATGGCGCTCGACGCGTGTTGTTTGGAATGTTGGATGTTCTACCTCTTTGGCATATGGCGTTATTTGACGAAGTAGCTTGCCAGCATTTTCTCCAAAAGCATGGGATAAATTCAAGACATTCATTAATTGCAATAATAAGCGTATTTCTTCTAGATTAATAAGTTGAGAATCGATGCTTTCCTTTAACTTTAATGACTCCATGTAGCGTCGATCAAAATGTTCAATTTCACCGTTGCGCTGCTCTACTAAATGGACACTTGCATTGTCTTTCAAGCTTTTAATATAGCGAATGGCATGGTTTTTTAGCTCCTCTTTTGACAGCAAGTTATCATTGTCTTGTTGTGGTTTTCCTCGTTGAACATACGCAAATGCATCCATTTTTTTGGGCCATTGTGCTGCTGGGGTTTCATCTGAGACATTATAGCGTATATAAATTCCGTGCATTTCATATCCTCCAAGTCCATTAAACAAGTATCTCTAAAGACAATAAATCGAATACGGCATTTTTTCAAGTAAAAAACTTTTAATAATTGAAAATCCTTCTTTTTAACAATAAAACAAAAATCCCGAATAGTCGATACTATTCAGGATTTTACTAGTTTTCATTTATTCCTACTTATCCTTTAACACCTATCCACCTGCTCCAACTAAGCCATGTATAGTTGCATCTCGCAAATTCATATCAAAGCGATAGATGACAATGGATAAACAATGCTGTTAACTGAGACCTGAGGAATTTGGCGAGCTTTATGTGTAGCTATTTAAGCCTGTTGGCGGATGTCTTGAATGCTCTTCCCTTCTGTAAACGCATGAATCGATGCTATGGAGCCAACTGATTTAAAATTTGCCTTTTCATAGACTTTGGCAACCTGTTCACTAATCGGTAATATCCAAAGATCGTCCAATCCCAGCTTGACTGATTGCTGTTGGATATACTGCAGCATATAGCCAATTAAACCACGACCACGATAGCTTTCAGTGGTTGCTACACTTTCAATCCTTCCTTGATTTCCTGACACAAAAATAGTTGCTGAGCAGCACGCCACCCCATCTAGTCTTAGTAGATAATACGTAAAATGTGACGAATGATAGGTTTGCTCAAATGCCTTTTTTATTAATGAAGGCTCCCCAAATGCAGAAATACTCATTTCTACTGCTAATGCTTCCTCCATATTTGCATCCGTTACACGCTCAATTTGAATGGCAGGGTTAGGTGGAAGTATCGCATATTCACCGTCCCAATATTGAATTTCATTGACAAAATGCTCATATTGAAAGCCATGCATCTCTAATGCCTCTATACATAGCTGATTTTCTTCCAGATTATATAAATAAATCCGCGGAATCAGAGACTTTGATTGGTAGAAATCTTTGATGTCTTGTAAAAATAAATCAGGTTGTTCAATCTTTCTCCAAATCTGTGCATGATTTGCATCATAATAGGATGGGATAGCCTGATTATAAAATAAGATCCCCTCCCTACAAACCTCCACTTCACTGAAACTCTTCACATACTCTATATCAAGCTGCATAATGCGTTCTAAATTAAACATGCTCTGTGCCTCCTTCTAACCATCTTTCATATAAATTTTCTAATTGAAGTTCAAGCTTCTGCCGCTGTTCTTTAGCAAGCGATGGTTGTTGTAGTTTTGTCTCTAATTTTTCAATTTGCTGTTCAATCGGTAATTCTTTTTTAGGTGGCTGCGTTTTATTGGCTGGTTGTTTTTCAATCGTTTTCATTGCAAGTTCCTGTCGTTTTTCTCTAGCCCACTCATAATCTCCCTCAAAAACCTGAATAGCCTGGTTTTCAATCCACGCTGTTTTCGTAAAAATTTTCTGTAAGAAATAGCGGTCATGTGAAACTCCAATAATCGTGCCTTCAAAGGATTCTAGTGTCTCTTCCAATACTTCTCTTGCTTCAATATCTAAATGGTTCGTTGGCTCATCTAAGATTAAGACATTGATATCCTCATGCATTAATTGTGCTAAACGAAGACGCATTTTTTCTCCACCACTTAAGTCCTTCACTTTTTTAAAAACATCATAGCCATAGAACAAAAATCGTGCGAGTATATGGCGAGCTTCCGCCTCAGACACGGCGACACTTTCACGAAAGGCATCGATTAATCGAATAGCAGGATTTGGATGTTCAAATTGCTGGGAAAGGTAGCCAAATTTCACATTGCTTCCAATCTGACACATTCCCTGATTAGGAATGATTTCCCCTAACATCATTTTTAATAATGTAGATTTTCCACTACCATTGCCCCCAACAATTGCTAATCTTTCGCCAAAATAAATAGCTAGATTGCTGTCCTTCAATAAAGGCTTATCAAAGCCATGATCAATGGCTTGCAATAGCACAACCTCTTTACCACTGCGTTCAGCCATCGTTAACGCTAAATTCATTTTCTTTTTAGTGAGGGGCTTCTTTACTCGCTCGATACGTGCTAATGCTTTTTCCATACTCTTAGCACGTCGATGCATCGATGCGTTTGGTGGATTCGCCTCATTTGCCCACTGCTTTAATCGTTTAATTGTTTCTTGCATCTTTTTAATTTTCTTTTGCTGCTCTTCATAATTTGCAAACTGTTGCTCAATTTTTGCTTCTTTTTGTGCTATAAAAGCATCATAATGGCCGTTATACGTAAAAGCCTCCCCATCCTCAATTTCAATAATCTTCTGGGCTACTTGATTCATGAATTGACGATCATGGGATACGACAATGACAATCCCTTCAAAGTTTTGCACATAATGTTCAAGCCACTCAATGGCTTGCATATCCAGATGGTTCGTTGGTTCATCCAATAACAAAATAGAGGGCTTTTTCAATAAAATTTGTCCAAGCATAACCTTTGTTTTTTCCCCACCACTTAAACTACTAAATGGCTGCGCTAGCATATCTGAAATACCCAGTCCATTTGCAATCATTGCCAGCTGCGCATCTACTTCATAGCCCCCTAATAGCATAAATTGCTCCTGCAATTGTCCATATTGCAGTAATATTTTATCCGTGACCGTCGACTGCATCTCTTGCTCAAGTGCCGTCATTTTTGCCTTTATTGCATAAATATCCGCAAATGCTTCCTCCAGCACTTCTTTCACAGCATGTAGTGGATAATGTGGAATCTGATGTAAATAGCCAATCGTCGCTTCTTTACTTTTAATTATTCGTCCCTTGTCAGGTATCTCTACCCCTGCAAGCAGTTGTAATAAAGTCGTTTTACCACTGCCATTTACACCAACAATCGCCACGTGTTCGCCACTATTTACCTCTAGCTGTAAGTTCTCGAATAATATATTTCCACCCATAATTTTTTGGATTTGTTCAGCTTTCATTTGCATCGTTTTTTCCTCCAATGAAACGTGCGAAAACATCTTTAGAACACAAAAAAGACTGCTCATTAACAAGCAGTCCTCTTCTCAATTAAATGTGTGAAAAAGAATGGTTAATTCGCTACGTTTGTTATTTGATTTTGCTTAAAAATGGACAGACCTATCCCGTTGTTCGCAAAATCGAAAGTAATCACACGTGCAAAATACATAGCCGTATCCACTTTTACACATGTTTTCGTAGCGTTTTTATTCATTCCTTCTCACCTCCGTTCATAGTAGTTATGGCTATCATAACATTATTCGGATTATTTGGAAAGGGAAATTTTAACGTTCGTTTATCATTATTCAAAAGTTCTATTTGATCGAAATTCGCACAAAGAAAAACATAAGAGATTGATTCGTAGCCCCCCTCATGTTTTCACTTTTTTCACAAACATTTTTACCACAGGCACCAGGAAAATCGAGACAACTAGTACACGAAAAAGCTGAAAGGCCGTGACAATCGTGACATTTGCATGGACCGAAGCGGCAATAATCCCCATTTGATCAAGACCACCAGGAACAATACTTAAAAAGCTTGTCCTAAAATCAAGGCTGTACAACGCTGCCATCACAAATGTTAAACCATAGGCTGCCCCTATAAAAATGCCCGCTGAAACAAACGCATAAAAGATATGCTTCTTCGATAAATGTAAATCCTCTTTTTTCAATAATAATCCGATATAAATTCCTAGCATGAGTTGAGCAATATGCAGAAGTGATAATGGTAATTTTGGTACTTCTATCCCTGCCATATTAATGCCCATTAGTAAAAACACTGGGCCTAGCATATAGCCTGTTGGAATTTTTAGCTTTTGTGCTAGCCATCCTGCGCCACCACATACCACAAGTATGCCAACAAGGTTCCATGTGTATGTTCCATCAATCATAGAACTATTGCCACCTGCTCCTGCCACCATTAAAGGAACAAAGCCAACGATTAAAAGAACGCGAAGGATTTGAAAGAATGTGATGACCACCATATCCATCTCTTGTTGCTCTTCCGCAAATGCCACAACCTGCGACATGCCCCCAGGAACACAACACGTTAAGGCAGTCGCAAAATCTAAATCTGTACGCTTGGCAACAAGGAAACTTACCGCAAAAAACAACAAAATAAATATGATATTTAACACGACCATGCTTCCTAAAAAAAGCTTGATGTCCTGTACAGCTTCTGGTGTAAAGGCATAGCCGATAGAATAACCTGCTACGACTAAACCAAAATTGCGGAAAGAATGATGCCATTTTAATTGGACATTGGTGGATAGCTGCACGATGAGCACCGCTGTAATCGCTCCTAACAGCCAAGGCATCGGTATATGGAAAAATTGAAAAAATACAGTACCTATTAAACCAATGCATAATGTGATGAACATATGCTTATCAAAAATAAACATGGTAGCAACCCCTTCAACTCGATAAGCCTATTATGACCTTTATAAACCGCTTTTTCTACTGGACCGACTTTTGAGCTGTTTGCTATCGTTGAAAAAGAACCTGTTATCCATCAAATAAAACCTCTTATCGAACAATTTATCCTTGCTAAAATTTTCTATGCTACATTAGTAATACCTGATTCAGCGTTTTTAAGGAGGCCTCCTATGAAAATTCATTTAACCATCAATCATGAGCTCGAGGAAACTGAGGTTCATATTCATGTCAAGGAATATAATGAGCAAATTGAAAGATTGATGAGACAGCTTCAAACATCCCAAACTACGATGCTTGATGGGTATGACCAACAAGAAATTCATCTCTTAAAAATTTCCGATATTTATTCCATTTACGCAGAGGATGCCAAAGTATTTTTACAGACAGATGAGCAAGAGTTTGAGTCCAAGCGAAAATTATATGAGCTTGAGGCTCAGCTAGCCAAAGATTTTGTGCGCGTGAGTAAGTCTACACTCGTCAATATCCATAAAATATCCTCTATTCAAATGGGCAAAATCGGCACTACACAGCTATTACTTGAAAATGACGTAGCCATTCATGTCAGCCGAAAATATTTAAAAGAATTAAAGAGACACTTAGGTATTGGGAGGGATTCATAGCATGAAGTATTTACGTATGATGATTATCGGTCTACTCATTTCCCTTAGCTCTTCTTATGTCTTAGTGACGTTTAGCCTCCTATCAAATAATGCGGTGGCGTCAGGAACAGAATTATTGGAGCAAATTGTTATCGCGGCCATTCTTGGTATTGCCATTGGTTTGCTATCCGTCATTTTTGATATGGAGCAATTGCCTTTTACAGTTCAGATTCTTCTACACTTAGTAGCGGTGACAGCATGTGTATTAACAGCAGGCTATTTTGGTAGTTGGTTTGATTCAGGTGTATGGTATGTACTTATTGCGGAAGCCATTATTTACTTGATTGTTTGGTGTATTCTATATGTTTTTCAATTAAATGATATTGAAAAAATCAATAAAGAAATTCAAAAGAGAAGGGATTAAACACTTATGACGTTTGCGATAAAAGTTGAAAATTTATGTAAACAATATGGAAAACAGCAAGCTGTCAAAGGCATTTCTTTTACAGTCGAACAAGGCACCTTATTCGCTTTTTTAGGTGAAAACGGTGCAGGTAAATCTACAACGATTGAAATACTTTGTACTTTACTAAAAAAATCGAGTGGTCAAGTAACTATTAATGGTTTCACACTCGACGCAAGCAATGATAACGCGGATATCCGTAAATCTATTGGTGTCGTTTTCCAGCAAAGTCTATTAGATGAGCGCTTAACTGTACGTGAAAATATCCTCCATCGAGGGAAAACATATGGTTTATCGAAAACACAGCTTACCGATAACTATCAATTTGTTTCCACCTATTTGCATTTAGAGGATATTGAAAAGAAAAAATATGGAACATTATCAGGTGGACAAAAAAGGCGAGCAGATATTGCTCGGGCACTGATTCATCGTCCAAGTATTTTATTTCTGGATGAACCTACAACGGGTTTAGATCCACAAACACGTCAATTTGTTTGGCAGGCAATTAAGCAGCTTCAACTGGAAACCAATATGACTGTTTTTTTAACGACCCATTATATGGAGGAAGCGGCAGTCGCTCACCAAGTCACTGTCATAAAGAAAGGAAAAATTGTCGCACAGGGAACGCCCGATGCACTAAAAACAAAATATGCCTATGATTCAATGGCTCTCGTTTTTCAAAATGCACAGGAGGGTGTAAAGTTTCTTGAAGAAAATGCAGTCTCCTACACAGAGAATCAAGGGATATACACCATCCGTTTATCTTCTACCTTACAAGCACTTCCCCTTTTAAAAAAAGCTGAGCCACTTATCGCCTCCTTTGAAGTCATTAAAGGATCAATGGACGATGTCTTTCTTCATATTATGGCAGAGGAGGAGGTTGCATAGTGGAAGCATTATTTAGTTTAGTTCTGCGTAATAACAAAATTTTTAGACGGGATAAAACACAGGTGTTCTTCTCCCTACTGTCAGTCATTATTGTCATTGTGCTGTACGCTGTTTTTCTCCAAAAAATGCAGGTAGATGCCATTGAACAACTAACAGAAGCTACACCTGGATTGATCACCATGGTCAATGAATGGCTAGTAGCAGGCTTACTCTCCATGATTGCTGTTTCGACTACACTTGGTGCCTATGGTATCGCTGTTAAAGACCAAGAATCCAAGGTACAAGCCGACTTTTTAACAGCTCCCCTTTCTCGTGCAACCATTCAGTTGAGCTATGTGCTCAATGCATTTATTATCGGCTGTATTTTTTCCTTTATCGCGCTCATCGGCTGTGAAATCTTTATTGTCACAACGGGAGGTAAGCTTCTAAGTTTCGGAGATTTTGTTCAGGTATTGAGCATATTGTTTTTATCTGTCTTGCTTGCAAGTGTTTTTAATTTATTTCTTTCGTTATTTGTGTCGACCCAAAATGCTTTCTCAACACTTGGCACAATTGTTGGTACATTACTTGGATTTTTATGTGGTGTTTATGTACCTCTTGGAGCTCTACCAAGCTTTGCACAACATGTAATCATGTACTTCCCAATTAGCCATACAACACTATTATTACGCAATGCATTTATGGAGAGCTCTATTGCAAATGTTTTTGATGGTGTACCCGTTTCTTATGTGGAAGATTATAAAATGAATTATGGCATTGTTTATGAACTAAATGGACATATACTTAGCTCCACAACAAGTCTAATTGTGATTGCCTGCACAATTGTAGTTCTTTCTCTAGCATCTATGATCTTATTTAAGAGAAAATATAACTAAATATGAGCCAACAATTTTACACATCGTTTAGTTTACGATGTGTTTTTTATTGCATTATAACAAACAATTTGTTATTTTAAATATTAAATAACAAACAAATTTAAAATTCGTTTGTTTTATCAAGGAGGGGTTGCAATGGATGTAAATGAATTATTTTGGCAAGCTCCTATCGATGATCTTAAAAAGGGATATATCGATCAAGCGACACACTTCACCTGCCTACTATGTGGGGAAAAAGTAGAAAAAGGCATTATTTATCCTCAAGAGGGCTTATTATATGAAGCAGAGAAAATGATGCAACACCATATTACATTGGCTCACCATTCTGTTTTTCATTATTTAAACGGTCTCAATAAAAAAATGACAGGCTTAACAGAACATCAAAGTCATATTTTACGCTTATTTTATGAGGGAAAATCAGATCAAGAGATAAAAGAAGAATTAGAGATTGGCAGCGCCACAACGATTCGCCATCACCGTTTTGCTTTAAAAGAAAAGGAACGCCAAGCCAAAACATTGATGGTGATGATGGAGTTACTAAAAGAACAAGATCAGAAGGAGGAACCATTTGTGCCTATTCATAAAACAGCTACTATGGTTGACGATCGCTATAACGTAACCCTCACGGAAGAACAGCAATTATTAGAGAAGCTATTTCCAAACGGTGTTGGCAAGGAACTGGTACGCTTTCCAAAGCGCGAAAAACAGAAAATTGTAGTACTGCGTGCAATTGCAAATCTTTTTGACGAGGAAAAGCATTATACTGAAAAAGAATTAAATGAAGTGATTAAACCGATGTATGAAGACTATGTTCATATACGTCGTTACTTAATTGAATACGGTTTTCTTGACCGGAAAGCAGATGGCAGTGCCTATTGGGTAAAAAAATAAGAAAGTAGGTTAATAATAATGGATCATAAAAAAGAGTTAAAAGAAATGTATAAAGAGATGAAAATTGAAGCTGGCGTCTTTACAATGACCAATACACAAACAGGCAAAGTTTTTGTGGGGAGCTTTAATAATTTAAAGCGTTTAAATGGCTTTCAATTTATGCTAAAAACCAATACACATACGAACAAGGAGCTTCAAGCAGATTACAATTTATATGGTCAAGAAGCTTTTGAGGTGGAAATCGTTGAATATTTAAAGAAAAAAGAAGAAGGCTATTTCGATGAAAAAAAAGAGCTCGAAAAGCTGGAGCAAAAATGGCTTGAGACACTAAAGCCTTATGGTGAGCGTGGTTATAATTAGTCATTAGCGCATTTGCCAAAAAGGTAAATGCGCTATTCATTACTTGTTTGATGCATTGCCAATCAATTGAATTTCCTGCTGTGCTTTCTTCGTTAGTTTATTGAAAACAAGCTCATAGGAATGTTGGATAAGATTCTCTACCAAATCCATCGGGACATCCTCAGCATCCATATAAATGGAATTCCAATGGGTTTTATTCATATAGTAACCAGGTATAATGCTTGCATAGGCTTCTCGTAATTCCTCCGCTCGAGAAGGCTCACATTTCAATGTAAGAACAGGTTTACCTGTTCTATTTCCTCCAAGCATGGCATACATTTTTCCACCGATATGATAGCGATCTGCTTGCCACTCCTCTTGGTAGTCATACGTTGTTCCATGAAGCTGTATACAGTAAGCATGAATTATTTCTTTTTCCATCTTTACGTTCCCCTTCCCCAAATAAAAACACACGTTCGATTATGGTAAGTATAACCTAAAACGTGTGTAGAGAATAGCATTATTTAGTTGTACCACGATCAAACATCCCGATTACTTCCGTCGTCTGTAAAATATTCACAAACGACTTTGGATCAGTTTCCTTAATCGTGCTTTTCACATCAGCTAGTTGGTAACGCGTAATAACAGTAATTAATACTTTCCTACCCTCGCCTGAATACGCTCCCTTTGCATCGATAATCGTTACCCCACGATGTAGCTTTTCTAATAGCTGCTGTTTGACCTCGTCCCCTTTACTCGTAATAATCATCAGCGTTAATTTAATATGGCTCGTATGAATTGTATCCACTACTTTTCCAGTTGCATAAATGGACACAAGGGTTAACAACGCCGCATCCCAGCTAAAGACAAAGCCAGAAGCAGCCACTACGATTCCATTCATAGCGGCAATTAACGTACCGAGCGGAAAATCACGTTTCCGACTAAGTAGCATAGCAATAATATCAAAGCCCCCTGAGGAGCCAGCTGCTCGGAAAATCATGCCCATTGCAAACCCTACAATAACACCGCCAAATAAGGACGCTAGGATCGGCTCTTGTGTCGTTTTGTGTATTGGAATAATATATAAACTCACTGACAACACAGTCACAGAAAGAATGGTGTAGCTAATAAATCGCTTGCCGAGCTTCATCACACCTAAAATCAGTAAAGGCAGGTTAAGCAGTAAATTTAACACGCCTGTATTCAAAGGGGTAATAATCCCAAGCATGATGGCAATACCACTCAACCCACCACTCAAAATTTCATGGGGAATCAATAAATAATTATAGGCAAAGGCCACTAAAATGGAAGAAAGTGTAATTATAATCACATTTCGCATATTGCTATCCCCTATCAATCAACGACCAAATTTTGATACATCTTTGTCATAGACTACCCAATTTACTCTCCTGAAAAACCTATCCTCTTACTTTTTCTTCTGTTCTTCCTTTAAAGGCATATTTTGTTTAAGTTCCCCGGTATCCGCAACTTTATAGATTCGCTCAAGCATCGGTGGATGTGTATAACGGAACCACTTCACTAAAAGTGGTGGGTTCACTTCACTTAAGCCTGAAATCGTTAGCTTTTGAAATGCTGTTACAGCCGCTTCTCGATCATTCATAAGGTTAATCGCATATTGATCGGCTCTCGTTTCCTGATATCTCGATATAAAATTGGATACTGGATTGGAAGCAAATAGTAAAATAGAAGTAATGAGTAAAAATAATGGATAGGAACGAATGCTACTGATTTTATTAATTTTTAAAACCTGTCCATATCGTAAAATCAAGCGACGCATAATTTTCGCTGTTAGCCATAGCCCTATTAACATGAAGAATAAATAGCCTGCAATGCCAAAATAAATATGCTTTTCTACATAATGTCCCATTTCATGTGCCATGATAAATAAAATTTCATTGTCCGTTAGTCTATTTAATGTAGTATCCCATAGCACAATTCTCGAATTGCTCCCAATTCCTGTCACATAAGCATTTAAGGCATTGGTCTTTTCTGCCATGTTGACCTCATAAACATGCTCTGCTGGAATATTCGCCTGTGTAGCAAGTGTAAGTATCTTTGTTTCCAGCTCTTTATTTTTTAGTGGATAAAAATCATTGTATAAAGGATCAATTACAACAGGCTGAATGAACATCACAAAGATTGTAAAAGGGATAGTTAAAAGCCAAGCATAGAGCCACCATCTTTTTTCGCTCTTTTTAATGAACCAATAAATCACTGTAACAATAATCAAGCTAGTGCCAAAATTCACCCAAAAATCAATGACACCATCCTTCATCCAAGATGCAAATGCTTGTGTACTAATGCCATAGCTTTTGCTAAGATGATAGCGATAATAATCAAGCGGGAATAGCACAATATACAGCAATAAAGATAATAAAAATAAGTAACCTGCATTTTGCAACAGCTTCCACTTCGTTTGGGAGGTCGTCACTTTTTCGAAATAACGAGATACGCCCAATAGTAAAATCAAGAAGTAGATCAGCCATTCTAAAGGTGTGGCTACAAAGAATACAAAGTTCCGTATTTTTGAATATTCACCACTTAAAAAAAGCTCCTTGCCAGACATAAACATCACGGGATCTGCCGCCGTTCCTTGTAAGGCACTTGGTATTTTACCACCACCGCTGTGGAATATATACCAGTACATACAAAGCACGTAAACACCGAAAAGTAGTAGTGTAACAATGCCCATTTTTTTCGCTATGTTATTTCCCCCTCATATCACCCAAAGTTCGTCCTATAGTAAGTGTAAGCGAAATTATCAAAGTTAGAACAAACATGGACCTACTTTTTTAATCTCTCTGTTGCCAAAGAAAAATTTCGCCTCATTTCTATATGAGGCGAAATCATTATTGTCCTATTCATTTATCCATAACAAATGCCGTTTTACCTCGTTGATCCGCGCTTAAATAGCCAGTGGATAATAGTTGCTCATACCATTGCTTTTCTATAGTAGCTGCTTGAGCCACATCATCTACCTTCGTAGAAAGTTCAACCATAATGTCTCCTTTGTACTGCCATACCTCTATATCCGCTTCATGTCCTAAAAAGCTTCCTTTATAGGTCATAGTATTAGCAGGCCCATATACGACAACTTGAGACAACGTATTTTTATACCATGCTTCGGAATTCCAATTTACAATTTTCTTTGGCGCATTTTCAAGAATGAGTTTTTTCGCAACATTTGTAGCAACTGAATCATAAGAGACCTCAGCAGAAGTCTTCAAGGATTCCTTCCGGCTAATCGTAAATGTACGATGGTCTCCCTTAATATCTAGCTCAAACTTATAATTTGACTCAGAACCAGTAAAACCATGATTCATTGTTTCTGCTATTGCTTCACTTAAGGGTGTGTTTAAAAAACGCTTTTTGTAGGTTATATCCATTTTATTACTACCCTTATATACACGTAAGCGATGTATATAATCCTTATGGAGAAACGATTGGTCAAGCGTATCATAAAAATAAACTTTTACATCATCCTTTTTAGTTGCTTGAAAAACCTGGAAAATAGTTGATTCCTTAAAAATCTCAGGTTTAATATTGAATTTAATTTCATGGCCTGGCTCAATGGCTGCTTGCGCTTGTGTTGTATTCACACTTATCATACTAATCAACATCAAGCCCAAGACACACAGATAAAATGCCCATTTTTTTAGTTTAGTCACGCTTTAATTCCTCCTTCGGAAATGTTGTTGTTAAATTTGTATGTGTACTATGAAAATAGATCGTTTGTCGTGCACGAAGTCTCTGCGACAGTGCCACTATATCCCAATAGTCTGGATGTGTTTTATAGAAGAATTCCTCAGAGATATGCTTTAAGCTAGCTGGATTGTAAGCATGACGAGAATAGCCTGTATGAACAAAAATTGCCGTAGGATCATCCTTTGCAAGCGCCTCCACTTGAGCCTCATCCTGCTCTGAGACAAAATACAGTACATGATCACTGTCCTGTTTTTGCTTGAGTCGTTCTAAAAGCATCACTTTATTCGGCCAAATATTTTCATGTTCTTCATCATAATACGCCAATAAAGGTTGTAGCTTGGCATCTACCCTAATTGCTCGAGTTGTATGTTCGGAAAGATACGTCATAATATCGACTGTTTTGCCCGAAAAAGAGGAGGGGAATATAAATGAATGATTGGGATGAGCCTTTACATACATAGCCATTTGCTGTAACACCTCAAGATTTCGAATGCATTTTTCCGCATGTCCACTATCAATAAGCGCTACATCATAAACCGTTCCATCCCCCTCTGGCAAGGTCGCCTTTAATAAATACGAATCGACTACATAATCACCAGAGAAAAAAATCATTTCCTCAAAGAAACGAATTTTGTACCACACGCTTCCAATTAAATGCCCACTATATCCCCATTGAAAGGCAAGATATTCATTGACCTCTATCCATTTTCCAATCGTATCTGGATAGAAAGTTCGGATTTGTGGAATAGGCAGTGGAAGCTGCTGAGCAGTTGTATGACTCATTAGTATCGGTCCGGTATAGCCCATGTTCTTTAGTAATGGCAATGCCCCCACATGATCAATATGTGAATGAGAAATAAAGACAGCAGCTAGCTTTTCAATATGATTAGATGTAATATTTGGTGGCGTTTTTTGTGTATTTTTCATAATGCCACAATCCAATAAAATGGCCTGTCTCTGATTTTCAATATAAAAACAATTGCGCCCATATTCGCCTACACCACCTAAAATTTCAACACTAAGCATTTGCCTGCCCTCCTCGTTTTTGCAGCCAACCCAATAGCAACATAAAAATGACAGTCATAAGGACGGTTATAACAGCTACTGCCATTCCAACTCCTACATTACCTTGCTCAAATTGGCTATAGATAAAGGTTGCCCCAGTCTCTACGGATGGTGGCAAAATTAAAAGGCCAGCTACAAGCTCTCGCATTGATATAATAAAAGTCATCATCATTCCTGTTAAAATACCCTGCATCAAAAGTGGTAGGATGATACGACGGTAAACCGCAATGTTACTACGCCCAAAAATAGCAGCTGATTGAAAAATAGAGGCATCTAATTGTGAAAAAGAAGATTTTATATACTGCACCGAATAAGGTAAAAACAGTACACAGTATGTGACTACTACCATTGCCTTTGTGTTATAAATTGTTGCGGGAAGCCAAGGAGCATTCCAAAACATAATTAAACCTACAACAAAGACAATCCCCGGAATAATATTAGGCATTAAACTAAAGAAGTCTAATATTTGCTGCTTTCTAGTTTCTCCTTTTTTAATATAAAGAGCGATGAATAAACCTATTATGGCGGTTATCAAGGCTGTCATGATAGAAAAAACGATGCTATTTAAAAATGCTGTCAATCCTGCACTTCCACTGGTGAAAACCTCTTGATAAGAAGCCAAACTGAAATTCCCTGCCTGTAAACCATCTCCCCGAACCTTTTGCAAAGAGGTCACGATAATAGAGAAATAAGGAATGCCGATCGATAATAATAGGACAAGCCCTACAAAAGTCCACGAAGCTGTTTTTATATACCATTTATCTTTGATCTCACGTCTAGCAGGCGTTTTTCCTGATAGCACACCATATGTATACTTGCGTCCAATGAGATTCTGGAAATACCAAATGACTAAGCAAACAGACAATAAGAATAAGGATAGCGAGGTTGCCATGCGAATATCGACTGGCCATCTTGATAAATAGGAATGAATTTCGGTTGTAAACACTTGAAACCCAATCCGACTGCCGAATGTAGCTGGCGTTCCAAATTCAGCAAGCGTCTTAATAAAAATAAGCAGACTTCCCAAAACATAGCTTGAAAGTAAAAGGGGTAACACAACCTTTAGCCAATTTTGCCAAGAGCTTCGCCCAAAAATCAGCGTTGCATCTAGAAATGAACCATTTATGCGAAGCAATGTATTTTTCAGCATTAAATACAAAAACGGAAACAGGTGTAGACTCATGATCACTACCATGCCAAATAAGGAAAAGAAGGAATCTGTCATCCAAGCAGCACTTGGAATAAGCTGCTGTAAAAAACCATTGTGCTGCATAAACAAAATCCAGCCCATTGAACCAATATAGGGAGGTGTCATAAATGGAATCGTTAACACAATATCAAGCCATTCATATTGATATAAACTTGTTTTCGTGCGAATGAAAGCCATAGGTAATGCGATAATTGTTGTCCCAATTATCACGAAAACCCCTAAAACCATCGAATTTCCAAGCGTTTTCCATAGTCTATCATGTGCAAACAATCGACTAAACTGTGATATATCAACATGTCCCTCTTTTATAAAGGTATAAAATAAAATGGCCATCAACGGAGCGATAGCAAATATGATGACAATTGTCAGTAAAAATCCAAAAGCTCGTCTTCCTTCCATTATCATGACGATTTCAACCCTTCTCTCTGAAAACTAGAAGGAGGTATATCAACCTCCCTTTATTTAACGAAATAAATCCGTAAACTTTGTTAGTACTTCCAGCTGTTTCGCTTCCGCACCCATCCAATCAACTGTTAACTGTGGAATCTCATCTAATGCTGCACGATTTTTCACAGCAATATCTTTATTCCCTGGTAATAAGTAAGCATCTGCTACTAGCTTTTGCCCTTCATCTGACAATAAAAAATCAACATAGGCTTGCGCAGATTCTACATGTTGCGCATCCTTTAAAATACCTACTGCTCTTGGACTAACCACTGTCCCACTCGTCGGATAGATAATTTCCACTGGCTCACCGTCTGCTTTTGCTTTATAAGCCATATAATCTACACCTGCAATCGTGGCATTTTTCTCGCCTGTAATAACCGCATCCAAGGCTTCTTTATTCGCACCATTGACTTGTAAGCCATTTTTCTTCCAACTATCAATCGTGCTCCAAGCTGTTTTTTCTGCTGCTGTGTAACCAAATAAGAAATCAACAGCAGAGCCTGACAGACTTGGATCGGGAATATTAATTTTATTATGCCAATCAGCTTTTGCTAAATCAGACCAATCCGTAGGCGCCTGTGTCGTATTTTTCGTATTATAGGCAATCCCTAAAGCAGAGGCACTGTAGCCATAAAAATATCCATCTTGATCCGACCAATCACTGTTGATTTTGTCCTTGTTTTTAGCCTCTTCGTAGCTTTGCAATTGATCTGTTGCTTTTAACCCATCCATTGAGGCAACAGAGGCAAGTACAACAATGTCAGCTACAGGATTATTTTTTTCCGCTTCTAAACGAGAGAGAATTTTACCCGTAGTTCCTTGAAACATTTCCACTTTAATCCCTGTTTTTTCTTCAAATGCTTGCTGAATATTTGCAGCTAAACCATCTGGCCCAGCAGAATACACTGTCAGTACTTTCTCCTCCTCCTGTGTCTTTGCACTTGCTTCATTCGTCTCTTTTGCCTCTTTATTACCACAGCCAGCTAATGCTAAGGTCAATAAAATGCCAGCAGTTGCCCATAATTTAAAATGTCGTTTCTTCAATGTAAACCCTCCAATTGATAGATTTGTTTTTCATCAATAAAAACTTGCAATCTTTTTCCATGCTCTAATGGCTGCTTCTCATAAAAGCTCCAAGACTGTCCTTCTACCTGTGCTTGTACTAAATAACGATCGCCAACAAATGTACTTTTCACAATCTGCGCTTGTTTAGCAATCGTCCCAGGACGCGATACTCTCGAAACACCTTCAGGTCGCACAATTGATTGTCGATTGTGAAGCCAATTCACTTTGCCAATAAAATCTGCCACATAGGGCGTTGCCGGAGCACGATAAATTTCCTCAGGCGAGCCAATTTGAGCAATTCTTCCTGCCTCCATAACGATAATTTGATCAGACATTGTCATAGCCTCTGTTTGATCATGTGTTACGAAAATGGCTTGGCAATTAAGCTCATGAATGAGGTGCATAATTTCATCTTGCATTTGCTCTCTTAGAACAGCATCAAGAGCAGATAAAGGCTCATCAAATAAAATCAATTGCGGTTTGGTTGCTAAAGCTCTTGCTAATGCCACTCGTTGCTGTTGTCCACCCGATAATTCACCTGGCTTTCGTTGCTCATAGCCTTGCATTTTTACCAATCGCATCACATGCTCGACTCGTTCAGGAATAGCTGATTTTGGAATAATGCCCTTTAAGCCAAAGGCAATATTTTGGAAGATGGTCATATGTGGCCATAGAGCAAAATCTTGAAAAACCATGGCAATATTACGCTTATTTGGTTTGACATTTTTACGAGACGCCGAAGAATAAATGACGGTGTCATCAAATCGAATTTCTCCTTTTGTTGGTTGTTCAAGACCAGCCATCAACTTTAATAAGGTTGTTTTGCCACAGCCTGATTGTCCTAGGATCGTAATAAATTGCTGATCTAACTCCACATCAATCGGCCATAATGCTTGAAACTGCCCATATTTTTTCTCGATATTTTTTAATGAGATTTTCATAAGTATCCTCCTCGTTACTTACAACTATAAATTCCAGATATTTAGAAAATATTAATCTACTATTAATAACACGTTAAAAAAAATCTAATAAACTAAAGCAAATACAAGATTTTTTCTAATTTCCTTTAGGAGGATAAAATGAACAATAGTAAATTACAGGCATTTTGCTTACTTGTAGAATTAAAAAAATTAGCCCCTGTCGCCAAAGCACTTGGCATTACAGCCCCCACCGTATCCTTTCATATTCGCTCTATAGAGGAGGAATACGGTATTCGTTTATTTCGAACAAATGCAGGAGGATATCGTTTAACAGAAGCGGGCGAAGGTGTGTATCATTACGCTCGTCAAATGGTTCAACTTCAAAAGGATATGGATCGTTTTATTGAAAATCTTTTAGCAGGCCATATCGGTTCATTACGACTTGGGGCGAGTGGCTTACCTGCCCATATTTTTATGCCAGATTTAATTCATCAAGTTTCAACGACCTATCCTGAGATTCGCATTTCACTAGAAGTAAAAACAGCACCCGAAATTGAAAGAAAGGTAGCACTACAAGAATTAGATTTCGGGCTCATCATGGAGACTAAGCAGGAAAATCCTTTACTTCAGTACGAAACTATCGGTGAAGATGCACTTGTATTGGCATTTAGCCCATCTCACGAGCTAGCAGCACAAAACGACATCACCAAAGAAGATATTCTTAAGTACAAGCTATTGTTGCATACATCCTCTAGCTCCACGAATCACTTCATTGAAAAGTGGATGGACCCATTTCAGCCTTCTATTTACACAATTGAGCTAGATTCTGTGAGCACGATTAAAAAGATGCTGACCTTTGGCAAAAACTTGGCGTTTCTATCTGTTTCCTTAATAGAAGAAGAATTAAAATCAGGTGTACTGATGAAGAAAGATCTACATGATGTAACACTGAATAGAAAAATTCAATTGATTTATCCGAAAACGCGCTTAGACCATAAAATGGATGAATTTGTCAAAGTGTCGGTTTATGAAATAGCAAAGCAATTAAAAATGTCTTCTACGATGACATAATTCCACATACAGTCGTAATAACATGGAATGGGAAGATATTTTTATGAAAGGAGGGTTGTCCTTGCTAACCAAGCTGTTGACAAAAGATTGTATACAGCTTGCAAACTTTGTCCGATCATGGCAAGAAGCAATTCATTTAGCGGCTAGCCCATTAGTACAACAACACAAAATTGAACAGCGCTATGTCGAAGCCATGATTCTATCTATTGAACATTATGGTCCTTACGTTGTCATCACACCCAAAGTAGCCATTCCTCATGCACGGCCATCTGATGGGGTTCTTGAACTAGCCATAAGCTTGCTACGATTACAAAAGCCTGTTTTTTTTAGCCCTAATCAGCCTGTCTACCTACTGATTGTGCTAGCTGCCATTGACAATGCTTCACATCTACAGGTGTTGGCTGATTTGGCATTAGTCTTACAAGAACCCGATCAGATTGATGACCTAATCGCCTGTCAACATGCGGACATGATATGGGAGAAAATCAAACAATATACGACAAAGGAGTCAACAGAATGAAAATTTTAGTCGTGTGTGGGAGCGGTTTAGGAAGTAGCTTTATTTTAGAATTGAATGTTAAAAAAGCATTAGAAGTATTGGGGAAAGATGCAGAGGTAACGCATACAGATTTAGCGTCGGCCAAGGCGGAGAAAGCAGATATTTATTTAGGGGCAGCAGATATCGTGAATGAATTAGCGAAAGACAAAGGAATCATTGTGAGCATCGTAAATATGATGAGTATTTCAGAAATAAAAGAAAAGCTTGAACCATTGCTTTAAGCATTAAAAATTTGGATAGGATGAGGTGTTGGTATGTTAGATGTTATCATGCATGACATTTTAGGAACACCAGCTATATTAGTCGGCCTATTCGCTTTTATTGGTTTACTCATTCAAAAAAAATCAAGTTCCACTGTTCTGTCAGGTACATTAAAAACGATAATGGGCTTCGTCATCCTCGGAGCAGGTGCCACTGTCTTGATTGGCTCTTTAGATCATTTTAGTAAAATGTTTGATCATGCCTTTCAAGTACAGGGAGTCATTCCCAACAATGAGGCCATCGTGGCAGCTGCTCAGACTAATTTTGGTACAGCTACTGCATTAATCATGGTATTTGGTATGATTATGAATCTACTATTTGCGCGATTTACGCCATTAAAATATATCTTTTTAACTGGACATCATACATTATTTATGGCTTGTTTAATCGCTGCTTCATTGTCAGTTGGAGGGATGAGTGGTACACCTCTTATTCTTGTCGGGTCTATTATTCTTGGGCTTTGTATGGTCGTGTTCCCTGCCATTTTACAGCCGACAGTTCGACAAATAACAGGTAGTGACGACTTTGCTGTTGGTCACTTTGGCAGTGTTGGCTATTATGTTTCAGCAAAGATTGGTAAGCTCTTTGGTAATAAAATGAAATCCACAGAGGATATACAGGTTCCGAAATCATTAGGCTTTTTACGAGATACCTCCGTTGCTATTTCTTTAACAATGAGTGTGTTCTTTGTGATTGTTGCCCTTTTCGCTGGCCCTTCCTATATTGAGACTCAATTATCTGCAGGCTCTAATTTTATTATTTTCGCTATTATGCAAGCGATTACATTTGCAGCAGGTGTTTATATTATTTTAGCAGGTGTACGGATGTTAATTGCTGAAATTATTCCAGCCTTCAAAGGCATTGGAGATAAACTTGTACCAAACACAAAACCAGCACTTGATTGTCCAACCATCTTCCCTTTTGCACCAAATGCCGTTATTATTGGTTTCATTTTTAGTTTTATAGCAGGACTGGTTTCCATGTTTATTCTCCCCTTCATCGGACTAAAAGTCATCGTGCCAGGTCTTGTTCCACATTTCTTCACAGGTGCTGCGGCGGGTGTCTTTGGAAATGCTACTGGTGGTAGAATTGGTGCGATGTCCGGAGCCTTTGCCAATGGTTTATTAATTAGCTTTATTCCAGCCATACTCCTTATCTTTATGGGAGACATTGGTTATGAGGGCACAACCTTCGGCGATTCAGACTTTGGGGTAATTGGCATTATTATTATAAATTTATTAAAATTATTCGGCGCTGTTTAGAACATGTAGTAAAGCCTAACGCTATTTTCGTTAGGCTTTTATAGTACTGTACATAGAAGAAGTGCTACGGAAACCTTTTATTAGTAATCTTGCTTTATATTATTAACTTATTATGTATATAGAAATGAATCATTATTCTTAGACATGCTAAAAAATTTATTTTTACGGATGTCTGACATCAGACTAAAAATATTAAGTTTTTGCCGATATATATTTTATACACAACAGGAGGTACACATAATTTGAAGAAATTAATCACTAGCTTTCTTTTGATCACACTGTTGATAGCAGGCTGTTCCTCAGCACCGACAGAAACATCAACGAAAGGATATAAGATAGGGATTTTACTATCAGATGCAGGACTAGGAGATGAATCATTTAATGATTCTGCTTTTAAAGGCTTAGAAAAGGCGCGCGATGAGCTAGGTATTTTGTTTGATTACAAAGAGGCTCCTGATGGTAAATACGAGGAAAAGCTGAATGAGCTTGTAGCAGAAAAATATGATATCATCATTGGTCTCGGGTTCTCTGTGCAAGAAGCACTAGAAAAGACAGCGAAACAAAATCCCTCTCAGCAATTTATACTGATTGACGGACAATCTGAAATTGACAACATCATATCAATTACTTTTAAAGAACAAGAAGGTAGTTTTTTAGTTGGGATGATTGCCGCTATGACAAGCAAAACAGGAAAAGTTGGCTTCATTGGTGGAGCAGATGCTCCTGTTATCCACCATTTTGAAAATGGTTTTATCGAAGGAGCTCGTTATGTAGAGCCATCGATTGAAATTATGAGTGATTATGCTGGTACCTTTGACGATACCCAGGCTGGTGCAGCAATAGCAGAAAGGTATATCAAAAATAACGTTGATTTTATCTACCATGCAGCAGGCTTTACTGGCTTTGGGGCGATAAAAAAGGCCGAGGAAATGGGGATCTATGCAGCGGGTGTTGATATCGATCAGTTTTTTGTTGCAGAAAAAACAGTTGTCACATCCATGCTTAAAAATGTTGACCTTGCCGTCTATCAACTTGCAAAGACATTAGTCGAAAATGGAAAAATTAAGGAAAAATCCTTTGCATTAGGTTTAGCGGATCAAGGTGTGGGACTAGCAGATATTCGTGTAATTCAACTGACAGCTGAGCAACAGACAGCCATCGAAAAAGCCAAAGAAGCCATTATTTCAGGTACGATAAAAGTTACTGCGGAAAAGGGGAATGACCAGTGACACTACGTAAGAAATTATTTATGAACACATTGATTCCAATCGTACTGGCTATGGCTATGATTGGCTTTATTATCCTACAAACATTTACGATCCAAACAACAGCACAGGATGATACGAAACTTTTACTTGCAGTAAAAGAACTAGAGCAAAGCTTAGTTGTTGCCAGTCAATCTTTAAATAATTTTACCTACTTAGATAGTGAGGCCAATAAAAATGAAGCGCTCGCTATTTTACAAGAAACAAAAAGTAATTTAGAGGCATTAGCCTCTCTAACGAGATTACCTGAACATCAGAAAATCGTCGAAAAAATAGCTAGTAAATTTAAAAATCTAGAAAAGGCGACTGAAAGCGGGTTTCAAGAAAACAATCGCTCTGAAATTAAAAAGCAGTCCATCCGAATTAAAGGAATTTTAAACGATATGCATTTGCTCAAAAAAGAAACAAACGAATGGTATCAAGAAATGATCCAAGTAACGAAGCAAAAAATAGGTTTCATTACAACCACTACCATCATAGGTAGTGTGCTATTAATTATTGCTACGATACTTTATTCCTATGTGGCTGCGAAAAGAATTACCAAACCCATTAATCAGATTGTAGATTGCGCACAGGCCGCAGCAACAGGAAACTTAACTATTGATACCTCCACCCTTTCCTATCAAGCTAACAGTCGATATGAGATTGATCAATTAACAAAAAGCTTTGCAGACATGATGAATAATTTAAAAAGTACCGTACAATCCATCGATTATATTGGAAAGGATGTTAATTTGTTTACACAAGAAGTAACGAGCCATATGAACAATATTCATGAAAGTAGTAATCAAGTCGCTACCTCAACCGACGAATTAGCAAAAGGCAGCTATACGATGTCAGAAGACATTCAATCAGTGGCACTCCAAATGAATACTATGGCAGATCAATTTAAGGATGTAATGCATACAAGTGAGCAATCTGCTGACACTGGCAAACAAGCTCTGGAGGCTGTTCAAAATGGTCAATATTCATTAGAAAAACAATCTTCCATTGCAAAGGATATTTCAACGACATCACTTGATATTAAGGAAGCTGTAACTCAATTCTCTCAATTTACTTCGGAAATTGAAGGCGCAGCCAATGCTGTCCATACGATTGCCAGCCAAACAAATTTATTAGCCCTAAATGCTGCCATCGAGGCTGCACGAGCTGGAGAAGCAGGCAAAGGGTTTGCCATTGTTGCCGAGGAGGTTAAAAAGCTCTCTACTGAAACGGAGAATGCTACGAATTTAATCACCTCAATGGTCTCGCATATTCAAGATGGCATTACGCACATCCTTACTACGGCTGAACGAGGTTATCTGCTATCAAATGAGCAATCTCAATCCATGGTAGAAACAGAACAATCATTCTCAGTTATTACCATGCACATAACAAATATCTATCGCGATTTACAAAATCTCACAAAAGAAATGGCACAAACGAATGAAATGAGCCAACAAGTAAATAGTACTATTGAAAATATTTCTGCTATTACAGAAGAAACGGCTGCTGGCACAGAAGAAATATCAGCATCAACGCAAGAGCAGCTACTATCCTTACAAAAAATTAGTACTAAAATAGACGAGCTTCAAGCTATGACGGATACATTGATGAATGAGCTCAAAAAGTTCACCCTATAGCATATTAATTCATTACCTAAAGAAATCCAGTGAAAAGTTTCACTGGACTTCTTCATGTTGTTAAAAAAGCTCTGTCTCTAACAGAAAAAACCTTTTAGCAAGGTGAGGGGTTGATTTCCGTTCCGCCAGCGTCCTTTCCAGGAGGCGTCCGTTGAGCCGCTTTACTCCAATCAACATTTCTGCAAATCTTATCTTTCGCACTAGCTGTAGAAAACAAAATAGCCATGATTTGTATAATTAGAGTAAGAATAGGCTCTTATTTCAATTTGGAGAAGTGATGAATGACACCACCCTTCAAAAAAAGAACAGGGAAAATCTTTGCTAAAAAGATACATTTTTCTAGGATTACCCCTAAACAATATAGAACTAAGTATTCTCATAAATAATTCGATATAGAGGGAAAGTAAAAAGATGGTAGGTATCAATTTTTACTTTCTCTTTCCTTTTTTGAAGTACTAACAATATCATCTATGTCATACCTTAAATTAAAACGTAACCATTACACTTTAAGGAGGTCTATGTGGAACGTCTCCATTTTTCCAAATATGTATTGAATTTTTGGTTGCTCTTCATTCTATTCATAGGCATGCTACCACTACTGTTATTCAATGTTTCAGCACTAAACGACCTTAGTTCCTCTCTACTCAATTTAAATACGATATTTTTAAGTATTTTAATTGAAGCATTACCATTTGTCTTAATTGGAATACTGATTGCTGGCTTTATTCAGATTTTTATAACAGAGGAACATATCCAAAGGTGGATTCCTCGAAACCCTGTGATGGCCGTTATCATGAGTTGTCTTGTAGGTGCATTATTTCCAGCCTGTGAATGTGGGATTGTTCCGATTGTTAGAAGATTGATTGTCAAAGGTGTACCTATACATGCAGCTATAGGCTTTATGTTAACTGGTCCACTTATTAATCCCGTTGTTATTCTTTCTACTTATATGGCATTTGGAAATGATTTAAGAATAGCGAGCCTTCGAATGCTTGTTGGCTTTGTCATCGCTATTGTAGTAGCATTACTTATCAGTTTATTTTTTAAAGGCTCCCAATTTAAGAGCACTTTACAGCCCTACTCATTAACAACCTCTAGTCAACAGATATCCTTCTTCACCAAATTATTAAATGTGGTCAAACATGCCATCGATGAATTTTTTGATATGGGTAAATACTTAATTATCGGGGCATTTTTAGCTGCCTTTGTACAAACCTATGTATCTACCAAAACACTTGTAGCCATTGGAGAAGGTGAACCCTCCTCCATTCTAGTTATGATGGGCTTAGCCTTCATTCTGTCACTTTGCTCTGAGGCAGATGCCTTTATTGGTGCATCCTTTAGTGCCATTTTCTCCACCCCATCCATTCTGGCCTTTCTTATTTTTGGCCCTATGATCGATTTGAAAAATACCATTATGTTGATGAGCGTATTTCGTTTAAAATTTGTTTTTTGGTTAATCGCCTTAGTGGCTATAGTTGTCTACATTAGTATATGGATTCTTTCAGCGTATCTCTAAGGGGGAAAACCATGAAATTTCACGTTCAACAAGCGCTAAGAGCCTTAATGTTACTCGCCTTTTCGGCTATGATTGCCAACCTGCATTGGACCGGAGAACTAGCAAAATTTATCAACCCTAAATATGAAGGGCTGAGTAAAACAGCCGCCATTTTATTTTTTATACTATTTCTTGTTCAAGTGACAAGAGTTATATCTTTTTCAAAGGTTCCCCATTCATGTGATCAAACGGGACAAGCATGCTGCTCCCATCACGATCATGGTCACACAGCCTTTACCCGAAAAAAAATAATAGCCTACCTCATTATTATGACACCAATAATGACAGGCTTCTTCGTGCCAGCAAAAATTTTAGATGCATCCATCGCTGATAAAAAGGGTGGTGCATTTATTCTCACTCAGCAAAACCGATCAACTAAAATTGAGGATTACCTCACTTCAAATGAAACGATTGATGAAAACATCTATGATGAGCATGATGCTGATCCCAGACTGATGGAAGAAAAACAGGAAATGACAAAAAAGCAATATGACAAATTAAAGCAACAGTTATCCCAACAATCTATGCTGAAAATGACTGATGAGGACTATACGATCTATTACGAGGAAATTAATCAAAATTTGGCTAACTATTTAGGGAAGAAAATACAGTTGAAGGGCTTTGTTTTAAAAGAAGAAAGTTTTACAGAAAAGCAACTAGTGATTTCAAGGTTTCTTATTACGCATTGTGTCGCCGATGCCAGTATCGTTGGCTTTCTGACAGAGTTTTCGGACGCTCCTACACTCACAGAAGATACATGGATTGAAGCGGTCGGTACAATTAGTCAAACAACATATGAGGGTGCAAGCTTACCTATTATCCATATTGATGATTGGGTAACAATCGAACAACCCGAATCACCTTATCTTTATCCTATTAATATTCGAATGAGTTTCTAGCAACAAAAGGGCAAAGCTTATGGCTTGCCCTTTTTCAGCTATTAATGGGGGATCGCACATCTAAGCCTAAATGGGAACGTAATGTGCTACCTTCATATTCAGCTCTGAATAGCCCCCGCTCTACTAACATGGGAATAACGTCGCTAAAGAACAAATCCAAAGATTTCGCAGGTCCACCTGGTATGGCAATAAAGCCATCCAATGCACCCTCTTCATAAAAAGTAACGATTTGATCGACAATATCCTGTGGTGTACCGATTGCTACAAGGTGGGCTGAGCCAATTACCTCTGGACGTGCTAACAATACTGCGACAGTTGGTTCATTGTTTATAATATAACGACGTACCAATTCTGCATGTGTTTTACTACGTACTTGTTGATTCTTTGATGGCAGCATATCAACCGTTACCTGATCTTCAAGTGCCAAATGACGAACATCCATACCAATCACAGATTCTAAAGCTCTGTAGCGTCGCTCAAGTGTTAAATGTGCATATGCTTGTCGGTGCATTTCGAGTGCTTCTTCATATGTATCCCCTATAAAGAAATAGAGTCCAGGTAATAAGCGAATATCGTCGGCTGAACGACCTACTTCTATAGCCTGCTGACGTAAATCATTACGCATCTCAATACCCACCTCCATGGCTGGTGTAGCCGCAAAAATCGCATTGGAAACCGTAGCCGCAAATCGCCGCCCAACATCCGACGCACCTGCTTGGAAGAGCGGAATCTCTCCTGCTGGATGCATAGGTAGATTTAGGGGACCCTTTATATGGAAAAATTCGCCCTCATGTTCAATTGGCTTAACAAGCTCTATTATTTTCTCTAATTTTCCATCCATTTCTAATGTTTCATAGGGATGACTATGCCATAGCTGCTTGACCACCGCTGTACATTCTGCAGCTTTAGCATAACGCTCCTCGGAAGAAGGCATGGGCTCATTGCTGAAATTATGGGCGCCATCTATAGAGGTGACGATATTCCATCCAACTCGTCCTTCGCTAATCCAATTTAAGGACTGCAATTGACGCGCAATCAGATAAGGTGGCGTAAAGGATGTGGAAATCGTTGTTACTAAGCCAATCTGTTTCGTTTCTCTTGCCACCATCGCCATTAAAAAGCTAGGATCTAAGCCAACTGTTCCTTTCATTTTAGCCATTAATTCTGGATGAGCTATTAAATAATCCGCTTTAAATACAAAATCTAATTTCGCTGCCTCAGCACGCTGCGCAAATGCAATATGTTCGTCTATCAAGGCGCCCTGTTTGCCATGATTCCCGTAAACAGCTAAATGCATTCCAATAATAAGGTGTCTTTTCACTGCTACTCTCCTCCTCTATAATTGATAATGATTATCATTTTCATAATAATTATTCGTGGCAGAGATTGCAATAAAATACACTTTACAAATGAAAAATGCATATACAAAATAATATTTACTACAAAGTTAAATAAAGGTATTATTGAGATAATTTAATAATATTTAAGCGGAGGAATCATGAGAAAATTTGCCTCTTTATTTATAGTTACTCTTTTAATATTTCCAATTGGTGGAGCATCTTTTATAGAAGATCCTATACACAAATCATCTATTCCGCCAAACCTTGGTGCTTCTGCTGAGAAATCTCATTCTACCCTCACAGCTGAAAAAAGTGATTCTCTTCTTACAACGTCTTCTACCTTTCCAACTGGTCAGGGTTCGATGAGCTTTAATTTTAAAGCGCCTAGTAATGGCACTGCTACAATTCAAATTTATGTGAAAAATAACAGCTCACAATCTATTAGGTTTATATTAACTGCACCTAATGGAACGGTTTGGATAGACGGAGAGATCATTAAATCTGGACAATCATTGACTTCAACTTACGAGTTGGATGCAAGCCAAGCTGGTCAATGGTTCATGAAATTTGATAATAATGATGGTTCTTCAATTACAGTCGATATAAATACAAGTTACGAAATTTAAAATATTCAAATAGGTGATGCAAAAATTTGTTTTTCCGTTGGGTCCCAGAGAACAATTCCAACATCCTGCTTCTGATCGATTACCCGAATGGTAATGGGGATATAGTCAAATAAAATTGTATTTATTTTTGTACTAGTGAGCTGTAACAAGCCAATTAATTCAATATCGTTAACCAGTGGTACATGTATTTCTAGATTAATATCTGTTAATTTACCATCTTCATAACGAAGTTTTCCCATGATTTTAGGATTTAAATGTTTAAATCCACCTTGAATATCCTCTTTAAAAATTAATAATTTATTATACATATTTTGGTCCAAACTATATAAAGCATCTGATGGGAATACATAATGCTTTTTATCTATATCAAGCCATTTTGTTATGGTATCTGCATCTTTAGGTATAAAGGTTTCAGCTAAAAATATGCCCGGAATAATATCGTTTATATTAGATTCTTGATATAAAGTTAAATAAATAGGAACTCTCGGATATTTTTCATTTTTTCTAATATCCTCAAGAATCCTTTTAGCTACTTCCTTACCGTAATTTTTAACGTCGTTGATATCATCATCATTTTGGTCTACTTTCACTTGGCCTGTGTAAATTAAACCATTGGCATCGGAAACTCGTATATCATAAAACTCATTTAATGAGATGGCGATTGACAGCCCCTCTACTTTGTTATTTTCCTTATTAATAAAATTTTGTTCTAACACATGTGAGAGAATCAAAGGATACTTTTTTTCATCCTCTAGTACATTGTCACTTCTAGTTTCAATGGCTGGATTTAACCCAATACCTTCCTCTGTCTTTCTACTTAACCATTGGTTGATCGTTTTCTCTTCTAAATATTGGCCTTGCTGCATATAAAACTTGTCTGTTGAGAAATGATTCACCGATAAATTCATGAGTCCTCTTTCTATTTCATTAATATTTAAAGCATTATTCATATTTTTGATAAATGAACCTCTAGCAATATTGACTTTTGCAGGCTGTTGAATCTCATATACTTCCTTTTTCTGAATCGATGAAATATACTTTTTCTCATTAGCAGTAACACTTTCGTCCTCACTACTACAAGATGCTAAAATCAATATTGGTGCGAATAAAAATAACATACGCCTTCTTTTTTTCATTGCTATTTCTCCTTGCATATTATGTATCATTTGATAACTTACCTCATTTAACGATACCAAATTTACCAAAATAAAACATTACATATTTACAAATCTCCACATTTACCTATCGGATGATCAAAAAAGACCTATGCTCGTTTTCTCGAACATAGGTCTTACTGCTTTATAGTTTTTTCAACTTATGAGTGGGTTTTTCACTACTTTGGAGCGGCTCTCAACTCTTTAAGAGCGAGTTCCCGCTTCTTTGGAGCGACTCTCACACTTTTAGGAGCGGGTTCTCGCTTCTTTGGAGCGGCTCTCACACTTTTAGGAGCGGATTCCCACTTCTTTGGAGCGGCTCTCAACTCTTTTAGAGCGGATTTCCCCCCTCAATACTATTTGGCATTTTTATCGGGCTGGTGAATACCAAATACATTGCCTTCCGTATCAAGATAGTAGCCTTGCCATGCCATTCCTGGTAGTGCGTACTTTGGCATGGCTACTTTGCCCCCGTTTTCAAGAATTTTTGCTTCCGTTACATCATAACTTTCAACACCCATCGTACAAGCAAAGCCATTCAACGCTTGGTTTGTTTCTGGTGAAGGACCTTGACGTTGCATTAAAGCACCGTTAATCCCAAGTTCATCATCTTCACCTGTCACAGCACCGAAGTAAGGCATTCCTGCATATTCACTCCAGTCCTGAAATGACCATCCAAAAACTTCCCCATAAAAATCCTTTGCCCGCTCCATATCACTTACATGAATTTCAAAATGAACTAATCTCCCCATAGTATCCTCCTTAAAGATGAATGTATTTGATCATATTTACTATATATCATTTTTCTGAAAATTAAAATTAATAAATCATCTATCTATTAATGTACCTTCCGATTCGAATGATTCCACAATAAATCAGATACTACTCCTTTAAACGACTGTCAGAGGCATCTTTATTTCTGCAATACCAACAACAAGTTGGTTTATAGAGAATTATTATAACTACAAAAAAATGTGTGATTAGAAAATGAAATATTCTCCAATCACACTCTATTAGGGGCTAGCAATTTAGTAATGAAGTTATAATTGACTAAAAACCGAAATGGCATCGGTAATATTATATTGCTCCGTTCTAGGGCTACCGTCCGCTCCTACTGTCACTAGCACATATTCTTGTCCATTTATAAGAGCTAAGCTTGCTAAACATAAGCCTGCATCTTCTGTATAGCCAGTTTTTCCACCTAAAAATTCCCCTCCTGGCAATGCACTTGATGTCATATGTTGAAACATGCGACTGGTAAAAGTAATGCCTTCAGGATGAAGGTTTGTTGATTTTATAGAATATCTTTCTGCTGTATAAACATTTCGAAAATCATCGTTTGTTAAGGCGTATTGTAAAAGTAAAGACATATCCTTTACAGTTGTATAATGATCTGAATGGTGCAGTCCAGTTGTATTCACAAAGTGCGTATTTTTCATGCCTAGTTGCTGCGCCTTTTCGTTCATCAGTTTCACGAATCCACGTTCTGACCCGGCAACATATTCAGCTAAACCTAGTGATGCCTCTGCACCTGATGGCAACATAGAGCCATACAACAAATCTTCTACTGTCAGCTTTTCATTTGGGAGAAAGCCCGCCACTGACGCATTTTCCTCTAATAAATCCTGAAAGATATGTTTAGGTAAAATGATTTCTTCTTGTAAATTGGATATCTGCTCAATCGCGACTAGAACCGTCATCATTTTTGTCAAAGAAGCAGGATAAATCTTTTCCTCACTTTTTTTATCTAAGAGAATTTGATTTTCATCCAAATTCACTAAAATTGCATTCGAACTGTATAAATCAAAATCGAGCATATGCTGACTGGCTGTTTGAACTACTTTTGATGCTTGATCTGTTTCCTGACGTAAAGTCATTGGCGATTCTTTCAATTGAAAATAAATAAATATCATCATGAATAAGAACAATAAACTCAAAATACCTTTTCTCTTGAACATAAAAACAACTCCTTCTCTTTATGCTTTTATTCAACCATAAAAAAAGGAGCTTATTTTTAATTTACTATTAGTGAATTCTTAAGGTTTCTTAAGAATTGGTTGGAATCATCACGGTGAATACGGTTGTATCATTACTAGAAGTTGCGGTAATCGTTCCGCCATGGGCCTGTACAATTTCATTAGAAATGGCTAAACCAAGCCCAGCACCTCCTGTTTGGGTAGACCTTGCACTATCTAAGCGGTAAAACTTTTCAAATATCATTTTTAATTTTTCAGGAGGGATCGTCTTCCCTGTATTCGTAAACGAAATAAATGTCTGATTATTTTCGCTTTGCGCACTAATTTCAATTGTACTATTCGGATCACTGTAGGCAATTGCATTTTTTAAAATATTATTAAATACCCTTGCTAATTTATTACCGTCTGCATAGATAGTAATAGCTTCATCTAATTTGACGATGGCTTTTTGACCCTTTGGTGCGAGCAATGGATAAAACTCGTCGGCCACTTGCATTAACATATGATGTAAAGGAATAGAATCTTTCTCTAAAATGATGGATTGTAAATTAAATCTGGTTATTTCAAAAAATTCATTGATTAGTTGTTCCAGTCTATAAGCTTTTTCTAATGTAATCGTCACATATTTTTCTTTCTGCTCTACAGGCATATCCCTCGCTTCATCTAAAAGACTTAAGTAGCCAATAATGGATGTTAAGGGTGTTTTAATATCATGCGCTAAATAGACAACTAAATCATTCTTTCGTTGCTCAGCTTCTTGCGCATCCCTTGCACGCTTTTCTAATTTATATTTCACGTTATTTAATTTTTTCTCCAAAAAATCGAGTTCGGCTGGGAGCTCAATTTCCTTTCCTGACTCATCTGCAAGCATGGTAATACTTGAACTAATTTGATGAAAATATCGGGTAAATCGAGACGAGGCGATATAGAAAATAATCAATAATAATAAAATAAATCCTATCGCTAGCCAAAGCGATTTATTTTGTCGAAATAACACATGATAGGCATTGCTTGCAGCATAATAATCAAGCTGCAAGACATTTTCACAAAAAGCAATAAAAGCATCTGCAAAGGGAGCTTGTAAGACCCCATCAATAAATGCAAAATTGATAAAAAGGCCTATGATGCTAGCGATGACAAGTATAGAAATAATTTGTAAAACCATTTTCCTTTTCAGTTTGCCAAACTCATTTTTCAATGGTATACCCCACTCCCCAAACCGTTTTAATATACTTTGGGTTCTCCGCAGCATCCTTCATTTTTTCCCGTAAATGTCGAATGTGAACCATTACCGTGTTATTGCTGCTAAAGTACTTTTCCCCCCAAATTTCTTGGAATAATTGCTCTGAGCTAATAACTGTCCCTCGATTTGCGCATAAATACCAAAGAATAGCGAATTCCGTAGGTGTAAGGGATATGGGCCTTTCATTTAAAAAGACTTGTCGTGTGTTTTTATTAATCACCAAGCCAGCAAAATCAATGATATCTTCTTGCTGCTTCGAACCTTGGTTGTAGAAAGTAAATCTTCGTATTTGTGCCTTTACACGAGCAACCAACTCTAATGGACGAAATGGCTTTGTTATATAATCATCTGCTCCCAGAGAAAAGCCATTTATTTTATCGATTTCTTCTTCCTTTGCCGTAAGCATTATCACTGGAAAATTCAATGTTTCTCGGATTTTTCGTAAAATAGTAAAGCCATCTATATCAGGCATCATAATATCCAGAACAGCTAAATCTACTTTCTCATGCTCAATACATGCCAAAGCCTCTTGAGCTGTATAAAACTTAAATACATGATAGTTTTCATTTTTTAAGTAAAGTTCTATTAAATCTGCAATTTCCTTTTCATCGTCAACAACTAAAATATTCAACCGTATTGCCCTCTCCTTCTTCCCACTTGTTTTCCAATGATTTTTCACTGGGATTATAGCACTTACGCATGACTATATCTATTATTAAGGTAGTTAGATGAAAACATCTTTCCAACTCTACTTTTGATAGGTTTATGTTAGCAAACTCATAGATAGTTTCATAATGAACTATAACTACATCAAAAATAGGCTTAGGTAAAATCCCAAGCCTTACATTTTTCCGATAATTAATTTGTTGGATTGTTTGCTGTAGCAGTAGATTTTTGACTCATATCCTGTGTCACCACTCTGCCTGCGTAATATAGCATTTGTTTATTTAATTTATTCTCCTTTGCAGTTATACTGCTCGGTTTCACTTTCAGAATAAGGGTCGCACTCCCTAAAGATGATTGATATTTTTCGATATGCTTTTTTGATAAAGGTGCTTGGTAATAATTTGGCACATATTTATCAAGCATTGCCTGCATCGCAGCAGTAGCTTCATTTAAATCTGTAACAATTTCCACTAAACCATTTGCAACTACACTCATATAAGCAGTATCAGTCTTAGCAGGAATAGGGTCTACCGTAGTTCCATAATTTTCACTTATTGTAATACATGCATTTTGATTGGTTGTTAAAATCTCTATTTTTCTTCCCTCGTTGGCACCATGGAAATAAAAGCTTCCATCTTTGTAGACATAATTTAGCGGAATAACATATGGCATATGTTGATCCACTAAACCAAGAAATGCAGTTTGTGCACCTTCTAAAAATTGCTTAATTTGCATTTCATCTGTACAAGCTCGTTTTTTCATTCGAATATCTGTTACCATCCTATTTCCCCCTATCCTCTTCTAAAAAGGAGTCTACAGCAGTGTTGCACGCTAAAAAAGGGACAGTTTGATGAAAGGACATGGGTACAAGGTAAAAAAATACTAGTTTATCAGAAGCCCATACTATCTTTCTTAGACGCTTTGTAATTCTCTAGTTCTACAAATGAATGTCATATATTGAATGATTTCTTCTCCAAATTTTCACCTACATCACGATAGAATAGTTTAAGTTGTGCAACAATCATAATGCTAATGACTACAAGTAAAAACCATGAACTGATTTTACCAAAATGAACAATCGACCAAGACACCTCTTGATTCGGATATGACCATGCTCCAAAGAACGTTGCAATATTTTCAGCAATCCAAATGAAAAAGCCAATCAAAAAGAACGATGCAACGATGGGCATTTTAAAGATTTTGTTCCGTACTGTAAATTTTACAATAGTACGATAAAACACAATAAATAGTAGTGCCATTAACAGCCATCTAAAATCATAAATAAAATGGTGTGTGAAAAAATTCAAGTAGATTACGGCTCCAAGTGGAATAGCTACATAACTTTTTGGCCAACTTACAATTTTTAAATCAAACCTACGCCAGGCTTGGCAAATATAACTTGCCACACTCGCATACATAAATCCACTATATAAAGGCACACCCCCTATTTTTGTCCACGCCTCTTCAGGATATGACCATGAATTGAAATTCACTTTATATAATTCGAGCACGAGCCCAATAATGTGAAACAAGCAAATGACTTTTATTTCATCCTTTGTTTCTAAACCAAATTTATACATCAAGTACTGAGTCAATAGACAGATTGCCAGAATAAAGTCATATCTTCCTACCCCAGGTATTTGAATGGCTTTAGATAGTGCAAGTGTAGCAAATATCACAACAGGAAAAATACACGATAATGATTGATGATACGTAAAGACTCCTAAGTTTTTAATAAAATTCTTCAACATGAATCCACCTCAAATAAACTTGTTCAATTATTTAATTGCTTCTTGTATGAAGAATAAACGATAAATTATCTTATTTCAATATTTTTTTATCGAAAAACAATAAATTTTTTCTCTTAACACTGGAACAATTCCTTGTTAAATACGTCTTTGCTGTTGCTTATCTATAAAGAAAAGAGTAGCCATATAAGTGGCTACTCTTGGATATTAAAGATATATTTTTTGATTTAATTTTAATTGGACTTCTTGTTGGTTTATTTCTAGGTTTGTCACTTTTTTCACTTTTAAATAATAAACGATATAACAACCAATGAAGAATGCTCCACCACAGTAGAGTGCTAAACGTTGAGCTGGATCAAAAGCCAAGCTTGCCATAACAATACAGTTCGCTAATAAACCTAAAATAGGGATTACTGGATACAATGGCGCTTTGAATTTTAAATCCTCTACTTTTCCTCCTTGGCGTATATAGGAGCGTCTAAATGCAATTTGAGATGCTGTAATCGCAATCCAACCAATTTGTGCACCTAAGCCTGCTAGAGATAATAACCACACAAAGACTGTATTAGCAGCAAATACACTTGACAGTAATGACAGACCTGCTACAGCGAGTGTGATTAATAACGCATTCATTGGAATACCTCTTTTATTAACTTTCCCTAAAACGGGACTTGCCATCTTTTCGACAGATAGTGAGAACAGCATACGTGTTGCAGCATAAAGACCAGAGTTTGCGACAGATAATAAGGCTGTTAGGATAACAAAATTCATAATATCTGCTGCATATGGAATACCAATGCTATCTAATACGACTACAAATGGACTTTCCACCACCCCTGCTTTATCCATTGGTATCATTGCTGCAAGTACAAATACGGATAACACAAAGAAGAACAGCGTACGCCAAACAGTTTGCTTAATAGATTTAGGGATAGTCTTTTCAGGATTTTCACTCTCCCCAGCAGCAATACCAATCAATTCTGTACCCTGGAATGAAAAATTCACGGTAATCATTGTAATAAGCAGTGCTGTTACACCATTAGGAAACAATCCACCCTCATAAAAATGAGTAAGGAAAGGGGCATTTGTTCCATCTTTCATATCGATTAGCCCAAACATAGCTGCTCCACCAACCGCAAGGAACATAATAATTGCCAATATCTTAATGCTGGAGAAGACAAATTCTGCTTCACCAAATGCTTTTGCTGATAAACCATTCAATACAAAGAGTAGTGCTGCAAATATTAGGCACCACATCCATACTGGTGAATCAGGAAACCATCTTTGCATTAGTTGTCCAGCCCCTAAAAACTCAAGAGCAACAGTTACTGCCCAACCTAGCCAGTATAGCCATCCAACGGCAAAACCAGTAGCAGGACCGATAAATTTCGTTGTGTACGTTTGGAATGAACCTGATACCGGCATAGCAACAGACAATTCACCCAAACATAGCATTGTTAAATACATAACTGCTCCGCCTACTAAGTAAGCTAGGATGGCACCAGTTGGCCCAGCTTGGTTAATCGTGTAGCCTGATCCAAGAAAGAAACCAGTTCCAATACATCCGCCAAGTGAAATCATAAATAAGTGTCTTGCTTTCATACTTCTTTTTAATTCATATTGTTCTGCTGCCATAAAAAACTCCTTACATTCATTATCTGTGTAAGCACTTTCTTTTTTTCGTACAAAACAGATAACAATCTAAAATTTGAATGTTAATAGATAAACTGTTTTATATATTTTATGAACTGTCAATTTTCTGACAAAATAAAGGCTATTGAATAGCTAAATTGTATTGTAAACTTACTATAGGGAGAGCTATTTTCTTATAGTTGGTTGTCGCGACCTAATTTTCTAAGAAAAGTTCTTCCTTTTGAGATACCAAATGACTTCTAATCATGGCTTAAAGTAATGTATCGCCAAATAGTGAGCTGATTAAAGCTACCGCAGCAATAGCCGTTTTATTGTATTGATCTAATACTGGGTTTGTCTCAACAAATTCTGCTGAAGTAATAATATTTGCTTCTGATAGCATTTCCATAGCCAAATGACTTTCACGATAGCTAATACCACCTGCTACTGGCGTGCCTACACCTGGTGCATCATTTGGATCAAGTCCATCTAAATCTAATGATAGGTGAACACCGTCTGTGCGCTCCTTTAAATAGTCAATCGTTTCGGACATCACTTTCGTCATTCCTAAACGATCAATTTCATGCATCGTGTATACTTTAATACCAATTTCCTTAATAAGCTTTTTTTCTCCTGGATCTAAATCACGAGCACCAATAATAACAACGTTTTCAGGCTTTACTTTTGGAGCATAGCCTCCGATATTTGTAAGTGCTGGATGTCCAAGGCCCAAGCTTACAGCTAAAGACATGCCATGGATATTTCCTGAAGGAGATGTTTCACCAGTATTTAAATCGCCATGGGCATCATACCAAATGACACCTAGATTCTCATAATGCTTGGAAACTCCTGCTAATGTTCCAATAGCAATACTATGATCTCCACCTAATACTAAAGGAAAACGATTTAAAGAAATTTCATGGTCTACTTTTTGGCCTAGCTTCTCGTTACTTTCTGTGACAGTTTTTAAATTTTTTAAGTTTGTCTTTCCTTCTGCGTCTTTATCTTCGTGTACGAAGTCAATAGTTAAATCCCCTTCGTCATAAATCGAATAACCAAGGCTCTCAAGTCGTTCAGTTACCCCTGCATATCTGATAGCACTTGGTCCCATGTCTACGCCTCTTCTTGTTTGACCTAAATCCATGGGCACCCCAATAATTGTCACTTCTTTATTCATGATGTTTTCTCCTCTCCAATAATTACTTTCACAGTATAAAGAAATTGCAACATTGACTCAACTCGACATTATTTTAAATTTTTATACAGTTTAAATTATTAAAAACATAGATTTTTTCTTGTATAAACGAATGCATAAACGCTATTTCACTGCATAAAAAAACATTTTTTCCCTTTTTAATGCGTTTTTTTGTAAGAAATTACTAAACAAAATATTAAAACTGTTCTTTTTTTATAGTTTTTTCCGAAAATTTTGACGGTAATTTTATCTATAAATGCAATATGTTCATAATTATTTTCCAAAATCATTCAATTATTCTTCTTTTTAACGGCAAAAAAAAGCCTTACTACAATAGTAATAAGGCTGTTCAATTACCTATTTTAATAATCGCACAATACTATTCAAACAGGTTTCTTTATAAAATTTATGTTGTTCTTCTAAATCGCATGTTAACCACTGAATTAATGAACCGTCTATCATTGCCCGCATCATTTTTGCATAGGTTAAGGAATCAACGTCTGAACTAAAGACCCCTTCTCTTTTTCCTAATTCAATAATTTCTTGTCCAATTCCCCAGCAATTCTCATAAAATTTTAAGTTAATTCTTTTGTACTCTTCATTGCTATTTGCCTGAGCTAAAAAATCTAAATAAACGCTATAAAATTTTTTATTTTCTATAGGGGATACAAATACAGCATTTAAGTAGGCATGAAGCTTGTCTATAGCTGTTTGATGCTTGCCTATTTCTTGTATTTCATAGCTGTAGATTTTGTTCGTAGTGGATTCAAGTAATTCTAATAAAATGTTTTGTTTGCTTGTAAAGTAGTAGTGAACTACCCCTTTTGAGACACTGGCATGATTGGCTATGTCTTGTAGTGTAACCTTATCATAACCTAATTGTGAAACAGCGTTAAAGGCTGCTTTCATAATCTGTTTTTTACGTTCTTCCTCTTTCTTTTTCATAGGAGCCTCCGATGACTTGATAGAAGTTATTATACATGAAGAGTAGCAACAATCCAATTTTATATTGACCGGTCAGAATAATTTTGGTACTGTTTAATGGAATAAAATTGTAGGGGGACGTTTACGATGATGGCAGAAAATTTTAGTGCACTAGTAGTCAATAAAGATGATACATTTACAGTGAAAGTGAACAAATTAACTTTAGAAGATCTACCAAAGGGTGAGGTATTAATTAAAGTTAGTTATTCAGGTATTAATTATAAAGATAGTCTTGCCTCTATTCCTGATGGTAAAATCGTTGCGTCTTATCCTTTTGTCCCTGGTATTGATTTAGCTGGGACTGTTGTTTCTTCAGAGGATCCACGCTTTAAAATTGGTGACGAGGTCATTGCAACTAGCTATGAAATAGGTGTTTCCCATTTTGGTGGCTTTAGTGAATATGCCCGCATCCCAGCACAATGGATTGTACCGCTTCCAAAAGGACTTTCCCTTAAAGAGGCTATGGTAATTGGTACTGCAGGATTTACAGCTGCATTATCTGTTCAAAAGTTAGAGGAAAATGGTATTCATCCTGAAAAAGGGAAAATTCTTGTGACAGGGGCTACAGGTGGTGTAGGTAGCTTTGCCGTCTCTATTCTTTCAACACTGGGTTATCAAGTTGAAGCGAGCACAGGAAAAGAATCTGAACATGAATATTTACAATTACTCGGAGCTACTACAATCGTAAATCGTGAAGAGGTTTATGATGGAAAAATTAGAGCATTAGGAAAACAAAAATGGGCTGCTGCTGTTGATTCTGTTGGTGGAGAGCCACTTGCCTCATTATTAAGCCAAATTCAATATGGTGGGGCTGTTGCAAGTAGTGGTTTAACAGCAGGTACACAGCTTCCTACAAGTGTATTTCCCTTTATTTTAAGAGGCGTAAATTTACTTGGAGTTGATTCTGTTTATTGCCCAATGGACATTCGATTGAACATTTGGCATCGTTTAGCGACTGATTTCAAACCAGCCAACCTTAATGATTTCATTCAGCAAGAAGTAACACTACAACAACTTCCTGATGTTTTACCTATTTTACTGAAGGGTCAAGCAAGAGGTAGAATCCTTGTTGCATTATAAGGAGTTTCATCAAGCTCCCTTCTCCATTCTATTTCCCAGAAAATAATTCTAGTTGTCAAATAACAACATAAAGCTTCTACGCATAGCGAGCGTGGTAGCTTTTTTTATTGTTGACATCTCCCTGACATATAAGCACTTTATAGTAACTCATGAACGCCCAGCCTGTTTCCTTTAGACAAATTTAGGCAACAAAACTTGTCTAAATTTGTACGAACAAGCATACCAATAGAGTATGTAGGCAGTATTATGGGAATTCAATACTATAATTAATAATTTGGAGATGATCGTATGAAGCGAGCACATATTAATGAATTAGCTATTACACGGGCTTTAGCCATTCTAGCTGTTCTTCTTATTCATTCTACTAGTACACCTGTAACGGCTTTATCTAGTGACTCAAAATTATATCCATTTTATGTATTTTTCAATATCGCCCCAAAATTCGCTGTCCCTGCTTTTATTTTTTTAAGTGGCTTTGTATTATTTTACAATTATATACAAAAGGATTTAACAAAGGAGCTTATCATTCATTTTTATAAAAAAAGAGTGACCCAAATACTCATTCCTTACCTCGTTTTTTCTATTTTTTATTATGCAGCTATGCAATTTTATGGAACACATGATTTAGCAGACACTTGGCGCTCCCTATTTAGTGTCGAATTTCTTGAAAAACTATTGCTAGGCAAAGCATATACCCATCTATACTATATATTTATAATCGTCCAATTCTATCTTATGTTTCCATTATTCCTATATATTTTAAAGAAAAAACCAGCCCTATCTCCTTATTTAATTTGGATTGGGTTTGTTCTTCAATGGGTCTTTATTCTATTAAACGCAGAGTTTTGGCAGTATCCCTATAGAGGGAGTATCGCTTTCTCTTATCTCTTATATTTCTTAGCAGGGGCATTTTTAGGAATTTATTTTGAAAAATACAAAGGATGGCTTCAAGTAAAAAAAGAAAATTTTCCAATCACGATACTTTTTCTTTGGTGTATATGGCTAATTTCTACTATGTATAATGTTTATTTATATTACTTTGTTTATTCATCCCAATCCTATTTAGTGAACAGCAACGTATTTGAATTAGTTTTTCAGCTACAATCTTTTACAGCCTGTATTGTCTTCTTACAGTTTTCTTTCTGGATCTATGATAAATGGAACCAAGCTGTTGTAAATGGCTTAATCAATCTGGGAACAGTATCATTTGGCATCTATCTACTACATCCATTTTTCCTTTTCCTTTATAGACAATTAAATACTGGTGGTAATAGTATTATGTATCATCTTTGGAGCATTGGGGGCTTTATTTTTGCCCTCTTCGTTCCATGGATGGTCGTGCTATTGATGGGCAGATTCTTTAAGTACCATTGGATTGCCTTTGGTCCTATCCCGAGCAAATTCCCTTACAAATAGCTGTTTAATATGCACAGCCAGTCGTCGATTAGTTTCCGTCAACTGGCTGTGTATTTAGTTGAGAACCTATTTACCTATGCTCAATTGTATAAAAAATTAGAGTTTCTTCTATGGTACATATTAATAAGAAGATACTAATAAAAAAGCCCTGTAGAGAACTCTCCACAGGGCTTTTCAATGAACGATTTAATTATTTTGCAATTGAACCGTCTTTTACTTTGTTGTTATTAGCATCAACTAAGTTTGTTGCTTTGAATTCAACTACAATGCTGTCTGTTAATGCATAGTCAGCTTTAGTTGTTGCAGTAAGTTTACCACCAGCTACTGTAATAGAAGTAAGTTCTACAGTTGATCCTGCAATTTTAACAGTAACACCTGTTGGTGCAGCTTGATCAGCAATATTTTCAGAGAAATCTACTGTAAATGTTTTGCTATCTACTGCAGTTACTTTAGTAGCAACAGGAACAATATTTTCTTTAAGTGCTACTTGAGTTGTCACTTTTCCACCTTTAAGAGTGTTACCTTTTGTATCTACTACATTGCTAGCTTCAAGTACATAATTACCATTAGCTGTGATAGAACCTTCTGGTAAAGTGAATCTTACTTTCTTAGTACCATCTACAAACTGAAGTTGCGTACCTGCAGGAAGTTCTTTTCCTCCAAGTGTATAGTTAGCAGCATTTGTTGCTGTTGCAGTCACATCTTTAGCATACTCAACTGTGAATACGTTATTGTCAGTTACAACAACTGGAGTAGCTCCGAATACTAATGAATCTGTTGGTGTTTCAGGTGTAGCTTCAAATACGCCTGTTGTTACATTGAACGTAACAGTATCAGCAGTTACATTGCCAGCTAAATCTGTTACTGCTTTAGCAGATAACTCGAAAGTGTATGTTGAATTGCTATCTAGATCAATGTCAACTTTTACAGTGTTTTTCTCTGTACCCTCGATTTTACCGTTACCATCTACATCGAAACCAGCATCTGCTTTTACTGCTGTTTCTTTTCCAGTAGTGTAAGCAATACCATTTTGTGTTTTAACTGTTAATTTTCCGTCTACTTTTACTGGCTCACTAAAAGTAAGGTATAGTGCATCAACGTCTGTAGTAGCATTCACATCATCAGCTACTAACATTTTAGTAGCAGTAGCTACAAGTGTAGCAGGCGTTAAATCTTTTGAAAGAATAGCATTGAACTCAAATGCATCGCCTGCATTACCAGCTAAATCTTTTTGTCCTTCAACTTTAATGTTTGTATTAATGAATGTAGCTGTACCTAAAGCAGATTTAGCATCAATCGTGAATACAGTTTTATCCTCAGTATCTTTAATATCAGCATCTGTTAAATAGAATACAGTTGATCCTACTGTTACTTTTGCATATTCTTTAGTCTCTGCATCTGCATTAAGATTTTGTTTCATTAATTCTTCAGAGAAATCAAACGTAATTTCTGTACCATTCACTGCTGTAGAAACAGTTGGTTTTGAATTATCAACGTCTGCTTTCAAAACTGTGAAGTTAACTGCGATAGGATTTGCGATATTATTAGCGAAGTCAGTTGCACCAACAATGTCTACTTTATAAGATTGTTCTGCTGTTAATCCAGTAATTGTTAATTTCTTACCAGATAAAGTATAGCGATCTTTTGATAGTTCTGTACCATTTAAGCTGATTGTTCCTTCACTTTGTACAGGCTCGTCGAAAGTGATAACAGCTGTAGTGCCTTTCGCTTCTACAGAATTAACGCTTACAGGAGTCGTATCTGCAAATGTGATTAATTTGTTAAACTCTTCAGTTAGAACTTTAGCATCCGCTTTTGTTTTAATTGGTTTTACAGTTACTTTACCATTTGTTAATTTTACTTCTTTATCTGTTGTTAAAATAACAGTCATACCGTCTTCAGATACTACTGCGTTAGTGATTGCTACACCTTCAACAGCATATTTCGTTGTGATTGCTGCATCTTTTGCATCAACAGCTGTGTTGAATTTCACTTCAAGTTCTTTTGCATTAAGCCCTTTTACAGCTTCTACAGCTGGTGTTACTTCTTGAACTGCATCAATCGTACGTTTTACCATTGTAGCGAATTCTTCGCGGCTAATTTTATCTTGTGGTGCTAATAAAGAGCCTTTCCCATTGATTACACCATTTTCTACAGCTGTTTCTAAGTAAGATACAGCCCATTTAGAAGCTTCAGAAGCATCTGCAAATTGGCTAAGATCTGCTTTACCTGTTAATTGGTAGCCTTGAACGATAACTTTAGCAGCTTGTTCTCTTGTTAATTGAGCTTTAGGCTCAAATTTACCATTGCCCATACCATCAAATAATTCTGGTGAAGTTGCAAGTACTGCATTATAGAACCAATCATTTTCATTAACATCAGAAAAATCTTCAGTGCCAGTAGCTTTTAAATCTAATGCTTTTGATAAAATTTCAGCTGCTTCTGCACGTGTAAGTGTACCAGCTGGGTTGAAGTTTCCTTTTTCATCGCCTTGGATGTAGCCTTTATCAGTTAAAAATTGTACAGCTTCTTTTGCCCAAGATGAAATGCTAGCTGCATCTTGAAATTCAGCAGCTGATGCTACTGGTACGATTGCTGATGCTACAAGTGCTGCTGTAGCTGTAGTTGCGAAAAATTTACGACCTTTGTTTTGTTTTGTCATAGTATATTCCTCCAGAATTTTAATAAATTATATTATTCTGTGAGAACAATATTATCGCGCTATTTAATTATAAGATTATAAAAATATGTATAAATCGTTCCCACAAATAATAATTCAACCAATTATATGTAAAGCAATCTTCTAAATTTTTCATGATTAAATATCCCAATCAAACTGTAATTTGCTTTACAAGACAATAATATAACTTCATTACCAATAAATAAACGCTAAAAATAAGGTAATTTTAATACTGCATTGGTTATATAGGGAATCTTTTCATAAAAAAATTCTAAAATAAGGAAATAATATTACGTAGTGCGACAAAACTACCCATTTGGATGCGTTTTACAAATAACTACATTTTTATTCAAATCTTCTTCTGTTGTTTTTTTGATATAATAATATTTTTCCTTTAAAATTTCATCTAGCACTCTAATAAAGCAATTACTTTTATAGACGAACTACATCTTAAAGAAAATTAGATTAAATAAAATAGCATAGAAGAAAATACTAATGCATGAATAACACAGGTACCAGTTTAGGAACAGCAAAAGGAGATCGTTTACATATCTTAAACGATCTCCTTTGTTTTATTGGTTGGAAAAACAAAATACCAGTCTCTTCCGCCATTGGTTATTCAGGCTCTATATCAGTTGCCATTACTGCAACTTTAGGCTCCACAAGCATAATATGGCATTCCTTTTCAGCAAAGGGCATGTGTTCCGCTCCTCCAGGAACAATAAACATCTCACCTTTGGATATTTTCACCTGGCCATCTCGAAAAGCAATGAACATCTCCCCTTCGAGCACAATAAATACCTTATCAGCCCCTTGATGTTCATGCCATATAAAATCCCCAGCAATCTTCACCACTTTGAATTGAAAATCGTGTATTTCGCCAATAATTTTCGGTGACCAAAGCTCTTTTAATTCGGATAATTTCTCATTTATATGGATAACTTGATCTTGCATATTCATCTCTCCTTATTTACTTTTGGAAAAGGTTTTTCCTATTATTCGTCCTTTTGTAAGGCTTCTGTTATATTTTGCGAAGCATATTCGATAGCTAATGGACCTCCAGTAATAGCGGAAGTATCCATTAAATGAATATTCCCTTTTTTTACGGCATTCATATTATTCCAGACATTGCTTTGATTTAACTCATTCATTAATGCTTCCTTTTTTGTAATATCACCAATAAGGAAAATATGGTCTGCTTGAATAGTTGAGATTCCTTCAAATGCAGCGAATTGGTTATTCTTCCCCTTAAATGTCTGATCTGGTGTTAGACCCAAGCCCTTTTCTTTATCAAAAGCAAGTGTATAAACAGGGTTATCTTCACCAAGAACATTAAACGTTTTTCCATCCCAAGACAAAATAAGTGCTACTGACTCTCCTTGAATTGACTTTAATGCTTCACGTCCTGTTGAGATAGCTTTCATCATTTTATCAATTACTTTTTCCGCCTCATCGTCTTTTCCGATAATCTCGGCTACTGTACGAAGTCCATATTGCCAGTCTTCGTAGATGTCCTGAGATTGCAACGTAATGACTGGGGCAATTTTTTCTAGTGATTCATACAATTTTTCATGATGTTCTGTTGCTAATATATAATCAGGACCAATCGATAGCGTTTTTTCAATACTAGGAGACAATTTATCACCTAATTCCTCTGTTGAATCTAGCTTACCGTTTAAATAAGACAAAGTGGATAAATATTCTTTATCAGTAGAAGCTGTAGGTGGCTCACCTAATGCAACTAAAATTTCAGGGTAAAAATACCATAATGAAACAATTTTTTCTGGTTTTTTCTCGATGACAAATTCTTTATCTAGGGCATCTTTAATTGTTCTAGGCCAATCAGTTGCTTCTACATCAACTGCTGATGAAGATATGTCTTCTGTAGTTAACGCCTTATTTTCTGCAGGTGATTTATGGCAACCTCCCAATATACCTGCTAGTAATAGCAATAAAAATAACAGTCCTTTAATCTTTTGCATTGAAATTCCTCCAACATAAAATCTCTGATATACACTTAGTATAGTAAAGTCATGTTTGGCGGAGAATGGATGCTTGCTGAACTTAGCATGGATTATTGATGAACTTATCTCGATATTCAGTAGGAGAGATACCAAATTGCTTCTTGAATACTCTACTAAAATAAAAGGGGTCAGTAATTCCCACCGTTTCCGCAATTTGTTGTACAGGCACATCACTTGTAAATAGCATTTTTTGAGCCATGTTTATACGATAGTTTAATAAATATTCTGCTGGACCCATCCCTGCATGCTTTCTAAATATATAAGTTAGTCGATTTCGATTGACGTTATATTGTTCGGCAAGAGAGGTAATGGAAAGGCTTTGATAATAGTTTGCATGAATATATGTAGTTATTCGTTCGAATAGAGTGTATGATTCACAGCTATTTTGTCGATTAGCTACACATAATAATGCTTCATTCAGTACATCACGAAATAGCATTTCGGTCTGAAACATTGATATACCGCCTCGCTGATTATATACATGCCATAGACGCATAATTAACTCCATTAGTCGAGGAGATTGTCCTATCGGTAATTCAAAATGCTGATGTGAAAAGCTTGTCTCTGCCAATTTCTCCGTACATATCCTGTATAAAACCAGAATATATTCCCAATTTGTATCATCAAAATTTTTTTGATTGAGTTTCATCTTCGCTCCCCCGTGCACAACTTTTCCTGGCGAAAAGATATAAGGGGTGCCATTAAAGTGAAATTCTATTTTTCCAGAAAGAGGAAAAACAAATCCTGGAAAAGAATCTGTATAATCAGCGTAAGGTACACCTGTATTTCTAGAATATCGATAGATTCCTTTTACTTGGAAAGGTGTGTTTGCTAAATGCTCGGCAAGCTGATTTACGTCGATTTCCATACTTATATACCTCATTTCAATAATAGTTTGCTTGGAAAACCATGATTTGTCATACGGCAAACAGCAAATAACATAATAAGTTACTGCTTTTTCAAGGTGTAGTCCTCTGTAGTTGGGTTCAATTATAGTTTTCAACATATTCATTACTAAAAATATGAAAAGGTAAGAATGACGACTCTCACCTATCCCCACCTTATCGATAACGATTATCATTGTCAATTAAATTAGAGCCTCCCTTTTATACCTGAACGATCCATCAATCTCACTCATGTCATTTCTCTATCTTTTGTCCTCTTCCTAAAAGTAATTCCTTGCAAATCATCTCTATTTCTTGTGAAAAAGATTTTATGTGGAAGGCTTCTGTAAACCTTTGATTCCCAGATAAAGCTACTATTTATAACAATTTTACTTCATAAGTTTGTACAAAATGATCAAGCGTCGGACTCAGGACTTTTGCAATATGGAGACTTTAAATTTCTTTGCTCAATATTATTAGTTTGAAGTATCAATTTTGTAATCAACACTTCGATGAACGTCGAAATGTTTATATTTTACAATAAGTCTGACAGTGAAAACATTTATGGGAGGAACTAAAAATGAAAATAATGAAACAAATGCCAAATACAAAAATAATAAATCCTAAAATTTTATATTATGGATTTCCTGTAATTTTACTAAGTACGTTAAATGAGGATGGAACAGTAAATATTAGCCCTTTATCTTCTTCTTGGGTATTAGGAGACTGTATTATCTTAGGGATTGGTCTTGGAGGAAAGGCAATTGAAAACTTAGAACATCATCCTGAATGTGTCATAAATATCCCAGACCCCTCTCTATGGGAAAACGTGGAACAGTTAGCTCCTTACACAGGAAAAAATCCAGTTCCAGATTTTAAGAAACAGATCGGTTTTACATTTAGAAAAGAGAAATGTGATATTAGTTGCTTAACACCTATTGGGTCCACAACGGTTATTCCTACTCGAATTATGGAGTGTCCTATTCAAATCGAAGCAAAGATAAAACATATACGTATTCCAGATTATTCTCCTAATTTTGCTATCGTCGAGACCCAAATGACACAAGTACATGCCCACGAAGAAATAATTATGGATGAAAATCATATTGATCCAAATAAATGGAGTCCACTCATTTATAATTTTCGTCATTACTTTGGTTTGGGTAGCAACCTTGGTAATAACTTCCGTTCTGAGAGCTAAACATGGGGCTTAAAACATATGGTTCACAAACAGTAAAAAAGACCAGGTTCTCATTTGAGCGCCTGGTTATTTGTTAAAACTTCCTATAATTAGGTGCAGAATAATATGCTTGCTGCACATACAATACAATAGTTAAATCTGTTTTTTTCCATTTATAAATGTAAAATCTTTCTTAGAACAGTCACTTTATCTCTTTCATAAATTCTCTAAAGTTTTCAACGATGTCTTTTGCTTTTGTACGATATAAGTAATGATCCCCTTCAAATGTCATCACTTTCCCATGGATAGAATTGACTATTTGTCTTTTATGCTCTGGTGTCCATCTGTCCGTTACTGGATGGTTCTCTTGTATAAAGAAAATAACTGGGAGATTTTTAGGAAATGTTAAACTTTCAGCCGCTTTAAAGTTAGCATACATCATTTCAGCTTCATTTAACTGGCTGAGATTATACATATTTTTGTGCTTAAGAATTTTCATTTGTTCTTTTGTTTTCTCATCATAGGGTAGTTCGGTATATGGGTCATCACTAAGCTTCACCTGCAATCTAGCTAAACCTGATTTTTTTAGTAGTTTTAAAGTAGTTATTACTAAAGGTTCAATCTTTCTTTCACTTATCGTTGGAACACTACTATCAAGCCCGACAAATGCACTTACTTCGTTTGGATATTTGTTCACATAATCCAATCCGTAAAGGCCTGAAATGGAATGACCCATTAGAATATAACGCTCAATATGAAGGCGCTGTAATGCTTCATGGATTTCACTAACAATATTCTCAGTGCTTCTTTCTTTTTCGGTAAGAGCACTTAATCCATAACCAAAAGGCTCAATGACCACAACTTTGTAAAATGGAGATAATTCATCTACTAGTAGTTGAAAATCAAGTGCTGGTGCTGCTGTTCCATAACCAGGTAAGAGTACGACGGTTTCTTCTCCTTTTCCCTGAATGAAGACATTCATTTTTTTCCCATCTACGGTTACAGACTGACCATAAGTTTCTAGTTTTCCTTGCTCCATTTTGCTACAAACAATATGAACAAGGAAAACAACCGCTAAAAAAAGTAATATGGCTATAATTAAACCTACTACTATTTTACTTATAAAGGTTATCGTTTTTTTCATTATATTGGCACGAGAGTGTAGAACGGCAAGCGATAACCGTGTTTTCCTTTCTTCTCGTACCGCACCTCCCTTTCATACTCTCTTTTCTCTATCAATCTATCTCGGCTACTTTCATAAACCGTTAAGGATAGCTTATACAATGAAGGTGTACTGCCTATGACAACAAAATGAACAGGGTATGAACAAAAAAATAGTATGTCATTAAATAAATAAAGGACCCAATGATTCTTTTGCTATGACATTGCTTAATTGACATGAAAAAAGGATCTTCAAATCGAAGATCCTTTTGCTACTTTGTCGGATTTTTTATATTTAGTTTTAACGTTTCTTAACAATCCATCTTTATCAAGCAAAGTTGGTAAACTGATACCGATAACAATTGTTACAATACCTGCTATTTGCAGAGTTGTAACCGTTTCGCTTAAGAGGATAACTGATACCATCACCGCGATTGGCAATTCAACAGCACTCAATATGGATGACATACCTAATCCAACTTTAGGCACTGCAATTGTGAATAAGAAAACTGGTATAATCATGCCAAATAACCCTAATGCTAAACCATAAATCCACAGTCCTTCGTTAAACAAAGTGCCATTCCAAATAATTTCTGGAGACTGAAAAGCCGCAGTCGTCATGAAAGCAAAGAAAGAAACCAATACTAAGCGATTAGAGGTTGTCATACTTGCTGTTGTCTTTCCGTTTACATATAAAAATAAGGAGTAACAAAGAGCAGCTGCTAAACCCCATAACCACCCTTGAAAAGGTATTTGAGACAAATCAACATCAATTATGCCTGCAGCTGGTATCGTTCCAGCTACTAATATAATTAAAGAGATGAATTCAATTCTACTTGGAACTTGCCGTTTTATAATACAAGAAATAAGCATACCAATCCATGTAAATTGGAACAGTAATACTACTGCCAAGGAAGCAGACAAAAAGTTTAAAGAATGACCATATAAAATATTTGTTAACCCTGTTAACATACCTGCAAATAGAAGGATTTTAACACCTTTAAAGCTAAAATTTGATCGATTTGTAACTAAGGAAATACATACTGCTATACAAAAGCCGATAAAAAACTGACTTGTAACTGCCTCAGATACAGAAAAGCCACTACGCATTGCCAGTTTTATAATAGTTGAAACGATACCAAAACTACTAGCTGCAATCACTACTAATAGGGGATAAAGATACATCTTGATTATTCACTTCCCTCTCAAAACTTGTCTTGATGAAATTTTGTTTATGATTTTGAGATGTCGAAAAAAATCATAATCTCCAATATATATCACTGATTGTTATTTTACAATCTTTTTTTCGTTAATAATGAATCCTCCCGTAGAGGAAAGTCTAATTTTAAAAATGATAAAAAAGCCAAAACCCGCATGTATCAAGGGCTTGGCTTTTATCTTTATCTTTCATTAATAAAGAATGTTAAATTGAATATTTTTTCTCAATTTTCTTCAGCATGATCAATCTTATTCTGATAATCCAATCAAAAAAACATCCCCCTCTATAAAGAATATAGAAGTGAGATATTTTTAATGTTCAGTAATATTATTATTGAACGGCCGCAAAGCGTTTAGCGTGACTCTTTTGGCGGTTGGCATACATCACATTTTCGTTGGTTTTTATTTTTAAATTTCGTAAATGTTTTTTCAAAGTTATTACCACATGCACATTTAAATAGTAGTTTTTGAGAAAAACCATGGTATTCAGTCGTTAGCAACTTACTTTCTGAATTGCTCGCAACAAATTTCTGAATTTCACCAATCGTCCAACGTTTATTCATTTCCTTACACCTCCATATTTGATCGTTCTGCGGAGGCTTTTCTTGGCATCCGTTATAAAAAAGTGCTTAAGTATCTTAAGTGCCTCATTATAACATGACCTGACTCACATTAAAATAGATGTTTGACAAGCCTTTGACTAGTACTGGGGGTGATACTCTTGCATGTTACGATTCGAGCTAGCCTCCTAGCACTTGGCATTCTATGGAACCTTCATCTTTAATCAATATTTTTAAGATTCAAAGCTTTTGAATCTGCTCTTTAATATCCATCTTGCATATTCCTCCGTGATAACAAATCACAGATTCAATGTCTAGGTCTGCATATTTCTTTAAAGATTGTTGAGCAACCTCTATATCCAAAGTGGTTGGAACATGAATCCCTCCCAATACACCATTTACACTATACATCGAATCGCCTGCAACAAGCGTTTTACTTTGCTTCAAATATAAACTAATATGGCCAGGCGTATGTCCTGGCGTATGGATAACTTGTATTCCCCCACAATATGGTAGTTCTTGACCGTCTTTCAAGGTCTCATCCACTTTCCCCTTGGGTGGATTCTCTATGTGCTCGTCTTTCAAAAGTGGTAAATCCCCCTGAATATAAGGCTTATCTAGCTCGTGTGCATAAACTTTTATATGACTACCGCAATTTTGCAATATTTCAGGAAGACTGCCTATATGATCGATATCCTGATGTGTCAAAATCACAACTTTGAGTTGGTTGAACGACACGCCTACCTTTTCCATTGCTATACGTAAATCTTCCATTTGACCTGAACATCCAGTATCAATTAAAACAGCCATCTCCTGATCCCATAAAAGCGTTGAATAAATGAAAGCTCCATTAAATTCAAGCTCCAGAATCTCTACTCCTCTAGAAATTTTCATCATTTCATCCCCTTTATCATTAGATTTTATTATTCTTTTACATCCTGAAGAACAGTCCTCTTCCGCCAAAGCAACTCTCTCAATGTTTCAAAATTGACTAGAATCGTTCCAACAATAATCGTCAGAGTACCTATTCCTGTTAGCCACGAAAGATATTCATGATAGAAGGTAACACCTAATATAACGGCAATTACTGGTGAAATATACAGCCATGTGGACGGAAAAACAGGATTTGTTCGTGACACAAGCCAATAATAAATGCTGTGACCGATCATTGAGCCAAAAATAATCAAATAAAAAAGAGAACCAATTGAAGCTGGACTTAAAAGATGCTGTAGCTGAATGTTCTCAGTTAAAAGTGACAAAATGATTAATAAAATCCCTCCATACATCATTTGTGCCGCATTTAAAGCAATTGGAGATGTTGTTCCAAATTTTTGGATGACATGCTTCGTATAAATTGTTCCAGATGCGTAAAAAACTTCACCTAAAATAATAGCGAAACAACCAACCATCCAGAAGGGACTAATCTCTATTGCAAAACTTGGTAAGATTAAGAACATAACACCAATGACTCCGACAACACATCCAATAAATGATTTTCGGTCTCCTTTTTGCTTCAATATAAATGTCTGAATAACAATTATCATCATTGGACCTGTAGCAGATAAGACAGCTGCGATTCCAGATGTTACATACTGTTCAGCCCAGTATAATGTGGCAAATGTTCCAAAGGTTAAGCCCATTCCTGTAAAAAACATTTCTTTCCGAAATAATAACCGAATTGTCGTTTTTTTGCGCCAAACCATAAAACTAAATAGTAGTAAACCGGCAATGAGAAAACGAAGACCAGCTGATAAAAACGGAGGAACTCCTGCATCAACACCAACTTTAATTGCTAAAAATGTTGTCCCAAAAATCAAACACATAAAGAAATAATTAATCATTACCATATCAAACTCCCCCTCTTTTTCTATCATAAAAGAAGTTGGATAGAACAGATTAAAAAGGATAGAACAGATCAGTTTGGTTCGTGGTACAATCGGTGTGAATAGGAGGAATCGATGTGGGCAAAGCAATTCAAAATGAAGATTATCTTTTTAAGAAAGTCTATGATGATGTACTGCACCGAATAGAGCGAAAAGAATGGAAAGAACATGAAAAGCTTCCCTCCGTCCGGCAATTAGCATCTGAAATGAATGTCCATCGGCTAACGGTATTAAAAGCTTATCAATTATTAAAACAGCATGACAAAGTTTATGTAAAAGATAAATCAGGCTATTTTGTCCAATCAACAGTAACAAAATATATTGAATATCTAGATCAGGACAATCCCATTGTTTCAGCATATGTAAAAAAAAATCATTTATCCGAAATCCATCAACCATCTGTTTCCTATCATTTTTCTCAGGCATTGATTGATCCCAATCTTTTGCCTAATCACTATTTTTCAAATTACGTGAAGGAAGTGTTTGACCTTTATCCGAAAGTACTGGCAACCTACTCAACGGTGCAAGGTGATTTAGAGCTACGTGAGACACTGACCCAATATTTTATCAACCACTATAAAACACATTTGAGTCCAGAAGAACTGTTAATAACATCTGGCTCACAGCAAGCCATTCACTTAATTGCTCAAGCTTTTATTAAGCCACGAGACGTCGTTTTATTTGAACGCCCAAGTTATAGTGCTGCGATTGATATCTTTAAAGCACAAGGCGCACAGATTGTTACGGTTGATATCCATCCTGAGGGCTACGATTTAGAACAGGTCGAATACTATATTAAAAAATACAAGCCCCGCCTATTTTATCTTAACCCCACTTTCCATAATCCAACTGGTTATACGGTTTCTGTCGAGCAGCGTAAAAGATTAGTGGAATTAGCTGAGCACTATCGCTTTCTATTAATAGAAGATGATGCCTATCACGACATTTATTTTGACCAAGCCCCACCACCTCCAATTTACACATTTGATAGTGCTGGGACGGTCATTTACATCCGAAGCTTTTGCAAATACATCTCTCCTGGTTTGAGAATTGCAACTGTTATTTGTCCATCATCATTAATGAAATCACTATTAACAGAAAAATTGCTAGCTGATAATGGCTCACCACTTCTCAATCAAAAAATTTTTCTCCATTACTTCACCTCACTAAGATTGCAACAACATTTGGAGAAAATTCGGATTGCCCTACAGATTCGAAAGGAAATTATGGAAGAGGAGCTAGCTGTAACAGGCTGGCGATGGAACAGTCCAAAAGGCGGTCTAAATTTATGGGTACAGCTCCCAGATGATCTTCCAACTGAATTATTATTATCTAAATGTATCGAACAATCGATATCCTTTGTGCCTGGTCAAGTATGTGATCCATTAAAACAACTATCCTCCTGGATACGTTTAAGCTATTCCTATGCAAATGAAAAACAACTAAGAGAAGGAGTAAAAAAGTTGGTTACAGTGGCGCAATCGCTTTCTATGTGAGCGGACTAGCGATTTATTTTCATCTAAAAACGGTGGTATTCACAGCTTTATCAACCATTTCAATTATTTTGTTCATCAGTGGCACAAATCGTAATAAGCGGTGGACACAGCAATAACAGGCAGACATATACATCTAACATATTTAGCTGTCTATTTGAATAATATAAAAAAAGTTAGACACGTAGCTCTTATTTGTACAAAATAATTGCAGCAAAAAGGTTCTCCGTGTAGGACACAATTTTACCAAGGAATGATAAGAGAGCCTTCAGATTTGATGAAGCCATATTGACTCTTTATTCCAGCAAAATAAAAGCCAAATTAAAGCAGCCTCCTTTAAGGAGAATATTGAAGAACGAGAATTAGAGAAATTTCTATTCTCATAACCTCCCTGTAGAATGATAGAATGTTTTTATACAGTGATAGAAGGAGGAGAAAGATATTGTCTAATCAAAATGATTCTTCATTAGATAAGGAAAAACAGCCTGATCCGAAAATTAAAGTAGAAAGAAAAGAGGGAGAACCAACTGCTGCTTTCAAGGGGGCTTCCTGGGCAGCATTGTTAGTAGGTGTTACGGCATATTTTATAGGCTTGTTTAATGCAACGATGCAACTAAACGAAAAAGGATATTACATAGCTGTTTTAGTATTTGGACTCTATTCAGCAATATCCTTACAAAAAGCAGTAAGAGATAAAGAAGAGGGAATACCCGTTACTAATATTTATTATGGTATTAGTTGGGTTGCACTTATTGTATCTATATCATTAATGGGCATTGGATTATATAATGCTGGGAGTATTGTTTTAAGCGAAAAAGGGTTCTATGGTATGTCATTTGTTCTAAGTTTATTTGCATCCATCACGGTTCAAAAGAATATTAGAGACACACAGAGAGCAAGAGAAAGAGATTAAGTTACTGAAAGAGTCGAGAAGTTCATTCTCGATTCCTTTTGTTATTTTTTCTTAAGCTCCATGCTCCTCCAAACTATAAAAAAGAGCATGGCTGTCATCAGCCATACTCCTCTCAATTTTATTAATTTTCTCCGCTAATTTCGACTAAAATTTTAGATTGTGTTTTGTCATTCGTTAACGTTTTGAATCCTTTTTCAACAATCTCATCTAGTTCAATTTGGCTTGTGATGATCCCTTGTGGATTAAGTTGACCAGCGCTCATTGCATCAATTGTTCTTTGGAAAATTGATGGTGTATAAACAATGGAAGATAATACATTAACACCTGTGTTTGTAAGTTGCATTGGATTCCATTCGATTGGTCTTGCAAAAATCGACACAATCATCATGTTACCACGGGGTTTTGTTACATCAATTGCTTGTTTAAACGTAGGAGCAACTCCTGCCACCTCAAAGGATACATCCACCCCATCTGCAACAATCGCACGAACTGCTTGTACAGGATTTTCTTTACCCGAATTAATAGCATGTGTTGCACCCAATTCTTTTGCCTTTTCTAATCGATCATCGGATAAATCTAATACGATAACTTTGCTAGCACCTGATGCTTTTGCAGCGATTACTGTTAATAATCCAATTGGTCCAGCCCCAAATACAGCAACAGAATCACCTAATGTAACCCCAGCATCCTTGACAGCTTGTACTGCAACAGCCATTGGTTCTACCAATGCACCATCTTGTAATGTTAAGTTATCTGCTAAACGATGTATATTCGTTACAGGGACATTAACATATTCTGCAAATCCACCATTTCCATGTAAACCGATGAAGTTAAATCCATCATAACGATCGACTTCTTCATGTTTATTTCTATATGTTAATGTAGGATTGATGACAACTCGGTCCCCAGCCTTAAAGTCAGTAACCTTAGAGCCAACTTCTTCGATGATACCAGCAAATTCATGTCCCATTGTAAGTGGGGCAACTTCACCTGTTAATTCAGCTTTTTCATCAACTGGTACGAAAACCGGACCTTCTTCGTATTCATGTAAATCACTTCCACAAATACCAGCCCACGCTACTTTTACTTTCACTTCTTCTTCTCTTAAAGCGCGTAATTCAACCTCTTCAACTCTAATATCTTTCACACCATGCCAAACTGCAGCTTTCATTTATGTTACCCCCATAAAATTATTTAAATTGGTACCATAAAATAACATCCTTAATAGCTACTCGTGCATGATCAAAATCCGACACTTCTATACACTTGATAAAAGTATTGATGGACATATGATAGGATTCAACTAGATTCATCTTCCATTTTGTTTGTGCAGCTACATTTGTAACAAATATTGTTTCTTTAAAGAATCGTAGCATAGCAATATTTCCTGTAACATCAAAAAACAATTGTAACAAGTGGGCAAACGAAACAACATATTCATAAATATTTTCAGCGGACTTTCTTTGTTTCATAGCTTCAAATCGAAATAATAGTTCATTTTGCAAATCGGCAGTCCATTTAGATTCACATTTGGTTAGTGCTATATCCAATAGATGATAAAGCGCTTCCAAATAATCCTTTAATTCCTGATCCGTTATAATCTTCACTCTTACACCTTTATGTTGTACTTTTTCAACTACACCATCTTTTTGTAAAAGATAAAGGGCCTCACGGACAGGTGCATGACTTACTTGTAACTCCTTTGCAATTTCTGCCTCTATTAAGCGCTGACCTTGTTCATAGTAACCAGAAAATATGCGGAATAATAATCGTTCAGCTATTTGCTCAGAAATTGTTTTTTTTGAAATTGAATTTTCATCAAACCCCATTAAACCACTCCAATAAATTTATATCTTTTTATTTTAACATAGTTCAGTGTATAGGGTGATTAGCTAAAAGCGTTATATATTATGGATTATAGATTATCGATAATCTATAAAAGTATTTTAATCTATAACTTCATTTCTTTCAAATATCTTGTTTTGGGTGTAACTTAAAATACCTTTTTGGTTGTTGTTTCGCTTTCGCCCAAGTTAAATTTTTTAAAATCATCACCATCTTTTTTTATCTTCATATTCTATAGAATCAGAATATTGAGGGGGAAACGTATGGGGATTGAATTCACAGCTCTCCATTGGATTTACGTGGTCTTTATTGTGCTCATCATCGGATTTATGGTTAAACGTCGTGATACCACCCTCATTTGTGTAGTAGGCATCTTTATGCTAGCGATTGTTGCGACTGGTGATTTTACCTCGTCCATAAGTGGTGTGTTTAACAGCTTTATTTATGCCATAACTGAGCTGCTATCAACGATTCTTATTATTTCGATTATTGTGGCGATGAGCCGGGTCATGATGTCTTCAGGTATTAATGAGGTTATGGTGGCCCCTTTCACAAAGATCATTAAAACACCCGCACTCGCTTATTGGACGATTGGACTATTAATGATGTTTATTTCTTGGTTTTTCTGGCCATCACCTGCCGTAGCGCTATTAGGAGCAGTGCTCTTGCCTGTTGCCATTCGGGCGGGTCTCCCAGCACTGGGGGTTGCCATGGCGATGAACTTATTTGGTCATGGTATTGCGTTATCGAGTGATTTTGTCATTCAAGGGGCTCCAAAATTAACGGCTGATGCTGCTGGTATCCCTGTTGGAGATGTTGTTTCAGCCAGTATTCCGCTTGTGATCACAATGGGCGTTGTAACGACAATTGTTGCTTATATTTTTTTACGACGTGATATGAAACGAGGAACGCTACTTTTAAATACTGGCAACAATGAAGAGGAGAATGGTGAACAAGAGACTGCGGAAAACTTACTGTCAATTGGGCAAAAGCGATTCTTCGCCGTCCTTATTCCTATTGCTTTTATCTTAGACGTTATCGCTATGTCAGTATTCAATTTAACGGGCGGAGATGCAACGGCTTTAATCGGGGGAACCTCTGTTTTTATTTTATTGTTGCTTAGTATGGTTGCTCATAAATCAGCGGGATTAGAAAAGACAACAAGTTATTTGATTCAAGGATTTCAATTCGGCTTTAAAGTCTTCGGACCCGTAATACCAATTGCTGCTTTCTTCTATCTTGGAGATGCTGGCTTTACACAAATTCTCGGCGACCACCTCCCCGCAACTTCACACGGTATTGTCAATGATCTTGGTGTCGGTCTTGCAGCAATAGTTCCGTTAACAAAGGAAATTGCTGTTGTCACGCTAGCAGTTGTTGGTGCTATTACTGGATTAGATGGTTCTGGCTTTTCAGGAATTTCTTTAGCAGGTTCGGTTGGTAGTCTATTCGGGAATGCCATTGGTGGGGGAACAGCCACTTTAACTGCTTTAGGACAAATCACAGCTATATGGGTAGGCGGCGGTGCATTGATTCCTTGGGCATTAATCCCAGCAGCTGCTATTTGTAATGTCAGCCCATTTGAGCTAGCAAGACGAAATTTAATTCCTGTAGTCATTGGTCTGATTGTGACAACGATAGTTGCTGTGTTTTTGATTTAATTTGATAAAATTGTAAAAGAGATGGTCACTAGATTATCAGTAACCATCTCTTTCACTCTCCGTATAATACTTTTGTAAAATGTCATAAAACATTTCTTTTAGTTGAGATTTTTTCATGCCTAAAATATAAGCCTCTAACAATAATTGCTCCACATTCATAGCTATTTGGTGAAATGAAATAGTCGTTGCTTTATTAGGATCTACGATAACAAATGCTCTAGAATGAGGTTTAATGGTGATGATTCCCTTTTTTTGAAGCTCTTTGTAGCTTTTATGAACTGTATGCAGATTGAGGTTTGTTTGTGCCGCTAGCTGGCGAATAGAAGGCAAATGGTCCCCCTTTTTTAAATTTCCAGTCGCTATAGATAAAAGCAGCTGCTGTGCGAGCTGTTGATAATATGGAATTTTGCTTCTTCGATTTACTTTTACATTCATTTGTCGAGGATTTCCTCCATATTAAAATTTCTTTTTGGCAATAAAATGATGCATGATAGCCATCATGAATAGTACAAGTAACAGTGTGACAACAATATGAAAGCTATACCATGTTTCTATGTCACCTGTCATTATTATCGTTGTAGCATACAAACTATTACTAGCTGGATTTATGACATCTAAGAATGGATGTAAGCCAGCACAAAAACGACAAATAAATAAGACACCAATACTGATTAAAGCGATAAATGGTGTACTATTAAAAAATGTACTCATCATGGCAACAAATGTAATGACAAACAACAGCCAAATACAATAAAATGCTAAAGCTATCAATGCGCGCGTTATCGGTACAGAGGTAAATAAATAAGATGTATAGCCAAGGGACATTGCATAGCCAAGCGTAATACATAGAACAGCTAAAACATAATGAGTAAGCAGTTTACTGTTTAAGTATGATGTGATAGATACTGGCCTTGTTAAAATGAATGCCATCATCCCATTGGCTTTTTCTCCTTGAATAATTCCCATCGTTGCAATAACAAGTATGATTATACCTAATTGATCAAATTGCGAATTAAGGGTTGAAGCAAGCACTTCTTCTCCCCCTGGCTTTGTCATTGATGGATCAATTATAATCCCTTCTATACCACCCATTGATTGTAAAATAGCAGGCAAGAAATACATCATGATCGGCTGAGTTAAACCTAGGAGAATATAAACGATTGGTAGCCAAACGACTTTATATTCCTTTGTCATTTGATTCATTTCTTTTTTACTTAGTGCGATAAACGTATTCACTTTAAATTACACCACCAATTCTAAAAATATTTCTTCTAAGCTTTCTTGAAGATCAAGATCAAACTTTGTAAATAGTACATTTGAATCCAATCCGTACTGTAGCAATCGATGGGCGTCTGCTTCCAAGTGATTGACATATACTTTAAAACCATCCCCACAATTTTCGACTTTCTTTACATAAGGTAAATTTTCAATCGTTGTTAGCCATTTTACATCTTTATTTTGAACCGCTAAAAAGATAGCTGAATCTTGATAGCGATTTAGTAACTCTAATTTTGTTGCATCTTCTATTTTGTAACCATTTTTAATTACCACAAAGCGCTCACAAACTTCTTCCGCATCGCCTAAAATATGTGTAGAAAGTAGTATGGTCGTTTCTTTTTTTATATCTTTTAATAGATTCAGCACTTCACGTCTACCGATTGGATCTAGGGCTGATACGGGTTCATCCATAATGATGAGAGCTGGCTTGTGTAATAAAGCTTGTGCGATACCAAGACGCTGTTTCATACCTCCTGAAAATGTTCCAACATGAGCATGTGCTTCTTTCCCTAAGCCTACCTTTTCCAGAAGAATTGGGATATCTTTTTGTAATTGATTTTTCGAAATACCCGAAAGTGTCCCCATAAAGGCTAAAGTTTCTGATGCTGTCATCCACGAGAAGAAATTAGGATACTGTGGTAAATAACCAATATGATTTTTCATCTTTGAAATTTTTTGTCCATCAAGTACAATGTCCCCTTCATCTGCATAAAGAATATCAGCAATGATCTGAATTAATGTGGATTTCCCTGCCCCGTTTGGTCCAATAAGCCCTACACATTCATTCGAATCAATAACCATTGAAAAACTACTTACTGCCGTTTTCTGTTTAAATTTTTTCGTTATATTATTAATTTCTAAGCGCACGTTTATTGACATCCTTTCTACCTATCACGAAATATAGAACAGAACCAATTGTATTAAAGAACAAAATAATAATTGCCCACATTAGTATGTTTTCTCTGCTATCTCTATGTTTATATAAATCTATGAGTGCAACAGTGATAAGTAAAAAACCTACGAGTACAAATGGTAAAAGGATTGGTAGTATGCTTGCCCAATCAATTTGATTTAAGTCTTCAAAACCATAGTGTAATTTCATTTTTATAACCCCTTTCATTATCATTATCAATAATGATAACAAAAGAATGAAAAAATTTCATTACCTTTTTACTGTACATCTTTAAAAAAACGCTATAGTATATTTTTTGATAATGTTCTCAAATTGATAACATTTGAATGCTTCCCTTGATACTATCTCATTTTCTGGTAGGAGGATCGGTTTATGCGAAATAAAGCAGAGGTATTAATGCACCCTGTGAGAATGAAAATTTTACAAACTCTGATGCACAATAAAGAAGAGGGTTTAAGCACATTGGAGATGATTTCTGTCATTAAAGATGTACCACAAGCCACTCTATATCGTCACATCCAAATTTTAGTCGATGAAAATATTATAAAAATTGTGAAAGAGCGAAAAGTTCGTTCTGTTACAGAGAAGTTTTATGCATTAAATGAAGGAGCAGCAAAACTTAGTAAGGAGGATTGGACGCAACTCACAACCAAGCAAAAATTAAATTATATTTCCTACTATCAATTGGCTTTACTATCTCAATATCAAAATTATTTACATTCACTTGATGAAAAAGAAAGCACAACAGATTTAGCAACTTTTTCTTTAATCGACCTAACGTTAACGGACGATCAATTCAAAAACTTTGAAATTGAATTAAACGATTTATTAACTAAATACTATAATATGACCGACTCAAATAAAGGTTTTGAAACTAAAACAATTGCTTTAAATATTATTCCAAAACCTTAGGTACTATTGACGTAAAGAAATGGAGAAGATTTATGAAAAAAGGAAAGTCACTAGAAAATATACGAAAATTAATTATGATCATTATTGGGGCAGTTATAGCCGCTTACGGACTAGAGGCCGTGTTAATTCCGAATGCTGTCATTGATGGCGGTGTAACAGGTCTTAGTATTATGGGCTCGCACCTCTTTGGTATCCCATTAGGCGTACTGCTCTTTGTCTTAAATATTCCGTTCATTTATATTGGCTACAAGCAAGTTGGAAAAACCTTTGCCTTAATGAGTAGTGCTGGTATTGCAGCTTTATCGATTTCTACAGTGCTTTTACATGACGTCAAAACCATTTTAGGCCCAAATGATCCCCTCCTAATTGTTTTATCTGGTGGTATGCTTCTTGGTGTGGGGATTGGGATTGTCCTACGAAATGGTGGCGCTTTAGATGGCTCAGAGGTTTTAGCTGTACTATTGTCACGTAAGATTCCATTTTCAGTCGGCGATATTATATTATTTATCAATGCCTTTATTTTCATAGGGGCAAGCTTTATCTTTGGCTTAGAGAGTGCTCTTTACTCAGCGTTAACTTACTATATTGCCAAAAATGTTATCGATATAATCCAAGTTGGTTTAGAAAAATCAAAAGAAGTTCGTGTGGTTAGTGGAAAATCCGAGGAGATTGGAGACGCTATTCAAGCCCGCTTAGGCCGTGGTGTTACCTATACACATGGACGTGGTGGTTTCTCCAATGAACCAACAGAAATCTTAAACTGTGTCATTAACCGTATGGAAGAAAATAAATTAGTTTCGATTATTAAAGACATCGACGAAGGCGCTTTTGTTGTGATTTCTGATGTATCAGAAGTTCGTGGTGGTAACTTTAAGAAACGAGATATCCATTAATTTCAAAGTAAGTAAGGCGCAACATACCTTACTTACTTTTTTTAGGTGCTTCTATCATATTTTATGCCACCTATTAAACATAATCCTCCCAGCATTACAACTAAGGAAGCCCCAACTAAGGCGTACTGATAGCTATTTGTGTAGCTTGCAAGTGTTCCTGCAATGGATGGACCAATCATTTGTCCGAGCGCATAGCCAGCGGTTAAATAGCCTATCATTTGATGACTATTAACTGGTGCAAGTTTCCTCGCTAATGTTGTACAAACAGTTGTAATTCCCATAAAGGTTGCCCCGAAAATAAAGGCACTAGCATAAAGGGTCATCGAACTTGTAGCTAACGCAGGTAAAATAATACCTATCGCTTGCAGTAGCATAGAGATGAGCAAAATTTTCACATAGCCATAACGCTGTGCTAGCTTAGACCAGACGATACATGAGGGAATTGCTGCAACACCCACAACAAACCATACAAAGGCTGCATCTCCATGAAAGCTTGTCGACTCCTGTGCAATTGATACAATAAATGTACCTGTGACAATATAGCCAAGTCCCTCTAAGCTATAAGCGATGATTAACCATTTCATCCAAGACTGAGGAGGCGTTTTCTGTGAAATTATCTGGCTTTCCACTAGTTGTTTACTTGGTGTAATAGGCTTGATGAATAGCACAATCAAGACAAACAATACAATACTAAATAAAGCTAATACGATCCAAGTTCCATTCCAATGGAAAACTGCTTGGATTGGTGAAACAATCACCGCACTTAATGCAATCCCTACTCCCACCCCACTGTAGAACAGCCCCGATAGATGCATATGACTACTGCTAGCTAACTGGTCTAGTATTAGGCTTGTTATAACAACAAAAATAAAAGCACTCACAACCCCCGAGATAAATCGTAATAAATACCAAATGATGATTGCATTTGTAAAGCCCATGAAGGCTGTTGTTAAAATGCTGATAACAAGGGTAATTTGCAAAAAGAGGATTCGTTTATTCCCTATTGGTAAACGGCCTGCCACCCAGGCTCCAACCAAATAGCCTAAGTAATTACTCGTTGCTAAGTAACCTGCTGTTGCTCGGCTAAATTCAAAAGCTTCTTGCATATAAGGTAAAATAACCGTATACGAAAAACGGCCGATCCCCATAGCGATTACTAAAGCAAAAATGCCCCCGATTAAATATCGTACTGTTTGCTTGTGCATATCATCACTCCTTCTATTTCACTATATCGAATATCTAGGTATCAAAAATAGATCCAATTCTTTATAATAAGTATCAATAAAATTGATAGCTGGAGGACATATGAATATTAATGATTTAACGATTTTTCGAACAGTCGTCCAAACAGGTAGCTTTTCTAAAGCTGCCACGGCACTTAATTACACGCAATCCAACATCTCTATGAAAATACAAAGTCTTGAGGCACTCTACGAAACAACCTTTTTTTATCGTGGACATCGAGGGATACGGCTAACTCCAAAAGGAGAACAATTCTACGAGTTAGTCCTAAAAATGCTTCATCTCTATGAAAAAACCTTTGAGATCATACATGATACGGAGGAACAACGAGGCGTTTTACGAATTGGTTCAATGGAAACAACTGCTGCATTACATTTACCAACTTTGTTAAGCACATTTCATCAAGCGTATGAACAAGTGGATATCACCATATTAACAAGCCCTTCTCAGCACAATATTGAACGGGTTGAAAACTATGAACTAGATGGCGCATTTGTTACTGGGCCTGTTTATAAAGAAAATATAATGATGAAAGAGTTTGTCTTTGAAGAGCTTGTTATTCTCACTTCTAACAAGCATAAGCCTATTAAGCATCTACAGGATTTAGAGGGAAGCTCCGTGATTACATTCCGCCATGGCTGTTCCTATCGAGCCATCTTGGAACATTGGTTACATGAAGAAGGAGTTCGACCACAAAATCGAATGGAGCTTGGTACGCTTGACGGTATTATTGGCTGTGTTACTGCTGGGTTAGGTATTACCTTACTACCACGTGCCATTGCAGAAAAACACATGGCAACACAAGCATTAACTTTGCACAAGATAAAGAACAAGCAAGCACATATTCCTACATGGTTTATTTATCGTAAAGACGAAGTACAATCCCCCATCCTAATGTATTTTTTAGAAGCCATAGAAGCTTATAACTATCCGACAGTTTGAGGGTTCTATCCGTCAGTTTTGAAATTCTATCCGTCAATTTTAGGAATTTATTCCGTCAGTTTAATAATTCTATCCTTCCCCGAAAAAAAAAGCTGTTCAGCAGATTATCTCCTCTGAACAGCTTTATATTAGGCAATAACGGTTTCCGCTATGTTAGAAGCATGATCACCGATTCTTTCTAAATTACTCACAATATCCGCAAATACAATACCTGCTGAACCTGAGCAAACTCCTTCATTTAATCGCTTAATATGCAATTTACGTAAACGTCTCTCCATATTATCAATTTCATTTTCTTTTTCTATCACTTGCTGTGCTAAGGAAAGATCACGCTTATCAAGTGATTCAATAGACATTTTCACAGTTTCTAATGTAAAAACAAACATATCCTCTAACTCCTGCATCGCTTGTTCACTTAAACGAACGCGATTACTATCCTTGTATTGTAGAAGCTCAATTATATTTTCTACATGATCACCAATTCGTTCGATATCACGAATATTTTCAAATAATGCATGGTGCACTTGGGAATCATGGGTTGATAAAGATTGTTTTGATAACTCCACTAAATATTCCGTTGATTTGCGATCTAAATTATTAATGGCTTCCTCCAATTGGTTGACCTTACCTATTAACTTAGCATCATCCGTTTTCAAAATCTTTAATGTTTCTTCTAGACCTTGAATACTATACTCGCCCATGCGTACTACTTCCATTTTTGCTTGACCTAATGCCACTGACGGTGATTTGATAATTAAATTTTTATCCAAAAATTTTGGTTTGTATTCAATGATTGAATCTTCGCCCGGAATTAGTTTCGTTACGACATAAGCCCAAACACCTATGAATGGTAATTGAATGATTGTATTGAGGACATTAAACGTTCCATGTGCAAAGGCTATTTGCATTTTCGGCTCTAAATTGAGCACCCCTGCAATCCATTCCACATAGTTCGTAAATAATCCTAATATGAGCATAAAGATAATTGTACCCACTACATTAAATAGTAAATGTGTGGCAGCTGCTCGTTTTGCTGCAATGGAAGCACCTAAAGCTGCTAGGATGGCTGTGATCGTTGTGCCAATATTATCTCCAAACAAGACAGGTAATGCCCCATGTAATGTTATCAAATCTTCAGCATAAAGCCCTTGTAAAATCCCTACTGTAGCCGAGGAAGATTGAACAACCAGAGTGAATATCGTTCCTACTAATACGCCTAAAATCGGCACATCAGACATTTGTACAGTTAAATCTAAAAATGGTTGCCAATCTCTAAGCGGCTTCATTCCACCACTCATCAGCTCTAAACCAATAAATAAACCTGCAAAGCCAAATAATACTTGCCCCATATTTTGAATGAAACTTTTCTTAAAGAAAAATAAACATATTGCGCCCACTGCCATAATTGGATATGCGTAAGCACCTACATCTATTCCTATAATAAATGCTGTAATGGTTGTCCCAATATTAGCACCCATAATCACGCCAATTGCTTGGCGCAGTTTCATAAGTCCTGCGCTCACTAGTCCAACGGTAATAACAGTCGTACCTGAACTTGATTGTATGAGAACTGTAACTACAATACCAACTAGTACACCCATTAATGGGTTTGTTGTAAATTTATCTAAAATATCTCTTAGTCGATCACCTGCAGCCTTCTGCAAGCCATCTCCCATAAATTTAATAGCGAAAAGAAATAAGCCTAACCCTCCAAGAAATTGGAAAATCATCTCCTGTACATTGATAGCCAATCTATTCAACCCTTTCCTTGTTGTCAGACTTTATTATTAATAGTTTTAAGCTAGCTGTACATATCATTTACAATGGATTAAATTAATATTTACACTCCCTTTACAATTAGTCCAAAAAACGGACATATTCAAATCAAATTCAACAAAAAAACAAACAAAAAAAACATGAAAAAATCTTCAATCAGATTTTCACATGTTTTCTTTTGACGACTGTATGCATTTCCATTAGGCTGTAATTAGACACTGAAGGGAGTTTTTTATGGATATTTTTATCGCTAGTAACCGCCAATTACCTATCCGCTACTATGTGCAGGAAGCAATTTGGATTCGACGTGGCGGTAGTATTAAGCTACCAGATTTAACACTGCCATTTTTCGTCGAGGTAGAGATTAAAAATCAATATAATTTACATATTATTGCAGATTATATTCTGGACTTTCAACGACAATACAAGCAGACAGAAATCCAATTATTAATCAGAAACACAGCTACCCTAGCAACCCTACAAGATATGCTTTCACAACATAAACAAATACAACATGCCATTACTATTCTTCCATTGTAGTCAGTTATGAAGCTGCTAATGGCAATGTGATAATAAAGTACAGTGTCTCGTTTTTGTATTTTGCGTGAATCGTTCCTCCGTGAAGCTCCACTATGCTCTTCGCAATCGCTAATCCAAGCCCTGAGCCCTCGGTTACATTTGTTCTCGATTGATCTTTTTTATAAAATCTCTCAAATAAACTAGCAAGCTCCACAGATGTAAAGGCATCACTTTGGTTCGCTACACAAATACGCACATGGTTTGCTTGTCCATCAAGGGAAACCATAATTTTCCCTTCAGCTGTACTATAATTGATGGCATTGATGAGTAGATTATCAAATACTCGTACAATTTTTTCCGAATCCAGGGCAGCAAAAATTCGTTTCTCTGGAAAATTTTTTATAAAAATACGTTGTTTCTCCTCTGCTATTGGTACTAATTCCTCCATTAGTTGTTCGAGTAGCTCATTTATACAAACCTGTTGTCGCATTAAAGTATTTTTATCATTCGTGAGCTTAGTATACTCAAATAAATCGTCTATTAAATTTTTTAATTGCTCGGATTTAGAAAAGGCTATTTTCAAATATTCGTCATATTGCTCTTTCGTCTCATACTTCTCCTCTCTTAATAAACGCAAATAACCCATGATTGAGGTAAGAGGTGTTCTAAGGTCATGTGAAACATTTGTAATGAGCTCGTTTTTTTGTTGTTCAATTTTCCTCTCCATCTCGATACTTGTCATAATTTCTTCTGCCATTTGATTAACATTATCCGTGAGTAAAGCAATTTCATCCTGGCCTTTTTTCTCAATACGAAAGGCTAAATTTCCTTTTGCGATTTCCATAACCCCCTCCGCTAATGCCTCAATTTGATTCATTTTGCGTTTTGTTATAGAGAAAAATGATACGATAAACAACATAACACCAATGAAAAAAGGTATGGGGCCTTCATTCGTACTTGTGATGGCTTCTCCTTGTGGAAGCCCACTAACAAAGAAATAATAATTTTTATCTTGTAAAGTTAGTGGCACTAATGTTGTAAACTCCTCACGAGACGTTTCGATCACATGATAGGCATTTTCAAAAGGTTGATTCATTGTAAAGTCCATGACATGCCTTATCTCTTCGTGCAAATCGATTTGTTGCTCCTTCACCTGCTTTGTTTTATATAAGATCTTCCCTGTCTCATCTGTGACGACTATTTTTAATGCATTATCCTCATTTTCTATTTTTCCATTTTCTTGATCGATCAATTCTCTTAATGCTTTAACACTATTTTCTTGAGTTGCCATTGCTGCTGTATCCTGCGCATGATAATACATCAACTTCATACTACCACTATAATCCACAATCACTGTCTCATTGATATTCTCAAAAAATGGCACTATTGCACGTGCCACTAAAAAACTGCCGAGTGCACATAATAAAAACGTTGTAAATAGTTGAATACGAATGCTACGTTGAATATTATTTTTTATTTTCGCACCAATATGCTTCAGAAACCTTGGGATCTTTAAAAGCCTAAAGAACTTTTTCAACTTTATACCCTACTCCCCATACGGTTTTAATATATTGTGGATTCCTTGGATTTGTCTCAATTCGCTCTCGAATTTTTCGAATATGTACCATTACAGTATTTTCCGATTGAAATGCTTCCTCTTTCCAAACTTTTTCATAGATTTGCTCTGCACTCATGACAATGCCAGGATTACTAACAAGCAATTCCAAAATAGCAAATTCCCTAGGTGTCAGCTTTACTCTTTCATTGTTAACAAAAACTTCATGTGTCGCCGTATTGATACGTAAATCACCAACTTCCAGCTCCTCTTTATAGCTGCTATGTAAGCCACTCATTTTCAGATAGCGACGAAGCTGTGATTTAATGCGGGCAATCAGCTCTAACGGATTAAAGGGCTTCGTCACATAATCATCAGCACCTATTGTTAAACCACCAATCTTATCCATATCTTGAGATTTGGCAGTTAGCATAATAATAGGCATTTCTGCTACTTCTCTTACCTTCATACACATTTTAATGCCATCTACTTTAGGCATCATTAAATCCAATACAATTAAATGTACTTTATGCTTCTTTACTAACTGTAAACCCTCTTCTCCATCACATGCCTCTAACACCTGAAACCCCTCATTTTTCAAATAAATTGAAATCAGATTTCTTATCTCTTTTTCATCATCTACAATTAAAATTGTTTCATTACTCATCTAATCCCACCATTAATCAAATATTTTCCATTCATAATGTTCCTCCATTTTAGCTATTTTTTAAATTTCCGTATATAAAAATAATAAATACAGCTAACAGTCACGATGAATAACCCAAAGTAAATACCATATTTCGTAGCAATAACAGAAATATATTCAATTTGACTGCCGAACAATAAACCTAGTGTAAAATAAATCAATGTCCAAACAAAGCCTGTTGTATAGGAAAATAAGGCATATGTTTTAAAAGGCATATTATTCATTCCCACCAAGTAAGGGAGAATATGTCGAACAATTGGAATAAAGTAACTCAGGACTAATGCAAAACGTCCATATTGATCTAACAATTCTTTTGATTTAGATAAGTACTTTGCCTTTTTCTTTTTCACAAGTTTATCGAGTACACGATGACCAAACAGTTTTCCAAGTATAAATCCTAGAGAAAGCCCTGAAACAACGCCTAAATAAGTAAGTAAAAAAGATTTCCATATGACCAATTTTCCTAGCGAAGATAGAAAACCACCACTCATGACAATCATTTCATCTGGTAGCGGCATGCCTATGATCCCTAGCCATAAACTAAAAAACAAAGCAAAATAGCCATATTGTTCTATAAATAATAAAAGATCCTGTAGCTCCATTAGCTGACCCTCGTATTTCCTAACCTACAGCTCAATACATACGCTGGTGGCATATTGATCCATACTTTCTCATGTGAAATATCCTGAAAATAGGTTTGAAAAAATGATTTTTTCACAAGTGAATATTGGAAAGTAATGAATTTTCCATTATACAAACAATCCCTCACATTTCTTAAAATGCAACACGATACTTCCGCCTTTAACGATGTAAATGGCAGTCCAGAAATAACATAATCTATATTTTCGATATTTAAGTCCGTCAAATATTGCTTCAAATTTTCTGCTGAACCATGGATCACTACAACATTAGCTACATGAGCAAATTGCCTACGCAGTTTCTCACAAAAAATCGCATTATGTTCAATGAGAACAAGCCATGTAGCTGGCTTTTTTCTTTTCACAAGCTCCTTTGTAAAGGCCCCCATCCCTGGGCCAAGCTCTATAATGCATTGAGCCGTTTCAAAGCAAATAGGTTGCACCATTTTATGCGCTAATTTCTTAGAACTAGGTGATATGGCGCCTATTGTTTTTGGATGCTTTATAAATTCAGTAAGGAAGGTGATAAGCTGCATTTCGTTGTCTCCTCGCTTTGCGTTCTTTATTGATGGTTTTAACTATAAAGAGACTTTCTTAAAGATTTGCAAGGAGAATTCTTAACTTTTTCTTAATAATTGACATTATTTAGTTAGTAGATTAACACGATACCCTATGGTGAAAACAAAAAAAGTCGCTCACTTTTATTCATGAGTGACTTAATTGCTTAATTTCTATATTCATCTTCATTTTTCGCTCATAAAATTCCATTTCATTAGTATTGAACTCACACCAAAATCATGAATATACGCATATTGACGCTCTATTAAAGAATGGAATGAAGGTGCACATTCAATACCAACGACAGCAAAGCCTATAATGAAACATCTGGATCACAGATTCAACATTTTTAAAAACTGTTGGCCCTTTCATAGCTTGTTCTTCGTGCTCTTCTGCTCACAAGATGATTAAACACAATATAATCTTCATTTTTAGGTGTATCCTCTTTTCTTAACAGCAGTATAAAGACATGATCCTTTCTTATATAACTAATTGTTATTTTCATCATTTACTTTATTTCCCATGATTCCGTTATTAATCCCTCTTATAATTAATTGCCCTAAAACATAAAAGAATGAAACAAAGATAATGGCTACATCTCTTCCAAAAGGCTTAAACCAACTTCCATCATCATCTATAAAAAAATGGCCTAACATTAAAGACAAAGCAGTCATTAAAAAATTTAGGACAATGAACAAAGGTAGATGATCATTTCTAGATACTATGCCAACTCCAATGATGAAAAAAAGAAATAATGGAAATAAGAAGCTAGCCTCTTGATTTGAGAGGTGGCTATTATACTCATAAAAATGAAATAAAAACGGAAATGGAAATAGCGACAAAATACGTTGAATAAATCTTTTCATTTCAGCTACACCTTGATAAAAATATAATATGATTATTAAAGTGTAATTTTACCCTAAAAATAATCTTTTATCTATAAAAAATAAAATGTATAGGACGGTAATTCTTCTGCATTAACTTCCTCCTGAACATCAGTACAATTTCCCTTAAGGTTCATAAAAGATTAAAAGGTACTTCGTTCTAATGACAATTTCCTACATAAAATAGGCATACAATTGCTGCCAATCGAATAGAAACCTATATAGAGACCATTAGTCATGGGAAAAATAAAGTGGGGTGTGTAAGGATGCTTAAGGTAAATGATGCAAAAGAAATGGTACTTGAAATTGTGCAAGATGACCCATTGTATGTTGCACTGCAACATACACCTTTAGAGGAAAACCTCTATAATGATGGGTATTTAGCAGAGATCGATGAATCGAAACACTATACAATTGCAGAAGTCGCGGGCTGGTTTGATATTACAGACGCCATGCTTCGCTACTATTTAAAGCCGTTTGAACAGTATATTTTTGACAATGCTTCGCCCAATACAAATAGTAATATTCGTTTAAACCTACCTGCTATATTGAGATTGCGCATGATTTTATTATTGAAGGATGAGTATCGTGTCAGGGGGATTAAATTATTGCTAGGTATTGATGATAACGGACAGCTGCTGAAACACCAAATTACCGCAACGACCATGGATTCTGAGGATTTATCACATAAAATTGATTTGCTTGGAAACGTCCTACAGCAGATGATTCAAACAGGTCTTTTTCAGATTTTGCCGAATGAAGAGCAAGGGACGTTACAAGTTAACATTAATCAGGACTTTCTTGACAAAAACATTCAACGTTTTTCGACCGATTCTGCCCTTCAAGTGGAAGAAATTCAAAAAGAAACGTTGGAACTAAAGCAGGAAAATGAACATCTTCAAAAGCAAATTACCGAGCTGCAAGAAAATAGCGTGAAAGACATTGTACAAAAGATTAGAGAGCGTCATATAGAAAATGAAATCGTTTCTACATTACGAACAGAAGCATTACAGCAATATTCCCAAAATAATAAAATCGGTTTTTTCACCAAATTTTTTAAGTCCGCACAAATTGAAATGGACAAAGAGCAATTCGTTCTAAGCTATATTTCAAAGCATTTAGAAGAACGTTTAGAAATTGCATTGAACGATTATTATGATAAGTAAACTAGAGCAATGGAGAGCATGAGTGAGACTATTGGAAATGGTCACAATCATGTTCTTTTTTATTTTTCCAAATCACGTTGACCACAGTAGTCAATTTCTATGTAATGGCATAAAATAGCATGGAAAGGAGTAAAAAATTGTATCAAGCTTTTATGAATTTAACCGAAGAAAAGCGCCAAGCAATTATTAATGCTGCCTTAAGGGAATTTTCACTCAATAACTATGCTACCGCTTCAACAAACAAAATTGTGAGCAATGCTAATATTTCAAAGGGCATTTTATATCACTATTTTGGTAGTAAAAAAAATTTATATCTTTTCTTATATGACTATACAACTACTATATTCTCCGAGGCACTTAATCGCCAAATTGATTTAGCAGAGCCTGATATTTTTAAGCGTTATGAACAGATCATGAAAATTAAAATTGATCTTATGAAGCAATATCATGCGCTGTTTGATTTTTTGAAAAAGGCCTATGCTGAAACAAGCTCTGAGGTACGAGATGAACTAAATCATTACAATGCCGCTTTTCAAAAAAATGCTTATGCAACTGCATTTGAAGGAATTGATACGAGTTTATTCCGAGAAAATTTGGAAATAAAAAAGGCAATTGATACCATTCAATGGGTAACAGATGGCATCAGTCATCGTTATGAGGAAAGATTAAAAGCGCATGCAGATAATCAAGAGCTCTTTAACGAATTAATTGAGCAATGCATGGAGGAGGCTAGTGAATATTTTCTATTTTTGAAAACATTATTGTATCAATAAAATGGGGTGTGTGTCGTGTCCATGATTGAAGTAAACCATTTAACTAAAAAGTTTGGCGATTTTTATAGTATACAAAATGTTCATCTACAAATCCCAAAGGGTGAAGTATTCGGTTTTTTAGGACCAAATGGGGCAGGAAAATCCACAACCATTCGCCATTTAATGGGTTTTTTACAGCCAACTGAGGGCTCTTGTTTCATTAACGGTTTAAATTGTCGGGAAGCATCTGCAACCATTCAACAATTTGTTGGCTATTTACCTGGAGAAATTGCGTTTATTGATAAAATGACGGGTAAGCAATTTATTCACTTTATTGCTAAGTTAAGAGGTATGAATGATTACACGCATGCCGAGGAATTAATGCATTTCTTTGAATTAGATGCTTCTGGGCTCATAAAAAAAATGTCGAAAGGTATGAAGCAGAAGGTTGGCTTAGTTTGTGCCTTCATGCATCATCCCGAAATTGTCATTCTAGATGAACCTACTAGTGGTTTAGACCCGCTCATGCAAACAAAATTTATTGAATTCATTTTAGCTGAAAAGAACAAAGGAACAACCATTTTTATGTCCTCCCATATGATTGAAGAAGTAGAGAAAACTTGTGATCGTGTAGCGATTATTAATGCAGGTAAAATCGTAGCGACTGAAACCATTACAGATTTAAAGAAACGTAAATCTAAAAAATACATGCTTGAGTTTCAAGATGAGCAAGAGCTCACTCGCTTCCTTGATGAGGAATATGTACTTGAACGAATCTCTTCTACAAAAGTGATGATTACTATAATGGGAGACCTTCAAGCATTTCTCCATACGCTATCTAATTATAAAATTATAGACTTAGACGTTATTTCCCAATCACTTGAAGATATTTTTATGCATTATTACGAAAGTGGAGGTGCTCAATCATGAATTTTACCTTATTCAAGCATGAGTTATTAGCCTCTCTTAAACTATTCACCATTATTATAGGTGTACTAATGCTATATATTGTCAGTGTGATTTATATGTATAACCCAGAAATGACGGATACGCTAAAAAAATTAACAGAAACAATGCCTGAGATGATGGCAGCCTTTGGTATGACCAGCATTGGCGATACCTTGATAGAATTTCTCTCCACCTATTTATATGGATTTTTATTAATGATTCTTCCTATGGTATTTTCTATCATGTTAGCCAATAAGCTCATCATGGGCTATATTGATAATGGTTCGATGGCATATTTAATCGCTACACCGAATACACGTTTTAAAATTGTCTTTACACAAGCACTATTTTTGATCATTAGTCTTTTTACACTTCTTGCTGTTACTACGTTGGTCATGATTGTCTTTGCGGAAATATTATTCCCTAATGAGCTGGACATAACGGCTCTACTGCTGTTAAATTTCGGGCTATTTTTATTGCACTTTGCCATTAGTGGATTCTGCTTTCTTATGTCTTGCAGCAGCAAAGATTTAAGAACATCTTATGCCTATAGTGCTGGCATTCCCATTGTCTTTTATCTGATTGAGGCACTGAGCAATATGGGTGGTTCACTAGACAAATTACAATACATTACAATCTATTCATTGTTCGATTCCGTTCAATTAATCCAACAAAATAGCTCTTGCTGGTGGATGCTAGGTACACTTTTACTTATTGGTTTGCTTTGCTATAGTCTAGCCATTCGTTTTTTTGTAAAGCGAGATTTACATCTCTAATTTCTAATCGCTACAGTTCCAATACTGTAGCGGTTTTCTATTAAATAGTACCTACTACATTTCCTAAAAAACGTATTAATCGAAAATGTAGAGCGACCATTTCTTCTACCGTTAAGTTCTCGTTCCCCTTGTCCAACCACTGCTGAATGACCCCTAAAATGGCGGATGCTATAAAGGCTTGTATATATTGCTGAAACTCGGGATCTTGTGCTTCCTTGCGTATAAGCGATAATCTGTCCAAAATATGACTCCCAAAGATCATTTTCACCTTTTGTGTAAAGCTAGGACTCCCCTGCTCTCCTAATAACATACGAAAAGCTGGTGCATGCTCTTTTATACACGTTATCACCTTGATAAATGGCTGATAGAGTTGCCCCATTTTTAGCGTTTGAAAAGCATCCAACGGCTGAACATGTTTGACATAGCGCTCCAACTCCATTAATAGCTCTTGCTGCAAGTCCTCCATCACATCATATTTATCTGAATAATGTAAGTAAAACGTGCCACGATTAATTTCAGCTACTAACGCTAAATTCTTTACAGTCACACGCTCAAAGCCTACCTCCTCTACTTGTTGTATAAAAGCATTTTTAATGGCTTGCTTCGTTTCAAAATTCATTTTTTCATGTACAGACACATAATTCCCTCCATTTACTTAACACTTGCTGGCAAACTGTTGATTGTATTTGCTCACATGCTACCGTAAAATTTTTATCAAATCAACATTGTGTTCAGTGAAGGAGTGAGGACCATATGGGCAACCAGGCAATCTCTATTCAATCTCTCGAAAAACGATTTCAACATAAGCAAGTTATTGCTCCCCTATCTTTGGATGTTCCTAGAGGACAGTTAATGGGCTTACTCGGTCCGTCAGGCTGTGGGAAAACAACACTAATCAAAATGATTATGGGAATGCTGAAACCTGATGGTGGTACTATTCAAGTGTTAGATTTGAATGTTCCTCATAGACAATTATTAAATGACATTGGCTATATGGCACAATCAGATGCACTTTATACAGATTTAACTGGGGAAGAAAATCTACATTTTTTTGCAAAGCTTTATTCCTTAGCAAAGGCGGAACGAATAGAAAGAGTAGCCTATGCGGCAAGCCTCGTTCGTTTAACAGATGACTTACGACTAAAAGTGGAAAATTATTCGGGAGGAATGAAACGTCGATTATCTCTTGCTATTGCCCTTATTCAAAATCCTAAATTACTCATTTTGGATGAACCAACGGTGGGGATAGATCCTGTCTTAAAAAAGGAAATTTGGCAAGAACTTATTCGTTTAAAAGATCAAGAACAAAAAACCATTTTAGTGACGACACATGCGATGGATGAAGCGGAAAGATGTGATCAATTGGCCATGCTGAGAAGTGGGCATATTATTGCACAGGGTACCCCACAGGAGTTAAAAGATCATTATCAAGCAAAAGACTTTGATGAGGTGTTTGTAAAAGCTGGAGGTGACGTTCAATGAGAATAGGTGCTATCATCACAAGAATCATCCAACAAATGAAAAGAGATAGACGGACACTTGCTCTATTATTTTTAGCTCCACTTCTTGTCTTGTCCTTAATGTATTTTATTTTTAATAGTAACGAGGTTTCCGTCACACTTGTTGTCTCTAATGCGCCCGCCCCATTAATCGACAAATTAAAAGAGGCTGATCTTACCATTATCGTGGACAATGGTTTTTCAAAAAAACAGCTACAAGATAAAGAGTATAGTGGTTGGCTAGCTGTAGAGCAAAATACTAGTAAGTTAACTTTATTAAATGATGATCCTTCTCGTGCAAAGGCTTTAACGATGCAACTTGCTCAAATCTTACAGCCTACACAAGCCTCTATAGGTAGTATGAAAACGGACTATGTTTATGGAGATCAGGATACGGCTATTTTTGATATATTTAGTCCTATGCTCATTGGCTTCTTTGTTTTTTTCTTTGTTTTTTTAATTACTGGCATTGCCTTATTAAAGGAGCGTACTTCTGGAACATTGGAGCGTTTACTAGCGACACCGATTAAACGCTCAGAAATTGTAGCAGGCTATATGGTTGGCTATGGTTTATTTGCGTTCCTGCAAACAATTATTATCGTCCTGTTTGGTATTTATGTGCTCGATATTGTTCATGTAGGCTCCATCTGGCTTGTCCTACTCATCAATATGATGGTCGCTCTTGTATCGTTATCCTTAGGTGCGTTGCTATCTAGCTTTGCCGCTTCAGAATTTCAAATGATGCAATTTATTCCGCTTGTTATTGTTCCTCAAGTGTTCTTTTCGGGTATTTTCCCGCTGGATAGTATGGCGGAATGGCTTCAAAATATTGGGCGTATCATGCCTCTATACTATGCTGCGGACGCATTGAATGGTGTAATGTATAAAGGTTATTCACTTCCTGATATTATAGTGAATCTCAGCATTCTTACTTGTTTTGCCATTGTTTTCATTACATTAAATATTATCAGTTTAAAAAAATATCGTTCGTTGTAATCAATCCTTAAAAGTTCTGCTATTTGAAAGGCAGAGCTTTTTTATGTAATTGAAATAACTAAAAACAGGAAATATAACCAATTTAATTGAAGTGAATGGTCGATTTTCATTATAATTATTTTATGGAGAAGATTATCCAAAAATAAAGGTGTGTGAAGATGACTACTATTTTGGAAGTACAAAACATCTGTAAACAATACAATGGGAAAAAAATTTTAGAGAATGTATCGTTTTCAATTGCGTCCAATCAAATCATTGCTCTAGTAGGGAAAAATGGTTCTGGAAAAAGCACTTTACTCAAAATTATTGCAGCATTCATTAAACCAGACAGTGGTTCTATTGTGAAGCTTAAAACATCATTAAAAGTTGGCTATGTACCAGAAATAACTCCTACTCATATTTTATTTACGCCTCAAGAATATCTTTATCACATGGGCTGTATACGAGGTATGGCTAAAAAGCAGCTTTTGCAGAAGATAGAAGAATTACTTGAGATGTTTCAACTAAAAGAGGAAAAAGATACAAGGATTGTCCATTTCTCTAAAGGGATGAAGCAAAAGGTGATGATTATGCAGGCGATGCTAGAAGAAACTGATCTACTGATAATGGATGAACCATTGTCAGGACTTGATGTCAAGGCACAAAATGATTTCGAACAAATCTTAGCTAGAGTAAGAAGCAAAGGACTCAGTATCCTCTTAACCTGTCATGAAACCAAATTACTCGAAAACCTTGTAGACTCCGTTTTACTTATTCAAGAGAATACGATCTTTCAGATAGAGGATTTCGATCGCAATCCAACGCATCGATTAATTTTTGAGATTGCTAGCCTATCATTACTCGATGAAATCATACCTTCGATAGAGATTCAACAACAACAACTTTTAGTGAATGGACATTATGAAATAGTGACGATTGTTCCAGCAAAGGATTCAGATCAAATTTTACTGAAATTATTACAACAAAATGCTTCAATTAAATATTTAGCTACTGTCCACTACAAAAAAGAACAATTCTCTTCTCATTTTTGAAAGGAGGAATCGAAAAAGATGAGCAGTTTAGTACGTTATCAATTGATAAATTATTTAAGAACCTATCAATACGTTCCACCTTTTACAATCTTCATTCTATGTCTTATCGTTAATTATACTTTTGTCCCTAATCCAATATTAGATAGTTATTCATTTACATCTCTTGTGCTCTTTTTTTTAATGGGCTGGTTTACTGTTACATTATTTCATGCTGAAGATGAAGGACAAAAAATGATTACTACCCTTCATACGAAAAAAACATTAGACTACAATTTAGGGATATTCATAATTTGTGGGCTGCTTGCCTTTAGCCTAAGCTGTGTTTCTGTCATCTATCCAATCCTAATAGAGGCATTTTTTGAGAAGCCTAAACTATTACATATTTTACTTGGTTTCTTGTCTCATTTTAGTTTATCGTTACTTGCCATTGCACTCACTGCTTTATTTACTAGGGAACTCGTGAAAAATAGAAGAAATACATGGTGGGGTGTAATAGGCATCCTTATTATTTCTGTCGTTATCGCTACTTTAAAAGATTCTATTCTAACTGGACTTCTTTGGTTACTGCCTCCTCTTCATTTTTCATTAGAAATGATGAGTGTGGGCGATCAAATTGAAGTGATACCCAATGTTTTTTATTGGCAATACACATGGATTATAATTTATGCATTCCTTATCATTGTTTTGTTTTTTTTCCTAGTCAACCGAAGAAAATGATTTAGACATCTTACTAAGGAGAGATAGTATGTATGAGCAACAGGAACATCACAGTACTAATTGTTGAAGACGAAAATGATATAGCTAATATTATAAGGGACTACTTAAGTGTTCATCAGTTCGATTCTCATATTGTTCGAACAGGTCATGAAGCAATCCATTATTTGCAAGAATCTAAACCTGATTTCATTATCCTTGATCTTTCTCTACCAGATTGTGATGGCATTGAAATATGTCGTAAAATCCGTGAAAATAGCAATGTTGCCATTCTTATTTTAAGTGCTAGAGGAAGTGAGACAGATAAAGTACTGGGTTTAGGTTTTGGAGCAGATGATTATATGACAAAACCATTCTCTTTAAGTGAACTTGTCGCGAGAATAAACGCTCATTTACGAAGACAGGATAGATGGCTTCAGCATAATGGTGGTCAAATGGGAGTAGATGTCATTCACATAGATAATATGGTCATAAATAAACAGGAATATATTTTTTTACGTGATAGCAAGCCAATACCACTGTCAGCAAAAGAGTTTGAACTGCTATTTTTCCTAGCTAAAAATAGAAATCATGTTTTCTCTAAAGGTCAGTTACTTGATGCCGTTTGGGGTTATGAGACCTATGGAGATGAAAATACAATTACGGTTTATATTAGAAGGCTTCGAGAAAAAATTGAAGTCAGCCCTTCTCATCCTGTTTATCTTCAAACAGTTTGGGGAGTCGGATATAAATTCAGTACAGCCAATCACTCATAGGAGAATCAAATGTACCTAAAAAATTGGATGAGTAAGTGGATATGGGCCCTATTAATCTGTGTTGTACTATTGTTTATCGTTGTCCTTTCACTATTCTTTGCAACAGAGCCTTCTCAAAAAGAATCACAAGATAAATATGTTATTAATCAAATTCGTTTATCAGTAAATCCATTATTATTGTACATAGAAGATCATTTTCCAAATTTAGCATTAGATTCGGCTATACGTAGCACGCTACAACAAATGAGTGATGACAAGAATATTGATATTACAGTAGTTCAACTAGATGGAACAGTAAGTTACACTTCATTTAAAAATGATGTTTCAACTATTCATATTAAACATGATATACATTATGATTTATTTACCTCACAACAAGAGCTTGGAAAGATTAATATAGCCTTTCCGATTATGAATGGAGAAAACAATGAACAAATAGGTAATGCTATTTTTTCCCTGAACAAAGACATTCTCTTTCCTTTAAAACAGACGAATTCCAGCTCAATTCTTTTATTAGTCTTTATTAGCTTCTTGAGTCTTTTGATTATTTGCCTTGCCCTATTCATAGTAAGGAAAGTTCATCAAGATATTTTAAAGCCTTTACATGAGCTGAAGGACAACACAGAGGAAATTGTAAAAGGAAATTACGAACAAATTACCATCCACTCGAAAATTGATGAGATTGGTGAATTGTATGCAGTATTTGATCAAATGCGATTAGAGATTAAACAGTTAGCCATCCAGCACAATGAACAAGAGCAAACTCAAAAGAAACTCATATCTAATATATCTCATGAAGTGAGAACTCCCTTAACCACCATCAAAGCATATTTAGACGCTATTTCAGAGGGGATTTGTCGAGATGAAGATTCGCTTATGGCCTATATTCAAATCATGCAGTCTAATACGGATAAGATGTCGAGGCTAGTTGATGATTTATTTATTCATACCTTAAAGGAGCTTGGTCATATCCCGATCCATTTAAAAGAACAATATAGCCAAGACGTTCTTACAAACATTTTGAAACCAATTCAATATTATGTCCAAACAACCAATATTCATTTTATAAGACCTACTAGGATTCCTAATGTCCTTATTCTAGTAGATGCGGATCGACTAGAGCAGGTGATCTCCAATCTTATTACCAATGCGTTAAAGCATTCTTCTCATGAAGATACCATCACCATTACTACCTATATCAAAAATCAATCACTCTATATCCAAGTAATAGATACTGGAAATGGGATGCTTCCCGAAGATATGCCTTTTATTTTTGAACGTTACTTTAGAGGTCGGCAACCTGGAAGTGAATCAGTCATTAAAAATGAAGGAGCAGGACTTGGCCTATCCATTTGTCAGCATATTATGGAAGCGCACCATGGGTCCATTTCATTTCATAGTAAACCTGATGAAGGCACTACCTTTACACTTATACTTCCCATCTCGTAAAAAGACTCCCGTTTTAGGAAGTCTTTTTTTCTTTCAACGTTCTTTTCTTATATGCTAAAAAGAAAGAAAGGGTAAGTATACTACCAAAGAATGAATCGATAATACGGACAACCCATACTCCATAATTTCTTAAAGAAATGCCGTTAATAAGCTGCCATAGACATATATATCCGAGCGTTAAAACAGCTAGTAAACTCCAAAAGATGATTTTTTTCCGTGAAGATATAGCTGGTGTTTTTTTATCTTTGCTTAAAGTTGCTCTGTAATATACATATCCAAAGATTAGCACAATTCCTAGCAATGTACTCCCGTGTTGTAGAAATTTATAAATCGGTATTTGATAGCCAAAGAAAGTATATGTTTGAGTAAGAACTCGGAGTTTTGTCACCATAAGCCCATTTTGATGTGTAAATGAATCCCATATGACATGTGTTAACATGCCCAGCAATGCAGAATAGCCAAAAACAAAGATTTTCCATATGTTATTTCCTGCAATTTGATGGCTTTCTGTATCTTGTAAAAACTGTGGTAAATGGCTCATGATTGGCTGTTGGATAAACCTTTGATAAATCAAGTAGATTAAAAGAACGAGCGGAAGATTGAATAAAAAGAACCCTGCAAAGGTATGACCAATCTCCCCTATCGGCCGACCTCTTAAAAAATATTCAAAATCTGGAGCCATACTTCCTAAAACCAATGCAGAAAAACGGATATATTTACTTTTTCGAGAAAAAGGTAAGACTGCCGCTGGATGAGCAAATGTTAAGGGCATATCTCTAACCTCCTTATTTATTACATCTATTAAATCGCATATTATAACGTTTACTATTAAGAAAGGTTACTCTTCTGTAAGAATTTATTAATAATTTCATAAGGGCTTACTAATAATTACATATTACACTAAAGAAAATGAGTCAAGGAGGCCTTATCATGGAAAAAGAGATACTGATTCGAGCCCAAAATTTATGTAAAACCTATTCAACAGGCAGCGAACAATTCCATGCTATTAAGAATATGAATGTGGACATTTATAAAGGGGATTTCACCGTTATTATGGGGAATTCTGGTTCTGGTAAATCAACGCTTCTTTATCTTTTAAGTGGGCTTGATGCCCTTACAGCAGGTGAAGTTTATTTTCAAGGAGAAAAACTTGATACCTTTTCTGAACGAAAGTTAGCTACCTTTCGTTCACAGAAGGTTGGCTATATCTATCAAAGTAGCAATCTCATTCCAGATATGACGCTACTAGAAAATATTGCTCTTCCTGGATACATCGCGAAAAAAAATAAAAAGGAAGTCATACAAAAAGCGGAGCAACTACTAAGTTTAATGGGACTTGAAAAGCAAAGAAATCGATTACCCTCTCAAACATCAGGTGGACAGCAACAAAGAGCTGCCATTGCTAGAGCATTGGTCAACAATCCTGAAGTGTTATTTGCAGATGAACCTACTGGCAGTTTAAATTTTGATCAAGGTGTAGCAGTATTAGATACCTTAACGAATTTAAATAGAAATGGGCAATCCATTGTCATGATTACACATGATATGAAGGCAGCTTGTCGTGCGAATCGCCTAATCATCATTCAGGATGGAAAGATAGATGGGATCTTAAACTTTGAAAAATATGATCATACCAACATACAAGAACGGGAACACATTATCTTTTCTTATGTTGCCGGGAAGGAGTAAAAAATGTACGCGATTATTACCCTTTGCTCTTCCTATATAAGAAAACGGAAAATACAAAATGGACTAATGGTTGTCCTTATTTTTCTATCAACACTTTTACTGGCGACTTCTGTCACTATACTGACCAATACAAACAATATTTTTGAAAAGGCTCATCATGATTCAAATGGTGCCCATCAAATTTTAACAATGGGTAACAATATTCATAACCCGATCGCTGTAAACGATTGGTGGCAGGGGCAACCAGGCGTGACTACCTCCAGTCTCATACCCTATAGAAATTTATCTAGATTTACCCTCAATGGGAAAGAAATATCCAATTTCTATTTATTTATGATGAATACGCCAAATACACCGTTTATAATTGATCAATTACTATTTTCTGAGGGTGAAAAGCAACTCTCTCCTCCTGAGGGTACGATTTGGATTCCCACATCATTGGCATCAAGCGCTACCATTTCGCTCGGTGATGCAATTGAATTTCATACAGGTGAGAGCACGTTTAATTTAACAGTGTCAGGTATTGTGGTTGATATGCCATATGGAGGCCCTTTTACAACAAATGCCCGTATCTGGATGAACAATACTGACTATCAACAGCATTTAGCAACCATAACAGGTTCTGATCAGTACATGATGGCATTACGCTTTAATGACTATCAGCAAAACACCAATTATTGGGCTGATTTTGAAAAATATCTGCAGGGACCTTATCTTGAATCTAAAATGGAATATGAAGAAATGGCTTCTTTTTATTTGATTATTAATAAATTCATTGGCTTTATCATGATCGCCTTTGGTATAGCTATGCTTTTGGTTTCCTTGTTTGTTATTGGTTTTAGCATTTCCGATGCCATTTTAACGAATTACAGAACTATAGGTGTTATAAAATCATTGGGTCTTTCTTCTCGAGAGATAAGTATCACTTATGTATTGCAATTCGGATTGTTATCTGCTGTCGCGATTATTCCTGGCATCATCATTAGTAAATTCCTTTCCAGAATAATTATAGAAAGCTCCTTATCCTATATGAAGGCAGGAAATCATTTAACCATACATCAAGATACTCTACTCAATATGGTGATTGCTCTCATCTTATTTGGCATTGTGCTACTCACTGCCTATTTCTACTCACACAAGGCTCGAAATGTAGAGCCTGTTCAAGCCATCAAATATGGGATGTCAGAAAGTGCAAATAGTAAAATGAATCGGCGCAGAAACAGCTCGAATAGATTATTTCGATTAAGTAGTCTACCGATTCAACTTCAAATTGGTCTTAAAAGTATCACCAAAAACATAAAAAGTTCTATCCTTGTCATTTCACTTACTTCCATTACATCTGCCATACTAGTCTTTAGTGTAGTCATATTAAATAGTTTTATTTCCATCAAGGAAACATCTCCTTCATGGGGATATGATGACTCACATGTAGTAGTAACAGTATCTAATAAAGAAACCTTCTCAAAACGACATTTTGAAGATTTTTTAAAGGCTGATGAACGGGTTAAGGATCATGCATGGCTTGATCAATTCACAGGCGTACTTCCTAATGACAGCCATCCTCCATTAAATATTAATGTCAATGTAATCGAGGGTAGTTTTGATGCTGCTGGCTATAAAACAATGTCTGGCCGTAATCCAATCAGTAAGAACGAAATCGCGATTGGACTCAATGTCGCTCGCGCTTTAAATAAAAATATAGGCGATATTGTAGAAGTTTATCTTGAGGGGAAACCGCATTTTCTTATTGTGACCGGAATCTATCAATCTATAGCGAACATGTCGAATTCAGCAAGAATTACAGCAGAGGTTATTAAAGTTTATAACACTACCTATACTACTTCAGAGGTAAGTATGATTAATCTTTTAGATGAAACAGTCGCTAAGCCATTCGTTGAGGATTTAAATACGCACTTTAAAAGTTCTGTATCAGCTGTCACACAACAGCTATTATTAGATGCCGTCTTTAAAGAAGTCGTGGCCGTTTTAGTCATTCCCCTTTCAATCGTTGGTATTTTATTTATCATCGTAACCTGCATTATTATTTTTAGTGTATCGCGAATTAATGTTAGAAAAGAAAGTAGCACGTATGGCATTTATAAATCCATTGGAATGAGCTCTACAAATATTAGATGGTCGATTACAATAGGTATTTTAATTCTATCCATAATAGGTGCATTAGCAGGAATCTTTATCGGGATAAAATTAATTCCTCTTGCACTTCAGTCGATTATTTTAGATTATGGCTTACTCGAACTACCGCTTGTTATCAACTGGCCAACAAGTATCGGTATAAGCTTTGTAAGTGTGATAGCTGCCATTTTGGGCGGCTGGATTTCGACCAAAGTAATTGCTAAAACGTCGCCTCGCATATTAATTGTTGAATAAATATTTTGGCCCCTACTAGTTTAGGGGCCTCTTCTTTAATCATTCCAAAAAATTCTCTTCAAATAGCACGATAATATTGTTTCTTCGCAGCAAAGCCGTAGTTACTCCTTCACCAGCTCGTTTTGTTCCGTTAAACTTACCATTATAAATCTTTGCACTGCCACAGGATGGACTATATTCCTTTAAAATGACATGAGTTGCTCCCACCTCAAGCGCTTTTTGTAAGGTTGCATAGGCTCCCTTCAGATATAAATCTGTGACATCTTGTCCAGAACTTTCAACCACTGTTGCGTTGCCATCAAGTACATCTTGTCCATTGCCTCCCACAATTTCAGCGGGCTCACGGGGCGTTGAAAAACCTCCCATCAGCTCTGGACAAACCGTGACAGCTTTATTTTCTAACACAAGCTTTTGTATTTTTTCATCTAGACTGTTTGTGCCATTATAACGAACATTTAAACCTGCTAAGCAAGCACTTATTAAAATCATCGTTTTCTCACTCCCTCTACTATCTTTATTCCACTATAACACGCGTGCTACAATAATTTTATGAGGACTAAGGGAGGAGATAAAATGCCTGATCCTATTTTGATTTTACCTTATACAGATGAATGGGCTAAGGAATTTCAGAGCATAGGCTGTCAATTGCGGGAGGCCTTAGGAAACATAGCGCTGAGAATTGATCATATTGGCTCAACCGCTGTAACCGGCTTAGCAGCAAAACCTGTAATTGATATACAAATATCCGTCGCATCGTTTACACCATTGGCAGCATTTAAAGCTCCATTAGAATCTCTAGGTTTTAGCTATCGAGTAGAAAATCCAGACAAGTCTAAACGCTATTTTCGAGAGGCTTCAGGAGATAAACGAGTACATATTCATGTTCGACAAGCTGGGAGTTGGGCAGAGCAGCTAGCCTTATTATTTCGAGATTTTTTGCGCTGTCATCCAGATTACTGTCATCGCTATGAGCAGGTAAAATATGAATTGGCTAAGAAATACAAACTTAATCGTCAACACTATACAAAATCTAAAGAATCGATTATATGGGAAATTTTAAAACAAGCAAATCATTGGAGTCAGCAGACTGGCTGGTCTCCTGCCAATTCAGATAACTAAAAAAGGAGGAACAAACTTGGCTGAATTTACAATTTGTTTTCTGAAGAAGGGTGATGATATCCTTTTACTAAATAGAGACAAGCCACAATGGATGGGAGCATGGAATGGTGTAGGTGGCAAAATTGAACAGAATGAAACACCATTAGCTGGTGCCTTACGAGAAATTAAAGAAGAAACAGGCATTACGGTTGAGGATATTACCTATAAGGGTAAAATAACCTGGACAGATGGCGTTGTTAATTATGGCTGTATGTATGCATTTATAGCGGAACTACCTGAATCTTTTACATATGTAACACCGATAAAGGTTGCTGAGGGCATTCTTGATTGGAAGGAGCTTACTTGGATTTTCCACCCTGAAAATGTAGGGATTGCGGACTTAAAATATTATTTACCTACGATGCTCAATGAAACAACTAACTATGACTATATTTTTACCTATCAAGACAAGAAATTAGTCAATATCTCTTCAGCACCAATTGAACAAACATCTACTGTCTAATAAAAAATAAGCCTCGTCCATGCAATAGGTGCATAACGAGGCTTGATTTTAGAATCTCGGTTGTGCAAAGCGCATTCTGCACATCGACCAATTTAAGCTTGTATTTTGGATTTCATCATGTATTTCCCATAAGCTATCTACGATTCGCAATTCAACATTCCGTTCTCTTAATGCTTTCGTTATATCGTTGATCTCAGAGACATTGAAGGGCATTTGTGTTATTTCACTCGTATAATAGCCTGCAATATCATCCTGTAAAGTGAATCCATTACTATCAAACTCATATAGGTAAAGACTTGTAGTCTTCAATACTTCCAACCACTTGTTTTCTATAACTACTACATGTGAAGCTTGAGGTAGATAGTGCTGCCTGTCCTGCTCTGTTGTTTGGTCTCCTGCATGAAAGCAGACACGCGGACAATCTCTTGGCGTTAAATAGTTTGGCAAGCATCTTTCGTTGATTGCCCATACTAGCCATTTTGTGGCATCTAAATCTGGTCGCTCAGGCAGTCGAGGATGAAAAATCATAATAGTAGGGTCTTCACTGACATGAAATAAACGCATGGCTATTTCTCCTTTATTTCCTTAATTTAAAAACAATAAAATCTGCACAATGCAAATCTTCCACAAATTGAGGATACTTCTCTAGCATGTCTTGTGATGGCTTGGGCTCTACAATAGCCTCAATAGTAAATCCAGCTTGCCTAATTGCTTGCACATAGCTTGTTAATGTTCGATGGTATAGAACGATCGGTGGGTCAGCATCTAGCTGGTGATACTCCCCTTCATAAAAATAACGTTGGACTTTCCAATACTGTTGATCTAGCTGCTCATGTCTTATCCATCCACTATTTGGTGTCACAAAGCATGGGTGTAAAATTGAAAAAATAAAAGTGCAATTAGGTTTTAATAATCGATACATCTCACATAGAGCACCCTGATAATCCTCTAAATCTTGGAGAACCATATTTGAAACAATACCATCAAATTGTTCATCTGCTAAAAATGATAGATTTTCACAATTCCCGTGTAAAAATTGAATAGCTTCCTGCTGTGGTGTTCTTTGCATAGCAATATCTAGCATTTTTTGTGAAAAATCAACAGCTGTTACTCTTGCACCCTTCTTTCCCAGCAATCTGCTTAAATAGCCTTCTCCACATCCTGCATCTAATAGATGCTTTCCATCTACCTCTCCTAGCAAAGAAAAGATAGTGGGATTTAACAGTACGACACGATGTATGTCACCCTGCTCATCGTAGTTAGCTGTATACCTTTCCGCATATCGATTCCAGCGTTGAATGGCTTGTTCTGTGTTCATATAAAGTCCCCATTTCAAAGTAAAATCGTAACGTTACGTTCTTTGTGCACTTGTCTATTTTTCCATATAAAGAAAAAAATATATAGACTTTTATTTTATTTTTTAATATCATGTAGATAGAGGCACGGCTTCTTTAAGTAAATGATAAAGCCAGAAATCCAAATAGGATTTCTGGCTTTTATGCGTTATATAGAAATTGTATGTTCAGCAACAGCTTCTTTTTTTACAGTTAGCCATCTACCAATTACCATAACGAGCAATGCAAGAAACACAATGACACCAGCAAATACAAGTGCTGCTTTATAGCTACTATAAACTTCAACCAGTTTTCCTGCGATGATCGGTCCAATAATTTGTCCAAAAGCATAAAAGGTTGTTAATAAGGAAACAACCAATCCGCTCTTTGTCGGGAAAAGCTGTCTTGCATAGGAAGTAGTTAGCGTGACAATTCCTACAAAGGTTAGACCGAATAAAAACGATGCTAGTAAAACGCTCCATACCGTTTGCGCAAAAACAGGTAGCAGGATACCAACCACCTGCAGTATGTACGCCACAAACAAAATTTTTATAGCTGAAAACTTCTCTAATAAGACCGTCCAAACAGGAGCAGATGGAATAGCCGCTAGCCCCACAATGACCCAGCTATAGGAAGAGTAAGCTTGAAGAGAAGGAATATTATGAATAATATCGACTAAAAAAGTACCTGTAATAATATAGCCTAACCCCTCTAAGCCATAGGATAAAATCAGCCATGGCATAAAACCCTTTGTCATTTTTGTATCAAGAGATTTCGTAACTTTTGTGCTGTCCTGCACCACTAAACTTCTCCATAAATAAGAGGTGATAAATAAAAAAATCGCTGATAAAATTCCTAAGCCCGACCATGCACCCTGCCAAGCAAATTTTGCTTCTATAGCAGGTACACATAAACCTGAAATAGCAATCCCTAAGCCTATGCCACTAAATACATAGCCAGACCATCGTGATAATGAATGCTTCGCCAAGTAATCCATAATAATACTCGATGTTAACACAAAAATAAGGCCCCCTGTAATGCCAGCAATTAAACGCAGAACTAGCCAGACACTATACACTTCTATTAAGCCCATTAATATAACAGATAGGACATTGGTAACAACACTTGCCATTAAAACATTTTTACGTTGACGATAAATGAACCCTGCCCATAATGCGCCAATGAAATAACCAATATAATTGCTTGAAGCTAAAAACCCAGCCACTTCCAATGAAAATCCTACATCATGACGCATAAAGGGTAGAATCGGTGTGAAGGCAAATCGACTAATCCCCATTGCAACAACCAATAATAAAATTCCTCCAAAGACAATCCCTATATGTTGTCGATTCATGATGAACCCCCTCCCATATTATTCTACTGTAATTAAAAGGATACAGAGCGCAAATTAATAAATCTAATATATAATGTATATAAAAGCATAAAAAAAATTTATGAAAGGTGTAACGACATGAATTTACATGCTCTACGTTTATTTACAAAGGTGGCTGAACACAATAGTGTTTCCAAAGCGGCACAGACACTTATGATTAGTCAGCCTGCTGTAACCATTCAAATTCGAAATTTAGAGAAAGAACTAGGTTTGACATTGTTAGAAGCCAAAGGTAGGGGCATTTCGCTAACACAAAATGGTACTTTTTTATACAAACAAGCACAGCGCTTATTTGATCTAGAAACTGATATTGAAAATAAAGTTGAACAGCTTAAAAATACAGGCAATGAAGAATTGCAAATTGCCTCGACACATGTTCCCTCCCATTTTTTACTACCTAAGTGGTTAGCTCAATTTAAACAAGTTTATCCAGCCACACATATTCATTTAAAGACCGCCAATTCCCAGCAAGTGATTGAGGATTTACTTCATTATAAAGCTGATTTAGCTTTTATCGTCAAAGAAGATGGACATCATGCTGATATTAATTATCAATTTCTAATGAATTTGGATTATTGGTTTATTGTGCCGTACAATCATCATCTGGCAGGTCAAACAGTATCCCTTGCAGAACTTATGCAGCAGCCCTTCGTCACAAGGGAGGATGGTAGTTCCACAAAAGAATACTTAAATGCCCTATGTAAAGTGCATAAAATTCCTCCACCGAAAGTAGGTTTACAGCTAGACGGGATTAATGAATCCATACATGCCATTGCAGCAGGTTTTGGTACGATGCTAGCACCATCCATAGCAGCTTCTAGCTTTATATTACAGCAGCAAGTTGCCCGCGTTTTTATTAAGGACATTGATATCCAACGACCGATCTACCTTTGTACAAGAAAAAATGAATTGCATCACTCCACATCCTTTAATAACTTTCTTCACATCATCAATGAATCCATCATGTAGTAAGAAGGCACTCTCAAAAAGGTGCCTTCTTTTGTTATCTATCAACACTTGTCAAAGCTGTAAAAATGTAGTTAAAAAGGTGCGTTTATTTCTTTAGCCACCATGCTAATATTCGTTTTTTTGTAGACTTAATAGTTTTTATAGCCTATAATAATCCGTGTTATTATCAATAAACGAACATTAAGGTGGTTTTTATGTCTGAATATACGCACATTTTCAAAGGAACAGCTTTTACTAGTAAATCTGCTACTGACGTTCACATTTTAAAGGATTATTTATTTTTCATTAATGCTGACGGCATGATTGTTAAAACTGTCGCTCCTGAACAAGCTGATTACCAACAACTATTAATTACATATCAAGATCAAAATAACTTCCACGCATTAGCTGAAGGGCAATATTTCCTACCAGGATTTGTCGATTTGCATGTACATGCACCTCAATGGGCACAATCTGGGACAGCTTTAGACATTCCCCTTTACGATTGGTTAAACACATATACTTTCCCTATCGAATCAAAATTCTCCGATTTAGCATTTGCTCAAGAAGTTTATGAGGATTTAGTAAGCACACTACTTGCCAATGGTACAACTACATCATTATATTTCGCGACAGTTCATAAGGAGGCCAGTGTACTTTTAGCGAAAATCTGTGCTGAAAAGGGTCAGCGAGGATTAGTCGGAAAAGTAGTCATGGACGATCCTGAACAGAATCCAGATTTTTATCGAGATGAAAACACAAAAACCGCATTAGAGGATACGGAGGAATTTATTTTAGCTGTAAAAAATTTAGCCAAAACGACTAAACAGGGTGTTTATCCTGTTGTCACTCCTCGCTTTATTCCAAGCTGTACAGACGGTGCCTTAAAGGGTTTGGGTGAATTAGCTGCGAAATACGATACACATATTCAATCACACTGTAGTGAAAGTGACTGGGAGCACAGCTACGTCAAAGAACGACTCAACAAAAATGATGCCGTTGCCTTACATGACTTTGGTTTGTTAGGTGATAAATCTGTCATGGCTCATTGTAATTTCTTAAGCGATGAGGATGCCAGATTATTTGCTGAAACTGGCACTGCCATAGGCCATTGTCCAATCTCTAATGCCTATTTTGCTAACAGCGTGATTCCAATCGCCCGCTTTCATGCAATGGGCGTTGATATTGGACTAGGTTCAGATGTTTCAGGCGGATTTTCACCAAGTCTTTTTGATAATGCAAGACAAGCTGTTATGTCATCGAGAATGCTAGAGGATGGTGTAGATACATCCATTTCCGCCGAAAAGCGTGGTGTCCCAAATTCACGCATTACAATAAATGAGGCCTTCTATCTTGCGACAGCTGGTGGTGGAGAAAGCTTAAGTCTTCCAATTGGCCGTTTACAGGAAAACTATACATGGGATGTACAAATTATCGATACAAAAATTCCTACTGCTAGGCTTCCGATTTTTGATCAAAATGAAGATTTACACGATATATTCCAAAAAATCATGTATCTTGTACGCCCAGAAAATATCCGCGAGGTATGGGTGCAAGGAAATAAAGTTCATACGAGAGGCTAATCATTCTCTTAATCTATAATAAAAATCTATCATTTTGAGGTGTACAACATCGTGGAAACACAACATAGAAAACTAACTAATCAAACAAAACAAACACAATTAACCGTATTACCAGATGAAAAAATTTCGCTCGGTCAGTCTGCTCTTCTCGGTTTACAGCATGTTATGGCGATGGATGTTTATGTGGTGCCTTTTTTAATTGCCATGCTAATCGGTCTACAAACTGGTCAGGCAAGCGCATTGATTCAATCAACCTTTATTGCTGCTGGGATCGCGACAATTGTGCAAACACATTTTTGTATGAAATTACCGATGGCACAAGGTCCATCTTATGTTCCACTTGGAGCCATTGTTGGGATCTATGCAGCAAGTGGTAGTGGTGATTTAGGCTGGAGTACTGTGCTAGGTGCTAGTTTAATTGGAGCCATTTTGGTTATTATTTTAGGTTATACAGGAATCTTCAATAAAATTGTCCAAACATTTATTCCACCAATTGTTGGTGGAACGATTATCTTTGTAGTAGGACTATCCTTAATGCCTGTTGGTTTAAGTGATAATATTTTTAATGGAGCAGGTGCATCCATAAATCAAAACATTTATTTAGCGCTGATCACAGCATTCGTGTTAATTATTTGTGTCATGTTAGGCACAGTCTTCCATCAAAAAGGACGTCTATTCCGAATTGCTTCTGTCATCATTGCCTTAATTGCTGGTAGTATTGCAGCAAATATCATGGGTGTTTTAGATTTATCTCCTGTATCGCAAGCCAAATGGTTTAGCATGCCACAAATTCCATTTGCAGATTTTAGTTTTAGCTTTAATTTTTCTGCTATTATCACAATGGTCATTATATATATTGTCTTAATGGCAGAAACAACAGGAACATGGTTTGCTATTAGCAATGTCATCGACCAACCTTTGACAAATAAACAAATTAATCGTGGTGTTATTGGTGAAGGAATTGGCTGCTTTATTGCTTCTTTATTTGGTTCCACTCCTGTTACTGGTTACTCAACAAATGCGGGTGTTATCTCTATTACTGGGATTGCGAGCCGTCGTGTCTTTATAGCTGCAGGTATTTGGTTTATCGTTTTCGGCTTCTCTGGTAAACTAGCAGCACTCATCTCAGCAATTCCTTCAGCTGTTATCGGTGGTGTATTTGTGATCGTCTGCGGCATCATTGCCATTAGTGGTTTACAGGTCATGAAAAATGAACATATTGGTGAAAAGGAAATGTATGTCATCGCGATTCCTGTTATTTTAACGTTAGCATTGACATTATTGCCTGATGATTTCCTGTATTCCTTACCTACAACTGTGCAGTATTTATTTGGTTCGCCTATTGCAACCGCTGCGCTCGTAGCGATTTTCCTTAATAAAATTTTACCAAGCTCAAAATAGTAGCTATCTACAACACACAGCATCTTTAGTCCATTCGGATTGCAGGTGCTGTGTCTATTTATTTTCTAAAATTTCTGTTTCCTTTTCTAAAAATCTGTTATACTAGAGCAAAAAAGTAGGGATTAGAATGGACTATGATGTCATAATAGTTGGTGCTGGCTCCATGGGGATGGCGGCTGGTTACTATTTAGCAAAGGAAGGGAAAAATGTACTTATGCTAGATGCCTTTACTCCACCACATGAAGAAGGTAGTCATCATGGGGATACAAGAATCATTCGCTTTGCTTATGGTGAAGGAGCTAGCTATGTACCTTTTGTAAAAAGAGCTGGCGAGCTTTGGCAAGAGCTAGAGTCATTAGCAAATGAAAGCTTATTTTTACAAACTGGTGTAGTTAATATTGGAGCGCCAACATGTGCCTTTATTCAAAATGTGAAGGCTAGTGCTGCGCTCTATAATTTAGCACTTGAACACTATTCACCTGCTGAGGCGATGAACAAATGGCCAGGGTTATTCTTACCAAAAAATTTAGTTGCTTGCTTTGAACCAACTGCTGGTGTCCTTCGTATTGAAGCATGTATCCAAGCCTATAAAAAATTAGCCTTAGAGGCGGGTGCAAGCCTCCGAACAAATGAAAAAGTATTGGCTATCCAAGCTAGTGATATTGTACAGGTACAAACTGTACATAGTAGCTATAAAGCAAAGCAATTAATATTAACGGCGGGTGCATGGGCAACAGAGCTACTACAAACAGTGGACGTGAGCATACCCGTTACACCAACGCGGAAAACCTTTGCATGGTTTGAGGCAGATGAGCAGCTGTATCGTGATGAAGTTTTTCCAGCCTATTGCTTTGAATTTGCCGATTCAACCTACTACGGTTTTCCAAGTATTGAAGGAGCGGGGTTAAAACTTGGACGACACGATGGTGGTGATATAGTTAATCCAAACGACCCTCTACGTCCGTTTGATGCGTCTGATGCTGTTGACTTACAAAACTTCATTGATCAGTTTATGCCTCAGCATGGAACGCTTAAATACGGAAAAACATGTAAGTATTCGATGACACCAGATGAAGATTTCATTATCGACTTTTTACCTGAACATCAGAATATTGTGATTGCTGCAGGTTTTTCTGGTCATGGCTTTAAATTTAGTAGTGCCGTTGGGGAAGCTCTTGCAGATTTAATTGTAGAAGGCAAAAGTAAACAAGATTTATCTCCCTTTAAACTTAGTCGATTTTAGCAAAAAAGGATTGGTACAACGGTTAGACGTTGCACCAATCCTTTATTTTGTTAACATTGTTTGAAACTGTTGCCAATCATATAAACGTGGAAGATTTACATGCTGGTTGTAAGATTGATTCTTTAAGATTACCTTAGTTGTCACATCATGAAGTGTCTCAAGTACTGCTGGTTTATCATCTACATAAATATCTAAAGCAAGCTCTTTTATAATGGCTACTTTTTCTGCATCTTGCATGCCACAGAAAAAATGACCGTCTGTTATTGGAAAGCCCTGTGCTTCCATCCAAGCTTTTGTTTGCGCACAATATTGTTGTGGACGAGATGTAATATAGTAAATGTCATGTCCCTGCTCTGCTAAAGCTTGGAGGGTTTTTAATGCACCGTCAAAAGATGGACAGTCCGTAAAATAGATTTCTTCCAATGCGCTATTCCACATGGCTGAACCTTCCTCATCCGTTAATCCAAATGGTTCATGAATTTCTACTCGTTGTATCGCTTGAAAGGTTTCAAAGGAAACATTTTTGCCAAGCTTTTTATTATAAAGCGAAAAGGCATGTGCTCGTAAATCAATTAATGTGTCATCTATATCAAAGCCAAACTTCATCTAGTTGTTCGTCCTTTCACGAAGCCTTGTTTATAAAGTTAGAAGCAAATGTCTGCTCTTTTTCAATTTGTTTTGCTAATACTTCCTCAATGGCTTGCTCACGCATTTGTTGAAAATATTGTACGTTAAATTGTGCTAGTGTATCTTTATTTAGCAAGGATGCAAGACAATCTGCATCTTTTAGTGCACTATTCAGCCCAAAAGCGCCTGTTGGTGTCATTGTGTGAACGGCGTCCCCTAGCAAGACAAGGCCCTTTGTCCCCCAACTATTACAATGGCTACTAAAGACATCAAGCAAAACAAAATCCTGCCAGGAAGTTATCTGTTCCTGTACTGTCTTCGTTAATGCTGGAAATGCCTCCACAAGCTGCTGGATAAAGGGTGTAAATGCTAGTTTTCGAAGCTGAGGGAAACTACCTTGCTCAATATTCCAGCCTATTTGAAGATAACCACCAACTTGTGTAAACAATGACAGCTGCTTATCATCGATGAGTGCCATTTTTATAGATGGTTCCCAATCAGCTGGTGCAGGGATTTTAGCCCACAGTAAATCAAAGCCATGCTTCTGTTTCTGAACATCAATATGTGCTTGCTTACGAATAGTAGAATAACGACCATCCGCACCGATAATTAACTGACTATCGATTTTTATAGGGTCTCCGCTTTTTATCGCCATAACGCCTCTATAATGACCTGTAGCATCCGCAATCAGCTTTGTAACCTTTGTATGTAGCAGGCATGTAAAGTTAGGGAACAGCTGTGCTTTTTGTAAAATTCCTTTTAATAAATTTGCCTGTGGTACATGAATGCCTAAATGTCCTATTGCTTCATCTGGAAGAATTGTTTTAAATGCTCTGCCACCAGCATAATACTCGAGCTTCTCCATTCGTAATATACCGAGTGCCTCGACTGCTTCGAAAAGATGGTGGCTTTTTAAAACAGCCTCCCCCTCCTCATTTAAATGCTCGCCACGAAATGCCTGACCAAGTGCTACATTTTGCTCTAATAAAATCACTGACAGCCCTTTTTTAGCAAGTAGGTAGGATAACAATGCACCAGCAGGCCCTGCCCCTACTATACAGACATCTGCTTGATAGTTCACTTTTCTTCACCCTGCTCTGGATAAGCAATAATACGCAAATCCTCGCCTATTTTATCAAATGAAGCAAACTCAACATTCCATGCCTCATCCATGAGAGAGGGATTATAGCCAGCAAACGGCGTTAACGATAGATTTCCACCCAAAACTTTAGGTGCTATATATACTACATATTTATCGATTGCACCCTGCTGTAAAAAGGAAGCATTTATTTTACTTCCACCTTCTAGCAAAATATCTGTTATACCGTGAATATAAAGTTTTTCAAGCATCTCATCAATCTGTAGTCCATATTCATTTTTTTGTACAGGTAAAACTGTAACACCTTTTTCTGTAAATAAATGAATCTTTTCTTGGCTTACGTCGTCACTACAAACAAGAATCGTTGGTGCATCCTCTGTATTTAAGACATTTGCATTGTCAGGTGTACGTAGAGAACTATCCATAATAATACGTGTTGGATTTTTTCCATATCCTTCTTTTAGTCTTGTTGTTAAAGAAGGATTATCAGCAACGACTGTACCCACGCCAACTAAAATTCCATCTACTTCATGACGAATATTGTGAACATCCTCACGTGCAGCCTCTCCAGTTACCCATTTTGAATGTCCTGTATGCGTAGCAATTTTCCCATCTAAAGTCATAGCAAATTTTGAAATAACAAAAGGACGGTGCTTAAGCATATTGTGAATAAAACGCTCATTTAAACGGCGCGCTTGTTGCTCTAAAACCCCTACTTCGACCACTATTCCTGCATCTTGTAGCAATTGAATACCACGACCTGCTACAGCTGGATTTGGATCTTGCATAGCAACTACCACTCGACTGACACCAGATTCCTTCACTAAATTGGCACAAGGTGGTGTCTTACCATAATGTGAACAAGGCTCTAATGTTACATATAATGTAGCACCCATTGCATGCTCTCCAGCCATTCGAAAAGCATGCACTTCAGCATGTGGTTCCCCTGCTTTTCTGTGTAAACCTGTGCCTACAATCACACCGTTCTTCACGATTACAGCTCCAACAAGTGGATTAGGGTTCGTATTTCCTTTAGCACTAGCTGCTAAATCCAAAGCCAGTTGCATATACTTTTCATCTACATTCATCATCATCGCAACCTCCACCTATTGCTTTTCACGCATATGTCCAGATTTTTCAACTTTCGTTTCTAAATAAAAACGATTCGTCTCTGTCAAACCGCCCCATAAAGGAACATGCCCTTCCGCAGCCATGCCACGAGCCTGTAATGCAGCCAATTTCTTCGGATTATTTGTAATGAGTGTTACTGGTTTGGTACGCAGTGTAGCTAATACCGCAAGTGCTTCGTCATAGGATCGTGTATCATCTGGAAAGCCAAGTGCATGGTTTGCTTCAACTGTATCGAGCCCTTCCTCTTGCAATAAATAAGCAAGAGATTTAGAGAATAGTCCAATACCACGACCTTCATGATCAGCTAAATAAAATATAGCTCCACAGCCATGCTCAACTATCATTTTCATAGATTCATGCAACTGGTATCCACAATCACAACGCTGGCTGCCAAATATGTCGCCTGTGTGACAAATACTATGCATTCGGATTAAAGCACCTTCTGAATGGGTAAAATCACCATATACAAGCACAGAGGATTGTTGTAAAAATGCTAAATTGGCAGCGGCTAATCCATCAATGATTTCTTCTTTAGTTAAATCCGCATCAATTTTAAGCCAGTTATACCATTGAAAAGTTGCAGAAAAATCACCTTGTTTTACAGGTAATTTCACTGGCCCAACTAGGCAAATATTCTCTGTATTTGTATGCTTTACTAATGTCATTTTATCTTTCACTAAGTCCATCACTTTAGTCGTAATTGTCATATTAATCTCCAACCTTCTATAGAAACAGTTGGCTAAATTCACCAACTGAGCACATGTATTTTCACATCACTTACATAACGTAACTTAGTTTATAATAATAACTAAAAAGTGTCAATCAACAGCTATTACTCTTTCATTATAATTATTAGAGATGAGAATTTTATTATTACTTTTTCATCATATACTACTAGCTTATGGAGATGCTATTTTTTCTGTGCAGGCTAGTCTATAATAAGCTGTGGTACTGTAATGACGAAAGGAAGTTTAACATGAACTTAGAAAAAAATGTTCAACTAAAGCAACCAAAATATCAACAAATAGCCATTGATCTCGCCTCCAAGATTGTTGAAAGAAAATACAGCATTGGCGATAAAATATATGCAAGATCCTCTCTTGCCAGTCAATATAATGTTTCCGCTGAGACTGCAAGAAGAGCTATTGCCGTTTTGCAAGACTTAGAAATTGTTGAAGCTTCAAAAGGTAGTGGTGTAATTATAAAATCGTATGAAAAAGCGGCTCATTTCGTCAGACAGTTTCATGATGTACAATCGATTCATGAAATACAAAATGAGCTTTTGACAAGTATTCAAAAGCAACATCATGAATTGATTAATTTACAAGACAAGGCAAAGCAACTAATTAGCCGCACAGAGCATTACCGATCAGTCAATCCGTTCATTCCTTATCAATTAGAAATGACAGCTGATAGTCCATGCATTCATCAAACTGTACAAGCTTTAAATTTTTGGCAAAATACTTCTAGTACGATCGTAGGTATTCGACGTGGCAATGAATTATTACTATCCCCCGGTCCTTATGTCTCATTTGAAGAAGGGGACATTATTTATTTTGTTGGAAATGATGAAAGTTTCGCTAGAGTTCAAAGCTTTTTATACCCAAATTAAAATCCGTTTAAGCGCTGATATAACAGCGTTTAAGCGGATTTTTTCTTATTTGTCGATTTGACAAAAGTAACAACCCTTTGCTACAGTAAGGTTGTTACTTGTTTATTTTTGGGTATCATTATCCTCACATAGTAATAATCTACGAAAGGAGTGCTTCTATGGAAAAAATTAAAATAGAACACGTATCAAAAGTGTTTGGCAAACATATTCCCCAAGCACTAGAACTCGTTAAGCAACAAAAAAGTAAGACTGATATCTTAAAAGAAACAGGTGCAACTGTTGGTGTATACGATGCAAGCTTTACTGTCAACGAAGGAGAAATCTTCGTTATTATGGGATTGTCAGGAAGTGGCAAATCCACGCTTATACGGCTTTTAAACCGCCTAATTGAACCAACGAGCGGAAATATATATATCGATGGAGAAAATATTTCTACCATGGGAAAAGAAAGTCTACGGTCTGTAAGAAGAAACAAAATGAGCATGGTTTTCCAAAACTTCGGTTTATTCCCCCATCGTACATTACTTCAAAATACCGAATATGGCCTTGAAATTCGAGGTATTCCAAAAGAAGAACGGCAAGCAAAAGCTGAACAGGCTTTAGAAAATGCCGGATTACTCGCTTATAAAGACCAGTATCCAAATCAGTTATCAGGTGGTATGCAACAGCGTGTTGGTTTAGCACGAGCCCTTGCTAATGATCCTGAAATATTACTAATGGATGAAGCATTTTCAGCCCTTGATCCATTGATTCGCAAGGAAATGCAAGATGAGCTACTCGATCTACAACAAACATTGAAAAAAACAATTTTATTTATCACACATGATTTAAATGAAGCATTACGCATCGGGGATCGCATTGCCATTATGAAGGATGGCTCTATCATTCAGATTGGTACGGGAGAAGAAATATTAACCAACCCAGCAAATGATTATGTTAAAACATTCGTGGAAGATGTGGATCGTTCTAAAGTATTGACAGCTGAAAATGTCATGGTACGGCCCGTTTATGTCAATACAGACCTAGATGGCCCTAAAGTGGCACTAAAGCGGATGCGTCAAGAGGCTGTTAGTTTATTAATGGCTGTTGATAAAAATAGACATTTAAAAGGCTATATTACTGCTGACGATGCACTGGCTGCAGCAAAGAAACAAGAGCAAACCGTCCATTCTATTGTGCAATCAGAAGTGTTAACCGTTCCACCAGATATGCTACTACAGGATATTTTAGGGATGATTTATAATTCTCCTACTCCTATTGCCGTTGTGAAAGATGGTCGCTTGCTTGGTGTACTAATTAGGGGCGTTGTCATCCAAGCACTGTCAACTAGCGATGAGGAGGCCGAAGCACATGAATAACTTTTTAGATAATATTCCAACATTACCACTAGCTCCGTGGGTAGAATCAGCTATGGACTGGTTGACGAGTAATTTTTCAGCGTTCTTTAACTCTATTCAGCAATTCGGAAAACTACTCATGAATCAGGTCACTGATTTATTAATTAGTATCCCAGCCATTATTCTTATACTTCTTGTCGTGATATTTGCCTTCTTCGTTTCAGGCAAAAAGTTAGGGCTTGCTGCATTCTCATTAATAGGCTTGTTGTTTATTTATAACCAAGGATTATGGACTCATCTTATGGAAACAACCACGCTTGTGATCTTTTCCAGTATTATATCCATCATCATCGGTATTCCACTAGGTATCTTAATGTCAAAATCAACGGTAGCTGAAAACATTATTAAACCAATACTAGATTTCATGCAAACAATGCCTGGCTTTGTCTATTTAATTCCGGCTGTCGCCTTTTTTGGCATTGGTATCGTACCTGGAGTCTTTGCATCCGTTATCTTTGCTTTACCCCCTACTGTACGTATGACAAACCTCGGTATTCGTCAAGTACCAAAAGAATTAGTGGAAGCTGCAGACTCCTATGGTAGTACAGCTAGCCAAAAATTATTTAAAGTAGAAATCCCACTTGCTAAATCAACCATTATGGCAGGGATTAACCAAACCGTTATGCTGTCACTTTCTATGGTAGTTATTGCCTCTATGATCGGAGCTCCTGGTCTAGGACGTGAAGTATTAACAGCCCTACAACGTACCCAAGTTGGGAATGGCTTCGTTGCAGGTTTAGGTTTAGTTATTTTTGCGATCATTATTGACCGTTTAACACAAAGCTTCAATAAAAAGAAAGCATTATAGAAATGTCATCTTTCTTGCTACCATCCATCCTCCGATGGATGTCGGCAGTTTGATACAAAATGATGAAGAGAAAGGGAGATTCGATGAAACTGAAAACACTATCAAAGTTAGGAATGGCTCTAGGTCTAGGCTTCATGCTTGCTGCATGTAGTGGAGGTGACTCAGGCTCAAGTTCTGGAAAAAACAGTGATTCTAAGGAGGTAAACCTTGCCTATGTTGAGTGGGATACAGAAATTGCCTCAACGAATGTTGTTGGGCAGGTACTCGAAGATTTAGGTTATGATGTAACATTAACTCCTTTGGATAATGCGATCATGTGGGAGGCTGTCTCCAAAGGAGAGGCTGATGGAATGGTTGCTGCTTGGCTACCACATACACATGCTTCACAATATGAAAAATATAAAGCTGATTTAGATGAGCTAGGTGAAAACCTTGCTGGTGCAAAAATCGGTTTAGTTGTACCAAGCTATATGAATGTCAATTCAATTGAAGATTTATCTAATGAAGCAGATCATACAATCACTGGTATTGAGCCAGGTGCGGGCATTACTGCTGCTACCGAAAAAGCATTAGAAGAATATGATAATTTAGCAGACTGGAACTTTATTACTTCTTCTTCTGGTGCGATGACAACTGCATTATCCAAAGCGCTGAAAGATAAGGAAGAGATTATTGTCACAGGCTGGTCACCACACTGGAAATTTGCCAAATATGATCTTAAATACTTAGAAGATCCAAAAGGTGTTTATGGTGGAGAAGAAACGATAAATACATTCGTACGTAAAGGCTTAAAAGAAGATTTACCAGATGTATATTCGGTACTCGATAACTTCCACTGGACAGCAGAAGATTTAGAAAGTGTTATGTTAGAAGTAATGGGTGGTAAAGATCCAAAAGACGCTGCAAAAGAATGGGTTGATGCTAATCCAGATAAAGTGGCCGAATGGACAAAAGATGTAAAAAAATAATATAAAAACAGGCACTCCTTTTATGCAGGAGTGCCTGTTTAATTATGATAGCAATTTCAACATTATTGCTGCTCCTAATACAAGGACAATACAAACGATGCGTCGCCAATCCTTAGATTCATTAAAAAACAGCATACCTAGCAGTGCTCCTCCAGCTGCACCAATCCCTGTCCAGATCGCATAGGCAGTACCCATTGGTAATGTTCCCATCGCATAGGCAAGGCCTGCAAAACTTAAGGTGAATGCACCAATCAACAGTCCTAAATTTTTCATACTCTTCGTCTTATTATATTTACTAATCATATATACGCCCAACATCTCACATAACCCTGCAACAACTAATGCCATCCATGCCATTATTCACTCACCTCTTGTTCCTTAGGCTCTCCTGTTACTAGCTTTAAGCCTACAACTCCTGCAAGTAACACAACAATACATAGGATTTTTGCTAATTTCCACGGCTCTCCAAATAGCAAGCTATCCGCACATACAGTACCAGCTGTCCCTAATCCGACAAAGATTGCATAGACGGTCCCAACTGGTAGATGCTCACCTGCTTTAATGAGCAAATAAAAACTAATAAAAATGGCAATTGCTGTACCAATCCATTCTAGTACACTTGTTGCATGCTTTAACCCAATGACCCAGCCAACTTCAAAGCAAGCCGCTATAATGACGCTGATCCATTGTTTATTCATCATAAATCCCTCCATTTTATAAGACACGGCCGACTAATTGGATGGTCCAACTACTTTTTCAGCATTCGCCAAATGACTTGATTTTAGCCAAACAAAAAAAGCCTGAAGAAACTGTCTTTAAACAGTATCTCCCAGGCTTTTATCCTTCCGTGTCACAAAATCAATTTGTGGTTTTCTCTCGGACCAGACTAGCAAGCGCTACGGAACCCTAGAAAACTTTTATTCGATTATTACTCTTAGTATAGCAAACTATTCAATGATTTTCCACTGGTACATAGCCGACCTTTTCTACCATTGCCTGCCCTTCCTCAGAAAGTATCCAATCAATCAGTTTCTGTACATTTTGATTTTCTGTTCCTGCTGTGATGGCATAAAATTCAGACATTAAAGGATATGTACCATTTTGAATATTTTCTTTTGTTGGTGCTACTCCATCAATAGATAGTAATTTGATCTTTTTGTTACCAACCATCTCTGTAGAATAATATCGAAACGTAAAGCCCAAGGCATTTTTATAATTTCGATATTGCGACACTTCACGAATGATTCCGCCCATTCCTGATGCAACATCTTCAGTGGGTGCCTCCATGATAGGCGTATTGCCCATCAGTTTTTCTAGTGTCGTTTGGCTTCCACTATCCGCTGGGCGTTGGAAAGCACGAATGGACTCATCCTCCCCACCTACTTCACGCCAATTAGTTATTTCTCCAGCATATATTTTTTTGACCTGCTCAAGTGTTAAATTATCGATTTTATTTTTACGATGCACAAAAAAGACAAATGCCTCTCGACCAATTGGCGTCATATCAAATGTAAGTCCTTCCTTTTCTGCTTGCCATTCTTGTGAGGTGGACGGGGCTGCCACAAAGATCAAATCAACATCTCCAGCTATTAAATTTTGATAGGCCTCTGGTGTACGACTTACTTGAACTCTACTATTATATGGAGGATATTCACCTTTGGGATAAGTAGCCTCCACAAAAGCCGCATATAAAGGGTACATGGCTGTTGCACCATCTAGTCGTGGTAATGACTCTGTCAATTGTAAGGAAGCTTTATTTTTCACTATTTCATTGCCAGGGACAAATGGCTGATAGACTGTTACATCAATTTCCGCATCAACAGTGGGAATACTCATTTTATAATAATGTTGAATCGGTTTAATGGCTGCAATCAACAGGGCGATTCCCATGACACCAAATAGCAAGCCCCTTCGTTTTTTTGTGTTGGTCCATTTAAACATGCTACAAACAATCCAGACAAATAAACAAACGGGTATAGTAAAGACCAAATTAATTAAATGTAGCCCACCACTTAATGTGATAATGAATGCAACCATTAATGTCACAACGGATAAACCAAATAGTATCGATACTATTTGTATAAACTTAAGCATACAAAACCTCCCTAGTGTAATTTTACACTCCTTACACCAATGGTACCCGAAAGCTAAAGCATTCACAACTATATATTCTGAAAATTATGGTAAAATTAATTTTGTCTTGATTTTAATGAATGCTTTTTGTACGAATGTGGTATATCAAATATAGAAAACGCTCTTTATAGAAAAGGAAGCTTTTCGAATAATCTCAAAAAATCTCGACAACTATGCTAAGGCATAATTGATATAAGTAGGAGGATGTACATATGGCAATTGAAAAAGTACGTCGCCATTTAGCACAATGGCATGTAGAACACAAAATACAAGAATTAGAAGAAAGCTCCGCAACAGTTGAATTAGCAGCACAGGCGCTTGGCTGCGAGCCAGAGCGCATAGCAAAATCTTTATCTTTTCTTGTAAACGATGGAGCGATCTTAATTGTGGCTGCTGGTGATGCTAAGATCGATAATGCAAAATATAAAGCCGTATTTGGTACGAAGGCAAAGATGTTATCCAAAGATGATGTAGAGACGATGATTGGTCATGATGTCGGAGGTGTATGTCCTTTTGGTGTGAACGAGGGCGTAGCCATTTATTTAGATGAATCTTTAAAACGTTTTACTACAGTATTTCCAGCGTGCGGTAGTAGTAATTCAGCCATTGAGGTAACCATTTCAGAACTTGAAACATATGCTCCCTATAAAGAATGGATTAATGTCTGTAAAGGCTGGAATGAATAAGGACCAAACGATTGGCGAGACTTTTAAAAGTCTCGCCAATTCATGTTGTTGAAAAAAGATAATATCGCTAGGAGAAATAATACCTTTTGGCAAGGTAAGGGTTGATTTCCGTTCCGCCAGCGTCCTTTCCAGGGGGCGTTCCAATGAGCCGCTTCTCTCACTTACGTTTGCTCCAGGGACTCATCAGTGACGCTAAATCTCCTAGGAGTGACGCTGGCTCCTCTCCAATCAACCATTCTGCAAAGTGTCTTTACTTTTTTAATAGTAGCATAGTAATAAAATCGCCCATTATCTGTATTCATAGAGAGGGGATAAGCTCTTATTTTCAATGTGGAGAAGTGATGAGTGACAAGAAGTGAACACCTTCACTTTATTTGAAAACCTTTGCTAAAAAGATAACATTTTTGTAGGTTGGAGTGGAAGGCTACTTGACTCCCATGGGATAGCGAGTCAGGCGAAACCCTGCACGGAGCGGAGCGAAGGAAGCGGTTCGGCGCTCGCCCACAGGAAAGCAAGTAGCCTGCAACGGCAATCCATTTTCACCTTCTAAAAAAATTTTATGGGTGGTTTTGTTTTTCAGCACGATAGATTTGCTATTCCTTGTAACCAACGGCTAACCAATGTGAATCCCATTCTGTAATTTGATTGCCTACCCGACAACTTAAACCACATGCTCGATTATCAGCAACAAATGAGCCAATTAGCCACTTCTTAGCGTGATATCCTTCTTTTAACTGCACTGTTATGCTAGGCATCTCCACATATTGTTGATAAATAAACAAATTATCAACATAGTGCTTGGATGTGGAAGCATTTACTCTCCGCCCACTTCCTGCGTAAATTTCTACTGTATTTCCCTCACGTGAATAAACAGGCTTCTTGACATAAGGTACATCATCTCGAATAAATGGTTCTGCTGTAAGGTATGTAGGAAGCATATATTGCAAAATAGCTGCTCGTTCCTCGGAAGTAAAGAGCAATGGATCATTTCTCCGCTCCCATATTAACCATAATAAGATTTTCGATTGTAATACATAGGCAGCAGGTGGATTAATAATTGCCAGCTGTCGTTTTTTGACAAGCTCTAAAAGATGCAATCCAATGCGATCACCATCCGCTGCCACATCATCTATTAAAAACTCTACAGGGTGTGCGGGTCTAAATAAAATATCAATTTTCTCCATTGTAGGTGTATAAAGACCTTGTGCTACCTCAGACGTGTCACTAGAAAAGATGATAAGTTCTTGAATGGGCACATACTCAATGGCAAAAGGAATACAGGACTTGATAAACTGTACCTGGCAATACTCTTCGTAGTCCTCTTTCGCTGTTTTTCCTGTGATGACAATCTTTGGCTTTTTGACATTATGTAAGTATTGGATGGCAGCAAAAAGGGCGCCCGACAATGCTTTTTGTAAGGCTGTTACATCATTAGGATTTTTATAGCCAAAATGCTGACATAATGCGTCATTCATCTTGAAGGTTTCTTGTACAAGAAAAGGTGTTTCTCCATTTAGCTCTAAACATTTAATGTAGCCCTCCTCTGTACAAATAAAATCAAAGCGTGCCAGAATTGATTGCTGCTGTAAATAATCTAACTGAATATATGGGATCATTTCCGGTCGAATACCTAAGGCTAAGAGCTGATCGACCGATAAATGTTTAAATTGTTTCCCGACTTTTAAAAAGATGCGCCAAAGTATTTGTGTTGCATAATGAAGTTGATCAATTTGTTGCTTTGGCAATTCTAAAACATCATATAATGCATACTCTAAATCCTCAAAGTCAGGAAAGAAGTCAGGGAATTTTGAGTAAAATGCTTGTCGTTGCTGTGTGTGATTCATCATGTTCTTCACTCCCTATCCAAACCTTACGAGGAGGACGAGCCGCCACGAGATGCCCCACCAGAACCAAAGCCCGATTTCCCTGTGCTTGAGGAAGAGCTATTGGAGTAGGAATTGGAACTCTTTGATGAACTATCCGTCGAATAGGAGCGTTGTCCACTCGAATAAGAATTTGATCCACTTGAAGTTGAGCTAGCCTTATTTTGCGTACTGTTTGTTATACCATTTGTTGGTTTACTTTCATCCTTACCGCTTGATGACGATCGTGGCACTGCTGAGCCGCCACCATTGCTTTGCTCATCTAGATCTGTACCATTTTTTAAATTGCGACTTTTATAAATCGCACTTCCTATCATGGCTCCAGCCGTTGCATACATCAAACCATTAAAGAAATGCTGTGCATAGTAAGGTGAATTTTCATCGATACATTCAAAGGAACCATCATCACCCTCTTGCCATTCATCACAGGCATCAGCCATTTCACTCTTGTAAACACTTTCTATTTCATCACCTGTAATTGCTTGGTTTTGATCTTCAGTTACCTGATTAGAAGTAGTTAAAGGGTATTCTTCTGCTGTCTGAGTTTCACTATTTCCACATGCTGCTAGCTGTACAGCCATCAAAGATGCCGTTGTCACAGCCATATATTTTTTTATTTGCTTTGCCATATTATAAACGCTCCTTTATTTCTTGTACCTAGTTTACGAATATCTACCATTTTAGGTTTCATTTTTTACAAAAACATACAATTTATTTTAGCAGAAAAAATCCCAAACAGTAGGATTGTTTGGGATTTACAGTGTTTTATGATTGTTTTGACACGACTTTTTTTCCATAAGTCATATATCGCCATAATTTTTCAAATGGCCCTATTGTAAAGAACTTAAACCAAATCACGCTAAAAATTATTTGAATGATAAACGTAATACTCGCTATCACTACAATTTCTGATGGTGAAACTACTTCTAGCCCCATTAATGAAATGATGGCTGTTCCAATAAAGCTTTGCGCTAAATAATTTGTAAAGGCCATTTGCCCCACACGTCCAATTGGCTGAAGTAGCTTCGCTATTGTTTTATGTTCTAATAGAATAAACAAACAACTTAGATAAAAATAGGTTGTTGGAACAACCCCTAAGCCAATGATAGATTGAAGCTGTTGGTCATCTGCTTGTGAGGCAAACCAAATCCATAATGAAAATCCAATAAAGAATGGGAAAGTACTGTAAAGCAGCCGTTTTATTTTTTGACTATGCGCTCCAATGTGCCTAATCCAATCAGCTTTTGCTACTAAAAATCCACTTAAAAACATAATAAAGATGGCTACGGCATCATTGCCTAAAAAGCCAAATATAGCTGAAGAAACCGCATTAGACGGCATATACATTTGTCCTAATAATGCCAGAATATGCAGTGTGATAATCGTAAACAACCATTTAGAAATGGTTGAAACCTTCGCAGAGTAAAATGGTAGCAATAAAAAACCAATCACTGCGTAAATGGCTAGAATAGAGCCCCAAAAAATAAAAATATGAATAATACCTATAACCAATAAAGCAACTAAGCGTCTTGCAAAGCGCATTCTCGGTCTATCGCCTCGCGCTTCTGCACGTGTAGCAAAAATATAAAAACCAACCCCAAATAGGAATGAAAAGATTGAGAAAAATTTCTTTTCTATAAAAATATTAATAAGTGAATCAATAACCCCATTGATTCCACTCATATCAGGCATTGGTGCACCCTCTATTATGAGCTGATAGGCACCTACATTAATAAATAAAATACCAAATAACGCTAATCCTCGTATAATATCTAAGGAAATGATTCGTTCTTTTTGTGTAACGGATGGCTTCATGCTGAAAAACTCCTTATCTTTTATGCTATAGCTAGCATAACTCCCCATCCTTACAACTAATTATTTTTAAGCTTACAGGAACCTTACAAATCAAAAAGAATAGTCTTATAGTTTTTTATCCTCTTCTACGATGAAATATTACATATTTTATAGTAAAAACATCGAAAAGAGAGGTTTAGGAGATGAAAAGAAATCGCAAGCTCGGTTTTTGTTATCCTGGCTACCGATACTGTGGTCCCGGCTGCTCAGGACCAGGTACGCCTACAAATGCAGTGGATGCTTGCTGTAAACTGCATGATGAATGCTATGAACGCCACGGTAGCACAAAATACTGTGATGAATTGTTTCAACAATGCCTCCGTCCCCATATGAACGACCCTAATAAAATGGCTAAAGACGCTAGACTATTCTATAGGGTTTTTGAATTACGCAATCGTTTCTTTTAAAAGCAGATAAAGCTCACGATGTTTTTAATAACCGCGTGGGCTAGCTTTTTGTATAGATAGCATATTTTTGTGGAGTCGTAAAACCAAGCTTTGTGCCTAGGTGAATGGATCCTGTATTCGAAACATCACAATCCCAACAAGGCTTTAGCTGGTTGACAAGACAATGATCTATAAATGTTTCTGCAATGCTACTTGCTAATCCTTGTCCTCTAAATTTTGAATCTGTCATAATATCAATTTCTGCATACTCATTTGATTTAAAAATAGAGACGGCTTCACTAATGATTTCTTCTTTATGTACAAAACAAAAGCCGAAGCCATTTTTGAGGAAATTAGAGGTAGAATCCCAATATTCCTCATAATATGTCTGATCAAATTCCAGTGAATTTTTAATCAAGGGTTCAGTAATAGATTTGACTTGGTAATCACGTTCCCCATGCTTCTCTCGATGATTATAAATATTTTCATCAAATGTAAATGTATAGCGTTCTAGCTTTCTCAGCTGATTATTTAACAATTGTTCGATTTTAGTATTCCACTGTTCAGAATAAGAAAATAAGGTAAACCGTTTCTGTTGTTCTATAGCCTGTTGAAAGCCATAGGCAAGCTGATGATCAATCGAAGTCTTACTTTCATCTCCATATACATAGTATATCCCTGATTTCGTGTGGAATAATAATGTTCGAAAAGCAGCTGTATCGGAATAGACAGCTCCTTCTATCATTCGATCTAGTATACTATAAACAAATGTCGGGGCTCTTGAAATAAATTGTTTAATGATAGGATATTGCTCTTTCGAGACTTTTATCATGCTATTTCCTCCAGTATTTTGCAGTATGTATCATTTCTATTATAATAAACTTCAATCCATATGAAGGGACTGAATTATGCGCAGATAGCAATATTTTTCATCCAACATCATCATAATTTTGGAGGTAAAAGTATTGATTGAAAATATCGACACGGAAAGATTACGGTTATGAAAAATGGGTAAAGCTGATGCTAAAAGTTTATTAGCTATTTGGTCTGATCCCGATGTAACCAAGTATATGAACATTACTCAGTTTACACAAGAAGAGCAGGCCTTGGAAATGATTGAACTTCTAGAACAATTAGCTAAGCAACACAAGGCAATCCGCTTCTCTATTTTTGACAAGGCATCCAATCATATCATTGGCTCATGTGGCTTTAATATGCTTGATTATGACAATGCTCTGACAGAGATTGGCTATGATTTGGGCAAGGAATATTGGGGAAAAGGCTATGCAACAGAAGCTATAACTGCTTTAATTGATTATGCCTTTAAGCACTTAAAAATGGAAAAAATTGTGGCGGAAGTTGACGCTGCCAATATCAATTCAATCAAGGTTTTAAAAAAATTGAATTTCATTTATCAAGAGAAGCACAATACTGAAGATACTCTACAACTTTACACTTTAACAAAATCGTAATAAGAAAAGGCTAAGCATGGTAGAATTCAACCAATACTTAGCCTTTTTGATTAATGATGCATGCCGTGATTAATTTTCCCTGTCAGCTTTTCTATTTGTACTTCAAATAGTTCAATTTTTGGCATAATCGGATAGCCTTCTCTTTCAAATGTCCATTCAGGATTGCCATACTTCTCCAGTAACGCATCAAAGAACCATTCTTTTTTAGATTCCTCTTCAATCCTTACAATATGCCCAAACAGCACCACACTTTGATAAACTAGTGCGGATTGACAGGCATATTTTTTGCCTGGATGTAGATCACCCATTTCGCAAACTTCTATACAAATTTTAGGATTATGTTTGATATTTGACCAAAAGTGACTTTCTCGAAGATTACCAATATGCAAGTATAGTTTGTCCTCCCCTTCATATACATAGACAAACGGAATAACATAAGGAAAACCTTCCTCATCAACTGTTGCAACATGCGCCACTTTTCCCAACTTTAAGTATTGCTGTGCGTCCTCTTGTAAAATTTCCACACGTTTGTTTTGAATCGTACCTCTCATCATTTCTTAACCCCTTCATGAAAATATGTACCGATTAATAAACGTCGTTAAACCGTTTATTCCAAACATATATATATATTACATCTTTAACAAAACTAAAAAAAGGGTAAATTTTTCAGTAGAATAATAAAAGCCAAGGATGCACTAGTATAGCATCCTTGGCTTTCTTGTTATTTAATTGGAATCCAAATTTCTGAATACGAATCAGGGCTATAAGCATCCTCTTCAGGATAAACCTCCAACTCCGCTGTTCCTGCTGGTTCATATGGGTTGGATGGAAACCACTCTGAATAAATTTGTTTCCACGTATTTTGCATTGCATCAGGCATAGGTCCATGTACTTCAAAGATAACCCATTTGGATGCAGGTACTTCCATTGTTAAGAGATCTTCTCCTACTTCTCCTACATGATCAGTAGCAATCCAATAATCAATGAAGCCCTTTTTTCCCTGTTCAGTATTTGGTACACAAACACCTAATACGCCATTAACCGTGCCATTATTTAATTGGTATAGCTGGTGATCAAAGCCACTTTGGTTTACCTCTTGCCAAAATAGAGGTATTTCCGTTGTGTTCTCCCCATTTTGACAGTTGTATGTTCTTTTTACACCCACAATTTGAAACTTGTCTTTTTCAATAATTTTATATTTCATTGGTTCTGCTCCCTTCAAGCTTACCTGTATGACCAGGCGATTATATGATTGTAATGGTCCTTGCTTCTTTCTTGCTTCACTAGGCGTAACATGGTGCTGTTTTCGAAACGCTTTAGTAAAGGCTTCAGGAGTTTCATAGCCGTATTTGTAGGCGAGATCGATTATTTTTTGTTCAGTACCCAGCAATTCTTGTGCAGCTAATGTTAATCTTCTTCGCCGCAGATAATCTGCAATAGACATATCTGTCAAAATGGCAAATGTTCGTTGAAAATGAAAGACAGATGAATTAACCTCCTGCGCAATCTGTTCAATCGTAATATCTTCTAATAAATGTTCCTCCATATAATTAATGGCCTTTTGTATCGACTCAATCCAACTCATTGCTCTCACTCCTTGATTCCATATTAAAATAGATCTTGCTATATAACCTGTCTTTTTATGCTAACTTCGGACAGGTTAAGATCTAACCGTATTGTTAGTATCTCTCCTTTGCTTAACCAACATAAAAAATATTGTAGGCTATAGAATGCATATTTTATAGTTAAGTTTAGTATAAACAGAAATGAAATGGAGGTTTTTTCTTGGTAAAATGGCAAGATCTGCTGCTATTTGCTTGAACGAAAGACAATCAATTATTAATTGTTTTGGAGGAAAAAAAACATGGGCTGATCCATCAGGTGGTAAGAGGCAGTAGACACTTTGAGGCACGCTACATTCAGGAGGATTTATAAAGAAACAGGCTATCTCATAAAGATTATTAAAGAAATTATGAAGTTGTGGATGTTCATGACTTTGAAACTGTCCTTGTTGGGGGAAATAATAATCCAAGATCCAGATGAATTAATTTATGACATTGCATGGAAATCAAAGGGAGGAGGAAACCCGATTGCCATTAACCTTTCCAAACAATCGAGTATATTTTTTATTAAAAAAAGTCACGTCTCATCGACATGACCCCTCTTGTTAAATGGTGTAATCGTTTTGCTGATAAATTATTAAAGCGGAATGGATGACCGTCTGCTCTCCAATAAAGAGCGTATTGTATTTGATATCAAGTATGAAAAAGCTTTTTAAATCTACTAAAGCTCGGTTAATATCAAGTTCAAATTGCACAATATCATTGTTTTGAATTGTCACAACTTGAGTTATCTGTGTCATTGTCCACACTCCTTTAATCTTATGATAGAGCAAAAAGAAGTACATGTCACATAAAAAAGTTGGAGCTAAAAAAGCCCCAACACCTTTAGTACATCGTTAAATATTCCTCACGCTCCCAGTTATGGACACGTGTGCGATATTTATTCCATTCAATTTCTTTGGCAGCTGTAAATTTATCATAAATATGGTCACCCAATGCATTACGAACAATGGCATCCATCTCTAATTCGATAAGCGCAAATTCTAATGAGGATGGTAAACTATCAATCCCGTTCAACTCCCGATCTGCTGCTGTCATTTTATAAATATTACGGTCTACCGCAGCTGGTGGCGTTAAATCTTTTCGTATGCCATCCAGCCCAGATGCTAGAATAACAGCCATTGCTAAATAGGGGTTTGCTGCTGGATCAACTGAACGCAATTCAATTCGTGTAGATAGTCCACGTGCTGCTGGAATGCGAATTAATGGTGAGCGGTTTTGAGCAGACCACGCTACATAGCAAGGGGCTTCATAGCCAGGTACTAATCGTTTATAGGAATTGACAAGTGGATTCGTGATAGCCGTAAAGCCATGCACATGCTTCATAACTCCTGCCATAAAGCTACGTGCGGTTGTACTTAATTGCAAGTCTGCATGTTCATCGTAAAAGGCATTTTTATCACCTTCAAATAATGAGAGATTAAAATGCATTCCTGATCCATTGACCCCAAATAGTGGCTTTGGCATAAATGTTGCGTGGAGACCATGCTGTGCAGCAATCGTTTTTACTACCAGTTTAAATGTTTGGATATTGTCACATGCCTCAATAGCACTCGCATACTTAAAGTCGATTTCATGTTGGCCTGGTGCTACCTCATGATGAGACGCTTCAATTTCAAAGCCCATTCCCTCTAGCTCTAAAACAATATCACGACGACAGTTCTCTCCCAAATCAGTTGGCGCTAAATCAAAATAGCCCCCACTATCATTTAATTCCAGTGTCGGATGCCCCTTTTCATCCAACTTGAATAGGAAAAATTCAGGCTCTGGCCCTAAATTAAACGACGTAAAGCCCAGCTCCTCCATTTCCTTCAATACGCGTTTTAAATTGGAGCGCGGATCTCCTTCAAACGGTGTGCCATCTGGTCTTGCAATATCACATATAAAGCGAGCTACCTTCCCCTTTTCAGCAGTCCAAGGAAAAATCACGAAGGTATTGATATCAGGCTTTAAATACATATCTGATTCTTCAATACGCACAAAGCCTTCGATTGAAGAGCCGTCAAACATAACTTTATTATCTAGCGCTTTTTCTAATTGGCTGACAGGAACTTCCACATTTTTGATTGTCCCTAAAATATCCGTAAATTGTAGGCGAATAAATTTCACATTTTCTTCCTTCACTCGGCGTATAATATCTTCTTTGGTATAATGTTTCATTCTTCACCACTCCAATGTAATTTTAATTAACACGCATTTTTATAACTGATCTTAAAATACATTAAATTTTTAGAATAAGCAATATTTATGTAAGGTTTTATAACATACATTTTATCGAATATATTAATCCCTATTTTAGATTAATTTTTCTAACCACATTCCATCTCAAATAGCGATCTTTCATCTTTAAATAAGGGCAAAATTACTACTTTTTACAAAAGGCCTTTAGTCTTACAAAATTCTCCGTCCCTCTAAAAACAAACAGTCTAGTATCATGACTAGAGAGGAGGGATTCATTTCTTCCACATGTATCAAATGTAGATATATCAAGAACATCGTTAAAAAGATAACGCGTGAACACGATCCAAGAACCAAGATGTCAAAAATCCTATTGATTAAGTTTTACTTTATATCACAAAAGCCTTGTATAATGCGATATTTATTGGTAAATTTATAGCAAATTAGAATTTTATTTTATTCATATTATAAGTAAATACGGAGTATATAATTATGGTTAGAAATCATTATGTTGGCTTCCAGGAAATATTTAGTTATAGATACATAAGGCGGTGAATTTAGTAGGCATGTCAGTATTAATTATTGGCAGCGTAAGTAATGATGTGCTACGTCTGCAAAAGTATTTTCATCGTATAAGCATCCCAAATATTCATTGCTTTTCAACAACGGAAGCAGCAATGAACTATTTAGTAGATTCATCTTTGAAAGATGAACTGGAATTAATCGTACTTGACACTAAAATGACACTCAGCAATTGCGAGGAAATTTGTCAGCACATTCATGTACTTAAAAATTGGATAGATGTCCCTATCCTACTATCTACTACCTACGAAAAAAACATAACAATCGATAGGGTTTTTGAAGCAGGAATTTTCGACTTTATTTTAAAGCCGTTTGATTTTACTCATTTTAAGACTCGAATTCAAGTAGCCTTAAAATATCAGAGGGAAGCTAAGCTTCGAAAGCAGCAAGAAAGTATGATTCAAAAAGATTTGTTTGTTGCAAAAAAATTCCAAAAGAACGCACTATCTCCTCCATTAAATCTTGAGCAACTTCAGGTTGATGGTCTTTATGTAACATCCAATACACTAGGAGGTGACATGTACTGTTGGTTTAAGATTAATGACCATTTAACCGCCATTCTTCTGTACGATGCAATGGGGCATGGCATAGCTGCATCACTCGTTACTATGTCTATCAGATCATTACTAAAAGGAATGATTACTAAGTTAATTGATCCAGTAGCAGTAATCCAAGAACTTAACCGCCAAATATACGAGCTATTTTCTGATGAAGATATGGACCGTTTTTTAATGACAGCAATCTACATACTTCTAGATACAAAAAACGGAACTTTGCACTATGTGAATGCGGCTCATCCTTCTGGTTTTTTATTTGGAAAATATGGAGAAACAGTCTTCCTCCCAGCGAATACGCCTATCCTCGGACTATTCCCTACTATTCAAATAAATAAAAAAACAATACCTTTATCAGGCTGGCATCGTATTATTCTTTATACGGATGGACTATTAACATTGAACGAGCAAAACTCAATTGATATGGACTTTTTCTACGCTTATGCTTCACAGGATAACAGCTATGCACTACAAAAGTTTTCTCAAAAGTACAATTTATTTGATAATGATTACAGCGATGACATCACAGTCGTTTCAATAACAATTACATTAAAGGGTAGGTGATTGAAGATGGAATTCACACTCAATGTAAATCCTGATACACAAGCTATAGCCTTTATTGATCAAGTTATGGAGAATTATACAGATTTATATAATCTACCTTATAAACGAGAATTAAGATTTGTTGTTCATGAACTAGTCATCAATGCCGTAGAGGCTATGGGAAAAATTAATACACCCGTTCAAAAGGAGATTCAAATACATGTAGCCCAATCAAACGAAGAAATAAAAATAACAGTCACTGACGAAGCAAAAGGCATTGACCAAAAGGACTGGGACAAAGTTCTTCAATTCGATTTAGACAAACTTGATTATGCTGATCGTGGACGCGGTTTATTTTTTGTCAAAAATATGGTCGACCATATTTGGTTCGAAAATATTTCTAAAACAAAATTTTTAGTTGGTATTTCCAAAAAGATTCATCTATAAAGTAAACGTAAAATTGGGGGCGTTTTAATGAAGTTATCTATACGAAAGAAAATGAATCTGCTTATATTTGGGTGTATTATTTTACTTACTTCCCTTTTAGCAGGAGTCAATTTTTTTGTTGCCAAGAACAATCTATTAGAAAGTGCTGATACAAAGCTTTTATCAGATATACAGTTAAGCTATGAATATTTAGACGCTAAATATCCTGGAGAATGGTCCATTAAAAACAACCAACTCTATAAGGGCGATATCAATATGGTAGAAAACTTTGAGGTAGCTGATAAAGTTGGAGAACTCACAAACGGGAATGCTGTCTCCATCTTTCAAAACGATACGCGTATAAGTACCAATATAGTGGATAATGGTCAACGCGCTTTAAATACCAAGGTTTCCGACGAGGTTGCTACTGTTGTGCTAGGAGAAAAAAAGCGCTTTATCGGTTCTGCAAATGTCTTAGGAAGTTTGCATCAAGCAGCCTATGATCCGATTGTAAATAGTCAAGGCGAGGTTATCGGTGTATGGGCAACCGCTGTCCCTACCGCTCCTTATATAAGCATTGCCACAAAATCAGCACTGGAGAATGTAGCTATTTCCTTAGTAATCGCCATTGTAATGATCGGAGGAATTAGTTGGTTCTTACAAAAGCAAATTGTTAATCCTATTAACATTCTAAGTACCAATGCCAAGGAACTAGCAGAACTAAATTTAAATGTTAAACTGTTAAACCCTAAAGGCAAAGATGAAATCGCTGAATTAGCTCGCGCATTTAGTAGTATGAAAAATCATTTAACAGAGACGATAAAGATTGTGGCTGGTAGTGCACATCAAATTGCAAAGTCGTCACACACTTTGGCAGAATCATCACATCAAACAAGTGAAGCATCTAATCAGATCGCACTAACAATGAATGAAATCGCCGTTGGTACTACCACTCAATCTGATCAGGCTGAGCGAATAGTTTCAATGATGCAAAAAACGATTGAAGAAGTATCAAAGAGCTTACAAAAGGCCGAAATCACTTTAAACAGCGCTATCGAATCCACACATATCGCGCGTAAAGGAGAAGAAGCCATCAATGAAGCGATTATGCATCTAAGTGATGTTACGAAAACAGTGTCTTATGCAACTGATTCTATCCAAAAATTAGGCAAGCGCTCTGAAGAAATTGGTGGTATTATTACCGTTATCACTGGCATCGCAGAACAAACGAATCTGTTAGCACTCAATGCGGCCATCGAGGCAGCACGAGCAGGTGATCAAGGAAAAGGTTTTGCTGTCGTTGCATCAGAGGTTCGTCAGTTAGCTGAACAGTCAAGTTTAGCAGCTGGACAAATTACTAATCTTATTAATGATATCCAAGCGGAAACATCTGTGACCGTACGGACAATGGAAAGTAATTTACTAGCTGTCGAGGAGCAAGTAACAATCATTAATAAAGGCGGAAGTGCCTTAAAAGAAATTGTGGAGAAAGTTGTCGAAACTGAAGAAGGTGTCGAACAAATGAAAGTGGCATTTACACATGTTAACGACAACTCCTTAGGTGTGCAACAGGCTATCCAAGATATTTCTCGCATCATCGAGGATGCTGCAGCAGCTACAGAAGAGATTGCCGCAACCTCAGAAGAGCAATATGCGACTGTTGCAGAAATTACACAAAGCTCAGATGAGTTATCATCAATTGCTGATAAATTACAAAATGAAGTGAATAAATTTAAGTTTGAATAAATCCCCAAACAAGAAAAGAAAAATGGAGGCGCTATAGGATGAATCAGAAGAAAATTGCAATGAATATTGACACAAAGGCTGATTATATTGTGATTGCGTTTACAGGCGATTTAGAATACGGGATGATTGAAGAAATAAAGTCAGAGCTTCAAACACTTAGCTTAGACACAAAACACGGATACATTATCGATATGCAAAGGGTAACAAATATTGATAGTACTGGATTCGGTATGATCGTTAATTTCGCTAAGAAGGTGTCTGTAAAAGATAAGAAAATCGCCATTATTGTCGTCGATGATTTCATTCGCAACTTATTCGCTATTTCACAGGTTGATAAAGTATTCCCTATTGCCGAAAGTGAAGAACAAGCAAGGAAGATTATTAAAGAAGATTGGCTAGGTGAGCTATCGCTTAACGACTATTAATTTTTGTTATACTAATAAAAAGGTGTATTCCGTCTAATAGGAATACACCTTTTCTTTAATACTGCAGTAGCATATTAACAAACACAACTAGAATGATAATCGGTACAACAACTAACATTAACATACGGTATGTCGAATAATAGCCTTGTCCCATTTGACTACCCGTTAGCAATTCTCTCTTCACAAATTCTTTATCTACTACATAGGCAATAAAAATAGCAATGAATAAATTCCCTAGTGGAAGCATGATATTTGACACTAAAAAATCGGTTGCATCAAAAATACTTTTCTCAAAAATCATTATATCCGACAAAACACTCGAAGAAAGTGCAGCTGGAATAGCTGCAATAAACACGACTATACCAAGTAAAAGTGTCCACATTGGACGGGATTTCTGACTATTCTCCATAAATGCTGCGACAATAATCTCATATAAACTAAATGATGACGTTAATGTAGCAAATAAAAATAGCAATAAAAACATAGCTAAAAACACTTCACCGAATGGCATTTGACTAAAAGCTGTTGGTAGCACCATAAATAGCAAACCTGGACCTGCTGCTGGCTCTAAATCAAAGGCGAACACCACAGGGAAAATTGCTAATCCTGCTAAAAATGAAACAAGCACGGTTAACAACACTACAGAACCTGCTGAATTCGGAAGACTGACATCTTTTTTTAGATAAGAGCTATATGTAACTAGACAAGAAAAGCCTACTGCTAACCCAAAGAACGATTGCCCTAGGGCTTCTAATAATGCCTTACCCGTAATATTCGAGAAATCTGGCCATAAGAAGAATTTTACCCCTTCCATTGCCCCATCTAATGTAACAGCACGCACAACAAGGACAATGAACATTATGAAAAGTAACGGCATCATCCATTTATTGGCCTTTTCAATCCCATTTTGTACACCTAATGAAATCACAAGTACGTTGACCAATGTAAACAACACTAGACCAACTAGCGTAATCCAAGGTGTGCCTATAATTTTTCCAAATAATTCAGTTGGATCTACTGCCGGATCAATTACCGCGCCAGCTACACCTAGCCCACTATAAATAAAGATCCAACCTCCAACTACGCTATAAAAAGTTAATAATAAAAAACAACCTAGCACGCCCATTCGACCAATCCAAGCCCAGCCTGGCTTAGTTGGAGCAATTTTTTTATACGCTGTTACAGCCTCGGATTGTGTACCACGTCCTAAAACATACTCGGATAATAACATCGGTAGCCCTATTAACAAGGTAAATAACACAAAGATAAGGAAAAATGCTCCCCCACCACTTTGTCCTGTTACATAGGGAAGTTTCCAAATTGCCCCTAGTCCGATCGCTGCACCAGCTGATGCTAAAATAAAACCTAATTTACTAGACCATTGTCCTTTTTTTCCACTCATCTCTTCAAACTCCTCAAACATTCTAAACTCTTCTCTATTTTACATGAAAATGTAGCTTTCGACTAGGTTATAATCATAAAGTACTATTTAGCTATTTTACTCTATTACTTTTTTCTATATTTATCCGTTAGTTTTGCCTTTCTATTCTTCACACCTTTTCCTATCCATCGTTCCTTCCAACAAAAAAACCTCAGGTATATTGACCCGAGGTTAGTAAAAATTATTTTGTTATATAGATAGAACGCTGGCGGTCGATCCATTTGCGCATTGTTGTAAATAAAAATGCCATAATAGCCGTTAATAAAATACCTTTCACAATGTTAAATGGTAAAATCCCAGCGATAATCATTTTATAAAGTGAGTCACCTACAACAGGCTCCATACCTAAGAAGTATGTGTACATTGGTAAAAATACTGCGTAATTTAAAATACTCATGCCTACTGCCATTACAACTGTCCCAGTCGCTAAACCTCCAACAAGACCAGCAATTGTTTTAAAGCGATTAAAAATAAAGCTTACTGGTAAAATAAATAAAATACCTGTTGCAAAGTTGGCCATATGACCTACTGGCACACCTGTTGGCGTTCCAGAGAAAATCCAATCCAATACATTTTTAAATAATTCTACTAAAATACCAGCTACAGGCCCCATTGTGATGGCTGCTATTAATGCAGGCATATCACTAAAGTCCACTTCCAAAAATGCTGGGAATGGTGGAATTGGGAAATTAAAAAGCATTAATAAAAACGAAATACTGCTCAGCATGCCAATCGTAATAAACGATTGGAGTTTAACATTTTTCTTCATAGAAAACTCTCTCCTCTTTGCTGATTCAATCTCGCAAGAAGAAAGGTGACGATCTTTCAATTGTTAGCACGAAAAAACCCTTATGCATGAAGAGCACAAGGGAGAAAGGCATGACGAATAAGCGTCAATTTAAACTATTTTTGAGCACCATTTAAAAAGCCATACAAAAAAAGCGCTCGGTCATAGTTTATTTCATAACAATGAATGACGATCGTACCTCCATCTTCTCCCATCCAGACTTTAACTGTCGGCCTCGGAATCACACCAAGTCAGCCATGCAAATAAATTTGCACAGGTCGCGGGCTGAAGAGCGAAGCATAAACCATTCGAGTTAATGGAAACATTAACGGTTCACCACTCTATTACCGCCGGTCGGGATTTTCACCCTGCCCCGAAGATGAATCATATTATTTTATACTACAACCTTACTATAATTAATTATTAAGAAAAAGTAAATAGTTCTGCTTAAAAAAATCCGATTAGATTTGTATGTATTATAAAAATGGAGCATTCCATGTTACAGGGATGCTCCATTTTTGATTCTGACTAAGGCATAGATTGTTTATTTGGACCCACAGGCTTTGGCAAATACGTTTTTAAATCGAATCCTTCCCAGCTTTCTTGGACCACATTATCTAAGCGTAATTGTTGGTCAAAGCTAGCAGCAGTTAACATCATAGCTTCAATCAATTGGGTAGCGCGAATTGGCTCCATCGATGCTAAATCTAAGGGAATATCGAATGTTACGACTACACCTTCCGCTTCCTCTTTCACGGTATATGTTACGTTTTCAGGAACCACTGTTACATAAACATCATCATTTTTGTTTTTCATTAGTGTAAGTGCCTCTGTAACATTAGCAAATGTTTGACGGAAATCTGGTGACAGATATTCTGCCCCATTACCATCTTGGTATAAATAATAATTAAAATGCTTAGCGTTTGTTAATGACATGGCTTGACTTGGCTCACCCTCTTGAGAAAACTCATAAGGTGTGCCATCTTCATTTTGAATCTCAACTTCCGTATATTCAGAATCCGAGAAGGTATCCTCTAAAGTCCCTTTGTATTCATTAACGGTAGCTGATGCAACATCATAGTCATTGTCCTTTGGTAAAACGTGGACAAGCTTGTCTTCCTTCTCCTTTAGTTCACCTTTAAAAGGATGATATTCCGTAAACCCTTTGGCTTCTTCATCTATTTGAGGAGCATATTTTTCATACATCTGTAAGGTAGAAGGTTTTTCTGTTCCAAAATCAGTTGCTACACGCTCATTTGGTATCACATATGTCATCGGAACACTTTCTGCATCGCGTCCTGCCAAACCAATACGGAAAACGACAGCATCTTTCACATCTTCCTCATAGACAGACGACCGTAAAGATAACATACGCTCATGCTCCGATACAATACTGGATTGAAGTGCCTCATCCTGGGTTGCTGCCTCTTTAGCAGAACGATCTTCCTGTAACGTAGCGTAATTAGCCTTTTCTGGCGTACTAGCGAGATCTTTTTGGCTAGCGCCATTATTCATGAACATGAAGCCAACGAGTACCGTTATCGCGAAAACTGCTGCTACACTCGTAAAAATCGGCATTTTTCGGAACTTTAAGCGTGATGGTCGTTCATCTTGATTTAAAGGTTTACTTTCTGGTTGCGCTTCTTCATTCTCTATAGGTTGTTGTATTGCTTCTTGAAGGTGACTATTATCCTGCAAGCGAGCATCTGCCATTAACCGATTTAATATTTCTTCTTTTGAACGGCGGTCAGAAAGCTTAGGGGCATTGTTCAAGACATGTTCAAGCTGTTCATCATCAAATGGCTTATGTGTCATTGCCGTTTCGCCTCCTGTTCTCTAATCGGCTGTAGCTGTTGCCTTAAAAATTTAATGGCTCGATGCTGGGTCGTTTTTACCTTAGCTTCTGTCCAATCTAGTATTTGCGCTGTTTCTGCAATCGATAAATCTTGAAAATAGCGCATTATAATGACCATTTTTTGGTCGCCTGTGCAGTTTTCAAGTGCTGATTCTACCTGCATAAATTCATCACTGGCCTGTAGCATATCTTCCGGTGATGGCGTGGTTGAATGGAGCTGTTCCGTTTCCCAGTCAAAGAAATCATGTGAATGCTTTTGACGTACAGCTTGCTTTCTAAAATGATCAATTGCTACATTTTTAGCAATAGCAAATAGCCAAGTTTTCTCACTACTATTCCCTGCAAATTGATCGTATGAGCGCAACACTCGTACATAAACTTCATGTGCTAAATCTTCGGCAAGTGTACGGTTTTTTACTAAATAGATTAAAAACTGAAACACGTCTTGGTGATATGCATCGTATAGTCGATGGAACACGGAGTCATTCAAAGCACTCCACCCCCGTTCTATAATATTTGTCGTCTTACATTCACAGAAGTTACAGCCAATTAATAGCAATACTTGTTATTAATCGAACGGTAAATAAAACGTGAAGGTCGTACCCTCTTTCAACACACTGTCTACCATAATATTACCTGAGTGTGCCTTCACAATATTTCTAGCGATGGCTAAGCCGAGACCAGTTCCACCCTTGGAACGAGTACGTGCCTTATCGGCTTTATAAAAACGTTCAAAGACATAGGGTAAGTCCTCTTGAGGAATGCCATGTCCTGTATCTTGAACAGATATTTTAGCAAATGTCGGCTCCTGCTCTACTTTCACAGACACAGACCCTTCATCTGTATGTCTAAGGGCATTGTCGACTAAATTTGTAAGCACTTGTTCAATGCGATCCTCATCTATATTAATCATGGCCTCGTCATTAAATTCACTTTCAAACAACAAACGAACGTGCTTTTCTTTTGCTACTTGTGAAAACTTTTGTGTAATACGTTCAAATGTAGAATTAATTGGTAATTCATCTTTATAAAGCGTCATATGCCCTGATTCCATGCGTGCCAAATCTAATAGATCTGTCACAAGGCGGCCCATTCGCTTCGATTCATCATAAATAATCTTGGTAATCTCATTTCGCTCTTCCTGATCCTGAATAAAATCGTCATCCATTAATGCTTCCGAGTAACCTTGAAGCATGGCAATCGGTGTTCGGAGCTCATGGGAGACATTGGCAATAAAATCGGATCTTAGTTTTTCTAAGCGATGCTGTTCAGTCATATCACGAATTACAGCCACAGCGCCACGTATCATTTCACCACTATAAAGGGGACTAATAGTAAATGTATAATAGCTGCCATCCATTTCAATTTCCTCTTCTAGTTTATCCTCAAACATCAGCACATGATCAAGCATATGATACAGCTCTGGCGGGATAGGTTTTGCACTTTGTGAGCCTTTATTCACAAACCACTTTTGCATTAGACGTTCAGCTGGTGGATTACTTAATAATATTGTACGATCCCGATTAAATGTAATCACTGCATCTGTCATGGATGTCAAAATATTAGAAAGCTGTTCGTTTTCTTGATTGATAACCTCTAAATTATGCTTTAATTGACGGCCCATTTGGTTAAAGGCAACGGCAAGCTGACCAATTTCGTCATTTTGGGTAGTAGGCATTTTTGCTTCAAAATTCCCTTTTGCAATTTCAAAAGCTAATTCACGCATTTTTCTTAATGGCGAAGTTATACGTGAAGAAAGGAAGAATGCGAAGAATGTCGTCAACACAAATGCTATGAAGGCTGCTAAAAAGACAATTTTCGTTGTTTCCTTAGACGTTTTATGTAGCGCATCTGGGCTTTGATAGATGAAGACAGCTCCATGTACTGCATTTTCCACATTTAAGGGAAAGCCAAGTACGACATAAGATTCCATCTTTTCTTGATCAGTTGAAGAAGGCATCATCATTTCTTTAATAATTGGTTCATCTGATTGAAACACTTCATGAAAAGATTTATTGGCTAAAATAGTATCTTGTATTTCTTTTTTGTTGACACCCTCTTGCATCGCAAAAGACACTTCAACATGACTGATCGCGATCAATGCATTGGTCCCTGTAGGTAAAATATCTTTTAATAATTCCGAGGTAGATTCGGCTGTTTCATTGTCATCTACTATACTTGCTACCGTTGCAGCTGTTTGTCGCAATGAAATTTCCGCTTGCTGCATATGATAATTTTGAAGAAATTCAAGCATTAATACCGTGAAAACAAATAATACAAATGAAACGAGAAGCAATATGGTTACCCATAGCTTCCCGACAACACTATTCCATATTCTATTCATTGACAACCTCAAATTTGTATCCAACGCCCCAAACCGTCACAATCATTTTAGCAGCGTTTTCAGAAACTCGGTTGAGTTTTTCCCGTAAACGTTTTACATGTGTGTCCACTGTACGTAAATCACCAAAGAAGTCATAATGCCATACCTCTTTTAGTAGTTGTTCACGGTCAAATACTTTGTCTGGTGATTTCGCTAAAAAGTACAGCAATTCATACTCTTTCGGTGTTAAATTAACCTCAATGCCCTCTGCAGTCACACGGTGTGCATCATGATCAATCATTAAGTGTTGGAACACCACTAAATCTTTTGAAGAAGACGCATTAGTCGTTGGTGAGAAAGCCTGTGAACGACGTAAAATAGCCTTCACACGTAACACAACCTCACGAGGACTAAATGGTTTTACGATATAGTCATCTGCACCAAGCTCAAAGCCTTGTACACGGTTTGCTTCTTCGCCTTTGGCAGTTAATAAAATAATTGGCGTTGCTGCGCGCTCTCGAATTTCTGCACACACTTCTAGCCCATCTTTTTCAGGCATCATAATATCAAGTAAAATACAGTGATACTCTTTTTCTAAAGATTTCTCGATCGCTTGTTCTCCATTTTCGGCCTCGTCAACAAGGTATCCTTCTCGCTCAAGATACATTTTTAATAAGCGGCGAATACGATCCTCGTCATCTACTACTAATACTGAAATATTTTCTGACACTTTCACGATCCCTCTCTTCCAATCTTTCTCTAACTTCTATTGTACATGGTGTGACACATATTGAAAAGAAAAGAAAGCCTCTTCGCTACAGCGAAAAGGCTTGTTGCTTCACAGGTTACGCGTAGGAGTGTAAACCTGCAAGAATTAAGTTAACAGCAATTAGATTGAATAAAATAATCCCAAAACCAATTAGTGCTAACCAAGCAGATTTTCGACCTTCCCAGCCTTTTGATAGACGTAAATGCAGGAATGCTGCATAGAATAACCATGTAATAAGAGCCCATACTTCTTTTGGATCCCAACCCCAGAAACGACTCCAAGCAATTTGTGCCCAAATCATCGCAAAGATTAAAGCACCAAGGGAGAATACAGGGAAACCAATCAGCACTGAACGATAACCAATTTCATCAAGTAATTGTAAATTGACACGTTTAACAAGTGGTTGGAAAATGGCACTAATTCGACGGCGAGCAATTAAACGAATTAATAAATACAACACAGATCCTACCATTAATGACCAAACAACAGTTGTTAATTTTTTAGCATTAATTAACGCTGGCATTTCTACTAATGGTGACATGCCATGTTCTTCTATCACTTCATATTCATTCATACCGAATACTGGAGGTAAATTGTAAATAATTTTACGAGTAGTTCCTTCTTTATCCACATAATTATAGCTAGACTCATAATCCATAGCACTAAATGTAGATGTTACCGCAACAAATCCAATAACTACTACAAGACAGTACATGACTGCTTCTAACCAAAAACGTTGTTTAGAGGGCTTTGTTAAATCTACTACTTTTAATAAGTAAATAAGTCCTGCCACAGCACTAATGGCTAAAATAGATTGCCCTAATGCTGCTGTAATAACGTGAATTGTTAACCAATGACTTTGTAATGAAGGCACTAATGGACTTACTTCTTTCGGGAACATTGCTGCATAAGCAATAATTAAAAGCGCTACAGGTAATGCCACTAATCCAAGTGCAGTCAAACGATAAATAAAATAAATTAAGATAAACGCGCCAACAATGAACATACCAAAGGCAGTTGTAAATTCAAACATATTACTTACTGGCGCATGTCCTGTATAAATCCAACGCGTAATAAAATAGCCAAGCTGTGATAGGAAACCAATAATAGTAACCACAATGGCAAGCTTGCCCCATTTGCCAGTATTTTTACCAGTAGCATTACCTTGCTTAATTGAACCACCAAATAATAATGTCGCAACTAGATAAGCAATAAACGCTACAAATAGTAAGTTTCCACTTAAGTCAATCAAACTCATAAGGTGTTGTCACCTTCCTTTTCTTTAATGCCACCATTAGTGGACTCTTCGCCAGCCTCATCTTTCTCTAACTGATCTTTATACGGAGGCAATGCAGCAAATGTTGTAACAGCATCTAAATCCTTTTTCATACTGAACATATTTTTGTTGACATGGGCAGCCATTAACACACGGCCGTCTGGTTCCACTTGAAGCCATAAACGACGATGATTCCAGTAAGAGCCAATGGCAACACCGATCATAAAGATGACCCCACCAACAAACAGAATAGGGATGGTGCTATCTTTTCGCACCGTAATACCTGACATATCACGCATCTCTGCACTAGCAAATTTCATTCTATATTTATTTTCACCCAGTGGTTCTAAAGGAGGCTGCATAATTTCAACAAAGCTTACTTCTCCTTCAGGTGTTTCTGGTGTAGTCATTTTAAATAAAAATGCAGGATTATTTGGAATAGACGTTTTTGTCTGAGGTTCACCATTTTCAAATCCATCAAAATCAGGTGTATAGACAAGAATTTGAACGGATGAACCATTCCCTAAATCATATTCTTTTTTAGGATTTGTTAAATCAATCTCTACCTTACCTAATGATTTCTCTGTCGTCTTATTAATTAATTCAAAGTTCATCTGTTTTAATTCATTTAGACGATAATCCATCTGGTAAAGAGCAAAGCCATCTTCTTTCAAAGGATGGTTTACACGAATGGAATAGTCTTTTACTTTTTCTAGATTTTCCGTATCCCCAGGCAATGCGTCTTCAGGTTGCTTGTATAGTGTAATATCGGTTTGGAAGTTTTTAGCCACTACATTCACACCCTGTTTAACTTGCTCACCTTGAGGTGTATTATCATGTGTTTCTAAAACAAAATCACGGTTTTCAATGAAATAGCCTTCCATTCCAGTGATAGCACGTGTTTCACCTTCACGCACCCATATCGATTCATCAACATAGAATCCTGGGACTAGACGTAGCATGACCCCACCTAAAAAAATGATGAGACCTACATGGTTTATGTACGGACCGTAACGAGAAAAGCGTCCTTTTTCAGCTAAGAGAGCGCTACCATCTCGACGAACAGAATACTTCATCTCAGTCATTTTTTGAGCCACTTTATCAAGCGTTTCCTCCGCACTTGCTGACACTTGTCCTTCTGCAACAATGCGCTGACGCTTCATAAAGCTTTCATGTCTTTTAACACGTTGATTCTTTAATGATTTATAAAGTGGAATGCCTCGGTCAAGACTTGCCACAATAATTGATACTGCTAGCATACCAACTAAAATCTGGAACCACCATGAGCTATATAAATCCGAAAGCCCCAACGTATAATAGATTTTACCGAATGTACCATATACGTCTGCGTAGTAAGCCCCCTTCTCCATATCAGAAGCTTTTACGTAAAACTCTTGTGGTAGTAATGTTCCGACTGAAGCAGCAATTAATGTGATAATAATTAAGGATATACCAACTTTAACACTGGAGAAGAAATTCCATATTTTATCAACAAATGATTTGTTATATGTTTTGGAGCGAATGGCCATACCATCATAGCGCATATCAACAACCTTATTTTGTTTTTCTTCTTCAGTTAAAGGACGACCACATTTCTCACAAAGCTTCGTGCCGTATGGATTACTATGACCACAAGCACAAATGATTTTTTCCATCGTCATTTACTCCTTATTTGGCTTCACTAATTCCATGTACGAAGCAATATCTTTCTCCGTCATTTCACCTGTAATAATTTTGGCCACTTTGCCTTCTGGATCAATTAGCACTGTTGCAGGTAATTGTCCTACATTATAAGCAGTCATAACACTTTTTGTTTTGTCGATAACTACTGGAAATGACAACCCATATCGATCGACAAAATTCTGTACTTCAAAATCTGTTTGAGCAATATTAACAGCTAATGTTTGTACACCGTGATCTTTAAATTCTTGATACTGATTGTCCATTGCGGGCATTTCTTTCTCACAAGGCTTACACCAAGTTCCCCAGAAATTTAAAAATACCCCTTGTCCTTTATAATCCGACAATTTATGTTTTTCACCGTTTAAATCTACTAACGTGAAGTCAGGTGCCTCAGAGCCCACTGCTACTAACTCTACTTTTTCCTTTGTTGCTGTTCCATATACTGTGTACCCGATTGCCAACGCTAACACAGCTAAAATGACAGTTCGCAGTACAAGACGCTTTTTCTTTTTCTCCAAGTTAATAAACCCCCTATCAATTACGGCTTGCGTTGTTTTTACATATTGAAGAGACAAATAGAACTTTTTCACTCTCTATACGTCTATAAGTATGTAAAAACTTCTTTCACATTGACGTCAACAATACCGGATTAAATGTGTTACAGCTTATTTGAACAAACTGCTACTAGGTGTACTATTCTCACCTATTATAGCAAAATGATACAAAAACACTTAGCTATTAATTATGAATGATTTATGAACGATTTCACCACAAAGAAAGTGTAAACATCCAAATACCTCTTGTGGTATCCACACTTTCTTCTAGCAAAATTGCATTAATCAAGCTTTCCTGTTTCTGCTAACACACGTAGTTGCTTTACTTCATGCTTTGATAATTCACGGTATTCTCCTGGAGCAAGGCCAAATAAATCTAAGAAAGCAAAGCGTTCGCGTTTTAATTTAACAACGGGTGTTCCAATCGCTTCAAACATACGACGAACTTGGCGATTGCGCCCTTCATGAATCGTGATTTCACAAATAGCTTTGCCCGCTTTTTCATCGAAAGATGTCATACTTACCTTAGCAGGTGCTGTCTTACCATCCTCTAATTTGATCCCTCGTTGAAGCTTTTTAAGCCCTTCAATTGTTGGCACACCTTTGACACGAGCGATATATGTTTTGTCAATTTTAAATTTCGGATGTGTCAACATATAGGAAAATTCTCCATCATTTGTCAATAGCAATAATCCAGATGTATCATAATCAAGACGACCAACTGGGAAAATACGTTGCGGAATATGATGAAATAAATCTGTGACAGTTTTGCGTCCTTTATCATCTGTAACTGCAGAAATTGTTCCACGTGGTTTGTAAAGCAAGAAATATACCTTATCTTCTTTTTCTAGTTTCACACCTTCTACTTCAATTGTATCGGAATTAGATACCTTTGTTCCTAACTCACGTACCACTACACCATTTACTTTAACTTTACCTTCTAAAATCAATTGCTCTGCCTTGCGCCTTGACGCAACGCCTGCATAGGCAATGACCTTTTGTAATCTTTCCATTTTTTCACCTCTAGTTTTCTTTCACATTGACACGTTCGTCATCATTCGATTTCGATCCAATGAATAGGGTTATTTTTCCCGCTAATCTGTGAAAATTATGTCATACTTTTAGACATTATTAAAGAAAAACAAATTTCACATTTTTTAATTGAGTATTCCAAATAATTTTTCATTCGCTAATTTCTCAACATTTGAACCCGGATTTTGTTTTGTTTACTAGCAGTATGCACATTTGGTAATCATGCGAATCGATTGTAAAATGTTTATTTTGACAGAAAAAAAGCTACCATTCGGCAGCTTTTATTTGTAAACATTTTCAATTGTTAGACCACGCTGCTTTAACTCATTGGCGATATAGTTTTTAGCCAACATCATTTTACCTGCCAAAGGTTCCTCAATTGTTGAACCGTCTTGTAACGTAAAAACTAATCGATCAGGCTTTGTCACACCACTTTTTTCTAGATTAACCTGCTCAACTTTCACTATTTCTTCCCACTCGATAAAATTTACTTTTAAACTAAATAATGGATTCATATGAATACCTCTTGAATCTATCCATTTATAAGTATTAAAGCTTAATGCGATGAAACCTACGGCAATTAATAAGGAAGTAGACACCAGACCACGTTGAATATTCTTGCTTTTTTGCGTTTTAGGTATGATCAAATAATTGATTAGTAGTATGAGGGCCATGACAAATAAAGAGACCATAAAGATAAGATAAGCATTAAAATAAGGTGCAAAATAATAAAATTCATTAGGTCGATATAGTATCTCTTGAATTGGATATAGTAGAATGACAGGGACAATTAAACTTGATAAGAATAAGATAATGATTAGACCAAACTGAATTTGCCTACCATTACTTTCCATAGAAGCATTCCTCAATTTCCTCACCATCTTTCCGAAAATTAAGAATTTTACATTCATTATCATTTTACCAAATTTAATAGCAATTAATCAAATAATGTAAAAAATCAGCAAATCGTTTTTAACGATCCGCTGATTCAACTTTTACTGGTGTTGCATAAATACGTTCTTCTCCAATAAAGATCGACAAGACTGCTTCTTGGCGTTTCCTTGAAACATGTAATACTTGCCTCACCTGTTCTTTTTCCTCTTTATTTAACTGTAGTCGAACGGGCTCTTGTAAACGAATAGCCAACTTTTTATTGACATTGTATTTACCCTTTTTCACTACTGTTTCAAGACTATAATCTTGCCATACTTTATTGGATAAGCCTCGATGTACATTCCAATCGTCTGATTCATTTAATGTAACGACAATGCAGATTTGCCCGTCCTTTTGAAAGGCCGTTGCAAGTGTTCGTCCAGCAACCTTAGTAAAGCCCGTTTTTCCAGCGAAAGCAGTACCAGTGGCTGACTTTAAGGAACTTACAGGCTGTTCTGTCTCATCATCTATATCTGCCGCCATTCCTGAGCCTTCTCTTAATAGTCGGTGTTTATTTTCCCATAGCATTCCATTTACTGTATTTGCCCGATAAAGTACCGTTGAAGCAATTTTCTCAAATGTTTTATTTTGCAAAGCAAGTCTTAACATCTCAGCAGTATCTCTTGCAGACGATAAATGCTCATCATGATGAAGACCAGAAGGATTCATAAAGACGGTATTGGTAAGACCTGCAATAACAGCTCTTTCATTCATTAATTTGACAAAACCCTCTAGAGACCCTCCTACATGTTCGGCTAAAGCTGTTGCAGCATCATTGCCGGAACGTAGCATTAAGCCGTACAATAACGTTTCAACTGTCACCGTTTCACCAGCCTGTAAGTAAATAGAACTCCCCTCAGCCATAGCAGCCTTCGGAGATATGACAACTTCTTCCTGCAAGTCACTATTTTCAATTGCCACAAGTGCTGTCCAAATTTTCGTTAGACTAGCAATAGGTAATCGTTCATCGCTATTGGACCCTATTAAAATCCGTCCAGTCTCGCCATCTAAGACAGCATAGCCGCTTCCTCCTCTTGCTAAACTAGTCTGAGGAAGCATTACCATTAACACAATGATCATAAACAGTGTTAAACGAAATAACCGAAGCAAGGAGCCACTCCTTATTCAATGTGATAGGAAATTGTAGATATTATTTATGTTGAAGACAACGCATTATAACATTATTTTGCCACACTAAATGTTTCTTGGAATTTGGTCATAAATAAATCTGTTTCTTGTTCTGTTTCAACAAGATCCTCCTCAGGTAGAGGAGGCATTTCTTCTATACTATTTAAGCCAAAATAATGTAAAAACTCTTTTGTTGTTCCATATAAGATGGCACGTCCAGTCCCTTCTGACCGACCTACCTCTTTAATTAATCCTCGCGAAACTAACGTCTGGATTGGACGCTCACACTTGACACCGCGCAAATCTTCTATCGCTACACGTGTAATGGGCTGTTTGTATGCCACTATTGCCAACACTTCGAGGGAGGCCTGGGATAAGGATTGCGCAGTTGGATTTTCTACTAATCTTTGAATCGTATCGGCAAACTCAGATTTTGTAATGAGCTGATAGACGCCTGCAATTTCTTTCACCGTAATTCCTCTTGCTAAATCTTCATCATACGCTTCCCTTAATGTATTCATTGTTTGAAGGATCAACTCTTCCTGTTCTCCTAAAAGTTGTGAGAGTTGTTTAATCGTTAAGCCATCATCTCCCACAACAAACAATAAGGCTTCAATTCTACTCTGTAACATTGATGTTTTCGTCATCTTCCCATTCCTCCTTCTGTAAGGTAACCGTTAATTCTTCAAAGTTACCATCTTGCTCTACGATGACGACCTGACGTTTCATCAGTTCAAGAAGAGATACAAACGTCAGAATAAGTGTTGGCTTATCTTCATAGGGAAAAAGCTCGAAAAATGATGCACGTCCACCTGTTAATCGTAACGAATCCACAACAGAGCGCATTTGATCTCTTACTGATCGCTCCTGCCTTGCTACAGTAGTTTTTAATGGTTTTTTTAATTTTTTGCGACGCATCAATTTTTGAAATGCGCCAAGCATATCATAGATATTCACATTCAAATCAAATAAAGCCATCTGTTCTTCTGAGGCTAATCCTGTTAAATCAGCAGGTGGCCTCGTAAATACCTGTGCTCGGTCTGTTTCAAGCTCCTGCAAATTACTAGCTGCTTCTTTGTATTTTTTATATTCGATTAAGCGTTGCACCAGTTCTTCACGAGGGTCAGGGCCGTCCACTTCTAATTCTGCGTCCTCCATCTCTCCTTCGTGAATTGGCAATAACATGCGGCTTTTAATTGCCAGTAACGTTGCTGCCATCACTAAATATTCACTTGCTTCATTTAACTCTAGTACTTGCATTGCGTGTATATGGTCGATATATTGTTGTGTAATTTCAGCCATTGGGATATCATAGATATCAATTTCCAATCTGTGAATTAAATGCAATAATAAATCAAGAGGCCCTGAAAAGGCTTCTAATTTTACTTCATAAGACATTATTTTACCACCCTGAGATTCTATGTTCTTTAAGTATAGTGGAAAGGAGTCCAAAATGCATCCACAGCATCATACTTTATTTATAGATTACTGTGCCTATTTTAATGGCAATCAAGATTTTTTTGAATGCCATGAAGTGCTAGAGGAATATTGGAAGGAAATTGCACCTGGCGATAAAATGCATCCACTTGTCGGCTATGTGCAGCTGGCAACAGGTTTCTATCATTGGCGACGTGGTAACAACACTGGTGCTATACGAATACTAGAAAAAGCACTTCATAACTTTCAAGAAAATGAAGGGCATGTTTTTTTCCAAGAAATTGATTATCTTGAACTCCTAACACAAATAACAAAAGCTATCACTTCGATTAAAACGGGCAAGTCCTTTCAAACTTTCCAGCTCCCTCTTTCACCTCACTTGCTGGATTTAGCCCTAGCACGTATAAAGCTTTTGCCATCAAATAGCTCAAATTATCTTCTTCATAAACATATGCTTCGAGATCGCTCACATATTCTTGCAGAGCGACAAGAAAGCAAACAAAGAAAAAGCAGACGTTGTTAATCGTCTGCTTTTTCATCGATACAATGAATACATTTTTGAACAAAACTACGTGTTTCATCTGTAGCACGCATACTTTCATATTGGCCAAGTTCCGCCACTTCTTGAAGCATCTCCGTTGCTACTCCCTCTCCCCTATAGGAAGGGATCACCGACACGTGTTGGATTGTAGCTATATTATGCTCGTCAACAACAAGCCCTACAATGCCAACATATTCATCATTCTTTTTCCATAAGTATAAAACCCAATTATCGTCATTTTCATAGGAGTGGATGGTTTCTGTAAGCTTTTTTACGTCTTTTTCGTTAGGCATAAATGAAAGTAGCCCCATTGCTATTTTCTCTAAAGCTTTTTTATATCGAATTAACATATTTGTCTATTCCCTCTTTTTCTAGCTGTACATAATCTTTGACTATCCTACACGATTTGTACTTTTACCGCAAGCCAATTTCTGTCTTACGAACCAGGTCCGAGAATACCTTTCGACGCCAACACCCAATAGACTACGCCCCATAATAAAATAAATGTTGTAATGGACGCTAGTAATACCCACTTATTTTTCCTCAAATTTACTCACCCTTTTTTAAAGTTAGCGGGAGATCGTTTTGCACAATATCTTCATAACTTTCGCGGCGAATAGCTAGTTGATGCTGTCCATCCTCTACAAATACAACTGCAGGTCTTGGCACACGATTATAGTTACTAGCCATCGAATAACCATACGCACCTGTACAGAAGATGGCTAACACATCACCTGAAGCAGCATCTTGTAGTTTAGCATCAATAATTAATTTATCGCCAGATTCACATAATTTACCAGCAACTGTATAGAGCTCATCTTTCGGCTCGTTCGCCTTACTTGCGATGACTGCCTCATACTTAGCATCGTATAATGCGGGACGGATATTATCGCTCATACCTCCATCAACAGCAATATATTTTCGCACATCTGGCACAGTTTTTTGTGAACCGATTGTATAAAGAGATGTTCCTGCATCACCTACAAGTGATCGACCTGGTTCAATCCAAATTTCCGGCATCTTCAGTCCAAGAACAGTTGCTTTATTTTTGACAACTGTAATCATATCCTCTACATATACTTGTGGTTCAAGCGGTGCATCTTCTTCAGTATAACGAATACCAAAGCCCCCACCTAAGTTTAACACAGTACATGTAAATCCGTGAGTCTTGTTCCAATCAGAAATTTTGTCAATCAATTTTTCTCCAGCCAATCCAAAACCTGCAGTGTCAAAAATTTGTGAGCCAATATGGCAATGTAAACCAAGTAGCTCTAGGAATTCATGGTTAAATGTTTGTTGGAATGCTTCATCTGCTTGACCATTGTTTAAGTCAAAGCCGAATTTTGAATCTGCTTGACCTGTCGTGATGAAATCATGCGTATGTGCTTCAACACCTGGTGTAACACGTAATAATATACGCATTTTTTGCTGACGGCGCTCCGAAATATCTTTTAAAAGCTGTATTTCATAGAAATTATCTACAACAATACATCCAATCTTGGAGTCAAAAGCTAGCTCTATTTCAGCAATGCTTTTATTGTTACCATGAAAATGAATGCGCTCTGCAGGGAAACCTGCCTTTAAGGCCGTAAATAATTCTCCACCAGATACAACATCCAATGATAAATTTTCTTCTGCTGCTAATTGATACACCGCTACACATGCAAATGCTTTTGAAGCATAAGCTACTTCTGCTTTTACACCTAGTTTTTTAAACGTATCGATAAAGCTGCGCGCACGCTTACGAATAAGTGCAGTATCATACACGAAAAGTGGTGTACCATACTCTTTTGCTAGCTCTAATGTGTCTACCTGTCCAATTGTTAAATGACCATCTTCAGAAATCGCTTGTGTTCCATATAAATGCATGTGCATCTCTCCCTTTTCACATCGTTCCATCTTGTTATTTTTACGGTTTGAAAGTGGAATGGTTCTTTACTATATTAGAACCATTCCATCAAAAAATTATTTCCCTCACATATAAAAAAACAAATGTATAGTTCTTGCTTTTTCTTGAATGAAAATAATTTTTGCAAAAATCACAAAATACTATATGTGAACTTTATCACATGAAAAAAACGAGTGCAACGGCTCCTATGATCTTTTTCGCTGTTTGGAAGCGACTACATAAGGTCTTAGTGCATCCGCTGTCATTGGGAAACGAATAATGACGCGAAGCATTGCGGTTGGAAAGAATGGAACAAGCGGCCATAAATAAGGTGCCTGCATTGGTCGTAATGAACATAAATACGTAAACAATAAAAATAAACCAATAAATAACCCATTGACACCCCAGAGACCCGTCATCAGAAGTAACAGTAACCTAAAAATTTTAATGGAGATACTAAGCTCATAGGATGGAATAATGAAAATAAGAATGGCTGCAACTGCTGTATAGAGAACCACCTCTGAAGAGAATAATCCAACATCAATCGCAATTTGACCAATGATTACCCCCGCAACCAACCCCATCGCTGTGGACAATGGTGACGGAGTATGAATGGCGGCCATCCTCAAAAACTCTATTCCAATATCTGCAATCAAAATTTGTAGTAATAAAGGTACATGCGATTTCTCCTCTGTTCCTAAAAAGGAGAGGGCATCTGGAAGTAGGGATTCATTCGTTGCAAATACATACCACAATGGCAATAAAAGTAAACCCATAATGGAACCAAAATATCGCATTAAACGTACAAATGTCCCTACAGTTGGCGCCTGTCGATATTCCTCTGCATGCTGTAATAAATGAAACATGGTAACAGGCACTAAAATAACGGATGGAGAAGTATCGACTAATATAGCTATATGCCCTTCAAGCAGATGAGCTGCAGCAATATCGGGTCTCTCCGTATAACGTACAAATGGAACTGGGTGGAACTTTTGTTTAAATAGCCATTCTTCTAATGATTTATCGGCCATCGTCAAGCCATCATGATTTATTTGTCCAAGACGCTGTCGTATACTTTCGAGCATATCTTCATTGGCAACATCCTTCATAAACGCGATCGCCACGTCGGTTTGACCGATTTTGGATATTTTATGTAGCTCGAAACGTAGATTACTATTACGAATTCGCCTACGTATTAAGGCTGTGTTTTGAGAAATCCCTTCTGTAAAGCCATCTCTTGATCCACGGATAACTTTTTCATTATCTGGCTCTTCTGGAGAACGCCCTGGATAGTTTCTAAGCTCTGCAACATAGCAATAGCCACTTTTAGTAATAAAGGTGACTTGTCCACTTAAAATGGCTAGTAAATAGGCTTTACGCTCTGTTTCTTCTGAACGTCCATGGAAATTAAAGTAAGACTCAAAATATTCCTTCTCATCCTCTACATCAATTTCAATGTCCTCATCAGGAAGCATGCTAGACAGTAACTGTGTTAAAGCTTCTCCATCTACAAGCCCGCTAATATATGCACAAAGGACCGGCAAATCTTTGACATATAAGTGTTTAATACCAACGTCAAACGATTCGCCGTCACCAAATTGTTCTATAAGAAAATCTTCGGCTTCTTCTAAGCTGTTAAATAATTTATTTGTCATGCTGTCACCATTTTCTTAGATGTCTTTTTTTATTACTTCCTGCTCCACTGTTGCACTTGTTGCCATCCAACTTTTCAGCTGGGCAAGGATTTTTTTCTCTAAACGGGAGACCTGTACCTGCGAAATACCTAATCTATTTGCAATTTCAGTTTGCGTGCAATCTGAAAAATAGCGAAGATATATGATAGACTGCTCTCTTGGCTCAAGTCTCGTTAGTACTTCTTTCAATGGGATGTAATCAAAGGGTTGCTCGGATTTTTCATCCTTCATTTGATCCATTAGTGTAATGGAATCCCCCTCACTCTCATACAATTGCTCATGAAGAGAGGCAGGGTCTCTCAGTGCATCGGATGCGGTAACAATTTCCTCTGTTGTCACACCAAGCACCTGAGCAAGCTCTTGAATGGTTGGTGGATGTTCGTTCTTTTTAATAAATTCATCTGTAGCATGACGGATTTTAAAATTCAGCTCACGAATAGAGCGGCTCACCTTCACCATGCCATCATCCCTTAAAAAGCGCTGAATTTCTCCAATGATCATCGGTACAGCATAGGTTGAAAATTTCACATCATAGGTTAAATCAAATTTATCCACAGATTTCATGAGCCCTATGCAGCCAATCTGGAATAAATCCTCAAGCTCAACACCTCTCGTTGTAAAACGTTGAACAATGGACCACACAAGTCTCGTATTGCCTTCTACCATTCGTTTACGAGCCTCGTGATCGCCCTGCTGTGCGCGTGCAATTAAATCACGCATTTCCTCCTGAGACAATAGCTTATCGGACGACTGTTCTAACGGCTTCACGGGTTTAACCTCACATTACCGCTGTGCGAACTGTGTAAAATTTCTTCGTGAATGTTACAGTTGTTCCTTCTTGCCATTTTGATATAACTGTCAGCTGGTCTGAGAAGCTATCCATAATCGTGAAGCCCATACCCGAACGCTCCATCATACTTTTTGTTGTAAATAATGGTTCCATCGCTCGACTAACGTCTTCAATTCCTATCCCTTTATCCATGACAGACACTGTCACAATATCATCCTCACGTTTAGCATGAACTGTCACAACACCCTTACCATCTTCTTCATAGCCATGAATAATAGCATTGGAAACTGCTTCTGAGACAACTGTTTTAAATTCTGATAGCTCATCAATAGTTGGGTCTAATTGTGCAATAAAGCCTGTAACAGCTACACGCGCTAAAGCTTCATTTTCACTAAGTGCCAAAAAAGTTAATGTCATTTCGTTATCCATTTACAATCCCCCTTACGCGATCAATCGCTTGTTCCTCTGTTGCATCCATCATCCACGGTCCTAACCCTGAAAATTGAAATACTTTTCGCATTGTTGGCGATGGATTCAATAATATAGTTCGCCCAGCAACTGCCTCTAACTCACGCATACGACCAAGCACTAAACCAACTCCCGAACTATCCATGAAAGATAGTCCTTCCAAGTTCCAAATGATGGTCGTCACAGTGCCTTGAAAAATTGCTGCAGAAATTTTCGCTCGAATTTGTTCAACGGCATGATGATCGAGCTCCCCAAACAAACGTATAACGACTGTCTCTCTTGTGACCATTTCTAATTGATAATGCATGAACATCGCCTCCTCCTCGTGCAATTCCACATTCAATAGGTTGAATCCTTGTGGCTGACAGAACTAGTGCAAAGTCTTCTGAAATAGTGTCTAATCGACATACTTATAGCTTTTTAGGTTAAGTGCAGTATGGGATAAATCTACAATTTCTAAACGCTATCGAGCTCTAAATTTTGGCGATTCATCGAACACACAAAAAAGCGAGAACCCTCATAAGTGAGGGCTCTCGCTAATAATCTTTATGCAATTGTATAAGCTTGCTGAATTTTATTAATTGTCTCTTCGTCAATCGGCTGATTTGAATACAAATAAGCAATCGTATCGCCATTAGTGACATGATCACCTTTTTTGGCGATTAGCTGAATACCTGCATCATAATCTAGCTTTGATTCTTTCGTTAAACGTCCAGCGCCTAGACTAACACTTGCTTCACCAACTAATAAAGCATTTATAGTTTCCACAGTGCCTTCTGAAACCGCTGTCACTGCAACTTTATGAGCTGTGTCATTTTGAACAATATCAGTGACTACTCCGCCTTGCGCCACAATAAACTCCTCGAATTTTGCAGCTGCAGAGCCATCTGCTAGCACTCGCTTAACAGCAGCTGTCGCTTCCGCTTCATTCACACCAGCCGCAATTTGGTACATCAAGGAAGCGATGACAACACATTCATCAACCAAATCTTCATGCGTTTCTTCCAAGCGTCCACTTAATAGGGCATAAGCCTCTACTACCTCAAGCTTATTACCAATCATTTTCCCTAATGGATTATCCATATCACTAATATGTGCGATGACTTTACGGCCAAGTTTTTCTCCAATGGCCGTCATTGTATCTGCTAAACGCTGTGCTTCTTCCTGCGTCTTCATAAACGCACCTGAGCCACATTTTACATCTAGTACAATACCATCGGCACCACTAGCAATTTTTTTACTCATAATTGATGCGGCGATTAGTGGAATAGAATCGACAGTACCTGTCACATCACGCAATGCATATAATTTTTTGTCGGCTGGTACAAGATTACCTGTTTGTCCAGCAACTGCAATTTTATGCTGATTGACATTATCAATGAATTCCTGGGATGAAAGCTCTGTTTTAAAGCCCTGAATGGATTCAAGTTTATCAATTGTTCCCCCAGTAATCCCTAAGCCTTTACCACTAAATTTCGCAACAGGAATTCCGAGAGCAGCAATAATTGGCGTAACAACAAGTGTGACCTTGTCACCAACTCCTCCTGTTGAGTGTTTATCAATTTTAAAGCCTTCAATAGATGTTAAATCAATGACATCGCCTGATTCGATCATTGCCTTTGTTAAATAAAATGTCTCATCATCTGACATGCCTAGTAAACGTATCGCCATTAATAAAGAGCTTGCTTGATAATCTGGAATTGAGCCTGTCGTATAGCCTTCAACAAAATATTGAATTTCAGCTTGAGAAAGCTCTAATCCTTGTTTTTTCTTTTCAAACAATTGAACCATATTCATACAAAAAAACCCCCTTATTTCAAATCATGTAAGAAACTTTTACCGAATGGTGGTGCTTCTACATGAAAGTTTTCTGCAACTGTTGCCGCAATATCAGCAAAAGTTTCTCGAAGCGGAAGTTCCGCTCCACCTTTGAAACGTGGTGAATAGACAATTAGTGGTACATATTCACGTGTATGATCTGTCCCTGGGAAGGTTGGATCATTGCCGTGATCTGCTGTAATGATTAATAAATCGTCCTCTGACATTGCCTCTAGAATTTCTGGTAGACGCGCATCAAATTCCTGTAATGCCTGTCCATAGCCTAGTGGATCACGACGATGGCCAAAATTGGCGTCAAAGTCCACTAAATTTAAGAAGCTCAGACCGTGGAAGTCACGACGTACAACTTCTGCAAATTGATCCATACCATCTCTATTATTTTTTGTACGTACAGAATCTGTCACACCTTCACCGTTGAAAATATCCGAGATTTTTCCAATAGCAATCACATCTAATCCCGCATCCTTCAAAACATTCATCGTTGTTCGACCAAATGGCTTTAACGCATAATCATGACGATTGGATGTACGAGTAAAGTTTCCAGGCGTACCTACAAATGGTCGAGCGATGACGCGACCTACTAAATATTCAGGTTGTAATGTTAATTCACGAGCAATTTCGCAAATTTTGTATAGCTCTTCTAGTGGAATGATTTCCTCATGAGCAGCAATTTGTAAAACAGGATCGGCTGATGTGTAAACAATAATCGCACCTGTTTCCATATGCTCCTTCCCGAAATCTTCAATTACTTGTGTACCACTTGCTGGCTGATTGCATAGCACTTTGCGACCTGTACGTTTCTCTAGCTCATCAATTAGCTCCGCTGGAAACCCATCTGGATACACTTTAAATGGTTTATCAATATTTAATCCCATGATTTCCCAATGGCCTGTCATCGTATCTTTACCAACTGATGCTTCTTGCATTTTACCGTAGTATGCTTTAGGGTCAGTAGTTGCATGCATTCCATGCAATGGTTCAATATTCGCTAAACCAAATGACTCCATTACTGGCATTGTAAGCCCATTCATTTTTTCAGCGATATGTCCTAGTGTATGTGCGCCAACATCCCCAAAATTTGCAGCGTCTGGCGCTTCACCAATACCTACGGAATCCATGACAACAACATGGATTTTGTTAAATGGTTTATTCATAATGGTTGCCTCCTAATCTCATGACTCTATTTTACCAAAAAAATGCGAAAAATAAAGGTCAGACATCCGACTGAAATATAATTTTTTCCTATTAACTTTTAAGCACGTGGATGGAATTGCTTATAGACCTCAGATAATCTTGTTTTGCTAATATGTGTATAAATCTGCGTAGTAGAAATATCTGCATGACCAAGCATCTCCTGCACCGCTCGTAAATCGGCTCCATTTTCAACCAAATGAGTGGCAAAGGAATGACGCAATGTATGTGGTGTTAATTCATGTTGGATGCCTGCCTTTAACGCATGCTCCTTCATTAATTTCCAACAACCCTGCCTTGTTAAACGTTTCCCTCTTTGATTAATAAAAAACGCATCTGTTTTGGGGTACTTTCCCTGTAATTGACCACGAGCACCATTTAAATAGGCATTTATTGCCGAAAGTGCGCTTTTGCCGAGCGGTATGATTCGCTCCTTTCCACCCTTCCCAAATACACGCACAAAGCCCATGGTTAAATGAATATCAGCTAAATCCAGTGCAATAAGTTCACTGATGCGCATACCAGACCCATATAATAACTCCAGCATGGCAAGATCACGTATACCTTGTGGCTTACTTTTATTTGGAGCTGTTAGTAAAGCTTCAATCTCTTCGATAGATAAAATATTAGGTAATTTTTGCTCAATTGTCGGCATCTCCAAATGGACTGTCGGATCAGTTTCTGAGCGCTTTTCTCGTAGTAAAAATTGGTGGAAACTCCGAATCGATGAAATATGACGGGCAACGGTACGACTAGTCTTTCCCTGTGCCCGTAATTGCTCTAAATGGCGTAATATAGTTGTCCGTTCCACCACACTAAAATCAGACATACCTTCTACTTCCTTTAAAAAATGTACATAGCTTTCTAAATCTCGGCGATAGGATGCTAATGTATTAACAGATAACTGCCTTTCCACCTGAATAAAATGGATATAGTCCTCTACTGCATATTGAAATTCATTCATCACAACGCCCCCTCACTGTCAATTATTCTCTATTTTAGCATGGCCTTAAGAAATGTGCTAAAGGACCCTCCATTCGACATAAACCACCAACCATAATGGTGTCTATACTTCAATAAAAAAAACAAAAAACTGCCCGATTCAATCTATACCAAAGATTAAAACAGACAGTTTTTCGTTATTTTTCTTCATTCGATTCGTCGTTTTTATCATGACAGCGCCAGCATATGCCGTGGAAAGTTAGTCGGTGATCTTTTATGATAAAGTTCCAACGTTTTTCAACAACGGCTTCCACATCTTCAAGTAAATCTTCTTGAATTTCATCAACAGCACCACATTCGATACAAACAAGATGATGGTGGAAATGGGCAGCTCCCTCTTGGCGTAAATCATAGCGCGATACGCCATCGCCAAAGTTGATTTTGTCGACAATTTTGAGCTCAGTTAATAATTCTAACGTTCTATAAACAGTAGCTAGACCAATCTCAGGTGCTTTTTCTTTTACTAAAAGATAAACATCTTCAGCACTTAGGTGGTCCTCTTCGTGCTCAAGCAAAACAGCAACTGTTGCTTCTCGCTGCGGCGTCAGCTTGTAACTAGCACTATGCAACTGTTTTTTTATACGATCAATTCGGCTCTCCATGTGACGCCCCCCTAAACTCTTTCCATTATACCAAAGGAGTAAATCCTATTACAAGATAGTGAATAGATTTCTAACATGCTTCTACTTTTTTATCTGATCACAATTTTGGTCTATTCAATCCATCATTTTAACACATAAGAAATAACAATAAACTCAGCAACTATTATGATGAAAAATGCGATAAAATTCAACAAAATTGTCCGACCAGATACTTGTTTCCCGATTTTTCGCTTTGACCAAGCGGGTACAAGTAAATTGCATAGGACTAGCAACAATATACAATAGATGAGCTGAAATGGAAACCACCAAATCGTATAAAGCCAAAAAGCTTCAAGTTTTTGTAATAAAAAAACCGAACTAAAGCCAAAAAAAGTGGCACGCATGGCTACAGTCACACGCACTAACACCTTTAAGACGCTATGTGTTGCTAGTAATAATATAAGACCTATGGAAATAGCAACAGGCAGTACTAAACGAAAAATGGATTGCCTGTCCCCATCTGCTAAACGAGGCTCTATAAATAATATAAAGGGTTCCGCTTTCGGTCCACCAATAATATGAAAGAAAATAACGCCACAAACAAAACTTACTGCAATGATGGAAGCGTGATAAAAAATAGACACCGTACGAGACATAAACATGCTCCTTTTCTATCAAGGTTTGTACAGCTTATGCTCGTCCGTCTCTATTATGCTAAAAGATTATTTTCTAAATTTGCAGCTAGCCATAGCACTGCGAATGCTGTTTTAGCATCATATATACGCTGGTCAGCCACCATTACTTGTGCTTCTTCCAACGAAACTTCTAATAGTTCGACAAATTCATCCTCATCTAAATCTGCTTTATTGACTATTGTATATAATCCCTTCGCCACAAACAAATGAATAACTTCATCCGCAAAGCCTGGTGATGTTGCAAATGTTTGTAAAAAAGTAAGTTGATGCGCGCCATAACCTGTCTCTTCCTCTAATTCTCGACGTGCTGTCATCACTGGCTCCTCACCTGGCTCAAGCTTTCCAGCCGGAATTTCAATAATAGAACGCTCCAGCGCTTTGCGATATTGCTCTACTAACACTAATTTACCCTCGTCCGTAACAGCAATCACTGCTACGGCACCTGGATGCTTAATTATTTCACGCTTTGCAATCTGTCCATTTGGTAAAGTGACATCATCAATTTGTAGTTTTATTATTCTACCGTCATAGATCGGTGTCGTTTTCGTTGTTTTTTCCTCAAACTTTTTCATTGACGATAACCTCGCTTGTTCTTCAGATATGTTCATTGTACCATTACAAGTAGAGAAATCGAAGGAGGTCATTCGTATGAAAAAAAGACAGCTTGGTACAAGTGAATTGTTTATTTCAGAGATTAGTTTAGGAGGCATGTCTCTTTCGACAGATAAAACACAAGCAGCTGCCATTGTCGATATGGCATTAGATGCTGGCATTAACTATATAGATACAGCTGATTTATATGATTATGGTGCAAACGAAAAGATCATTGGCGCAACGTTAGGTAAGCGTCGTCACGATGTCATTCTAGCAACAAAGGTAGGTAATCGGTGGGCAGAAGGGATAGATGGCTGGCATTGGGATGCATCACCATCCTATATAAAAGAAGCTGTCCATGCTAGCTTACGACGTTTAGGAACAGACTACATTGATGTATATCAATTACACGGTGGTACAATCGAAGATGATTGGGACGGGATAATTGATACATTTGAAGGACTTAAAAAAGAAGGGCTTATTCGTGAATATGGTATATCCTCCATTCGTCCGAATGTATTGCAGCGATTTTTACCTGCAAGCTCGGCTAGAAGCGTCATGATGCAATACAGTGCCCTCGATCGCCGCCCTGAAGAATGGTTTAACTTTATTGCGAAACAGGGTGCATCTGTTGTCACACGTGGCACAGTGGCAAAGGGCTTATTAACGAATAGCTGGCAACAACGTCTACAACATGTTAATGGTTTTAACACCTATACTGCTGAGGAGTTAACAACAACGTTAACAGACTTAGCTTTACACTATGATGACTTGCATGCTTTGGCTATCGCTTTTAATCTGAAAGAGCCAACAATCGCTTCTACGGTCATTGGCGCAAGCTCACAACAACAACTAACACAAACACTTGCTTCCTACGAGAAAATTAATTCAATAGCAGATTTCAAAATAGCTAATGAGCTAACAAAAAATGAGTACTATCATGAACATCGATGAAAAAATGGCTAATTTTGCTCATTTGTCTAGTTGTACTAGTAATCTCCTCTAGTATGACCTATGAGCAACAGAGTATACTACCAGAATTAGAAGATTTGCTCGCCAATAAACCTTTTGAAAAACAACTATCTATTTTAAAAATTCCCTATTGGGGAACCATCGTTTCAGTGGAAGAGCGAGGTTATTTTCCATTTGTAGAGTTTTTAATTCGTAAATTGACACACTTCATAGGATTTGGATGCATCGCACTTGGCCTTTACTTTGCCTGGGGAAAAAGGCGTTTTGCAGCAAGTATTGCTATCGGTGGAACAGCTATAATTGCGGTGCTTGATGAATTTCGTCAAGGCTTTACGCCAGGTCGTACAATGAGTGCTCAAGATGTGCTTGTCGATACAGCTGGAGCCATTGTTTTTGTTAGTCTCGTTGTTGCAGTAAGAAAAATACTCAAAAACAAAAGACAAAAGGCTCAATTATAGCCTTTTGTCTTTTATTTTAAAGGTGGAACCGCCAAAAATAGAGAGACTTCGTTTCTTTAAACAAGACAGCCCCTGCTTTTTCCAAAACTCGATGGGAAGCCATATTTTCTTTTTCCGTGTCAGCGATAACGTATTTTGCATTTGGCTGATGGAGTAACCAGTCTTTAAGAGCTATGATTGATTCTGTCATATAGCCCTGCCCCCAATAAGGAGGTAAAGTATAATACCCGATCACAACTTCCTCTTGCTCATTTGGCGTACCTTTTAGCATGATGCCACCAACAGCACAATTTTTTTCTTTTAATACAAGTAACCAATTCGTGTGCCACAGATAATTTTGCTCATCTTCTAATACTTTGGAAAGTCTAAAATACAACGCTTGTTTAAGCTCGCAATCTAAACCCCCTACACCTTTACTCAATGACAACTCCGCCGCCATTTGCTCCTCATGCTCTATTAGTAACTTTAGATACTTGGCGTTTAAAGGAATTAATCTTATTCTTTCTGTTTGTAATTCTACCATGTTGTTCTCCTAACATAATTTAATTGATACTAAACTACAATTAGGTATATGTTATTGGCAGCGTCTCCCGTTCCATTAATTTCAAAAATCACTCCCTATATATCGACCACAACCATATAGATTTTATGCTGTAAAATATAAAACAGTGAACCCACCTATGTGAATTCACTGTTCTCTCTTAATATTTAGTACCTTTATCGCCGTATTCGTTCAAAAGTTCTTCAAACGATTTGTTTTTTTCTCGTTGTTTACGTTCAAAGGCTAGTTTTGCCTGACGCTCTTCTTCTGCCGCCTGCTCTTTAGCAGTTAAATCTTGCTTCGCTGCCTTTAGTTTTGCTAGCACATCGCCACCTAGCTGATCTGCTAATGTAACGGCCTCTTGCTTAGGTAGACTAGCTGTTACGCTATTGTCAGTATGTTGTTGCTGTTTACGTTTCTTTCCCATTTTATTCACCTTCTTATTGACATCAAGGGCGCTTCACAACTGTTGCTACGCCTTGTCCACCACCGATACATAATGTGGCTAAGCCCGTTTTCACATCACGCTTTTCCATCTCATGTAATAGCGTTACCAAAATCCGAGCACCACTAGCACCGATTGGGTGACCAAGAGCAATGGCACCCCCGTTAACATTTAGTTTATCATGATTAAAGCTTAATTCACGATCTACAGCAATTGATTGTGCTGCAAATGCTTCATTTGCTTCAATTAAATCGATATCGTTTAAAGTAATCTCAGCCTTTGTCAGCGCTTTTTGTACTGCTTTTACAGGACCTGTACCCATAATTGCAGGATCTACACCAGCACTAGCATTCGCTGTAATGATCGCCATTGGCTGAATGCCTAACTCTTGTGCTTTTTCCTTTGACATCACCACTACCGCTGCCGCACCATCATTAATACCCGACGCGTTAGCCGCTGTGACAGAGCCATCCTTTTTAAATGCTGGTCGTAGCTTACCTAATGATTCCGCTGTCACACCTGCTCGTGGAAATTCATCTTTATTGAAAAGAAGTGGCTCTCCCTTGCGCTGTGGAATCTCGACAGCAACGATTTCATTTTCAAACTTGCCCGCTGCAATCGCTGCCTCTGCGCGTTGCTGAGAACGAGCTGCAAAAGCATCCTGCTCTTCTCGAGAGATTTGATACATATCACATAAATTTTCAGCTGTAATGCCCATGTGATAATCGTTAAAAGCACACCATAGGCCATCATGAATCATTGTATCTACTACCTTTTGGTCACCCATTCGGAAGCCTTCACGAGCATTTTTTAATACGTATGGAGCCTGGCTCATATTTTCAAATCCACCTGCAACAACAATCTCTGCATCTCCCGCTAAAATCGCCTGTGTTGCTAAATGAACAGCCTTTAAACCAGATCCACATACTTTATTAATTGTTAAGGCTGATACCTCTTGAGGTAACCCCGCTTTAATTGCCGCTTGACGCGCTGGATTTTGTCCAAGTCCAGCCGATAAAACATTCCCCATAATGACCTCATCGACCTGTTCTCCTGCTACGCCAGCACGCGCTATTGCTTCTTTAATGACAATGCTACCTAACGTTGTCGCTGGTACGTCTTTTAATGTCCCCTGAAATGAGCCGATTGCTGTACGCACCGCACTCACGATTACTACCTCGTTTGTCATAATCATTCTCCCCTTTTCCCCGTTCAAGAATCAACACTGCATGCATATGCTACTAGCAAATATGTATATTTTAACAAATATTATGACGATTTTCGATAATAGAAATAATCGCAGTTTTGCCAAAGATATTGTAAAATGTTGACGTGTTTTAAACAATCTTAGTTGGGAACATTACAAATAAGAAACAGCATGTGGAGGTGTTTTATGATGAAAAAGAAGATGCTTTTATTCTCTGGTATTACAACAACGCTAGCCGCCGCTGCAACAGGTCTGTTCGGCTTCGCGCTTTCCAATAAATTAATGTATATCCAACAAAAAGACCCTGAATTTATACGGGAACGAGAAACGACCGCAAAGCGCTTTGATGAGGCTTGGTACAATAAAAACTTGAAATGTGAACTGAATATTGATTCTCCAAGTGGCTATACAATTCGAGGCATTATGTTTCAGCCATTGCAAACAAATAACACTATCATCATTTGCCACGGTGTTACCGAAAATAAAATAAATTCCGTGAAATATGCGCGCCTTTTTGAAAGACTTGGCTATAATTCTGTTATATTTGACCACCGCCGCCATGGTGAATCTGGAGGCAAGACAACAAGCTATGGCTACTATGAGAAAAACGATCTTGATGCTGTAGTGAAAACAGTAAAAGCCATGATTGGAGAGGATGCTATTCTTGGTATTCACGGGGAATCGATGGGTGCTGCAACCATGCTCCTCTATGCAGGAACAGTCGAGGATGGCGCTGATTTTTATATCTCAGATTGTGCGTTCTCCGACTTTTCTATGTTACTCAAACAAATTGCAAAAACTGAATTTAAATATGGCTCCATTATTCCTATTCGTTTTGCTGACTTTTTTGTTCGTCTCAGAGATGGTTACTCATTTAAAAGTGTAACACCTGCAGAAGCTGTCACACATATTGAAAAACCTGTGCTCTTTATCCATAGTATTCCCGATACGTTTATTCCAGCTTCCATGTCACTTGATCTCTACAATAAAAAATCCGGTCCAAAAAAATTAAAACTTTTTGATACGGGAGCACATGCACAGTCCTTTAATGAAAATATGGATGAATATGAGGATTTAATTCATGATTTTTTAGATAATTTTATTTATCAAAAAATCAATCGAGATTCTTCTTCCAATGTCATTCCATTCCATTTTTAGTGCATTGAAAAACCTTGCGTCATTTTACTCGCAAGGTTTTTATTTTATTCAATCTTCAAAAATAATATGCCATTCATTACGTTTCGCTAAAAACTCTTTTGCTAATGCTTGAGCCCCTTCTAAACTATGGCTAGCAGCCCAGCCACATTGCACTTCATTGCAGGCAGGAACTGCCGTTGCCTTTGTAACATCTGTAAATGTGTTCTCTAAAATCGTTAATAAATCCTCATAATCATTATGATTGATCAATGATACATAGAAGCCTGTTTGACAACCCATTGGACTGAAATCAACAATATGATCAGAGTAATTACGGATAATGTCAGCAGATAAATGCTCTAAAGAATGTAATGCAGGCATTTCCATATGCTCCTTATTTGGCTGTTTAAAGCGAATATCATATTTATATACTTCATCGCCATTTTTGCCAGTTTTAACACCTGCTAAACGAACATAAGGTGCCTTCACTTTTGTATGATCTAGATCAAAACTTTCTACATTTGTTTTTTCTTTTTGCAAAATACGCAACTCCCTTCCGTATAGTAACTCCATTATACATAGTTTCCCGATAGAGTTGTGTGATTTTTAAGAATTATTTAAATACTATTAAAAATAAAAAAACAACTAGTTAAGCTTGAACTAGTTGCTCTGATCATTCCAAATTACTTCTGGAATTTATTCATTTGCGCCATCATTTGACGTACTTGCTTTTCAGACGGCGTACGACCCATTTGCGCCATCATCATACGAATCATTTGCTCATTAATAGGTGGGTTTTCTTTCAAATATTTCATCATAGCTTGACGAGCGAAATAGAAACCAAGTGCTGCGCCCGCTGCTAATGCGATAATTACGATAATAATCCAGCCCCATGTAGGCATACAACCAACCTCCTCCACTACAATATACCGAGAAAAAACTCTCCACGCTCCATTATACACCAAATAATAGCGTGTTACTATATATTGTAGTGAATTTTCCTAGTGCATTGTATACTTCATCGGCTTTAACCACCCACACTCATTATCCTGTTTATTAAAAGCAATAAAACGTTCACTCATTTTAGCAAGCATTTGAAATAAATCTAAATCTAGCATTCGCGAACCTTCACAATAAACACAAATTTTACGATCTACTAAATAAATAGCCATTTTACCTTTTATCGGATGTTCTAAAAACAAAGCATTACGAGCTCTTTCTAGGTGTGCATATTTGGAATCGAGTTGATGCTCTAACATGGCTGCAATCTCCTCAAAACGAACGGATTCACATATATATGCAAGCTCTTTTAAGGATTTCTCATTGGCATCTTCACAACCTTGCATCATCTCTAACAACTTACGCTCTCTGCCAAAAATAAACGTTAAATGCTCTTCTTTTATCTTATATATAGAATAGGTTCTCACCAGAAATCCTCCTTCGCTCAGTTTCTTTTTCATAAGTATAGCTCATTCAATCTTGTTTATTTGTCAAACGAAGGAGGGATCTCTCTTCTATTTTTGTCGAAAAAATTCTAGTTTCGGGTCTATAAATGACTTTATGACAAATGGTATTTCCATCCAAAAATAATTAATATTTTTCCAAAAACAAGAAAAAAAGCTTGTTAAATACGGTCAAAAACCTTTTATTGCGGTTGCTTAGATGACTCTCAGCCTCAAGACCTAGTTCAAAATCAATTTCGAGTCCGTTTTAGACAATCTTGTAAATAGGTAACATAAAGGTACAAACGAAAGGAGCTAAAACAAATGAAAAAATTTCTTTTATTAACAGGAGGCGTCATTGCAGCATGTGTTGCACTAGCGTTAATTGGACCACTGGCAGGGTTATTATTCTCTGGATTATTTGTAGCACTGGGCATGCACTTCTACATTGCTAGTAAGTCATCTTTCGGTAAAATTTTCTGGTTTACAGTTGGTCTAATCGGTGTCCTATCAGCAGTGTCTAACATTCCAGCAATGGTGGGTCTTGCTGCGATCGCCATTATCTATGTTATCTATAAAAAATGGAATGGCGAAGATGTAAAAATCCCAACAATTGAAGGGAAAAAAGAAGAAGATCCATTTACAAACTTTGAAAAAGAATGGTCAAATTTATCAAAATAAAAGGAGCGATTTTAAATGAACTTATTTCAACGTTTTAGATATACAGTAGAGGCAGACTTACACCAGTTATTTGATAAGAAGGAACAAAAAAATCCGATTGCGATGTTAAATCAATACATTCGTGAAGCAGAAAAGCAAACAGAACAAACAGGAAAATTATTAGAGCGACAAGGGCAATTAAAAGAAAAGCTAGAGCAAGAATATAAAGAGAACGCTGATTTACTAGCAAAGCGTGAATCTCAATTAGCATTAGCAAAATCTAGCGGAGAGCAGGACTTAATTGATTTCGCTACGGATGAAGTAACAGCTTATTCAGCTCGTAACCTTACATTACAAGCTAGCATTGAAGCAAGCACTCGCGAATACTTCGAGCTTGAGCGTAAATTTGAAACAATGAAGCATAAAATTAAAGATATGAAAGTGCGTCAATTACAGCTGATGGGGAAAGAAAATGTAACTCGTGCCCATCATCAAATGGATGGAATGATTGCCAAAAATAATAAAACAAACTTTGAAGATTTAGAAGCATATATCGATAAATTAGCTTATCAAATCGATAAAGACCATGAGCTTACAACTTTTGAGGCAAGACTGGCAGAATTAGAAAAAAAAGCAGTAGAAGAAAGCTCACCACTGCTAATTGAAAATAAATAACATGGTATAATGAAACCAATGCGCCAACATTAAAAGGCGCATTCTTTCACGTTTAAGAATAGAGGGTCCATTCCCTCTCTTATACTATTAGTAGAAGGAAGGGTGACCCTCATGCAAAATTTCACAACAAATAAGCTCACATTTTGGGTTCTTTGCTTCTTTTTACTCGTCTTTGTGGAGCTAACTATATTTAATAATGGTGGCGCCTTCTGTTTATTGATTGGGGCTGTACTTCTTTATTTAAGTTTTTCCAAAAAAGTTCGATTTTTTAAATGGACAGGAATTTTCTTTATTGCCATTGCTTTGTTCACGATGTGGAGCTTACGTTTATTTATCGTCATCATGCTCTTATATATGCTCTATCAATACTTGCAAAGAGAAAACGAGCCAAAAGTAGTTGGCGCAGAGCTTTTTGAAAAACTCCCTGCGATTAAAAATGACTTAATTGGTACAATGCCAGCGCCTATAGAAGCTTATAAATGGCAAGATGTACAAATTCAGCGCCTCGCTGGAGATATTACCATCGATACAACGCAAACGATTTTACCAGCTGGCACTAGTCTTATTACAATTCGACAAGGTATTGGTAAAGTTCAAATTTATGTTCCTTATGAAATTCCATTCCGTTTACAGTATACGACGTTATTTGGTGAGCTTACCTGCTTACATGTAGGGCCGCAACGTATAGTAAATGAAAGTATTACTTTCTCAGACGGCAACCCTGAGGATGCTAAACGTGTACTGATTATTCATGTCGCAACCTGGCTTGGAGATTTGGAGGTGCTACGAAAATGATTGCCTTTATCTCAAGATTATTTACATTATTTTTTGTTTTAATGAGTGCTGTTTTCGGTCTTCTTGTTGCACTATGGGGCAATCCTGATGAAAAAACATGGCAGCCCTTATGGCAGCAGAATTACGATAATATCCCTCTGGGTGGCATCATCATAGTTAGCCTGTTTATACTTAGCTTCCTGTTTGCCAGCTGGATTAGTATGACGGCAAGGGCACGAGAAGCGCAGGCAACACGAATAGTGAAACAACTGATCGAGCCTGATTTTGTTTTTCCTAAAAAAGAAGCTCTTCCGAAATCGTTAAAAAAGGCACTTGTCCAAACGAGTGAATTAATCGATACGCAACGTAAAAGTCTACAGCGCTTGTCCAATGAACGGGCTGAGGCCAATGATAAAATTATTCAGGAGCGTATTATTGCTGAACGCCAACGACTAGCTAGAGAACTACATGATTCTGTCTCACAGCAACTATTTGCTGCTTCTATGTTACTCTCTGCATTAACTGAAAATGACGAACATGCTACTAGCTTAAAACAGGTGGAGAAAATCGTTCAGCAGGCACAGCTAGAAATGCGTGCATTACTGCTACACTTACGACCTGTAGCTTTACACAATAAAACATTGGCACAAGGCTTAGAGGAATTAATTATTGAACTTCAGCAAAAAGTTTATTTCCATATAGAATATGAATTAGAAGAAATGGCCTTAACTAAAGCAGAGGAAGATCATTTATTTCGTATTGCACAGGAGGCTCTCTCCAATACGCTGCGTCATGCCAAAGCAAGTGAGGTGGAATTACTTCTTGTGGCACGAGACGACTTAGCTATTTTACGAATTCAAGATAATGGTTTAGGCTTTGATGTGGAGGAAGATAAATCCACATCATACGGTTTACAAAATATAGCTGAACGAGCAGTTGAAATTGGCTGCACCTATAAAATTGTATCAGTGCCTGGTGAAGGAACAATTGTAGAGGTTAAAATTCCTTTACAAAAGGAGGAGGTCAATGTCGATGATACAAGTGCTCATAGTGGATGATCATGAAATGGTACGGATTGGTGTGTCAGCCTATCTTTCAGCACAGCCAGATATTACGGTTGTAGGTGAGGCTGAGAACGGTAAAGAGGCTGTGGAACGTGCCTTAGCGCTAAGGCCTGATATTATTTTAATGGATAATGTGATGCCTGTTATGACAGGAGCAGAGGCAACAGTGGAAATATTAGCAGCATGGCCTGAAGCAAAAATCATGATGGTGACTAGTTTTTTAGATGATGATAAAGTATATCCTGCCTTAGAGGCTGGCGCGGTAAGCTATATTTTAAAAACATCTAATGCCAAACAAATTGCAGATGCTATTCGAAAAACGATGGGTGGCGAAACGGTATTAGAGCCAGAGGTCACTTCCAAAATGATGCACCGCATGCGCCACGGCAATAGTACGCCACTATACGAACAATTGACTGAACGTGAAATGGAAGTATTATTGTTAATGGCCCAGGGTAAAGCCAATCAGGAAATTGCTGATGAGCTATATATTGCCTTAAAAACAGTAAAAACACATGTTAGTAATATTCTAGCAAAGCTAGAAGTTCAAGATCGTACACAAGCCGTCGTCTACGCATTCCAAAATGGACTTGCTAAATAACCCTACATAAAAAAACTGCATGCTGACATGCAGTTTTTCGTGTTTTTAGAGGTATTTTAGGAGATCATTTACATGGTCCACAATATATGTAGGCTCTTCATTTTTTAATTCTTCTAGTGACCCAAAACCATATGTCACACCGATGGCATCGATTTGATTTTCCCGAGCTCCGATTAAATCATATTTTCGATCCCCAACCATAATAAATCGCTCTTTTGGATAGGAGTCAAACTGTTGAAGCACTTCTTTAATAATCTCACTTTTGTCAGACCGGGAACCATCTAAGTGGCTTCCTACAACAAGATCGAAATAGGACTCTAGCTGAAAATGCTTTACGATTTGTTCCGCAAAGACAGTTGGTTTTGAAGTGGCAATAGTCAGTATATATCCTTGTTGCTTTAAATGAGCTAACAAAGCAGGAATATCTTCATATAGTTTATTTTCAAACATTCCCCTTTCCGTAAATCGTTCTCGGTAATCACTAATTGCTTGCGTTATTTGTGCAGCATTGAATCCATAGATTTCTTGAAAAGATACTTGTAAGGGTGGTCCGATGAATGGTTCCAGTTCATCCAAATCATTCACCATGATGCCCGCCTTCTGTAAAGCATGTTGCACTGATTTAGTGATTCCTATTTTGGGATCAGATAATGTTCCATCTAAGTCAAATAACACAACGCTATAATTCTTCATTCGCTCACCCTTCCTATTGAGTTTTTACATGACTATGTTTGCCGCTAAAAAAAGTACCACAACACTTAGCTGATGTTTATTCCGCTGAGTGTTGTGGTATTTGTTGTAAATTATAGTGCTTTCACTTTTGCTACTACGTTTTCAACAGTGAAGCCGTATTTTTCCATTACTAATTCACCTGGAGCAGATGCACCGAACTTATCAATTGCTAGAACATCGCCTTCAAAGCCAGTATATTTATGCCAGCCGAATGATGCTCCCATTTCAATTGCAAGACGTTTTGTAACAGCTTTTGGTAGAACAGATTCTTTGTAAGCTGCGTCTTGTTTTTCGAAGCGATCCATAGATGGCATAGAAACAACTGCTACATCTATACCGTCTGCTTTTAATGCTTTTTGTGCTTCGACAGCAAGCGAAACCTCAGAGCCTGTTGCAATTAAAATAGCATCTGCCACTTCTTTTGTAGCTGGAGACACTGTGTAAGCACCCTTTGCTACGCCCTCACGTACTGTTTCAATAGAGGCGTCAAGAACAGGTAAGTTTTGACGAGATAATACAAGAACAGTTGGTGTTTTTTCTGCTGCTACTGCAAGCTCCCATGCAACTGCTGATTCATTTGCATCCGCAGGGCGAATAACAGATAGGTTTGGCATTGCACGTAATGATGCAAGGTGTTCGATTGGTTCATGTGTTGGACCATCTTCCCCTACTGCAATCGAATCATGTGTGAATACATATGTGACAGGAAGACCCATTAATGCAGATAGACGAATTGCTGGACGAACGTAATCAGAGAATACGAAGAATGTACCACCGAATACATTTAAACCACCGTGAAGAGCCATTCCGTTCATAGCAGCACCCATTGCAAATTCACGAACACCGAACCAGATGTTACGTCCAGCATAGTCGTCTGCTGAGAAATCTCCTGCACCCTTCATCGTTGTTTTATTGGAGCCAGCAAGGTCAGCTGAACCACCAAATAATGAAGGAGTTTTCTTCGCAATAGCATTAATTGCATCGCCTGAAGAAGAACGAGTTGCTACAGATTTACCTGCTTCATATACTGGTAACTCAGAAGCAAAGTCTTCTGGTAATTCACCATTCATCGCTTTCTCGAATTGAGCTGCTAACGCTGGGAATTCTTCTTTGTATGCAGCAAATTTTGCATTCCAAGCTTCCTCTGGCTGTGCGCCTTGCACTTCAGCAGCCGCATTAAATGTATCGTAAACTTCTGCAGGAATTTGGAATGGTTCATGTGCCCACTCATAGGCAGCCTTCGTTAAGACAACTTCATCTGTACCAAGAGGTGCACCGTGAGAATCTGCTTTACCAGATTTATTTGGAGAACCAAAACCAATCACTGTTTTCACTTCAATTAATGTTGGCTTGCCAGTAGATTTTTTGGCTTCTTCAATGGCTGCATTAATAGCATCTACATCTGTACCATCTGCCACTTTTAAATAATTCCAACCATAAGATTCAAAGCGTTTTTGAACGTTTTCTGAAAATGACTTTTCTAAGTCACCATCTAAAGAAATATCATTAGAATCGTAAAGCACGATTAATTTTTCAAGTTTTAAGTGACCAGCTAATGAAATCGCCTCTGCTGCAACACCTTCCATTAAGTCACCGTCGCCACATAACGCAAATGTGTAGTGGTCAACAATGTCATGACCTGGTTTATTGTAAGTAGCCGCTAGATGGCGCTCAGCCATTGCCATACCAACAGTCATAGCGATTCCTTGTCCAAGAGGACCAGTTGTTGCCTCTACCCCTACTGTATGACCATATTCAGGATGTCCTGGTGTTAATGAATCCCATTGGCGGAAGTTTTGAATTTCTTCCATTGGTAAACCATAGCCTCCAAGGTGAAGTAAGCTGTATAAAAGCATTGAACCATGGCCTGCTGACAGTACAAAACGATCACGGTTAAACCATTTTGGATTTGCTGGATTATGGCGTAATTGTTTTGTCCAAAGCGTATAAGCCATTGGCGCTGCTCCCATTGGTAAACCTGGGTGACCAGAATTTGCTTTTTCAATAGCATCGATTGACAAAGTTCGGATAGCATTAATTGCTAAAAGATCCGCGTGTTGAGTCATTATATTGTGACATCCTTTCTCGTCCTATATATTGTTCTTTTACAGTTTAGTCAACATTGCTTTAGAAAACAATGCTTTTGTTATACTATTTGCGTTTTCATACATACTTTATTGAATTGTGTCACATTAATTTAGAAATTTATTTTTTTGCGCTTGTTTTACCTTCTCAGGCGTTACATCATTTCCTTCTGCATCGACCACTTTAACGTTTTCAATCGTATCTCGCATCGTTGCTCTAAACGTATCTAAATACTCCTTGCGAAGCGCTGTGCGCTCCTTTGCTTCTTCCTCTGTTAATTGTCCGCTTTTCGCTTTAGCAGATAATTCATTAATTCGGTTAATTTTTTCCTTTGATAACATGGTTACACACCTTTCAGTACCTAGCTTAATGACCTCAGTATGCAAAGTATAGCATGGTTTCCCTTAAAATGCAGTTATACCAACCCTTAAAAACACTTCTTAGCCATTCTTTACATGACTTCCAGAAGTTAGAGGTGTATAACTAATAATAATAGGAAAAATTTGATAGATAATAGGAGGAGCTACCATGAACATCACAACACCTAGACTACTTATTCGAACATTTGAAGCCCAAGATTGGCAGGCTGTTTATAGCTATATGTCAGATAAAACAGTCATGCACTATATGCCAGAGGGTGTGTTGAATGAAGATCAGGTTCAACATTTCATAACAGAGAATAGTAACGAGCAAGCAAAACATTTCGCCATTGTTTTACGTGAACAACAGCGAGTCATTGGTCATCTTGTTTTCCACAAATACTTTGGCGACCATACGTATGAAATTGGATGGGTTATGAATCCTGCCTATCACAATCATGGTTATGCTTCTGAAGCTGCTCAGGCCCTATTAGATCACGGTTTTAATAAAATGAAACTTCATCGAATTATTGCCACATGCCAGCCAGAGAATATTGCTTCTTACCGAGTCATGGAGAAAATCGGGATGCGCCAAGAAGGATTTTTTAAAAAATGCATACCTCATGGAGAGACTTGGTGGGATGAATACTATTACGCTATTTTAGAGGAAGAATGGAACGATCTAAAGGTAAGAGGTGTATGAAATGAAGAAAACTGCGGTGTTATTATACCCACAATTTAGTGAATATGAATTGAGTGTTGCTTTGTCCATATTAATGCAAGGCGGTAAACCCATCATCACACTAGGATCGAATACCAAACCTATCAGAGAAGAGCTGGTTTAAATTGTATAGCTGATTTATCCGTGAATGAAATAGAGCTTGACGATATTGATAGTCTACTATTACCAGGCTGTATGGATATTTCTACATTACAACTTGAAGAGAGCTTACTAGATTTCATTCGTTATCTATCTGCAAAAGGAGGAATGATTGCCAGTATTTCTAGCTCCCCTTACCTCTTGGCAAAAGCAGGTGTCTTAAAAAACAAAAAATATACAGTAGGACTACCTTTTGATGGTATGAAACAGTTAGGGTGCTTTGAGCTTCACAACTATTCAGATGAACTAGTGGTACAAGATGGCAATATCATTACAGCAAGAGGAAGAGGTTTTATTCCTTTCGGTATTTGTTTTGGGCATGCATTAGAGCTAAATTTTGATGAAAATTGGTATTAAGTGAGGATTTAAAACCCAAATGTCCAATTAATCGGGCATTTCATGTTGTTGAAAAAAGATGATGTCATTAGTAGAATGAGACCTTTTAACAAGGCGAGCGGTGTTTTCCGTTCCGCCAGTGTCCTTTCGCAGCTTTACTCACTTACGTTCGCTCAAGGGTCTCATCTGTGACGCTGGCTCCTCTCCAATCAACCATTCTGCAAAATGTCTTTACTTCATACTAGCAGAGCAATCAAATAGTCCAATATCTGTATTCTTAGGGGGATGGGATTTTTATTTTCAATGTGGAAAAGTGATGCGTGTCCCCCCCTCTATAAAGAGTAGTGAACACCTTTACTTTATCTGAAAACATTTGCTAAAAAAGATAAATATTTATGGATTGGAGTGGAGGGCTACTTAACTCCCGTGGGATAGCGAAACAGGCGAAACTCTAAACGGAGCGGTAGCGGAGGAAGCGATTTAGTGCTCGCCAACAGGAAAGCAAGTAGCCTGCAACGGAAATCCATTTCTACCCTTTAATTGACTGTTTTGTTTTTCACTAAGAAATGTCCAATTAATTGGACATCCATTGTATATGTCTAATACTTTGGACAAAATGGAGGGATAATTCTGAAGAACATCATCAAAATTTTAAGAAAAAAATTAGGCATTACACAAGCTGCACTTGCAAAAGAATGTGGAGTTGTGAGACAGACGATTAATAGCATTGAAAATGATAAATATGATCCGACTCTTGAATTAGCTTTTAAGATTGCTAAGGTTCTTAATAGCCGTATTGATGAGGTGTTTATTTATGACTAAATTTCACCCAAATTATATGATTACAATGAAGGACTTCGTGAAAGAACACTCGGCAATTTTAAGAAAACAAACTCAAGAAGTGTCGATACCAGTGACCACTGAGGATCGAAATACCCTCCTAGCCATGCTACAATATCTGAAAAATAGCCAAAATCCAACGCTAGCAAAAAAATATAAGCTTCGCCCTGGAAGTGGACTCTCTGCTAATCAAATTGGCGTAGATAAACGAATGTTTGCTGTACTCTTTGATGACCAAGAAATGATGCTCTTTAACCCTAAAATAATAAGTCATTCCATCAATATGATTTATCTACCGGAGGGAGAAGGCTGTCTATCTGTAAATCGACCTGTTCCTGGTTTTGTACCGAGATATGAGAGAATTAAAGTCAAAGCTTATGACATCGATGGACATGAAATCATTGTACAGTTACAGGGCTATGGGGCCATCGTTGTACAGCATGAAATCGATCATTTAAATGGCATCATGTTTTATGATCGAATAAATAAAGAGCACCCTTTCCAACTGCCTAGTCATGTTATCATCGAAAGCTTTTCTTCCCTTCAGTAGTTTTTTACAGAAAAAAAATTAGCAGGAATATTATTTTCCTGCTAATCTTTCTTGGTGCTCTTGGAAACGACGATGTACAGTCGCCTTACTTACCTCAAAGCCTAACCCTCTAAGCGTTATAGAAATTTCTTCAAAGGTAAATCCACGTTTGCGTAGCTTCACAATTTCCTCTACAGGTAGATCTTTACGCTCCTGCCCCTGCGGATTACCTCGGTTCGATAAATTATTTTCTGGACGATAACCGTTTTCTACAGCACGTCGCATACCTCGTCGAATTTTAGCATTATGAATTCTACGCTGATATTCCTCTACAATCGCTAAAATTTCAAGCAGCATCGTATCCATTTCATTTAATTGGACTGGGCCTGCATCACGCATAGAAAAAACGTCAGTTGCTGACTTTTGTAATAAATGTAATACAGCCATCCTTGCATTGCCTCGTCCTAAACGAGTTTCATCTTGGACAAAAAGAGCATTAATGTTCTTATCTTTTATAAAATCAAGCATTTCTAGTAAGCCTTCACGTTCTACATCATAGCCACTATGTTGATCTTTGAACACGCCCTTCACCGCATAGCCTTGCTCTGTAGCATAGCGCAGCAACTCTTCCTGTTGGCGCTCTAATGAGGAGCTTTGTGTTTCTTTTTCGGTACTTACGCGACAATAGACAACAGCCGATAGTTGATTATTTATCATTGTTCATTTCTCGCAATTTCGATAGTATTGATGGGACTGGCTTGATCACTCACTACAGGAATAACTAGAGATTTTCCTGCTACAATTTTAATATCTGCTAGTTCATTTTCAGTTTTTACAAGCTTTATCCAATCATCAGTACTCATTTTACCACGATATTGCTCGGCTAACGACCACAAGCTATCCCCATGTTCGATTTGAATTTCTGCGTAACTAACTTTTCCTGGATCAGTAATGTAAAGGTATGCTGCAAATAATAAACAAGCTCCTATTAAAATTGAGATATGTGTGTTTTTCTTAAACCATGTCATAATCATTACCCCCTTTTTAAGAATGTTTGTTCGGAATGTATGTTCCCATAATAAAGCGAACAAACGTTTTTGTCAAACACTTTTCGAACCTATGTTTGCATACGTGTTCGCATTCTGTTATACTATCAAATAAGAAGAATGATTTTAGAAAAAAAGAGGTGAGCACTCATGAAAAAAGTTTCGAAAAGACAAGAGGACATTTTAGCTTTCATTAAGGAAGAGGTACGAGCTAAAGGATATCCACCATCAGTACGCGAAATTGGTGAAGCAGTTGGACTTGCTTCCAGTTCAACTGTTCATGGACATTTAGCTCGATTAGAACAAAAAGGCTTTATTCGTCGAGATCCAACAAAGCCACGCGCAATTGAAATTTTAGAGCCTGAAGAATCCATCCAAAAGCAACAGGTGATCCATGTTCCACTTGTCGGGAAGGTTACAGCTGGTTCTCCAATTACAGCAATTGAAAACATTGAAGAATACTTCCCATTACCCGATACGTACGGCACAAGTGAAGATCAATTGTTCATGCTAGAAATTATGGGAGAATCAATGATTGAAGCTGGGATTTTAGATGGAGATTTAGTCATTGTAAAACAAAAGGCAACAGCTAATAATGGGGATATTGTTGTAGCTATGACAGCTGAAGATGAAGCAACTGTAAAACGTTTCTTTAAAGAGAAAAACCATTTCCGTTTACAGCCTGAAAATTCTTCTATGGAACCTATTATTGTCGATCAAGTTTCTATTTTAGGACAAGTTGTAGGTCTTTACAGACGTGTACATTAACGATTAAAGCAGGTTTTGAGGATTATGTTCCTTCTAAGAGCATGTATCCTCTTTTTTACGCAAAAAAAGAATCCACATACGATTGGATTCTTTGTACAATGCCTCTTCTAAGCTTCCTTCTTAAATTTTAAGCTCGCTTCCACAAAGGCTGAAAATAGCTTTTGCGCACCCTCATCTCCTGCTATGGCTAGTTCCTCAGGATGCCACTGAACAGCCAAGCAAAATGGCATCTCCTCATGAACTACCGCTTCGATAATACCGTCGTTAGATTTTGCCGCTACTTTTAATTTTTCTGCTAAAACATTCACCGCTTGATGATGAAATGAATTCACTGCTATTTTCTCTTGTTCAACGATAGTCGCTAAAAGATTGTCAGCAATAACCTGAACAGAATGGGTAGCTACAGCTCGACCTGATTGCTGCATATGTTGAAGTAATTTAGTGCTAAAATGATCACTATCAATATCCTGATATAAAGTACCACCTAAAGCAACATTTAGTATTTGAATTCCTCGACAAATCCCGAAAATAGGCATCTTCCGTTGGAATGCGGCTTCAATTAATGCTAACTCAATCGTATCTCGCGCTGGATGAATTTTTCCAAGCTTTAATGAAGGCTCAGCCCCGAATAGAAATGGGTGCACATCATGACCACCAGATAATAATAATCCGTCTGTAAGGGCTAAAATCTGTGCTGCCTCTTCTTCTATCCCAATTGGAATAATCAATGGAATTCCACCAGCTTCAATGATGCTTTTGCTGTATGCCACATTTAATCGAGAGGATAAATCATCCTCAACAAAGGCTGTAATTCCAATAATCGGTTTCACTTGCTTCCCCCCACATTCCTGAAAATTGAACAATTACCAAAAGCTTATATACCAATTGATTAATAGATCGCCATAGAAATAAACAATAACTGCGGCCAATGCAATAGATGGCCCAAACGGAATGGGTGTTTTTCTCCCCTGTTTGTTTTTCGATAACATGGTAATCCCGACAACCATACCAATAACTGCAGCTAAAAATAGCGTTAACAGTGTATCAATCGTACCCAGAACGAGACCAATTAAAAAGAATAATTTAATATCGCCTCCACCCATGCCACCGTTTGATAGCACAGCAATGATATATAATATGCCAAAGCCAACCACAGCACCCACAAGAGAGTCCCACCACGGTGTTAATGGTGACAGCACTCGTCCAATAGCTAGCACAGGTAAAAAGAATACTAACACCTTATCAGGAATTAGCATATAGGCCAAATCTGACACAACGATAATAACTAATAAGGAGATAAAAAAGAACGCTACTATCAATTCTATGCCCCAGCCTAGCTGCCAATAAGCAAAGGCAAATAATACACCTGTCATTAATTCTATGACTGGGTAAACCCAAGAAATTTTATTGCCACACCCCCGACATTTTCCTCCTAAAAATACATAAGACAAAACTGGTACTAAATCAAGCGCCGTTAGTCGTCTCTGGCATTTCAGACAATGTGAAGGAGGATGTACAATCGACTCCTTCTGTGGTACACGTAAGCCAACTACATTATAAAAAGACCCAAAGACAAGTCCAAATAAAAAAATAAAGATCGTATAAGCCATTTCCAATTTCATGTCCTCCTAAACCAATAGGCGCCCATACAAATAAAGTATGGCGCGCCTATAAAATAAAGTTATTGTTGTTCTTCGTAATAGAACGTCGTCACTTGCACTGTTGCCTTTAACGTAAGATCCGCATCTTTCTCAAGCTGTGCCTGCTCTCCAGGCAATTTAAATTCAATCTTATCGGTTTTCATGACACGCTCTAATTGTTCAACCTCCTGTAAAAAGCTTTCAAGAGAATTAAAATCAAGCGCACCCACCTCTAATATAAAAGTAATAAGCTTTAAATTAGGTGGTAAAGAGTCCTCCGAAAGAGAGGCAGTCGGTGTAATACTCTCCTTGTTCTGCTGATCACCATTGACCTCTGCTTCAGCCTGCTCCAACATATTGAGGTCATTCGATACATCAGAAGGTGTCACAGTGCCGCCCTCACCTTGAACCGTTAAAGACAGTATACGAGTTCCTGTCACCTCTTCAATCTCAGCTAAATCAAGAATAATCTTTTCAACGGCTCTTGTGGCAGGTAGCTTTTGTCTTAAGGCTAATATATCGATAGTAGGCTGTCCCTGCTCCTTGTCTAATTGTGCTAGTTGTTCTTTGACATTAGCTAATTCTTGCTGCACCTGCAATACATTACTCTCTTTTTCATTCACTTCATTCAATTTTGGTGACAGCAAATAATAATACAGCGCAAATAAAATAGCAGCTATCAGCGCAAGTAACAAAATCATAGATGAATTTTTACTACTCGTTAATTTATTCATGAGCGTCGTCCTCCAGCTAAATACATAAAATCGATTGTCGCTGTGATAGACACTGAATATCGCGGTACTTCTTTAAATTTTTGTTGGGGTGTTAACTCCCTTTGTTCACCTAGCTCTATTTCAAAGTTTGAGACCGTGTTAATTTGAGCATCTGTAAAATAGCTACTCATTAAAAGTCGCTCAACATATTTCGATATATCTGTCATCGTTTCAAAATCCACTTCAATATTCACCGAGTTCTCTCCGAAAACATAGCTACGTAAATAGGAATGAGTTGGTAATAAAGTTTTTGTTTCATCAATTAACGGTGTTACAGGATAAGAAACGCTTTGAATAAAAGTCACAGACTCTTCCAACGAACCCTGATCGACACTTTGTCGTGCGTCTAGCTCCTGCTGCAATTGATCAAGCTGTGTTGTTAATGCCTGTTCCTCTGCAGTCAATCGTGACAAATCACCTTTTGATGTAAAAAATAAAAATAGTAAATAAGCTACAATAAGTCCAACAATGACAATCACCAAGCTATAAAAAAGCTTGGGAGAGGCTGCTCTTTTTTCAAGTTGTGGTAAGAGGTTTATATCTGGAACCATTAACGAACCTCCTTCAAAGCCAAGCCAAGCAACGTTGAAAATTCTCGCTTAAAGCGAGGAAACGATTTCTCAATTTTTTTCCCATCGACAACCCTCAGTGGTGGTTCTAAATTAGAAGCGAGTAAGTTCCCAATTGATTTCAATAGTGGGTTATCGCCAAGCATGATAATTTCATCCACTGTTTTTTCACCTTTATGTAAAGAAAACTTAAAGAAATTCATCATCCGATCAATCTCTAGAACCTGATCCATTACGACCATTTGATAATTCTCTGATTCGCCATTATAGATAAATTGATAGCTAGACTCATTCTCTTTCTTCCCCTGCCATTGCGTCATATCTACTTCAATGGTTTGATAGCGCAAAAACTCCACCTGGCCATTGGAAAAAATACTGATTGAGAGTTCATTAATCGACCATTCTGCTATTAAATATGTTTTATTAGGCATTAATAAGGACATGTGCTCTAATAAGCGTATATTACAAAGCGCACGAATATCGGCAGCTTCGGGTTCTAATGAAACATCTAACAGCATCCCTACAAGTTTCGTAATCTCTTCAGAAGGCGCAGCAAATAAGATAGCCTTGCCATCCTCGGCATCTGCATCATACACATCAATTAAAGGGTCTTGAAAAGGTAAATGAATGGAATGTCCCAATTCCATTTCAGCATATCCTCGTAATTCCTGAGGCTTTACATCTTTAGGGTGCTCAAAGTTTTTTAATAGAACCGTCGTATCAGGGACAAACATGCGAACAGCCTGTTTTTTCCCTGTCCATTTCATTACTTGCTCTTTAATCACCTCAAAAAGAGCTACCTCATCGATAATAGTTCCATTTTCAACGATTCCAGCTGCTAAAGGGTATTCATAGCCCTGCCACTGATTAGGCTCTGGTCCTTTCGCCACAATCGCACGCAGCACATAATCCTTCAGCTCAATCGAAACATGCGACTTTCTTTTTCTCTTAAACATGTGAAAAGACCTCCTTATCCTATTCAGTATAAATGATTTTTTCAATTAGTCATCCATTTCCCAGCCAGAAACGCAAATTTACTTGCGCTTCTGAGTGGGTTGGGAGGACTGATTATGGCGTTGTTGTATCTGGAGTAGTTGTAGGTTTTTCTCCTCCAGCTTTCACCAGTTTACTATTAATATCTTTTTCAAGGGATTTCCCATCTGCAACTTTAAATTCTTCTAATTTTATATCCTTTAATCTAGGGTACGTAATTTGCCAACCATCTTTTGTTAATTCAACAACAGTATCACTTAAATCTATACCATCCACATACGATTTTAATGCATCTTTATCGCATTTATCATCTTTACAAGCCCCATCAATATAAGCAATCTTAGCCCCCGCTAGAATATTTGATGCCTCCGCTAAAATTGCACGGTCCTTCGACTTATTAATAATATTACCAATTGCAGGTACAGCGATTGCTGCGATAATTGCTAGGATAACAATTACAGCTAATAGTTCAACTAATGTTAAACCTTTCTCATTTTTCAATAGTTTTTTATTTTTCCATTTTTTTAACATAATGAAATCCTCCTTAATAGTTTTATATGAAGTGTGTGTACACGCGCTTCTGAACATTATGGCGAAGCTGCACAATCTCGCCCAATACATTTGCCACCTGTTCCTTTGCTTCCCTTGCGAATATCGTCTGCAATATGCTGTAAGGTGGCATTATCAAAATTTATATATTTTCCATTGCTGTAATAAATCGCATGCGCATTGAAGTAGTAGGTGCCTTCGATAAATTGGACATTGGCACTCTGACCTTCTTTATCTGCCTCTAATATTTTACCGGCACTGTCTAGATACCCGTCGGATACTAATTTTTCCACTTCGACGATTTGCCATTGATCAGCGGTTGGATGCTCCATAAAATAAAACTGTGCGGCATGAATAACATTGATGGCATCTGCCTTTAATGCCTTATAACGTGAATTATCAATGACATTACTTATTGCTGGAATTGCAATGGCAGCAACGATAGCTAGAATAACAATGACTGCCAATAACTCGACTAATGTCAAGCCCTTTTCGTTCTTTACCCTAATTTCCATGTCCAGTCTCTCCTTTAATACTTAACCATGAAGATACCTACTTGCCGCTTCCTTTTGTTAGCAAATCTAAGTAGATATTTCCCATTAAGCGGAACAAAAGGGCATCCATATCAATATTGTAAACATTACATATTTTCATATAGTTGGAACATTGGTAAGAATATAGCCGCAACGATGACTCCTACAACTAGAGCCAGTACCACAATCATTAAAGGCTCAATGAGTGACTTCATGGTATCGACAGCACGGTTTACTTCCTCTTCATAAAAATCAGCGATCTTTTCAAGCATGTAGTCCAAGGAGCCTGTTTTCTCACCAATTGAGGTCATTTGTGTAACGAGTGGTGGAAAGAGCCAGCTTTTTTCAAGTGGCTCTGATAATGTGCCACCCTTTTCTAAATTATCGCGCGCTTCCAGTACTACTTTACCCATTACCGGATTACCACCAACCTTTTCGACAATTGTTAAGGCTTGTAAGATTGGTACGGAGCTGCTAAAGAGTGTTGACAAGGTTCTTGTCATTCTAGCGATAATATCCTTTTGCAATAGCTGTCCAAAGATTGGCATACGCAGTAAAAATACATTGACGGCATAATGAAACTCTTTATTATTTTTATAGAAATAGTGTAGGCCCACTACTAATACCAATAGCCCTAAAATTACAAGGTACCAAAACTGAATGAGCCAATCACTAATACCCACTACAATGACCGTTATTAACGGCATTTCCAAATTCATTTCCTTAAATGCATCCATAAAGGTTGGCACAATGAACACCATTAAAAACATACCAACCACTAGTGTTAAAAGCGATAAAATTGCTGGATAGGTCATGGCAGATTGAATTTTTTTCTTAATGTTGTATTGCTTCTCTAGTGTGCTTGCAAGACGATCTAATGTATCGTCGACGTTCCCTGTAGCCTCACCAGCACGCATCATATTAACAAATAGCAATGGGAACACTTTTGGGTGTTTGCCTGCTGCATCTGAAAATGCCATACCATTTCGAATATCCTCTTCAACCTGCATCAATGCTCGCTTTAGTGGTTTACTCCGTGTTTGCTCGCCCAAAATATGGGTCGCTTCAACGACGGGAACGCCAGCACGAATTAATGTCGCATATTGTCGACAATAAATAACAAATTCCTGGTGCTTTACTTTTGTCCCAAAAGCAATATCTTTATGTAAAATGCTATTTGACTCCTGAAGTTCTCGTGCATTAATTCCTTGTGCTCGAAGCTTTTCCATGGCTACCTTTTTATTCGGTGCCTCGATAATGCCCTTTTTAGGTGCTCCTGTTTTGGTACGACCACTATAACGAAATATCGTCAACTATAATCACCAGCGTTCATATATGGTCTTGCATCCTCTAGAGAAATTTTACCTGTCGTAATTAGGTGTTGCATGGAATACTCCAATGTGTGCATACCTAATGCTTTACTTGTCTGCATCACACTTGGAATTTGGTGAATTTTTTCGTTACGAATTAAATTTGAAATAGCAGGTGCCTGTACTAAAATTTCTGTCGCAGCAATACGCCCTTTTACATCCTTACGTACAAATAAACGCTGAGAAACAATACCTTGTAGTACATTCGCAAGCTGCACACGAATTTGACTCTGCTGATGCGGTGGAAATACATCGATAATACGGTCGATCGTCGTTGGTGCACTACTTGTATGAAGTGTAGCCATGACTAAATGCCCTGTTTCAGCAGCCGTAATAGCCGTTGAAATGGTTTCATAATCTCGCATCTCCCCAACTAAAATAATATCTGGGTCCTGACGCAACGATGCTCGTAAACCATTGGCAAAGCTCATTGTATCGACACCAATCTCCCGTTGATTGATGACAGACTTCTTATGTGTATGCAAATATTCAATTGGATCCTCTAACGTAATAATATGTTTAGATCTAGTTTCATTGATATGATCTATCATTGCTGCCAAGGTAGTTGATTTCCCTGAGCCTGTTGGGCCAGTTACTAAAATTAAGCCTTGTGGTTTTTCCGCAAGCTTATATAACACCTGTGGCATATTGAGTGCTTCAATAGATGGAATTTTAGCCTCAATTAAACGAGCTGCAATCGTCACTTCATTTCGTTGATGGTATGCATTGACACGGAATCGACATTTCCCAGGCAATGAAAAGTTAAAGTCCGTTTCTCCCTTGTCCTCAAATTCCTGTTGTTTATGGACAGGAAGAATGACCTTTACCATTTCCTTCAAATCCTCTGTTTCAAGTGGGACTGTGCCATATTGCTCCAGCTGCCCATGGATACGATATACCGGTGGAATACCTTTTGTTAAATGAAGATCAGATGCTTTTTCTTCAAATGCACGTGTTAATAATTCAACGATTGAATATGCTGTCATTTTTTCACCCCTAGTCTGCACTTGCAACACGTAATATTTCTGATGTGGTTGTTTGGCCTGCTACAACCTTTTGTAATCCATCCACTAATAGGGTATGGAAACCTTTTTCTTTCATATAATCACGGAGGACGCGATCACCAACACGATTTAAAATCATATCTTTTATTTGGCGATCAACAGGGAGGATTTCATGAATCGCCATCCGTCCTCTGTAGCCAGTATGATTGCAGGCAGGACATCCACGCCCTTTTTTACCATGTGTTACGCCCTCCACCCCATTGTCCTCAAGTATTTCAAGTTCACGAGAAGTGAATATATATGGTTCCGCACAATCACGACAAACTTTTCGTACAAGGCGTTGCGCCATGATTCCTACAAGAGAAGAGGATAATAAAAATGGCTCGATCCCCATATCATGGAGCCGTGAGATAGATTCGATGGCACTATTAGTATGCAGTGTACTTAATACTAAATGGCCTGTTAGTGAAGCACGGATAGCAATTTGAGCTGTTTCAAGATCACGAATTTCCCCTACCATTACAATGTCGGGGTCCTGTCGTAAAATTGATCGTAACCCTACCGCAAATGTTAAGCCAACTTCCTCTTTTACTTGAATCTGATTGATACCATCTAACTGATATTCCACTGGGTCCTCAACCGTAATAATATTGACGCCTTCTTCATTTAAATGAGAAAGGGCCGCATATAACGTAGAGGACTTACCTGAGCCTGTTGGTCCAGTAATCAGCATCATACCGTTTGGATGGGCTATCATTTTCCTGAAAAGTGCTTCATTACTTGCACTAAAGCCTAATTTATCAATATCATTGGCTGAATTGGTTAAATCTAAAATACGCATAACTACCTTTTCACCATAAACTGTTGGTAGTGTCGCTAAACGGATATCGACAGGTCTAAAATTAACATTGGTTTTAATACGTCCATCCTGCGGAATACGATTTTCAGTAATATTTAAATTCCCCATAATTTTAATACGAGCCAATACGACATTTTGCATGTGCTTTGGCAAGGATCGCTCAGTACGTAGCACACCATCTACCCGATAGCGGACACGAAGCTCTGTTTCTTGTGGATCAAAATGGATATCACTAGCGCGCTGTGCGACACCATTCGCAATAATTTGATTCACTAAACGAACAATAGGAGAATCCTCATTCTCTATTTCCTCTTGTGTTTCTGTACTTGTGGCAGCCAAATCCAACATGGCCGCATCCATTGATTCCTGTAAATCATAGTATTTTGTTATCGTCCGATATAAATCATCTTTAGCCGCAATACTTGTCTCGATTTGACAGCCTGTTGTCATACGAACTTCCTCAATGGCAAAATAATCCATCGGGTCTTCCATTGCAATAAATAATTTATTTTTTTCTTTGCGAATCGGCATAATATTTGTCCGCTTTGCAAGCTCCGCAGGAATGAGCTGTAATAATTCGGGACTAATTGAAAACTGATTCAGGCTGATATGAGGGATACCCAGCTGGAATTCTAAGACTTCAATAAGCTGCTGCTCTGTTAGGAAATTTTCTTTAATAAGGAAATCTCCAAGCTTCTCATTTTTCATCTTAGTAGTTAATGCATACTCTAGCTGGTCAGCAGTGATAACACCTGATTCCACCAGTAAATCCCCTAAACGTTTACGCCCTGGCTTCATTGCCATAAACATACCTCCCATCGTTATGGACTTGTTTGTACAAAATTACCACCCTTATCATAATAGCCATAGACAATTTCTGGTCCATCTTCTTGCTTTGTTACCTCTGGCTTTGAAGGTTTCACATCAGGCAAGCCATTGCCATCTAAATCCACTTCTAAATCCGGATCTGATGCACCCGCCCCTACGTTCTGAGTAGGCGTTGTGATGATAACAGGCTCCTGCGAAGAACGCGTAACAATTCGATTTTGAGGTGCATAATAATCCCTACTAATGAATTGTTCTTCTGTTGCTCCATTCTCTACAATGGAACGATAAACTTCGACTCTTGAACCCTCTTTACCCTCTTGTTCTACTCTTTCCTGTCCAGCCTTTAAATCCTCCGAATAGCGGTAAATAATGCGTGGCTTTACAATTTTATCCTTGCTAACACGTACTGTTATGTCCTTGTCTTTCGCGGCTGCAAAAACTTCTATCTTTAATTGATTACCCTCTATAGATGCTTTCAGTTTACCGAGCTGTTCAGACCGATTAATAAATTGTAAGTCCTTTGCTAATGCTGCATTGATATCTGCTTCAATTCCCTGCTGCAAATAGCTTGGATTTATTTCCTGAGAATGTCTTTCTAAAATTTCGTAGTCCGTTTGAAGAATTACACTATATAGCATTGATGCCACAAAATCTAAACCTGCATCATTGACAACCCCAGCCTGTTCACCTAAAAGTGTAAGCAATGAGATGGATTGATTTGGAACTAGATTTACATCATTTAATAACGGAATGATTTTCGCTACTCCTTGACTATTTACTGGTAGCTCGGCAATCTGAAATGCAATCCTTTCCCCGGTTTGCATGGAATCTTCATTGATAACAGCTTCAACCTTATGCTCCTTCAAATAGCTGGCTTGTAAGATTAGTTTTTGTAGTGTTTTATCTGTATCCCAAACACCTGCTTCATCTATTTGCTGCGTAATTGCTTCATTGACGGTAACAGGAATGGGAATATGAACTACTTTTTCTTTATGCCAAAAAGCATACCAAGGCTTTTTTGTCAGCATTTCGTACTGAGCAATAGCTGCTAATGGATCAAAAGCAACTTGTTTCGAGTCAATGGTTTTGACTATACCCTCACTAACAATTTCCATTTCGGTACCTTGCCATTCTGAAATTGCATTTTGTAGCGTTGTTTCTAAATCTGCGGTTTTCACATCATTGATCTCAATACCTCCAATGGTTGAAGATTTAGGACCTTCTTTAGCAAAAACTGTGTCATTTAGCACAAATGATGGAACAAAAAATCCCACGATTAGAACAATTACCAAAAACAAGCTAATTATTTTTATGTATGTTTTCATCCACATCATCCTTTATTTAACTTAGTGGTTTTTCTATTTATATACAAATGATACTACAACTATGGTATTCTGGCACTACTAAAATGCAACTTTGTTCCGATTTTGACTAGATATTTCACACGAAAATTCAAAAATAATTCAACGATTAGTCACAAAGAACTAAAAATAACCTTAAATTCCATTCGATACATATTTGGAATTTGTTATAATAGCCTTAATCAACTATTATAATTCATTACCTTTTTGAACCTACTTACATATTTAAGAAATTTTTATTTTATAATAAATTGAAGCCAACTATATCTTTAGCATTAAAAATAATTATAATATTTAGGAGGTTTTACACACCTTATATGAAATCTATGTTTATGAACATCAAATGATGAAAGATTTGTTAGTGGTAAATTTATTGATAAAGCGTTGCTCCATGAAGTCCACATTAACCTTGAAGTGGACAAAGACATTGTAAAATATAAATTAATACAACAAAATAAAGCTAAATATAGACGTACAAAATATTTTCGGTTACTCAACATAGACCAAACTATTGATATATCAATAGTAATATAGGGAGGGGAGGGAATTGATTTTGATAAAATATCTTAAAAATAATCAAGGCATGACTTTGATCGAAGTTGTTGCCGCCCTTTTAATAATAGGCATTGTGTTAATTTCATTTTTTGGCTTGCTTGTTCAATCAAATAAGACAACACACAAGTCAAATGATATTATGGATGCTACTTATGCCGCACAAGTAAAGATGGAGGAGATTTATAATGCATCTGGTGGAGCTGTTACTTATGAAGATTTAGCAGGTGGCTATGAATTAGATGAAGAGAATGCTAAAACGACCTCATCTTCTCTACCCACTAACCAAGTGTATAAATATCTACCACACGAAGAAGATCGTTTTACTTACTATTTAATATTAGAAACATTTCCTGCAGATACCGCTTATAAAAATGCGGTTTATGTAAATCTAGAAGTTATTGAAAACAGTACCAATAGTAAAGCAACAATGGAAAATGTGTATATACTTGGGGGGGCAAAATAAGATGAAATGGCTCCGAAATAGCAAAGGTCTTACATTATTTGAAGTGCTCACAGTCGTTGTTATTCTTGCCATCGTATCCATGCTGAGTATTAGTATCGTAACATCTGCTACAAAGCAACAACTCGAGCAAAGTACTCATAATCGTGATATTAAGGATTTATCCTTTGCATTAAAAGTAATTACAAAGGATTTTCGAAAAAGTGATAACCTTATAACAGAATCTGATGATACAACAGACCCTCCGACAGAATTACACACCTTACTGTTAGGTGAGGAAGTTGTATCAACTTATAGATTAGAAAATAATCAAATTATTCGAAATTCAAATGGTAGAGAAGAAGCCATTGCATATAAAATATCTTCATTTACGATCAGTGGAGGGGCTATTGAAATTATAAGTGAAGATGGTCAAACAGCAGCAACAGATATTACTCAAAGGAGAGGAAAATAATGAGTAAACAAATTAAAAATCAACGAGGTTCAGCACTTGCCCTTGCATTATTTTTAGTTGTGATTATCTCCATTCTTGGTATTTCTTTACTTAGTGTCTCTTCTAACAGTCTAAAACAAGTAGACTACGAGAGAAAAGATCAGGCTGTCTTTTATATTGCTGAGGCGGGGATGAGTTTAGCGAAATTAGAAGTAAAAAAAGAATTAACAGAAATTCAAAGTAGGTCCTATCAGCAAATTACGAAATGGATTGATACTGAAAATACAAGAAGAAAAAGCACTCGACCTCAGCTTCCTCGTTTAAAAAAAGCTGAGGCTGAGGCTGAATACAGAAGAATTTTAAATAGTGAATTTAAAGCGTTTAAAAATGCCCCTTCTATACTAGAATCACATGCCATTTCGACAGGAAAAGTGGCATCCATTACATTAGATACTGAAATACCAGCAGATGGAACACCATTGCTTTATCGAATTAATATTGTATCAAAGGGTAGCATTGATGGCGCCAAAGAACGGGAGGTAACGCAAGAAATCGAAATTGAACCTCGTCTTCCGTTTTCAGAGGACGGTGACAGTGGTGATGGCACTGGTGAAAATAATAATGAACAACCATCTGGTAGCTTCCCTGATGGCTACGCCTCAATTGTTTCAGGAAATATCTCCATTACAGAGGGTGGTTCTGTTACAGGAAATGTAAGTTTACAAAATGGTACTTTTACACTTAAAGGTGGAGCAAAAGTTAATGGAGATATAAGCTTAGAAAATCCAAATAATATAATTGCGGATCACTGGCTTTCGTATACTACCGTCCCGAAGCTGAATATCGATCCGAAAAGTTATCTACCCCCAACATTTTTTCCAGATGATAAGTTTTTAGCTGCAAACAATATATCTTATGCATCTAAACAAACAATAGGAGATCAATGGAATCCATATGATGTTATTGACAATCAAGGAAACTATAACGCTCCCCATACATGGAGGGATCCAAAATATACGTTAAACCTTTCTACAGGATCTTCAAGTATTAAGTTTAGAAATTTCACTGTGGATACAGGGAATGATTTCACAATTGATGTAGGAGATAAAGAGGTTGATATTTATATAGATAATTTGAATATTAAAAACGGGAAAATTTTTATTAAAGGGAACGGGAAGCTAAATATATATGCAAAAAATATAAGTAATTTCATTGGCCCCTTCAACCAAAACGGGAATCCATCTCAATTAAATATTTATCATCAAGGATCATCTACAATAAATCTTAATGCTAACTCAAAAATAGCTGGATCTATTATAAATAAAAGCTCAAACATGGTTTTAACATCAGGAGCAGCTATCTACGGAAATATTATTTCAGGAGGTAGAAGCATAGAAATTAGTGGAGGCATGCAAACTAATGGGCAATATATAATTGCACCGAATGCCACTATTAATTTGAAAGGAGGGGGAAATATTACAGGTATTGTAGTTGCAAATAATATATCCTCAAGTGGAGGTACTAATATCACTTATGGAGGACCTGCTACCCCTCTACCTCCAGGTGTTGTACCTGAAACAGAAACATCAGATTACCCTACTCCAAACGTAAAAGATAATCTTTTCTGGACTGAGGAAACAAGTATGATTGAAAATTAACGCGCCATATAAAACAGCCATGAGAATTTTTTGTATGGCTGTTTTTCGTCTTACTTAATTTCATAAGGAAAACTTTTTTTGTTAGTAATTGCTTATATGATAATAGTTAATTTTTCTGAGATGAGGAACTTATAACAAAAATATCAAAGCGCTGTTTAAACTACGCTTTGACATTTTTATTGTTACCATTTACTGATACCTATACACACTAACTTCATTCATTTTTCCTCAACAACCTACCCGACAACAGCATCCCAATACCACCAATGGTAATAAATAGAACAGCTCTAATTAATAAATCAAGGGCAGATAAGTCAAAGAAAATTAGCTTAATAAATGCGATAACTAAAATAATAAAGCCTGTTGTGCGCAATGTTTTTAAATGTTGTGTGGAACTAATCCATAGTGAAACACTAGCTGTTAAGAATAATGTAATAGTTGTAAGGGCGATACTTAGCTTCCAATCAAGGGCGTTGTTAAACGTGAACTGATGGATCAGCCCCCATATCGAAATCATCGTGAGCACGATACCCGTACTTACAATGGCGTCCACATATTTCCCCAGACGGTCCTCGTACAATCGATAAATAATTCCTTTTACAAGCACATCAGCGACAATCGCTACAATCACTGCTACATAAATTAATCTAGTGATACTGTTTAAGCTTTCCAACATTGTCACTCTAGTGCTAATCATCAAGGAGACTAGTAGGAAAAATGCGCCAAGTACTGGGGTTAAAGCACGTCCTTTGTAAGTTTCCTCTACAAATAAAGAACCAGTAAATAAGGCAGCTAATACGATACACACCATATATGGAATGCCATTTGTTGCTGTAAAGTATACGGCATCTAGCTTGCTAATATAGGCTAAGAAATAGCCAGCTGTGACCACTGCTAAAATATCGATTACATACAAATCCTTCATGACCTTTTCAAAAGGTGAAAGTGTCTCTTTTGGACGTCTTGCATATAAATAAATAATGATGAAATAGATGATTGGCATAAATAAGCTTAAATGATCGATGCTGAAAAATGGACTTGGTTCATGGAAAACATAGTTTAGTGTAAATGTCATCACAAGGGAAAGTGAAGTAACAACCTTCATCATACTTGCACGTATTCGTAAGCTCATCATCACGCCTGCAAATGCAATCAAAGGATACAATAAATCATCCACTTTATTTGGAATATTAAATAGAAGTATCATATTACAGAAGGCGATAAACATGAGTGTCACAGCACTATCCAATACTTCCTGCCATTTTTGACGATAGCTATAAAAGGCTACAGCGCCAAATAAAGCCATTAAAATGAAAAGTAGCATTTCTCCATTTTCAAGAGAACGAATGATCAGGTTCAGCAGTAATAAACTAAATGAGCCTAAAGAAAATTGGAGTCCGATGTGAAGTGGCTTCCATTTGGATTGTGCGTTATACAGTAAACACCATATTGCGTAAAAGATTGCTAGAATCACAAGTAAGCCAAGTGCAAAAACTACTTGCTGATCACTATTCATAAATGCTACAACACTCACTGCTAGCACTGAAAAGAATGTGGCGATATAAAGGGCTATTTTTTGCTTGTGCTGGTAAATAACTAATTGCAATGCAGCAAACAATACGACCACAAATAATAAGATAATGACAGCACTAAAATCCATATATTCTAGTAAGTAAGGTAGTAATAATGATGTAAAGGCAACAAAAACAGTTAGTGCTTCATTTTTCTTCAAATAGCTAATGGCAATGCCATAACCAATATAAAGCAGCGTAATGCCTAGTGCTGGGATAAGACCAATGATTTCATATAATATGGCACTCGCTGCGGTTGTTAAAATACCGACAATAAATGCCCCACCATATAAAGAAATCGTTATAGCTATTGAGCCTACTTTCCTACGCTCTAGTACATAGGCAATAACCGCCAATCCCACCGATAGTACATAGGCAAGGATGATTTTCACGCCATCCGATAAATAGCCATAGTCACTGACAAGTTTTAGACCCCAAAGTACACCCATTACTAAAATAACCATGAATACTTTTGGAAGTGCCCACATAACACGTTCCTCCATCGATGGCTGTGGTTGCACTTCTTTTTCCGCTACTTTAGTCGGGATAGGCTTCGACTCCAGTACTGGTTTTGGTTTAATTGGTTCTGATTGCTTGATCATCGACTGTCTGGCATCAAGAGTATTAATTTTTTCAGTGCTTTGCGAACCTTTTAATACTGACAACTCCTGACGTAAATCTGCCATTTCCTCCTCGAGCTTCGCAATTCTGCGCTCCAATTCAAGGGACATTCAATCATCCTCCCCACTTTATCAATTTTCTAACATTATAACATATTTATCCTTATTGTAAAATTACACTTTTCGTTCATTTTATCTCGGTCTCCGATACATTAAGGCACGTTCACTATCACTAGTGCCCCGTGTGGTTGGATCGACAATGACCCCCATTAACACAAAAATGGATAAGACTGTATTTAAAATAGATGATATTTGTTCACTCATCACACCTGTAAAATCATAGCCAAAAATTGCAGCCACTTGTTGTGCAAGTAAGAGCAACAATGAAAATAGCCCTAGTAGAAATGGAATATGTTGAAGACGAACCTTCCAGTTAATTCTCATAAAAGCTCACCTCCCCCCCTCTTGCCACAGTATATGCATAGTGGTTATGTGACACATATGCAAAAATGGAACTCTAGCCAAGTTACTAGTTTTTTTTGATAATATTTTGTGATGCAAGCTATTTTCAAACATAGAAAGTGAAGGAAGTTTTTTCATGAATAACATGTTCATCTATTTAGTTTACTTAGAGCCCTCTCAAGAATAAGAAGGTTTTCTACATGTAAAAATTTTTGTACATTTTTTTACCAAATCATTGACAATGGATTCCACAAGTTATATGGTTAGTTACATAAGTGATTAACCAACTAACAAGTGAGGTGGATTGTGATTCATTCTTTAAATAACGAAAAGCCCATTTTCCAACAAATACGTGAAAGAATAGAAGATGCCATTCTAGATGGACAGCTACAGCCTGAAGATCGCATTCCATCTACAAATGAGTTTGCAAAAGAATACCAGATTAATCCCGCAACTGCTGGGAAAGGCGTGAATGAATTAGTGGATAAGGGCGTCATTTATAAAAAAAGAGGTGTCGGTATGTTTGTACATGAAGACGCCAAAAATATTTTAATTACTGAGCGTAAAGAAAACTTTTTCCAGCAACATATTGAACCATTGAAAAAGGAAGCAAGACGTCTAGGCATTTCAGATGAAGAGTTACAAAAATTGATGCAAGGGGGATCATGAATGAAAATTAATGTGAGCAATGTCACGAAATCCTATAAACATAAAACAGCTTTGAAAAATATCTCTTTCACCATGGAGGGGCCAAAGATTATTGGCTTTTTAGGACACAATGGAGCTGGCAAAACGACTTTTTTAAATTTATTATCAGGTCTCATCTCTACGACAAGCGGAGAAATTTTAGTTAACGGAGAAAATGTGTTCAACTCCCCTTCCACATTACGTGATATTTGCTTTGTCGCTGAAAGTGGCAACTTTCAAGAAGACATGACCATTGCCCAAACATTAAAGGCCAATCGCTTCTTTTATCCAAAATGGGATGAGGAGCTAGCTCAAGAACTGCTACAAGTATTTGCCCTGAATCCAAAAGATAAAGTGCGAAATCTTTCAAAAGGGATGGTATCTGCACTTGGAATTATTACAGGCTTTGCGAGTTGTGCTTCCATTACTATCTTTGATGAACCGTATATCGGTTTAGATGTAGCCGCACGTAATTTGTTTTATGATTTGTTAATTGAGCAGCAAACAGAAAATCCGCGATTATTTATTCTATCAACACATTTAATCGATGAGGCGAACGAGCTATTTGAGGAAATTTTCATTCTACATGAGGGCGAACTTTTGCTCCAAAAGACCACTGATGAATGGCGAGAGCATATTGTGGCTTTAAAAGGCAATGCCTCAGATGTTGAGAGAGCAATTGGGGATTTACAAGTAATCTATCAACATACATTTATGCAAGAGATGACAGCTATTGTCTTCGCAAATGGCCAATCCATTGAAGATCAGAACATTAAGCTTGAATCTGTTTCTCTTCAAGATATGCTCGTCTATTTAAGTAAACAGAAAGTGAGGCCGGGGCGATGAACACGATGAAAGGCAGTTTTTATATCTTATTTCAAAGCTATAAGAAGCAAAATATTATTTTTTGGAGCATTTTATTTTCTACCGTGCTTTTGTCATTTTTCTTAGATGCATTTTTTGGTCAATATGTATCATTTGCTATGACTATTTCAATTCCTGTTTATATTTTTTACAGTACGATGGCAACAAAGCTTCTCAATAAAACCTTACCCTATTTTTTAAAGCTAGGATTAAGTCGTCAGCAATATATGTTGTATGTCGGGCTATTTTTTATCAGCTGGAGTCTGGTCGGTGCCTTGATGATTGCATGTGCTCATCAAATCATTTCTTATGTTTCTAATCTATTCAATATCAAAGATATTATTATCATCCACCCTATCTTATTTTTTGATATTACCCATTCATTTTTACAAACAGTAGTATTGGATACGGTCTTGCTTTTATTTTGCCTAAGTTCTGGCCTTCTCCTTAACGTTGTTTTTTATCGTTTAGGCATACTAGGAGGCTATAGCTTAATTGGTTTCCTTGCATTAATACCTATATTAATGGTGATCTTTGAATGGTATTCTCCGTTGTATAAACTATTAGCCAATTCATCTATATTAGCGATTTTAGGGAGCATGTTTGTTGTTAGTATTTTCCTCTATCTAGTTATTTCAGCTAGTATGAGAAAGGTTTCTGTAAATCCTGTATAAATAGAATAGGAGGAAGATAATAACATGACCCTAAAAATGTTGATGAAAATAATTGGTTTAGAGTCTCTACTCATATTTTTCTATGTTTTAAATGGTGCCTTTGTTTCTATTAAACAACCTTCAAGCCCTTTTCTACAGTTTGCGCTGTTAATCCCATTTGCATTAGGACTCTTCATGTATATAGCGACGAAAAAGAAATGGAGAGAATATTTCTTTTATCCTATTAAAAAGAATCATTTCTTCATCACCTTACCACTTCTTCTTATTTTAGGCATCATCTTAGTAAGCACAAAAGGATTGAATATGACATCTATTAGTGATTTAATTGTCATGTTTATCATGCAAATTTTCATTGTAGCATTTATTGAGGAGTCTGTATTTAGAGGCATTATGCTACGCATGCTAGTAGCAAAAGGGGCTTTTTCTGCTGTCTGGATTTCTAGTATATTGTTTGGCGTCACACATGCATTACAATTACTAGGTGGCCAATCTCTAGAAGATACGATTCTTCAAATCATCTATGCTCTTTTAGTTGGCCTAGTTCTAGCTTTACTTGTATTGGAAGGTCAATCAATTATCGTAACAATTATTTTCCATGGACTGAATAATTTCTTCAACATTATGGGAAATACGGAAGGCTCCATGTTAAGTGCCTATCTTATCATTTTAGTACTCTTTATCTACATGCTTACATTATGGAGACGTCTAAAGAAAATCGATCACAATCTGTTTATGAAAAATGCCAAGTCCATTTAAGACTTGGCATTTTAGTTAGAAGAGTAGATGACCAACCAATGCTGCAATTGGAAGAGAAATAAGCGTACGTAGTATAAATAAGACGACTAAATCCAAAAATTTCAATGGAATTTTTGTACCTAAAATAAGTCCACCTACCTCAGACATATAGATCAGCTGTGACACAGAAACAACTGCAATAACAAATCTAGTAACATCCGATTCAATCCCTGCACCTAAAATAGAAGGTAGAAACATATCGGCAAAGCCAACGACCATTGTTTGCGCTGCTTCAGCCGCTTCAGGCAAGCCAAGAACGGTTAAAATTGGCTCGAACGGTTTTCCTAAAATCACAAAAATACTTGTAAATTCAGCAAGCATTAAGGCAATTGTCCCAAAAGCCATAACGATAGGGGCAACACCCACCCATAAATCAATTACATTTCTAGAGCCATCTTTGAAAAATTGTCGAGGATCACGATTTGCATGCGCAATAGCAAGTGCATTTTCTAAGCCATGTGAGACAGAATTATAGCCCTCTGGTAATTTCTCACGTGAATAATCTACTGGTGTCCCATCTATGTACGTGTCCTCCTTTTTCGCAAGGGGATAGATTCGAGGCATAATAATGGCTAATACAATTCCACAAAGGACTACTGTCAAATAATAAGGAATAAAATAGCGTGCCAAATGTACAGTATCCAATACAACGATACAGAATGTGATGGACACTACTGAGAAACTTGTGGCAATAATCGCAGCTTCTTTTTTTGTGTAGTTCCCCATCTCATATTGTTTACTGGTCATTAACACACCTATTGTGCCATCTCCAACCCATGACGTAAGAGCATCAATTGAAGAACGTCCTGGACTTTTAAACAGTGGCCGCATAATTTTCACCATCATTGTCCCGAAAAATTCAAGTAAACCGAAGTTTGTTAAAAATGGTAAAAGGAAACCTGCAAACAAAAAAATGGTAAATAAAAACGTCACAAGCCCCTCATTTGGATCCATTAGGAGTCCACCCGTATTTTCATTATTGATGGCAGAAGGTCCAAAATTGAAGACCACCATTGAAGCAAAGGCTAAACCGATAATACGAGTAATTGTCCAAAACCAATTAACATAAAACAATGTATATAAAATACTAGGTTCTTTAGCATTTTTACGTGGTATAAATTTCGCTATGAGTGCACCAATTGCAGAAATGGCAAACATTCCAATTGTAAAATAGCTAATGATTGGAGCCACTAACCCCGCTAAAACATTAGCTAATATGGCAATGGGTACTTTCCATCCCTCTTCCGTTAAAATGGGGGTCATAAATAGAAAGATACCAATTAAAGAAGGAATAATGAAGGAAAAATATGTAGCAACAGAATACTTTTTCATTTTTTTCTAAAACCTCATCTCTTTTTATCTCAATAATTTATGTATTTTGCATTCCAACAATTAAAATAGTGTTTATAAGAAACATTTATTTATCAATTGTTGTACTACTATACAAGCAAAAATATGTTGTTTTCATTCAACATCTCATCCCTCCTTCTGTTATAGGACTATTATAAAAGCTTTGAAGTATTGAGCATTAAATAGAATAACACTCACATTATTCATGTTTTTATACCATAAACGTGTTATAAAACTATTGTAAACGCTACAACATATTTGGTTCAACCTCACAATATTCTGAATATTTATTCATCCTTAAATATAGAAAAGTCTAACTTCTTAATTAGAAATTAGACTCCTTTGATTTAGCTAGTTATTCTACTATGCATCAGCTTTTTTTAATTGTTTTACTGGACCCTTCGTGACTTCAGTCAGTTTTGAATTGATAGCAAAGATTTTTGCGTTGATAGTAGTGATTCCAAATTCAGCTAGCCTTTTGGAATGCATTTCTATATATTGTTCAGCTGTGCGTTTAGATTCGAATAGGTAGATGCCGCCTGCTTCGTTTGTTTCAGGGCTCTCTGTCCAAATTTTCCACAAAAGTCCTTCCTCTTCATAAATACTTTTTGCTAAATCAGAAAACGCTTCTGCCATCTCATCACCAAATGGTCCATCCAATTTAAAATCTACCTGTAATACGTATGTCATTGCCATTCTCCTCATTATTTAGTAGTAATATAACATTCACCGAGCATTTCCTTCATTTCATATTGATCTGATGAAAGCTCTTTTTTCACATAAGCTATAGCCTCTGACTTTTCCAAATCATACATGACTTCAATTTCTTTAGAAAATAGAAGTTTTTCTTTTTCAAGTAAGCTTAAAAGAGATGGCTGTTGTTTTGGTTGCAGCTCTTCAAAATTGAGAACTTGTTTTAGTCCTTCCACATAGTTTACAAATGGACGTCCACCAACAATTTTTAAGCCTTTATTATCCTCATTCATCATAATAATAGTTGGAAATCCTCTTACGCCTAGATTTCTTGCAAGATCAAAATCTTCATTTAATAACTGTTGCCCGCTTGTTTGTTCTGATTCATGTACAATAGCCCCTCCATCAAGCCCCAGCTTATTTACAATGTCAATCATAACGGATTCCTCTGCAATATTTTCATTAAATATGAATAACGCTTCTCTTGCTCTGCGCAAATATTCAAATGCTGTAGCATCATGCTGATTTTTTTGAATCACTTTAAAGACACGAGATGGCGGATAGGATGATTGCACTGGATTATTCATCATCACTGTTCCATCTATTGGCATGCGATAATATTCTCCAACTTCTCTCCAGTGTCCTACCACGTCCGCAGGTCCTGATATTCCATTTGCAGGGTCTACTGGACCATCACCCCATTTTTCTAGTAATCCTCCCATAATCGTATGAAAGTTAAAATAGTGTCCGTACTGCTCTATAAAACGTCGAAGAACGGGTTCGAGTGCCCAACAATGAGAACATATTGGATCCGTTACATAGTATACTTCAACGGATTTCTTTGGTTGATTAAAATCAATCATCCCCAATTCATCCTCGCTAGCTACTCCACATACACCTGTCTCTAAATCACAAACCATTGGATGATTCTTCAATTGACTATCCCCTTTTCTTACTTTCGTTAAGAATAAATATATAACTCTCTTATTTGCCTTACAGTTGTATTTTATTCATAATAAAACCATCATTAAACCAATAATTTATTTGAATTGTTGTTTATACAACACTTTTTAGAAATTGTTTAAAAAGGAGTGCTAAGTAATGACCTCATCTAAGACAGATCTTCGTGTTATACGGACTCGTAAATTAATCATGGATTCTTTCATTGCACTTTCTAGTAAAAAAGAGTTCAAGGATATAACGGTTAAGGATATTACGTCAGAGGCCATGATTAATCGTGCGACTTTTTATTATCACTTTGAAGATATATATGATTTGTTAGAGAAGGTACTGTCAGAAGTATTATTAATTAATTTGAATGATGACTTTCTACAGTATAACGAACTTAATGAAGGCGCTTTCATTATTCTCTTTAAAGCGATAACTAATTTTCAAAAGTCATTGTCTAATCGTTGTCATAGAGGCTATGAAGAGACAATTGCTCGAATTATTAGAGAGCAGCTTGAAATTATCTTTTACAAAATGTTATTGAAACAAAATGCAGCGACAGAGAACGAAGCGCTAAAAATGACTGCTGTAATATTAAGCTGGGGAATCTATGGGGCTTCTATAGAATGGCGAACTAGCAATCAGGAGATACAACCCGAAGAATTTATCAAACCTGTAATTCCTTATTTATTGGCAGGTATTGATGATCAACATAAAAGTGAATAAACACTTATGAAATGATATAAGTGTTTACTCACTTTTGGTGGTTAGAGATTTTGTGTTATGATCATCTTTTTATTTTTGGACAGGAGATACAAAAATCATTTGCTTCATCAGAGGTATGATAATAGAAACAACATGTTTTTCTCAAGCGTACAGGTTGCTCCGATTCCATAATTTTCACTTTAGGACCACAGTAGTTCGTCAAAGGGTTTTTCCTTTCTCCAAAAATGGAGCCTGGTGCTAGGTTTACAATATAGTGATAATCCTCTTGTATACGAGCCTTTTCTTGCTCGCTGGCCCCTTCCCCTATTTTTGTTTCATAGAGCCAATTCACATAAATAGCTGTGTTTTCCCATAAGATTGTTTTTGGGATTTTACTTATTTTCGCTAATGACCGCCAAACCTTCGCTAAATTATTCGCAAAGATTTCTCTAAGAACCTCATCACGCCATTTTTCACGGTCTTCAGTAGGTATTGACACTGTGCGATCAATTAGCCGAATAGTAGGAAGCCAAGGTTTTGCATATTCCGCTTCTACCCACATATTTTCAATTCTGCAATGTAGTCCTTTATCGTATCTGGACATAGCATAGAATGCTGAAGCTATCGTTAAGACACTATAGCGCTTCGCAAATAACGATGCCGTAACTAGGATAGAGGGCGATTGAAAGAAATGGGCAATTTTTTGTAAATAATCTAGAGCTTGTTCATTGTCCAATAAATTTTTAGCATATAAAGAGTATGTAGCATCTACTGCAGGCTCTATCGCCAATCGATAGTCTCTTAGTAACACTGATGTTTCTTCAGCTGACAGTGTGAGGCTCAACAGATCCCTACCTCCTCTAATTCCACTGATTGAACTGTTCGCCCCTTGCCATGTGGCACACATAAAGGTGTACCAAAGAGCGGGTCTTTAATAATGGTACAATCCATACGAAAAACAGTCTGGACCATCTCTGTTGTCACCACTTCCTCTGGCTTCCCTTGGGCATAAACCTGTTTATTACGCACCGCCACAATATGATGGGCATAGCGACAGGCTAAGTTTAAATCATGTAATACCATAACGATGGTACGCCCTTCATTTTCATTTAAATCAAATAGTAAATCTAAAATTTCTACTTGATGAGCCATATCTAAATAAGTTGTAGGTTCATCTAGTAAAATAAGATCTGTTTTTTGAGCCAATGTCATAGCAATCCATACACGCTGCCGCTGACCACCTGATAATGCATCTACTGGACGATCGGCAAATTCAGTCATCTGCGTTACTGCAAGCGCATTGTTTACAATATTTTCATCCTCTGTAGACCATTGCTTTAACCAGCTCTGGTGTGGATAACGACCTTGCTTAATCAATTGCTGAACAGTTAATCCTTCTGGTGCAACAGGGCCCTGCGGCAGAATAGCTAAACGTTTCGCCACCTCTTTCGTTGAAATGGCCTCTAGTTTATTCTCATCTAAAAAAATTTCACCCGACTTCGCTTTTTGTAGTCGTGCAAATGTCCGAAGTAGTGTAGATTTTCCACAACCGTTGGCCCCAACTAGTACTGTAATTTTTCCTTTTGGTATTTGAAGATTCAAATCCTCTAAAATAAGATTTTCTCCATAGCTTACATGTAAATTTTGTGCTTCTAAGACATTTTTCAAAATCCTGTCACCTTCTTCTCCCGCTTTTAACTTTTTAACATGGAGCTTTATTGATTGCGCGTTCTAAATAATAAATAAATAAAGAATGGTGCGCCAATTGCAGCAGTAAAGACCCCTGTAGGTAAATCCTTTGGTAAAAAGGCTGTGCGTGCCACAATATCAGCTACAATGACAATGATTCCACCTATAATAGCTGCCACAGGAATTAATCCTGCAAAGGAACGCCCTACAAGCATTCTGCTCATATGAGGAGCCACTAATCCAACAAAGGCAATGCCACCAGCAAAAGCTACTGCAGAACCAGCTAGCATTACACTAATGAGTAGAAAAAGTACACGATACACTTGTACTTTTACGCCTAGCCCTATCGCTATTTCATCGCCTAATTCCTTCACATTCACCGTTCTTGCTAAAATAAATGTTAGTGGCACTAAAATGACTAGCCATGGTAATAGCAAATAGACATCCTGCATATTAGCCCCATACAAACTACCTGTCAGCCATAAATAAGCCTTCGTTGTAGCGGCTACATTACTGATCACAAGCAGCATCGTCACAACTGCCTTTGCTAAGGCTGAGATGCCAATTCCAATTAATACCATACGAATGGGTGTGACTCCTTTTCTCCATGACAGTAGATAAATGATGAAGGAGACAATACCAGCACCTAATATAGCAGCTAACGGTAAAAATTGAATGCTGACTGATCCCATAAAGTACACGATAAAAATAATTGCACCCATCGATGCTCCGCTCGTTACACCAATAATATCTGGGGCAGCAAGAGGATTACGAATAATTCCTTGTAAAATTAAACCGGCAACTCCCAGCGCAGCACCAACTAATAAGGCCATTAAGACACGCGGGAGCCTTAATGTATGTAAGACAAAATCATAATCTCCATTCCCATAGCCCATCAATTCTTTCACCACTGTCACTGGATGAATAAACTCACTACCAGCAGATAAACCCAGAACCGTTATGATGACTAATAATAAGCTTAATAGTAATAGTATCCAAGCCGATCTTTTAGCAATTTGAAAAGATATACGATTAGATTTCGTTCGTACTGTCACATAATTAGGCATTTTTTGCTAACCCCTTTCGTGCAATATAAATGAAGAAAGGAGCTCCGATTAAGGCAGTCATGACACCAATCGGCATTTCCAATGGCATAATCACATATCTTGCCGCAATATCAGCCAACAGTAGCAATATTGCTCCCAACACGGCACTGTAGGGAATAATCCAGCGATAATCCGTGCCAACAAGATGGATCGCCATATGAGGGACAATCAAGCCAATAAAGCCTATTGAACCTGCAACAGCTACTGAACTACCTGCAAGTATGATAATAATTATGCCTAGCGAGATTTTCGTGATCATTGTTCGTTGTCCTAATCCTTTGGCAATATCATCTCCTGATTGTAAAATATTGATTGAACGCCCCATAAATATTGCCACAACTGTCACTCCTAAAACAAACGGTAGGACAGGCACAAGCATTTCAATACTACGCCCCGATACAGAACCTGCTAACCAAAACAGGACACTTTGTAAACCTTGTTCATCGATGACTAAAAGCCCCTGCGTAAACGAGACAAATAGAGCTGTAATCGCTGCACCAGCTAATACTATTTTTATCGGTGTTAACCCATCTCTTCCTAATGAGCCTAGGAAAAAAACCATTGCTCCCGCTGCACCTGCCCCTAAAAAGGCAATCCACATATAGCTCATTAAAGACTGAACGGAAAAAAGAGTAATAGCACTGACAATAAAAAATATGGCCCCTGCATTAATACCTAAAATATCAGGAGCTGCTAAAGGATTTCTTGTTAATGCTCGCATTAATGCACCCGCAATGGCAAGGCTTGCGCCAACTACTGTAGCGATCACAGCTCTTGTAAATCTAGATGTTCGAATAATGACATGCTCCTTATTAGCAGCATCAAAATGAAAAATAGCATCATAGATTGACGAAAAAGGTATGGACGTTTGACCAATAGCTATGCTGATTATAAATGCCAGCAAAAGAATCAAACAGCTGATGAGTAAACCTATTTGTTTCATCGGTCTACTGGAAAGAATAATTCTCATGTTATGCCAACTTTCTTGATCCACAATTTATCTTATGTAGGTTTCAATTATGCTCAAACACTACAATGAGAGGGCTGTTATTCAAGTATTCTCTAACACTTTTAACAGCCCATCCTTCATTCACTATTTTTCTAATTCAAACTTGTCATAAATATCATCTAACATTAAATTAGCACTAGTAATACCACCTGCTAGATTCCAATTGATTTCATCTACCTGATAAACTTGATTCGCTTTCACTGCGTCAAGCTCTTTCCAAAGTGGATGGTTTGTCCAATCTTCATAAGTTTTTTTCACTGTCTCATCATTTTCCATAAACATATAAATAACATCAGCATTCATTTGGGTAATACTTTCCTTGTCCGTTAGCTTCACAATTTCTAAAGAATCATCTGTTAAATTTTTAGGACCTTGGAATCCAAGCTCAGATAAAATAGAACCCGCATAACCTGTCACATAAATACGAGCATGGTCTGCTCTGAAGTTGACAACAGAAACATGGAATGGCCATTTATCGCCAAGCTTCTCTTTGATTTTTGTTTGGAAATCAGCTACTCGCGTATCCCAATCGCCAAGTAATTCTTTCACCTTATCTTCTTGATTCATTGCTTGACCCATCATTTCAGCTGTTCCTTTGAAATCGAAAACTGTTTCATGAGCAACTGTTGGAGCAATCTGCGATAACTGATCATAAATTTCTTCATGACGTACTTTAGAAGCAATAATTAAATCTGGTTTAAGCTTTGCAATTTCTTCAAGGTTTGGTTGTGTTTCTTGTCCTACAATTGCAACGCCATCAAGCTCATTCTTCATATAATTATAAACAGGCGCTTCAGCCCAAGATTCTACTACCCCAACTGGCTTAATGCCCATAGCTACTGCAACATCTGTTGCGCCTTGATATAGTGTAACGATTTTTGTAGGTGTGCCTTCAATCGTTGTAGTACCCATTGCATGTGTAATCTCACGACTAGAAGATTTTGATTCTGTGTTACTTTCTTCTGCTTTGTCGTTCTCTTGTGAACTACTGGAGTTCGATGTTTTCTCCCCACACCCAACTAATAATAACGCGAAGGTTAATAGTAGTGTGAACAGTACAAAAAAGTTCTTTTTCTGCAGTGATAATTTTGGCATACATTTCCTCCTAAGAAATAATCGACAACGATAATCATTATCAATTAAAGAGTATACTGTACGATTGTTTTATTGACAATATCTATTTTTTCAAAAAACATACTTTTTCAATAAAAATTTATTTTACATTATGCCGCTAGGAAGAACGTTATTTAAAAAACCTATTCATCGCGTTGAAAAAAAAGCAAGTGGATGGTTGTTAGAGGCTTTTACTTTTCACTTCGAAAATATGTGCTATTTTGTTCACTACTGTTAGTATGAAAGAAGTTTTGCAGCATGATTGAGGGGAGGATCATCGCCCTTTGGAAAGGACAATGATGGAACGGAAAACGCCTCGCCCGCAAAATTGCTTTTCCTGCCGTTGACATCATCTTTTTTCAACAATATGTCATGCTTTCATTTCACTCAAAGACGTAGGCAAATTGATTATAGATTTTCTACTATTTTAGTTACTTGTTAGATTTACCTATGCATTAATAGGCAAATAAATAGACCCTATCGACGTATATCTCATATCTTAATAATGAACTACAACTTATCAAAACAGGAGGTAATAACATGTTTCAACGAAGACGCCATCCGGCAAAAGGTCCACACTGCTGTCCGCCACAAATGATGCCAATGCAATATGATCCACCACAATTTTTACCACCAGAGCAATATGTACGCACAAATTATATCCATACGGTTGTTCCACACGTACAACCTGCACATGTTACAACAGTCAACAAACATATGATTGATCATCAGTACTATTTCCCATGCACAGAATCTGTCGTGAATGAATGCTGTGAAACACATACAATGTGCGGTATGCCACCTAACCCTTGCCATATGCCTATGCCACACCATCATAAACATATGCGCTAATACTAAAATAACGATGGGGTTGTCATATGACCCCATCGTTCCTAATATGTTCAGAAAAAAACCGAGTCACCTTTATCAGGGACTCGGTATCTTTATGATTAATACATTTTTAAATATTGATCGCGTTCCCACTGATGAACAGTTGTACGGTACATATCGAACTCGATTTCTTTTGCTTCTTTAAAGTTTGCATAAATATGCTCACCTAGTGCTTCCTGTGCTACTTGATCTTTAGCAAGTAATGTTAGTGCATCATCAAGTGCTGCAGGTAGGTTTTCAATACCATTTGCTTGACGCTCTTCTTCCGACATCACATAGATGTTGCGGTTAATAGCAGCAGGTGGAGTTAGGCTTTGACGAATACCTTCAAGACCTGCTTCTAAAATAACAGCCATCGCTAAATATGGGTTTGCAGAAGGGTCTACAGAACGTACTTCAACACGAGTTGAAAGGCCACGCGCAGATGGAATACGAATTAATGGTGAACGGTTTTGTGCAGACCATGCTACATAACATGGTGCTTCATAACCTGGTACTAGACGTTTATAAGAGTTAACTGTTGGGTTTGTTACAGCTGTGAAACCTTGTACGTGTGCAAGAACACCCGCCATGAATTGCATAGCTGTTTCAGAAAGACCTAATTCTGTAGATTCATCATAAAATGCATTTTCTTTACCTTTAAATAGCGACACGTTAAAGTGCATACCAGAGCCTGCTTCACCAAATAGTGGTTTTGGCATAAATGTAGCGTGTAAGCCATGTTTACGAGCGATTGTTTTAACCACTAATTTGAATGTTTGGATGTTATCACACGCAGTAACAGCATCCGCATATTTAAAGTCGATTTCGTGTTGTCCTGGAGCTACCTCATGGTGTGATGCTTCAATTTCAAAGCCCATTTCTTCTAGCTCTAACACGATATCACGACGGCAATTTTCACCAAGATCTGTTGGCGCTAAATCGAAATAACCACCATGGTCATTTACTTCTAAGGTTGGTTCGCCTTTTGCATCTAATTTGAATAAGAAGAACTCTGGCTCAGGCCCTAAATTAAAGCTTGAGAAGCCCATTTCTTCCATTTTTTTAAGAATTCGTTTTAGGTTGTTACGTGGGTCACCAGCAAACGGTTCGCCTTTCGCAGTGTATACATCACAGATAAAACGTGCTACTTTCCCTTTTTCAGAAGTCCAAGGGAATACTACGAAAGTATCAAGATCAGGATATAAATACATATCAGATTCTTCGATTCGAACGAAACCTTCAATAGATGAGCCATCAAACATCATTTTATTTTCAAGTGCTTTGTCTAATTGACTTACAGGAATCTCAACATTTTTGATAGTGCCAAGAATATCTGTAAATTGTAAACGAATAAAGCTTACGTTTTTTTCTTCGATGAGACGTTTAATGTCCTCTTTTGTGTATTTACCCACAGTTTTCCACACTCCTATAATTTGTCTAGCTTTTATGTTTACCCTACCCTATTTATTAATAGAATCGAGATAAATCCCCTCTTCGGATGGACGATTTTTGCATGCGCTGTGCTTGACGCATTTCTTCGCGCATAATTTGTCGTAATTCTGAATCACTTAAGTCTTGCTCATCAGTTGTCGCAACAGGATTTTTCTTTTTAGCAAATATTTTTTTAATCTTCGCCATATTCATACCCTGTTCTAAGTAGTCTTTAACCTCAAGCAATGTATCGACGTCATTTAGTGAAAACATACGTCGATTGCCTTCTGTTCGGTGCGGCTCAATTAAATGGTGTTCTTCATAATAACGAATTTGTCTTGCCGAAAGCTCTGTTAATTGCATCACGATACTCATCGATAATAACGGCATAGTTCGTCTAATTTCACGACTCATTTAAGTCCTCCTCCAATACCCGCTTATCATATAACGAAATTTTTTTACTGTCAACCAACCATGTAAGGTTATCTAACATGGTTGGCACTATTTTTTTCAATCAGATTAAAAATTGTAAAAAACTATTCATATTTAGGCTTTATCTATTGTCTTGTTATGCTTTTTGAATGGCTTGAACCGCACTGCAAATTGCAAATTTAACGTGTTCATATGTTAGTCCGCCCTGGATAAATGCTGTATATGGCGGTCGTATTGGGCCATCCGCTGTTAGCTCAATGCTAGACCCTTGAATAAATGTCCCCGCCGCCATAATGACATCATCTTCATAGCCTGGCATATAGGCTGGTTCAGGAGCATAATGGGCATTTATCGGTGAGTTCGCTTGTATTTCCCGACAAAAGTCAATCATTTGCTGTGCTGTTTGGAATGATACTGATTGAATTAAATCTGTACGCTTCGCATCATAGCTTGGAGAAGTGCTCATGCCAATTTCCTCAAGCATTGCAGCTGTAAATATCGCCCCTTTTAGTGCTTGCGATACAACATGTGGTGCCAGGAAAAATCCTTGATAAAAATCACCTAGTGTATTTAATGTGGCCCCCGCTTCTGCTCCAATACCTGGAGATGTCATACGATAGGCACATTTCTCCACTAAATCTGCGCGGCCAGCAATATAGCCACCAATTTTAGCCAAGCCTCCACCTGGATTTTTAATGAGCGAGCCTGCCATTAAGTCAGCACCGACCTCTGTAGGTTCCTGCGCCTCTACAAACTCGCCATAGCAGTTATCTACAAAAATAACAGCTTTCGGGGCTATTTTACGTACCTTTACACACATAGCTGCAATTTCTTCAATTGTAAAGGATGGACGTGTTGCATAGCCTTTTGAACGTTGAATCGCGATCATTTTGGTTTGTGCTGTAATGGCCGCTTCTACACCTACCCAATCAATGGCCTGGTTATCTAGTAAATCCACATGTCGATAACCGATTTTATAATCTTTTAGTGAACCTGTATCTTTATCACCACCATCGACAATGGATTGCAATGTATCATATGGCTGACCAGAAATATAAAGCAGCTCATCACCAGGACGTAAAACACCGAATAGACTAAGCGTGATTGCATGTGTGCCTGAAATAATTTGTGGTCGGACTATGGCTGCCTCTGCACCAAATACTTCCGCATAAACACGCTCTAGATTATCCCGTCCCTCATCATCATAGCCATAGCCGTTTGATGGATGTAAATGATAATCACTTACTTGATGCTTTCTGAAAGCTGCTAGCACCTTCTGCTGATTGTAGAATGCCATTTCTTCTACCTTGGCATGATAAGGCCGAACTTGCTTCTCTACTTTTGCCGCTAACGATAGCGTTTCTATTGATAAATTTGATGTAAACGTCATTCTTTCTTCTCCATTTCACAATGTCTCGCATTTCAATCAGTAAGATTTATTAACTATCTAAATTGACTTCAATCACTCTAGAATTTCCTAACCAACTACTGGTATATGAACGCTTTTGACGAATGTTTTTCTTTATTTTAATCACATTTTATCAATTTGTATGTGTACCTGTAAAACTTGCCTATTGTTTCTAAGAGGATTTTACGCTAAGCTAATGTGCGGACTCATTTCAAGAAGCGTATTTAATGACCGATTTTGGCTATTAAATTCATAAATTCTGTTACGTAAAACGTCTTTTAACTTTTAAAAAAGTTTATTTATTGATAGAAGGGGTGAAAGGGATGGCTTGGGAGGTTTTTAGTATCATAGGAACAATTGCCTTTGCTATTTCTGGGGCAATTATTGCCATGGAAGAAGAATACGATTTATTCGGTGTATATATACTTGGTATTGTGACTGCTTTTGGTGGAGGAGCTATTCGAAATTTACTCATTGGACTACCTGTCACAACACTTTGGGGACAGGATATGATGTTTCAAATAGCGCTTGCTGCGATTACGATATTCTTTATTTTTCCACATCATCTGATTCAACATTGGCATCGTTGGGGTAACTTCACAGATGCGATTGGCTTATCAGCATTCGCTATTCAAGGCGCACTCTATGCTGTCAAGCTTGATATGCCAGTGAGCGCAGTCATTGTAGCTGCTGTTTTGACAGGTTCAGGTGGTGGTATTGTACGAGATTTATTAGCTAGAAGAAAACCATTAGTTCTCCGTGATGAAGTTTATGGAGTTTGGGCAGCTCTTGCTGGACTGTTAATCGGTTTCGAGGTTTTTACAGGGGACATTTTCCTTTATATTTTATTCGCAGTGATTACAGTTTTACGTATCTTTTCCTATATGATGAAGTGGCGCTTGCCATTACGTAAATTAAATCGAGCATAAACACCATTCAGCCAATGACCAAAAATTAAGTCATTGGCTGTTTTATTGTTTTAGCTAATGTTTCATTCCTTATATGATTAAAAAAGAGACATTTAACTTACCTTTTTAACAACTGCATTGATTCTTCTAAAGTCACCATGTTTTTCATCATCGAGCAAGCTGCATCTAAAATAGGAAAGGCTAAGGATGCTCCAGAACCTTCGCCTAAACGCATATTCATGTGCAACATCGGTTCAATGCCTAGTAATGCAGCGGCAATTTTAGCCCCTGGTTCCTCTGAGGCATGGGAAGGAATAATATAATCTTTTACTTTTGGTTCTAGCTTATAAGCAATGAGCGCGGCAATAGTTGAAATAAATCCATCAATGACAACAGGTTTACGATGGACAGCAGCGCCAAGTATAATGCCTGTCATCGCCCCTATCTCTAATCCTCCAACCTTAGCCAGAACATCAATAACATCATTTGGATTAGGCTTATTTAAGGTAATTGCTTTTTCAATAACTGCTGCTTTATAGGCAATGCCTCCTTGGCCTACTCCTGCACCAAACCCCGTTACTTCGATAGGCTTGCATCCCGTCAAAACAGCTAATATCGCAGCACTTGGTGTTGTATTGCCGATGCCCATTTCTCCAGTCCCAAGTACATCAGCACCTTTTATGATTTCCTCAGTGGCCACCTGGATTCCTACTTCTATCGATTGAATGGCTTCTTGTTTGGCCATAGCTGGACCTTGTGCCATGTTATCGGTACCGTATTTAATTTTATGAATAAGGACTCCTGCATCAAGTGGAATATCTTCTTTTACCCCAACATCTACTGTGACAACCTTTGCATTGGTAATGCCCGCAATCGCACAAACGCCTGTACCTCCCTTAGGAAAATTTAATGTTTGAAAGACCGTCACATCTTGTGGATTCGTGGTTACACCTTCCTCGCAAACACCATGATCTGCAGCACAAACAATCATCACCTTTTTGTCGACCATTGGATATAAGTGTCCTGTTATCCCAGAGAGCTGTACAGCAAGTGATTCTAGTTTACCCAAGCTACCTGGGGGCTTACAAAGCCCATCAATCCGTTTTCTAGCCTGCTCCATACTTTTCATATCAACCCCTTGAATATTTTGAATCGTATCTTGTAATAATTGCATGATTATTTCTCCTCTCGTTCTCATTGAGACAAAATAAAAAATCTGTAGTTTATTGTCATGACAAATAAACTACAGACTTTTCCATCATCTATCTCTTCTAAAGCATGTAGGCAGGTCTCCTGGCTCAAGTTCAACACCTCATAGTACCTTCCCAGCAATTCGCTAGTGGCATACACTATGAAACTCCCTTATACAGTGGCGGGTCCGCTAAAGCTTTTCACTTTATTCCCTATTCTCCCAAGTGGGCACCTATTGCTTTTATGTAATTATGTTAAATCTACTTTACAACTTTTTTAGTGTCAAGAGGAAAAATTTTTTTGAGTGTTAACTTAGTACAACCAGCTATTCAAACAATTTAGGCTTATTAAGAGCTTGTAACAACAAATGAATCCCTCTCGTTCACCTGATTGTTATTAACTTCAAATATTTTATCTACTTCACTTATTAAAACAGGGTGATGAGTAACCAATATAACAGTCTTTTGTTTTTCTTTATTTAAATATAAAAGTAATGTTTCTATATTTATTTGGTTGTCTTTATCAAGCGCAGAAGTAATCTCGTCAAACAAATAGATATCCGCATCTCTTAGAAGCGATCTTGCTATTGAAAGTCTTTGCTGTTGCCCAGTAGATAATTCAAGCCCATTATGCCCAATAAGAGTTTCAAATTTATAGTCCAACGTTTCTATATATGAATAAATGTTAACCATTTTACAAATTTGAATTAATTCTTCATCCGTTGCATTCGGCTTTGCTAATAACAAATTTCCCCTTATTGTCCCTGTCATTATAAAATGCTCTTGCGTTACCAAACATACCCTTTTTCTATAAACATCATTAGGAATATATCTAATATTTTGATTGGATAGAAATATTTCACCCTGATAATTAATGTATAAACCTGATAATATATTCAATAATGTCGATTTACCTGATCCGCTTTCTCCCTTAATCAATACAATTTTCTTCAAAGGTATTTGGAAATTTATATTTTCTAAAACTGGAGATAATGCATTAGTATAGGTAAAGCTTACATTCCGTAACACTATTTTGTCTTTTCTAAAATGATGCGATGAATTTACATAGTCTGATACTATCAATTTCCTTATATTGTATTTATTGTCTCCCATTAAGTTTTTTACTCTATTTACAGACACAATTGCTTCTTGTAAAAAGGAATTTAGTTGAGAAAATCTTAAAAATGACTGACTAAAGTTATTGGCATAGGTTGTGAATGCTATTAATACTCCTAAGGTGAGGCTGCCTTTATAAATAAAGTAGGCACCTATAATAAGGATAATTAAATAACTTGTAAAGTTTAATAATTCTATTATTGATCCTGATTTTATACTTAAACGCATTTTATCAAGAGTATTTTTGTATAATAAGGTAATTCTCTTTTGATAGTTATCTATGGCGTTTATCTCATTATTAAATATCTTAAATAATTTAAATGATGACAGTATTTCTCCCAGATAGGTTAAATAAGAATCTAAATCTTTTTTGATGGCAGTATCCGTCATCCTTATTTTTTTTCCATAATATTTAAAAATGATAAGTGCTAAAGGACAAGCAATGAATAAAATACTAGCTAAAATAAAATTAAGATTTATCAATATTACGAACACAATTATTATACTGATAAAATCTACAACAATATTTAAAAACTCTGATACTACTTCAGAAAATGCCTTTGTATCATTTTCTATTTTATTCATCAGTTCACCTTTTGCTTTTAATTGATACTCATCCATGTCCATAGCCATGATTCTTTTTATTATCTTTAACTTAATATCCATTTGTAGATAGCAGGCAAATTTCGTTAAATAATATTTTTGGATTACTTTAAAAAATAAATTAAAAAGAAACAAAAAAGCCATAAACACTATAATTATGAATGCGGAATTGAGATCTTTTACTGTTATAGAATCAATAAATTTACCAAATAAAAGGGGGTGTACTATACTTAAAATCATTGAAATGCCCATCAAAATATTTACTTGAAATAATTTTGCTTTGTATGGCTTTGTATATTTAAATACCTCACCTAATATTTTCATGAAATAATACTCTGTCTCCCTGATTTAGTTAAGGTTTTCTTATAACCTTTTGATATACAGATAAGCATTTTTCGGTTCTTCTTGTAATATTTGTAGAAACTTTTCCATATACGGATCTTTTTCATTACTTATGAACAAGTTTTCTACTGACTTCTTTTTCGCCTCACTAAAGAGCATGCTTTTGTTGGTGTATATAACCTTTTGCTCAATTGTTCTTTTTAAAACCTCATAGCAATTAGTTTGTTCCTTGGTTTCCCACTGTTCATCCATTAATGTATTTATCATGTCTTCTGTAATATTATAGCCATAATTAAATTCAAAAAATTTATTAGAATACGGGCGTATTTCAATGATGTTGCCAGAACTACTAATAATATTTTCTAAACTATTGTTATCTGGAAGGCTAAAAACCCTCGTTATTTTCAGCGTGTGATACGGAATGTTGTTGACACCGAAGCTCTCCATTATTTGAATAATGTCTTTATAAACATTCGCATAATTCTTCACTTTTTCTATACTCACACCTTTGTATTGGATAGTAAGCCCGTTATATTGATAATTTTGATAAGGTTTATATAACAGTTCCTCTTCTTTATATCCATTATAAAAATGTAAGCTTAATAGAACGAAAAGCATCATACTGGTGATAATTCCAGCAATCCACTTTTCCGTTTTATTTGTGGCCCTCCTGCTGAATAAAATCGCGAACAATATAGAGCACAAACAAACGGATAAAACACCTATAACATTTAAGTAATGAATGAAATCTGGATACATAAAGTTAAGAGTAGGAGCTATATATTGAATCGTTTCTAGTCTATAACCATGCATTAACATTAATAAAAAATAAATGATGACAATTAAAATTATAGACACTGCTTGATTTTTAAAAATTGTTGCCATCAAAAATGGAATGGATATAGTAAATAGCTGAAAAACAAAAACAATAAGGAGAATTTTATATATCGGTGTCTCTACATATACAAACTTTACAAAACCAACTAATAACATAATTGCAGGGGTGGTCAAAATAAAGCTGAAAACCCATTGCCATAATAAAAGCTTTCCATTCGATATTGGGGAAATCATTAAAATTTTCTCTACATGATACCTTTGATGCAAAGTTATAATTTGAATCGTTAAAACACTTGAGAAAATCCCATATAAAGGAATCAATGCTTGAGCATCACTGACTGTAAAGAAATACTGAGAGATACATAATAGAATGACGATAGCATAATAAGTCAACAAATAATCACTTCGTAAGACCACTTTCGACCAAAATAAAAAGATATCTCTCATTTGTCATTCACCCTTCTTTTAAATAGCAACACATTTCCAAACATAAATAGTATGCCAATACTTAGAAAAATACCTCTCTTTACATTAAATAGCAGGTCAGTCATTTGATGTTGTATAAAATCAGGATTAAACCATATAGAAAAATAAGGAGAATTTAAATAAATGCTGAATACCAAATATATTATTAGTAAAATGTGTAGATATACAGTACGTTTCAAATAAAAGGAAATGAAAAAGCTAAAGGTAATGCTGTAGAAAATAGAAAGGAAGACTTGAAACAATGTAATTAATAGAATGCTAATAGGAACTTTATTTACATAAAAGATAAAAAAAACTACGTAGAAGAAAAATAGATACACTGAAACAAAAAGAATAACTGCTACGATTTTTCCAACTATATACATCGATCTATTTGTCAATTTTAGTAGGATGACTGCTCTTTCAAAAGATTGAAGATACCCCTTCCAAACATAAGAAACCATACTCGGTATTAAAATAAGTAAAAATACCATTTGTAACTGAAGTGTTCCATACCATTTTTCAATCAAAGTTTCCTGAGTGTCTAAGTTATTCATTATAATTGGAAGAACCAACATTATTAGTATAAGAATGACGGAAATAGCTCTACTTTTTATGAGTCTTTTTAATTCAAAGTTTATTAAAAAAGGTAATTCTCTCATATGGATAACTCTTTTCTATTTATATAAATATATGCATCCTCTAGAGTAGGCTCTGTCGATATACTTCCTTGTAACGGACTATCTGCAATGTAACGAATCTCAATACTGCTGCCTTTATCTTGTAAAGATACAAATAAATCCACATGAGGTATTTCATCATCTAAAACATTATAAAGCCATACCTTCCCTTGAACTTTATTAATAAGGTCTATTGTACTACCTAAGTAATTCACTTTTCCTTTTTGTAGCACCATCAAATTTTTACATGTAGAAGCAATATCTTGTACAATATGGGTTGAAAGCAGAATAATTTTATCTCGACTAATCCGAGTAATTAAATTTCTAAAGGAAATGCGCTCATGAGGATCTAAACCTACTGTTGGTTCATCAATAAGTATTATTTTGGGATTACCAATTAAAGCTTGAGCAATGCCAAATCTTTGTTTCATACCACCCGAAAGTTCTTGAATATATTTTTTTTGTTCGCTTAATAGCCCCACCTCTTGAAGTCTTAAGTTTATTTCCTGTTTTCGGCTTGCGCTATTATTCATTCCTTTTAATTTACATAAATAATCAAATGACTCTTCTAAAGTAACCTTAGGGAAAAAATCGAACTTCTGTGGAAGATAACCTAATATTTCACAAACCTTAAGTGGTTCTTTTTTTACGTTTAGCCCTGCAACTTCAATTTCTCCGTCATCAAATGGAAGTAATGTAGAGATTATTTCCATCAATGTTGTTTTTCCTGCTCCATTTTCCCCTAATAAACCAAATACACCATTATGAATTTCTAAGGAGACATTATCTAGTACCTTTTTATTTTTATAAATTTTTGTTAAATTCTTAATTTTGATTTCCATTTTTAACAAACTCTCTTGTATTTTTCTTTTCTAATAATAGTTCTCTTTGTTCATCTGATAAACGTAAATATAAATGCAAGGTAGCTTCTAATTGCTTTTGAGTTAAAATGCAATAATGTAAAGGTGGTGTCGTTACTTTACCTGTTGATTCTAAATTTTCATGGTGACACCCACCCCCACATAAATTTTTTGCCCAGCATTTATTACAATTTAATCTATTTGAAACATGTGCTTCTTCTAAAAATTTTGACTTAGCAATGGAATATGTTCCTTCAAAAATATTTCCTTGTTTATACTCTTTATTATTGACAAAACGATGACAAGGATATAAATCACCATTAATATCAACTGCTAAAAAATTAACCTCTGCACCACAAAAATATGTTGATTCGTGTCCAATATGAATACGTTCTAAATTCTTCATTATATTATTGAGTTTGACTGCTTTATAATATTCTTTTTTATTTACCAAATATTCGAAATAACAAATTAATTCATCATAACTTTTAGACAATTCAATGAATTGATCTTCTGTAAACATCTGCATAGCTGGGGCAGCATAGATACTCCTAAAATTCAAGTCGAATAGATGCTCATATATATTTACCAAATCAACATTATTCGGAGTAATGGTTGCCCTAACTCCTAGTTGTTTTTGCTCCCTTAATTCTTTTGTTCTGTTTAAAATAACATCATAACTTCCCTTTTTATTTCCGTAAAAACGATTTATGTCATGCTCGCTTTTAGTCCCATCAACACTTACTTGAACAGCGATGTTATTGTCTAAAATAAATTTTGTGATTTCTTTATTTATTAGCGTTCCATTACATGTCATACTAAAGCCAATTTTTTTATTATGTAATTTTACTTTGTGATTTGCATATTCTACTACTTGCTTAATTACTGGAAAATTTAATAAAGGTTCACCCCCAAAAAATACAATGGATAGATCATCACGATCACCTGACTGTTCTAGCAAATAGTCTATTGCTGATTTTGCTGTAATTATAGACATCCTGCCTTTTTCGTTATATTCTCCGTCACCAGCGTAACAATATTTACATCGTAAATTACATTCTTGGACCATCATTAATGTGAGTGCACTTATGTTTTTAACATTTTCTTCGTTAACAGCATTTCTATCAGTAGTATCATTGATAATCCTATTTTCTATTAGTGATTCAATAATATTATTAAATTCATTTTCAGCTATTTTATCTTTTAATTGATTAAAAACTTCCACTATGCTTTTATTGTCACTTGATATAATAGAATAAATAATATCATCTATTTCAAATAAACCATTAGTATTCGGTACATAAATATATTTTTTATGATTAACTTCTAACTCTTTAAAATTTGATACTTTAATTTTTTTCTCCATAGATTCAATCATAAATACCCCCCATTTCTTGATACAATGTAGAGTAAATAATGATTTTACTCTACATTGCCAAATAAAAAATTAAGCACTTGTTTTAACCGTCTGTATCTTTTCTAAAACAAGTTTCCCAGCCTCCAGCACATCCCCAATCCATAGCATCACACTTATTGCAATAATCTTTTGCATCACAAAAAACACACCATTTAGATCTAGAGCTAGCACTATTAAAACCATGATTAATTCTCTTGAGCATTTTTTCACCTCCTCAAATCCCTTATAACTCCAACAAAACAATTAATTATTAGGTATTAATATGTAAATATTAATTTGTTTTGTAGTTCAAATTTAACAAAATTTCTCAAATAAGGTATCCGTAATTTCCGCAACCTTAGTGAAATTTAATTATTTTTTTGAAAAATTGTCACTATTTACATTTGATTAAACGATATTTTTTATCCAGAATATAGAATAAAATGGAATTTATTGATACGATATCTTCTGAAAATAAATGGGGGGGATTATTACATATGATAAAGTTAACACCTAAAGAATATGAGATTTTAGAACGTATTGCTGAGGACAAAACCAATAATGAGATTAGTTTAGAATTAGGTATGAGTAGGAGAACAGTGGAATATCATATATCTTCTATTATTCGCAAATTAAATGCAGAAACTCGTTTAGGTGCTGTTGTAACAGCTATTAAACTAGGCTTACTAAGTATTAAATAAATTTTTCCTCTCATAAAAGATTTAATTTTGGAGAAATCCCTGTATATGAGACTCCATTAAACTGCTCTGTTAGTTAGAACGAACAAAACAAAAAAATAGACCAAACATATTTTAGTGATATGCTCCCTATTAGGTAGACAGATGAAAAAATAAAATCTGTTTATCTAAGGGGAGTATTTTTTATGGGGCGAAGCAAACATTCACTCGAGTTGAAACTATATATCCTTCAATTGTTCGAAGAAGGTCACTATTCTATCAATGAATTGTGTGAAAGGTTTTCAATAGATCATCAAACTTTTCATAGATGGAAAATGAAATTTGAGGCAGGTGGACGTGAAGGATTACAAGAAGCTACTTCATGTAAGTTCTATTCAAAAGAGTTAAAATTAGCGGCTGTGGAGGACTACATTCAACGAAATTATTCACAGATGGAGGTGTTGGCGAAATACGAGATTAGCAGTACCTCCGTTTTAAAAAGCTGGGTAAAAAAGTATACTAGTCATAGTGAAATAAAAGATTCAGGTAAAGGAATGAGTCAAGCTATGACCGAAGGAAGAAAGACAACTTTTGAAGAACGTATTGAGATTGTCGAGTACTGTTTGAAGCACCAGAAAAATTATCAG
>NZ_JAASJR010000028.1:0-536 GCF_019731275.1 Lysinibacillus sp. K60 | reverse complement strand
TAACGCAACGAAGTCCTACTCCCCTGAAAAGCAGGGGCTATTATTTTCTACCCGAAAGCGGAGGGTAACGGAGCGGCAGGGTGACGAAGTGAAGAGTAACGCAACGAAGTCCTACTCCCCTGAAAAGCAGGGGCTATTATTTTCTACCCGAAAGCGGAGGGTAACGTAGCGGCAGGGTTGACGAAGTGAAGGGTAACGCAACGAAGTCCTACTCCCCTGAAAAGCAGGGGCTATTATTTTCTACCCGAAAGCGGAGCGTAACGTAGCGGCAGGGTTGACGAAGTGAAGAGTAACGCAACGAAGTCCTAGCCCCTGAAAAGCAGGGGCTATTATTTTCTACCCGAAAGCGGAGCGTAACGGAGCGGCAGGGTGACGAAGTGAAGAGTAACACAACGAAGTCCTACTCCCCTGAAAAGCAGGGGCTATTATTTTCTACCCGAAAGCGGAGCGTAACGGAGTGGCAGGGTGACGAAGTGAAGGGTAACGCAACGAAGTCCTACTCCCCTGAAAAGCAGGGGCTATTATTTTCTACCCGA
>NZ_JAASJR010000027.1:0-899 GCF_019731275.1 Lysinibacillus sp. K60 | reverse complement strand
GTTGAACGTTTAAAGAATGCTAATCAAACAACGTTAATGTTAGTGACACGCCCAGAAGAAAATCCTTTAAAGGAAGCAGCACGTGCTTCTCGCGAATTGTTTGAAATAGGTATTCAAAATCAGACCCTACTAATTAATGGATATATGAGCAATGCAAATTCTACAGATGATATCGAAGAGGCTTTCATTGCACGTCAAGCTGATGCAATAGCAAGAATTCCTGAAGAACTAAATCAATTTGAGCAATTCTACTTACCTTTTGTACCGTACTCTTTATCAAGTATTGAGCGTATGCAAGCATGGATGACTGACCAAGAAGTTATACATGAAGATGGATCAAATGAAGTAACTAAGATTCCTGGGATAGAAGAAATGATTGCAGATTATTTAGAGCGTAAGCCGAAACTCATTTTTACGATGGGTAAAGGTGGGGTTGGAAAAACAACGGTGGCTTCTTATATTGCATTACGATTAGCGGAAGAGGGTACTCATGTACATTTAACTACAACAGATCCTGCCGCACACCTCAATTGGACATTCGGTGATGATAACGTTAAAAATTTAACGATCAGTCGTATCGATCCAAAAGCAGAAGTGGCAAACTATGAAGCAGAAGTGCTTGCTAAGGCAAGTGAAACGATGAATGAGGAAGGTTTAGCATTTGTGAAAGAGGATTTAGCTTCTCCTTGTACAGAGGAAATAGCTGTATTCAGAGCATTTGCTAACGTTGTAGAAAATCATCAAGATGAAGTCATTATTATTGATACTGCACCAACAGGGCATACGTTGCTTTTACTGGACGCAACAGAAGCTTATCATCTCGAAATAAGCCGTTCACAAGGGGATATTCCTCCAGCTGTTTCTAACCTGTTACCAAGGTTGCGTGATGCGTCTTATAC
>NZ_JAASJR010000026.1:0-1333 GCF_019731275.1 Lysinibacillus sp. K60 | reverse complement strand
CGCACCATTTACCGATTCTCTGAGGAACAGGGAACTTATCTTACTCTTCTCGTCTGCGATTTTATTTTCAAAATTAATTAATTCAAAACTAGCATTACAAAAATGATTTGTCAATTACCTTTTTAATTATTTTATATTTTCTACTTAATTTCAAAATGGTGTATGGGATCTGATAATTTGGGAATCAACTTTCTAGTGTTCGTTATCTTCTTCTGTATGGATGAATGTGCAAAAATGAATTGTATGGAATCTCAAAAGCAATTAAAGTGAAAACGATTACAGTAGTTATAATGATATGGACAGTCTTTGCACTCGGACTATAGATTTTACTTAGCCAGAGTTTTAACTTCTTTGTGCCCCAAGGAATACCCTTTAGCTTAACGTTGCCACAACTGTGCAATCGTGTACGGTTTTCCTCATTATTGAATTTATCGGTGCTACACTCCAGGAATTCAGATTAAAAAAGTTAAGCCGCTGCAAACTGTTTAACAAGGAGAAGTTTAACATGATGGTTTTCATAATTAATAAAGTGAGAAAAATGTTTACAAGTGGTGAAGTGTCAATAGAAATATCAAATGGAATTGCCCCTCTCTATTTAACAAGGTAAAGTTATAGCGCTAGAAGATACCTCAAAATTATCAAAAATAATCTATTGACTATCCAGACTGAACTCCATCCAGCATCTGCTAGCCAAATTATGTTCAGCAGAAGAAATATGATGGGCATGGGCTAATATAACCGAAAAGTTAGGGTAAGTGAAGTTTGGTTTGTTTTCTAGTCTATGCATCTTGGCTCTTTTCTTACAGTTTAAGAAAAGTTGATTCTAATACTTGAGGTGTGAGAATTGAAATTAAAAGAGAAAAGCAAAAAAAGGATATTGCCCATATCCTGAAACTGACTGGTATGGAACGCTGAAAAAATGTTTACCTCATGACTTTTTCTAGTGGTGATAGATAGAAATTGCACTAGCCATCATTCATAAACCCATAGTATTTTCTTGCGGACGAACCAATTGCTAGCTTGGATTTTAGATGCTTAAAAGATGTCATGGAATTGTCTGCAATTTTAACAAAACCCTGGAGGTATGATTGCCAGGAAAGTGGCTAGGTCGAATCACAGTTAACATTCTTTCTTTAATTTTTCACACCTTAAAACATTAGTAGCGGTACACTTAAGGGAACTACTAGAAAGGAAAGCTACTGAATTACGAAATAGATAAAGTGTATTGACTTTTCAAATCACTCTCTGTTAAGTTATATTCTATAAATTATAATCAGTGACGAGAAAGAGTAAGAAAAGAACCCTGTTCTCAAGAGAGTCGGCGTATGGTGCA
>NZ_JAASJR010000025.1:0-2130 GCF_019731275.1 Lysinibacillus sp. K60 | reverse complement strand
GGCTCCGAAGGCAGGACTCGAACCTGCGACAACCTGATTAACAGTCAGGTGCTACTACCAACTGAGCTACTTCGGAACAATGCTATTCACTTTGGTTTTAGACAACCTCTTAAGTACATTTATTATTATAGCAAGCATTATAAATAATGCAACACATTTTGTGAAAATTTTTATATTTTTTGTCGAAGACTGCTCCTATATTCGTCTGAAAGCATAATAGTTCTCTATTAATTCTAATATTTCTATTTAACGTACTAAATATTCTTGCTGTATATTATTGTAATTGTTAAAATAAAAATAGTTTTATGAATTTTCTATCAAATTGTCTGGGGGAGGATGTTCAATATGGTATCAAATGATTTAATTGCACCTGAATTTTATAACATCACAGAGGAATTAGAAAAATTTTCGCAAGATAGTGATCGACAAGCAATACGTTGGTTAAATACTCAACAAGAGAGACGTACAGTTTCTTATGTCGAGCTTAACCAAAAAATGAATCAGTACGCAAACGCTTTTACGGAGAAGGGGCTTCAAAAAGGTGATCGTGTATTAGTTATTATTCCTCGACTTCCTGAAGCCTATTTCGTTTTTCTAGGTTGCTTAAAGGCTGGTATCGTACCTATTTCATGTTCAGAGATGCTACGTGCAAGCGATTTAGAATATCGGATGGAACATTCTTCTGCTAGTGCAGTTATTGCTTATGAGGCTTTTACTAGTGAAGTTGATCAAATAACTTCTTCTGTATACGCATTGAAAAACAAACTAGTGATCGGTGCTGCGAAAGGAGATTGGACTTCTTTAGATGAATTAGCAAGCAAGCAGCCAGCTACATTTACAGCTGTAGCTACTACACGTGATGACATGGCATTCCTTTCTTATACATCTGGTACAACTGGTAAACCTAAAGGCGTTGTTCATTCACATGGCTGGGGATATGCACATATTAGAACTGCAGCTTCAAAATGGCTTTGTGTACGTGAAGGGGACCTCGTGTGGGCAACAGCTGCTCCTGGTTGGCAAAAGTGGATATGGAGTCCTTTTTTATCAACAATCATGCTCGGCGCTACTGCTTTTGTCTATCATGGTGGATTCGATGCAAAAACCTATCTTCAATTAATGCAGGATGAAAAAGTTAATGTTCTATGTTGTACCCCGACAGAATACCGGATTATGGCGAAAATCGATAATTTACAAGACTACAATCTATCATCTCTACGAAGTGCCGTTTCTGCAGGTGAACCTTTAAATCGTCCAGTTATCGAAACATTTATGAATCATTTTGGACTAAAAGTACGTGACGGCTATGGACAAACAGAAAACACATTATTAATTGGTACACTCGAAAACACAGAATTACGTCCTGGTTCTATGGGTGTTCCAACTCCTGGTAATATTGTACGTATTATCGACAATGAAGGGAATGAAGCACCAGTTGGCGAAGTTGGTGATATTGCTGTTCACAAATCTTCACCAGCTTTATTTAAAGAATATTATAAAGAACCAGAGCGCACACAAGCTGCATTTCGTGGGGATTGGTATATTACAGGTGATCAAGCAAAATGTGATGAAGACGGTTACTTCTGGTTTGAAGGTCGTGGGGATGACATTATTATTTCATCTGGTTATACGATCGGACCATTTGAAGTTGAAGATGCATTAAACAAACATGAAGCTGTACAAGAATGTGCAGTTGTAGCTGCGCCAGATGAAATTAGGGGGCATATTGTAAAGGCATTTGTTATCTTAAGAGAAGGTTTCAAAGAATGCAATGAAGAGGAGTTAACAAAGGAGCTACAGGAGCATGTTAAAGCGTTAACAGCCCCTTATAAATACCCTCGTAGTATCGTCTTTATTGATGAGTTACCAAAAACGACATCAGGGAAAATTCGCCGTATCGAACTTCGAGCTACTACAGTTCATACACACTAAGTTAAGTATCAAAAAAAGAAGGCATCCATTGAGGATACCTTCTTTTATGTATTTATGAATAAAAAATAGTCGGCTCAAATAAAAAAAGCCACTACTGAGTGTATCAGCAGCGACTTTTTGCGCCTAGCGACGTCCTACTCTCACAGGGGGAAGCCCCCAACTACCATCGGCGCTAAAGAGCTTAACTTCCGTGTTCGG
>NZ_JAASJR010000024.1:0-2364 GCF_019731275.1 Lysinibacillus sp. K60 | reverse complement strand
GTGTTTCGTTCGCTAGTAAAACTAGCTACTTAAAACTTTATTGATTACGTTTTGCTTGTTCAGTTTTCAAGGTTCATTTTGTTTACTCTTCTGTAAGAGTTAACTTTTATATAATAACATGTTTTATATTTAATGTCAAACAGTTATTTTATTTTATATTTTAGTAGCTGCGTATCTCAACAGCAACTTTTATATAATAACACCCTATTTGTCATTGGTCAATAGTTTTATAATTAATTTTTAAAAATAATTATAACCTCAACCTTGGCCAATTTCGTAAAAATTGAATTGTACGGTTTCTTCCTATTTCTAATAGAGTTTCTTTTGTTTCTTCATTTAAATCAAATTGGGTAGCACTATAATCTTCTACAGGAATAAAAATAATATCTCTTTCATGTCGTCTTGATATATACCTTTCATCATGAGCATCTTTCATAGTTGAAAATAGTGCCTCAAATAAATTTAGACCATTCTTAATTTCTTGAGGACATTGTTCTTCTCTACTTCTGCTCAGTTTCAGGCCTAAAATCGGACGTACTTTCCGACCTTCTTTATCATCGAATATCCATAGTGGAAAATTACTTAAAACACCACCATCCACTATAACCGATTCACCCTTCCCAGTCTTTAATGTAACTGGTTCAAAGAAAAAAGGTATACCACAACTCATGCGTAACGCACAAGCAACTGAAAAATTCTTTGCTTCAATTTGATATTTATGCAAATCGTCTGGTAAAACAATCATTCTACCATTGGTTAAATCTGAAGCTACTAACTTAAGTGAATCTTTAGGCAGATCACCAAAAGTGTATACTCCTTTTGCTGCTAGCTTTTGGAAAAACCATTTTTCTAAGGCCTTTCCTTTATAGAGACCTAAATGATTATAAACATTTACCCATTTCATAAAAGGAAAAGGTAAAATTGTTCTTCTTGGATCTAGTAATGAAGGAACATCTAACTCTTCTAGCATCATTTCTATCTCTTTTCCACTATATCCTGCAGCAATAAAGGCAGCTAAAATGGCACCTGCACTTGTACCAGCTACACGTTTAAATCGAAAATGTTCAGCTTCTAGTACTTGATATGCCCCTACTAATGCAAAGCCCTTCAAACCGCCACCAGAAAACACGCCATCAATCCACAAAATTTCCTCTCCTTTTTGATGTAATCTTTACAGTATAAGGATGAAGAATGACGAATAGAACTAGATTTTCTATTTTTTTGACGATTCTTATGTAGATAGTAGCAAACTCTAACGAAGTGTTTAGCTAAAATTCAATTACAGTAACATATAAGAATATGCAGCGAAATATGGTTATTCTAAGAAATGTATAGAGCTACTTAAATCATAGTTTATGTTGCAACAATAATTTCAGTTTCAAAAATTTTTAGTGTAGAACATATTTTTAATAAGAAAAATAAAGGGCATAAGCCCCCAACAGTAATGAAAGCTCTTATCTATATTAACTATGTCTTATAAGGGTGTACTGGTGGTATTAATATTATTTAATTGAAAAAAAGTTACGCTGTTGTTTACGTCTAATTTTATCCTTTCACTGAAGGCTTGATGAAGGCTTGAAAATTTTAAACTGACTTAGTTAATAGCTTTCTAACCCCTCCTATATAGTGCTAAGATTACAATGAATCAGAACCACCAGTCTAACTGGTGGTTTGCTCTACGCGTGAAACGCTGGGGTACTGGCCCATGTCTAAAGACACGCTGAAAGGTCCGCCAACCGCACTCCGTTTTCACGCTACCACTAAGGTGGTTTTATTATTTTTGCTTGTATTTCTTCTCCTGTAAATGGATCAATGAATTCTTTCATGGTCGTTTGATCCTCAAGAATATCCTCTTGCAATTGATTTTTTATATATTCCTGTATGATTTTTCTGTTTCGTTCTACTGTATCTAAATAATATCCGCGACACCAAAACTCCCCATTTCCATATCTCTATTTCAGGTTCGTATGGCAATCGAATATCATTAAACTACTCTTCCCTTTCAAATAACCCACAAACGATGAAACACTTATTTTGGGCGGAATCTCATCAACATACGAATATGATCAGGATAGGCTGTAGCTTCAATGATTTCGACTCCTTTTCTTTCACATAACTGGCGAAGAATTCTACCTATATCTGCCTTCTATATTTTGGCGCAAAGACGATGTGATACTTACAATTCCATGTAGTGTGTGCTAAATTTTTATTATTCATTGAGAGCCTCTCGCATAGCAAGGGGTTTTCAAAAGATACAATAAAAAAACAGTCAGCGCACAGCTGACTGTTTTGTTGCCTAGCGACGTCCTACTCTCACAGGGGGAAGCCCCCAACTACCATCGGCGCTAAAGAGCTTAACTTCCG
>NZ_JAASJR010000023.1:0-6405 GCF_019731275.1 Lysinibacillus sp. K60 | reverse complement strand
GCCCGTTGGTCAAGTGGTTAAGACACCGCCCTTTCACGGCGGTAACACGGGTTCGAATCCCGTACGGGTCATACTAAAAACAGTAGATGCATTTGCATCTACTGTTTTTTGATATTCATAGATACAAAATTTACTCTTGATTCAATGCATTTTCATCCATATAAACCACTTCCCAGATATGCCCATCTACATCTTGAAAACCCCAACCATACATAAATCCGTGATCTTGTGGTTCACTATATGGTTTACCACCAGAGGCAAGTGCCTTATTCACTAATTGATCTACTTGTTCTCGGCTTTCAGCAGAAAGACATAAGATTGCTTCTGCAGAAGTAGTAGTATCTGTAACTTCTTTCTTACTAAATCCTTTAAATCGTTCTTCAACCATTATTAATGCGAAGATATTTTCACTAATAATCATTGAGGCTGTTGTTTCATCACTGAATTGTTGATTGAACTCAAAACCTAATTCCTTAAAAAAACTGATAGATTTGTTTAGATCTTTTACTGGTAAATTGATAAAGATATTTTTCGATTGAAAAGCCATTTAATATCACCTCCAAATTGACAGTATCATGGAGCATAAAGTCGTGTCAATTTTAGCAATGTAGGCGAAAATGGAAGCCGTTAGCACTATTGAAAGCAGGTGTTTGTAAACAGAAACAGAAAGGTTATATCTTCAACCTTTCTGTTTAAAAAGTGTAACTATTTATCCTCTGGCTAGCATTCTATCAAGTGAACTAAGTGCTTCAGCGGTAGTATGTTTATCTACTTGTATACGGTTATGAGGTTGACCTTGCTCAATACTTTCTAAGCTCCATAACAAATGTGGAAGGTCAATTCGATTCATTGTTAAACAAGGACAAAAGTTTTCATTTAAGGAGACAATATGTTTATCAGGATGCTGCTTAATAATGCGATTGACAAGATTCATTTCTGTTCCAATTGCCCATGCAGATTCGCTTGGAGCTCGATTGATTGTATCAATAATGTATTTTGTGGAGCCTGCATCATCAGCCGCTGCTACCACTTCACGGCTGCACTCTGGGTGAACGATAATCCTCATAGTCGGGTGTTCTTTGCGAATAACCTCTGTATGTTGAACCGTAAACCCTTCGTGCACAGAGCAGTGACCCTTCCAAAGAATAACCTGGATATTTTCAAGAGGCTCTTTTGTTTCGAGCATGTTCTTATGTGGATTCCAAACAGCCATATTTTCAAGAGGTATACCTAAATCATAGGCAGTATTCCTTCCTAAATGTTGGTCAGGTAAAAAGAAGATACGCTGTTTTTGGGTAAAAGCCCATTGAACAAGTTCCTTTGCATTCGATGAAGTGACACAAGCACCACCATGCCTTCCAGTAAAGGCTTTAATAGCCGCAGTTGAATTAACATAGGTTAGAGGAATAATCGTATCACCAAAGAGTTCTTGAAGAATGGGCCATGCTTGTTCTGTTTGATAAATATCTGCCATATCAGCCATTGAACAACCAGCGCGCATATCTGGTAAATAGACACGTTGCTGTTTCGTTGTCAGCATATCAGCAGTCTCTGCCATAAAATGTACACCGCAAAATACGATGTGTTCAGCTTCCTTATTTGCTGCGGATAATTGAGCTAACTGTAAAGAATCCCCAGTTGCGTCTGCAAATTGAATGACTTCATCTTTTTGATAATGGTGGGCAGGAATAAATAATTTAGGACCTAATTTTTTCTTTATTGATAAAATACGAGATTCCATTTCCTTTACAGATAGTTCCCGATAATGCTCTGGGAGTAATGTCGTCTGTTGTAATAAACTAGTGATGGACAAGGGAATGATCTCCTTTCATTTGAACGAGTGCACTAATATCAAAAGCTTTAACTGAATGTGTTAAGGAGCCAAGTGAAATCCATTGAATACCCGATTGGGCATATGCCTTTAAATTTTCAAGTGTGATGCCCCCAGATGCTTCAGTCGCAATAGTGGGAGGAACAATGGGAAGCCATGCACGAATTTCTTCTGGGCTACGGTTATCAAACATAATAATATCTGCTCCTGCGTTGATAGCTTCTTCTAATTGTTCTTTTGTTTCAATTTCAACTTCAATTTTTACGGTATGACCGACTTTTACTCTAGCGGCCTGAACTGCCTTTGTAATGCTACCAGCAAAGGCAATATGATTATCCTTTAGCATAATTGCGTCATACAGGCCATTACGATGATTAAAAGCACCACCAATTCGAACAGCATATTTATCTAACATACGCAGTCCTGGTAGTGTTTTACGCGTATCACATATTTTTGCGTGAGTACCTACTGTTTCTTGAACGGCAAGATGGGCTGCCGTTGCAATAGCAGACATACGTTGAATAAGATTTAAAATGACACGCTCACCGATTAATAACTTTTGTAAGGGACCTTTAATCACAGCGAGTACATCACCTGACTTAACCATCTCTCCATCTTTTTTATGAAGGTTGACTTCGATTGATCGATCGAGTAAGAGAAAGCCATGCTCAATAATGTTAGCCCCGCAAAAAATTCCGCTTTCTTTCGCGTAAAAAGAAAAAGCTCCCTGCTGTTCGGGTGAAAAGATAAATTCACTCGATAAATCTCCATCTCCTAAATCCTCATTAAAAAATTGCTTGAGCATTTCCTCGAGTTTGATGATATTCATACAATGAGTTCCTCACTTTCATTTGTCCTTGCGAAAAAATAATCCATCGGCTTGCCCATTGTGATTTCATTTCGGGTTTATCCGTTCGAATATGAGCTCCTCTTGTTTCCGTTCGGGTAATTGCTGCATGTGCCATTAATGTGGCGACTACATGCATCATAAATAATTCCAACTCAGCTAGTTCAAGACCCTTTAAATTAACTTGAGTAAGTGATTGCAAGGAGGGTAGTTGCTTTGCAAAATGCTGCAAGTCATCAATATTTCTAACAATACCTAGGAACCGCATCATGTGTTGCTGTAATTGGGGTTTGCTAAATAAAGGTGGCATTTTATCAGCACATTGATGCTTTTCCAGTAAAAAGTTTTTTTGATGACACCCTTTTTGAATAATGTACTGCGCCATTTTTTGACCAAATGTAATACCTTCCAATAGGGAGTTACTTGCTAAACGATTCGCGCCATGTACGCCTGTACAGGCAACCTCACCGACTGCATATAAGTTTGGTATAGTAGTTCTTCCTTTGTCATCAGCAATAACACCACCCATCAAGAAATGACTTCCTGGAGCCACGGGGATTAGGCCATCTTGTAAATGAACGTGATGAACATGGCATAGCTGAGCAATTGTTGGAAATTTTTCTTCAAAGTCGTGAATGTTAGTGATATCAATAAACGTTTCTTCACCAGCTGCACGTTTTGTAAATAGGGCAAGTGCAGTAATATGTCTTGGTGCTAGGTCAAGTTGAGCATGTAAACCTGTCATAATGGGCTGATGCTGTGCATTAACAAAAATACCGCCAGCCCCTCTGACAGCTTCAGAAACTAATCCCTTTGCTTCATTTTTACACCAAAGAAGACTCGGGTGAAATTGCATAAATTCCATATCACTAATGGCAGCGCCTGCTCGAAATGCTAATGCGATCCCATCCCCTGTATTAGTTGGAAAATTAGATGTACTTGAATAAAGGGCACCTGCGCCACCTGTCGCTAAAATAACATGATGTGCCAAATAACGTTTTGTACCTTTTTCTCCTTTGGTTAATACTCCTACACAGTCACCATCTGTATTCCGTAAAAGCTCATAAGCCATTTCATAGCAATTGATCTTTGTTTTGGGTGAGAGTTTATGAAGCAAATAATCTATGAAAATCTGACCAGTACGATCACCACCTGCATGTAGAATACGATGATGACTATGTGCTCCTTCAAGTCCTAGAGCAGGTTTTCCATCGACCTGCCGATCAACAGGGAGGCCATCCTTTAGATAGTTTTGCATAATCTCAGTGCCATCTTTTATAAGTGTTTTAACATGCCTTTTCTCATGATGATACTCGCCAGCTTTCAATGTATCAGCAATATGGTGTTGAATATGATCTTCCTCACTAGTAACAGCAGCAATCCCACCTTGTGCACGGTAAGAACTACTCATATATAAAGATGATTTTGTAACAATTTGTATTTGAAAATGTTTTTCAAGCACTAAAGCAGCCTGAAGTGCAGCAATTCCACTACCAATTATAAGGACGTCTGTCTTTACATCCATAGTTATACCTTCTTTACAGTTGTCTTGACACTTATCTTTACATAAAATAAAAAAGAAAACAAGACCTGATGAACAAGAGAGGAAGAAGACGATGATTTATATGGATTATGCTGCAACATCACCTATGATGAGGGAATCTCTTGAGGCCTATGTAGAGGTGGCACAACGGTATTATGGAAATAGTGCGAGTCTGCATGATTTAGGGGGACAAGCCCTTTATTTTGTCCAGCAATCAAGAGAGGTTGTAGCCCAAGCCCTAGGTGTAACTAGTGATGGTGTAATTTTTACGGGTAGTGGAACAGAGGGAAATCTCATAGCCATCTTGTCGTTAGCACTAGCCTCAAAAAAAGGAAAACACATTATTTCTTCTCAAGCTGAGCATACGTCAGTGCATGCAGCTTTGAATACACTTGAGAAAAAGGGCTTTACTGTAACAAAATTACCTTTGCAGAAGGATGGTTGTGTTGATCTGGGACAATTGCAACAAGCAATCCGAGAAGAGACTGCTTTGATTACCATTCAACATGTCAATTCTGAAATTGGTTCAATCCAGCCTGTAGAGAAAATCGTAAAGATGGCAAGAAAATCAAATATTTTCTGTCACGTTGATTGTGTACAATCATTTGGTAAACTAGCTATACCAAAGGGGGCCGATGCTATTACCATCTCGGCTCATAAAATAGGTGGGCCAAAGGGCTGCGGTGCTATATATATGAACCCTGCAATCAGAGTACCTGCATTAACACCAGGTGTGACACATGAGAGGGGTCTTAGAGGGGGAACATTAGATACTCCTGCAATCGTGGCCTTTGCCGCGGCAATTGAAAACTATCAATATGAGTTGCAACATTATCAAACGTTAAGAGATTATTTTGAAAATAATTTACCTGAAACATGTCAGCTCGTTGAATGTAAACAGCAACTACCTAATATTTGTGGGGTAATGATGGAGAAAGTAGAGGGGCAATATGTTCTTTTAAAGTTAAATGAGGCGGGAATCTGTATCTCTACTGGTAGTGCATGTGATATTCATAGTGAATCGGGAACAAAGGCTATTCTATCTATGGGGTTCTCTTTGGAAGCGGCACGCCAATTTTTTAGAATATCTTTTGGTCCTTCTACTACACTTGAGGATATTGTAAAATTAAAAATAGAGCTTTCAAATATTTAATGAAAAGAAGAGTGAAGGATTATCTATATTCTTCACTTGTATTGAAATAGATTATAAGCTAAGAATATCGGCAAATAAAATAATTGTTTTCTTTTGAACCAACAATTGCTATAATATTTTGCAGGGCAATATTTTCTCTTACTTAACAAAAATAACTTTAAAAAGTAATAATTTCTTTTTTTTATAAAAAAGTATTGCATAATGTTAGAAAACGTTATACAATAATTCTTGTCTTGAAGGACAGGTAAACAACTTCAAAACAAGATACATAACAAAGTCTAGTGATGATGGCAAAGAGGTCACACCCGTTCCCATACCGAACACGGAAGTTAAGCTCTTTAGCGCCGATGGTAGTTGGGGGCTTCCCCCTGTGAGAGTAGGACGTCGCTAGGCATAATACCCAGGAGGATTAGCTCAGCTGGGAGAGCATCTGCCTTACAAGCAGAGGGTCGGCGGTTCGAGCCCGTCATCCTCCACCATATGCCGGTTTAGCTCAGCAGGTAGAGCAACTGACTTGTAATCAGTAGGTCGTGGGTTCGATTCCTATAGCCGGCACCATTTTTCGAGCCATTAGCTCAGTTGGTAGAGCATCTGACTTTTAATCAGAGGGTCGAAGGTTCGAGTCCTTCATGGCTCACCATTTTTAAATAATAATAAGCGGGTGTGGCGGAATTGGCAGACGCACTAGACTTAGGATCTAGCGCCGCAAGGCGTGGGGGTTCGACTCCCTTCACCCGCACCATTATTTTCATTGCCAGATAAAAAAAGCTTATGCACATGCGGAAGTAGTTCAGTGGTAGAACACCACCTTGCCAAGGTGGGGGTCGCGAGTTCGAACCTCGTCTTCCGCTCCAAATGTGCCGGGGTGGCGGAACTGGCAGACGCACAGGACTTAAAATCCTGCGGTAGGTGACTACCGTACCGGTTCGATTCCGGTCCTCGGCACCATTTTAAATGCGCCCGTAGCTCAATTGGATAGAGCGTCTGACTACGGATCAGAAGGTTATGGGTTCGACTCCTGTCGGGCGCGC
>NZ_JAASJR010000022.1:0-31481 GCF_019731275.1 Lysinibacillus sp. K60 | reverse complement strand
GCGTTCGTCCTGAGCCAGGATCAAACTCTCCATAAAAGAAATTTGATTAGCTCAAATTGTTTTGCTGGCATCATGTTCGATGTCCAAAATTGCGTTTCGTTCACTAACTGAAGCTAGTTACTTAAAACTTTATTGATTACGATTTGCTTGTTCAGTTTTCAAGGTTCATTTTGTTTACTGCTGTTTCAGCAGCAACTCTTATATAATATCATGCGCCACACACCGTGTCAACAATAATTTTAAAATTATTTTTCCGTTTCAATCAGTTGTATTAGCGACTTTTATAACTATACCATAATCTTTTTATATTGCAAGCCTTTTATAAAATAAATATTAAAGCTGTTATTCCTAAGACACCAGGAATACCTAAAACAGCGATTGTTAAGACCGAAAACAGATTGATTGGCACATTATATCCTATATAACCAATACCTAAATGGATTACGAATAATAGTAGAAAAGCAAATGCAAATCTAAACCAAAACACCGATAATCCTTCTAAGATTTTACCCATTTTAGCATGTCTTATTATTACATAAAGAAAAAGAAGCCCGACAGGAATACAAATACTCATAATTACTAACTCAGACATATAGTTGCCCCCTCAATTAAATAATTATGAAAGTTTATGTTTCCTGTTTTGCTTCTATGAATATTTTACAAAGAACTATTTTATTAATACCTTACGAATTCTAGCTTCCTTAAACAAATAGAAATGAATACTTTCTGCTGTTTTGCGTTGAGCAATTACACCTATGTCATAATCATCCATTAATTCTTCTATTATCTTTGCCTGCTGTAAATCCTCTTTTGTTTCTTTAATCAGATTCACAAGCTTATCATCAAATTCCTTTTTTAATTTCCCTTTACTACGGAAGAACATACTAATCCCTCACTCATAACTCGCGTCGGCCTTCCATTGCCTTAGACAGCGTAACCTCATCTGCGTATTCTAGATCTCCACCTACTGGCAATCCATGAGCAATACGAGTTGTACGAATGCCTGACGGTTTGACAAGGCGAGAAATATACATAGCGGTTGCCTCACCCTCGATTGTTGAATTTGTAGCTAAAATAAGTTCTTGGACACTTTCATCTTGCAAGCGCACTAGCAAAGAAGCAACATTAATGTCTTCTGGACCAATACCATCCATTGGTGAAATAGCTCCTTGAAGTACATGGTACATACCGTTGTAGTCACGCATTTTTTCCATTGCAATCACATCTTTTGTATCTTGTACAACACAAATAATAGAATGATCTCGCTGCTTATCTGTACATATGTGACAAGGATCTACATCCGTTATATTGCCACAAATAGAACAGTAGCTTAGGTTTCGTTTAGCATCAATTAGTGCTTTAGAGAAAGATAATACATCGTCTTCCTTCATTGTTAACACAAAAAACGCCAGACGAGCCGCAGTTTTCGGCCCGATACCTGGCAATTTCATAAAACTATCGATCAATTTAGATATTGGTTCTGGGTAGTACATATGAATACCTCCTAGAATGGAAGGTTTAAGCCTTGCGTGAATTTACCCATAGTTGAGTTTGTTTTTTCTTCTACTTTTTTCAACGCTTCATTTGTTGCAATAACAATTAGGTCTTGTAGCATTTCGATATCTTCTGGGTCTACTACAGATTCATCTAGATTTACTGAAACTACTTCACGCTGACCAGAAACTGTTACTTTCACCATACCGCCGCCTGCAACACCTTCAAATTGCTCAGCATTTAGAGCTTCTTGAGCCTCCATCATTTCCTTTTGCATTTTTTGCATTTTTTTCATCATACCTTGCATATTTCCCATTCCACGCATAAATGTTTCCTCCTAAAAATTTAATCTTCAATAATTTCAACAAAATCTTTACCAAAGAGCTTTTCAGCCTCTGTTACAAGTGGGTCTTGTGAAGCAAGAGGTTGGGCATCATCGATAAATGGTTCTTCTGGCATTTCTGCCGGTGGTGGCTCTAATAATTCTTCTCCATGCTCTGATTCAGTCTGTGATTTCTTTTGCTGCAGACCATGATCACGAATAAACTCTTCACGCATTTTTAACCATGATTCTTCTGGTATACATAGCATCTCGTACATTGTACCAGTTTGCCCTGCAATTAATTGTGTAAAGTGAGCCTTTAAAGACTGGTTGTCGGCAACCATCTGACAATGAATATCATACTTGAATTTTAACACAAAAGCACTTGAAGATGCCGCAACAGGTTCGGCTTCTGCTAAAAGAGCCGATTGTGATTTTTGCATTTGACTTAAGGCTTGTGCCCAAATGGACTTAATACGTTGCACATCCTGCTTTGTTGCATCTTTCAGCACTTCCTGAATACGACCTGTAGGTGCTTTATAACCATTCGGGCTTTTAGCTCGAGGCCGTTGCTCTTTTTGTGCTGTCGTCGTTTGCATAGGTGTACCCGTTTGCAGTTGTAAGGATAGTTGCTGAACCAGTTGTTCAAGAGCTACAATTTTTTGAGTGAGATCAGGGTTTTCTCCCATTTCATTTGTAGTAACCGTCTGATGGGCTATCCCTCCTGAAAACTGTACCATTTTAAGCAAAGCCGTCTCTAAATAAATTTTGGTATGGTGAGAGAAACGCATCTCTTGCTGTGTCTTTGCAAGTATATCAATATATCCATAAAGCATATTTGGTGCAAACTCGTGTGCTAAAGTGAATACACGTTCCTCAGGAGATACAAGCTCTAAAAGTTCAGCTAAATCATCACTTGTTTGAAGTAATAATAAATCGCGGAAAAATGTAATTAAATCCTCTGAAAGTCGCAAAGGGTCCTTACCGTCAGCTATAAGTTGCTCTAAAAGGGTAAGCATTTGCGCAACATCTTTTACTTTGAGTGCCTCCGCTAGATCATAAAAAACATCCTGACTAATAGAACCTGTAACTAACAACGTATCCTCAAGTTTTAATTTTTCGCCACTAAAAGACACAACTTGGTCCAATAAGCTTAAAGCATCACGCATTCCCCCTGCGGCTGATTGTGCAATCACCTTTAAACCTTGTTCTTCATATGGTAAGTCAATATCTTCTAAAACAACTTTCATACGTTCAATAATATCATTAGTAGAAAGTCGTTTAAAATCAAAGCGCTGACAACGAGAAATGATCGTAGCAGGCAATTTATGAGGCTCTGTAGTTGCTAAAATAAACACGGCATGAGGAGGTGGTTCTTCCAACGTTTTTAAAAGAGCGTTAAAAGCACTTGTAGAAAGCATATGCACTTCGTCTATGATGTACACCTTATATCTACTGCTTGCGGGAGCAAAACGAACCTTTTCTATGATATCCCTTATCTCTTCAACACGTGAATTTGAGGCTGCATCAAATTCAATTACATCTGGATGAGAACCATCTGTAATACTTATGCATGTAGCACATTCATTACACGGCTCTTTCGATGGTGCATGTTCACAATTCAAGGCCTTCGCAAAGATTTTAGCAGTACTTGTTTTCCCTGTACCACGGGGCCCAGAAAACAAGTAAGCATGTGTTGTTTTATTTGCTAGGAGAGCATTTTGTAGCGTTCTTTTGACATGTGTTTGACCAGACATTTCTCGAAAAGATTGCGGTCTATACACACGGTAAAATGCTTGATACGTCACTGATTTCCTCTCTCCTTCTCCATTTAATTGAATAGTTTTATTATAGCATTTGCTGCATTATATAGAAAATGAAGTTGCTAAATTTAAAATAAAAAAGCATCCGCCTATAATAGACGGATGCTTTGAATTGGCAATTTAATGCCGTGCACCTTTCCTTGACAGCCGCACATAAGCGTTACTCTTGTCGTTAGCTCAGATTAGGCAACCCCGCGGCACATGAATAAGACCACTTAATGCTGCTTCCTTCCGGACCTGACATGGTTCATGGGTATCCATTGCGCAGGACCCAATCGTCAACACTACGTGCAAAAGGCAGACCAAACAATACGGACAGCCTCGAAAAAGGAATTCAGTCTCGCTAGAGCGGATTGCGAGTTACAGGACACCGCTACCTTCCCACCTAGCACGGCAATAACTAGTATACTGACTGTTTGTATAAAATGCAACTTAATGCACAAATTATTTATTTCTAAGTGACGATTTAAACATTATATATTTTTTCAAAAATTATCTTGACGTTCGTTTCTAGTTATGATAAATTTATTTTTGTCGATAAGACAGTAAAGCAATATAACATGGAGGTATACCCAAGTCTGGCTGAAGGGATCGGTCTTGAAAACCGACAGGCGGGTAACACCGCGCGGGGGTTCGAATCCCTCTACCTCCTCCAGTTTTAAATTTCCGACTACGAATGTAGCCGTTTTTTTTTGCCTAAATTGTATGTATTACTTGTTAGATACCACTTCCGCCTCGGTTGTGGTATTTTTTATTATATCAATGATGGGAGGTTGTTGAATTGCAATCGAAATTACTTATGACGCGTGCTTCCCTTACTTGGATTTTCATTATTGCTGTTATGACCGCAATAGGTAGTGAAATTAAAATTATGCCTTTTGCTAATACAACTTTCCGTTTTGGTTTAGGAACAATTGTCTTCTTTTTATGCACATTAATTAAACCTACACCAATTATTTTAGCAGGTGTAGCTACCGGTATTGTGACAACTATTTTTCGGGTTATTAATTCGACATTACATGATGTTCTGATTGCCGAGAGTATATTTAACCATTTACCAGCCGGTTTATTTTATGTATTGTTTGCAGTATGCCTGCAAATTTTAGATATTCAACAATACAGAGAAAAACCACTAAAACTTGGTTTACTCGTTGCTTTTAGTGAGGTCATCAGTAATTTAGCTGAACAAATTTTCCGATTTTTTGTCCAAACATATACTTTTTTATTTCTCCATGATCTCTTGATCCTATTAGCGGTAGCATTATTACGAAGCTTTTTTGTAGTAGGGATTTACAGCTCTATTTTGATAGCTGAACAAAAAAAGCGGGTACAAGAAATGCTGAATATTGGATCTGATCTCTATGTGGAGACACTATATTTAAAAAAGTCAATGAATCATATTGAAACAATTACAGGTAGTGGTTATGAATTATATCGTCAGTTAAAGACGCTAGGTTTTCGAGCGGAAAGTTTACAAGCACTTCATATTGCCCAGGAAATCCATGAAGTGAAAAAGGATTCTCAACGGATATATGCTGGTATTTCAAAGATTGTCGGGGAAAAGAGCTTTGGCCCTTTTGTATTATCTGAATTATTGCATTATATTGAAGAAGGTAATAGGAAATATGCAGAATTACTCGGTAAGGAAATACAATTTAATACATGTATAGACTTCGATTTTCAAACGAAAGATCATATTGCACTCCTTGCTCTATTAAATAATTTATCAGCCAATGCTGTTGAGGCTATTGAAAAGCAAGGGATCATTTCTATTGCTATTGAGCGCCAAGAGGATAATACTGTAATAACCGTATGTGATAATGGACAAGGGATTTCACAAGCAGATATTTCTGTTATTTTTGAACCTGGATACACCACTAAATTCAATGTTGATGGTGTTGCAGCAACTGGCATTGGGCTTTCACATGTTGCTGAACTAGTAGAAAAATTAAAAGGCTCAATAACCGTTGAATCAAACAATCAATACACAACGTTTAAAATCATAATTCCTACGCAAACTATTCAAACGGGAGAGACTTAAATGAGGTATTTTATTGTAGATGATGATCGTGCAAGTCGTGTTATGTTAAAGCAAATTATTGAAGATAGCGGGTTAGGAACAGTTATTGGTGAGGCTCGCAATGGTGAGGATGCCATTCCACAAATTTTAATGACACAGCCAGAGTTTGTGCTTATTGATTTACTGATGCCTAAGCTTGATGGCATAGCAACTGTGGAACAACTTATGCAAAATCGTTTCGAGGGACAATTTATTATGATTTCACAGGTAGTGAATAAGGAAATGGTTGGGGAAGCATATGAGCAAGGAATTGATTTCTTCATTCATAAACCAATCAATCGTATTGAAGTTGAAAATGTTTTGAAAAAAACAACTGAACAATTTCGACTTAAAAATTCACTATTAGTAATACGTCAATCACTTACAAACATTGAGTTAAGTGAACAAAAGACTCATAAAGCTACATCACGAGACCATATTCAATCTATCTTGAATGATATGGGGATTGTCGGGGAAATTGGTAGTGAGGATATCATTGCCATTATCGAAACATTACTTGCTCACCAGCACAAGATTGCCCCCCTTCCTCCATTAAAGGAGCTTTATGAAGAAATTGCTGCTGTGACCAAGGCTACGCCAGATGAAATTTTAAAAGAGAGTAAGGCCATCGAGCAGCGTGTGCGTCGTACAATATTAGCTGCCATGATTAATCTCGCTAATTTAGGGGTTGTTGATTACACAAACTCAGAATTCGAGTACTATGCCCCTCGCTATTTTGATTTTAAAGAAATTCGTCAGCTCATGACACAGATTGAAGATCACGATAATCGTAAAGCAAAGGTAAATATTAAGAAGTTTATTCAAGTGTTATATTCAGACATTTTAACAAAAGTAAATTAATTTTCTCGGATTTTGTCGGATTCCATAAGTCCTCCGTATTATTAAAGTAAGGCGTGTCCTAAAAATTTAATATTAGGGGAGGTACAAAGGATTTGAAAAAGAAATTTAAAGTCAGTTTAGCCGCTCAGATTTTAATCGGTTTGATTTTAGGGATCATTGTTGGTGGTATCTTTTACGGAAACCCCAAAATTGAGACATATCTACAACCATTAGGGGATATATTCTTACATCTTATTAAGATGATTGTTGTACCGATTATTATTTCGACATTAATCGTTGGTGTTGCTGGTACTGGAGATATGAAGCAACTTGGACGATTAGGCGGGAAATCAATAATTTACTTTGAGATTATTACTACAGTTGCAATCGTAGTTGGATTACTTTCTGCAAACATTTTCCAACCTGGTGCAGGTATTAACATGAATGAATTATCTCAAGGGGATATTTCGAAGTATGTATCAACAACTGAGGAAGTACAGCATGAAGGACCATTTGATATCATTGTAGGCATTGTCCCAACAAATATTATTCAGTCAATGGCTGAAGGTAATATGCTAGCAATTATCTTCTTCTCAGTTATTTTCGGTTTAGGGGTTGCTGCAGTAGGTGATCGAGGGAAACCAGTCTTAGACTTCTTCCAAGGGGTAGCAGATGCTATGTTCTGGGTAACAAACCTCGTAATGAAATTCGCTCCACTAGGGGTATTTGGTTTAATTGGTGTAACCGTTTCCAAATATGGGTTTGCTTCACTGGTTCCACTTGCCAAATTGGCAATTCTTGTTTATGCAACCATGCTATTCTTTATCTTTGTCGTTCTTGGACTTGTGGCAAAATTCGCAGGGATCAGCATCTTCTATTTAATTAAAGTATTAAAAGATGAGCTAATTTTAGCCTTCTCAACAGCAAGTTCTGAAGCTGTATTACCACGTGTTATGATGAAAATGGAGAAATTAGGGGCGCCAAAGGATATTGTATCTTTTGTTATACCGACCGGTTACTCTTTTAACTTAGATGGGTCAACACTATATCAAGCCATTGCAGCATTATTTATTGCTCAAATGTACGGTATTCACCTAAGCATTGGTGAACAAATTACGTTAATGCTTGTATTAATGGTTACATCTAAAGGTATTGCAGGTGTTCCAGGGGTATCATTCGTAGTACTTCTAGCAACTTTAGGTACTGTAGGTATTCCACTTGAGGGACTAGCCTTCATTGCTGGTATTGACCGTATTCTTGATATGGGACGTACAGTTGTTAACGTAATTGGTAACTCATTAGCGTCATTAGTAATGGCTAAGTGGGAAGGCCGTTTCGATCGAGAAAAGATGAAAAATTACTTTAATGAAAATGAAAATCTAGCGTAATTTTAAAAAAACCCTCACGATGTTGGATGGCATCGTGAGGGTTTTTTTATTTTGCTAACACTTTATCTAAATAAGCGATAATTGATTCTTTTCCATTGGCATGTGCTTCTTGAGCGCGTTTTTCATCTTTTTCAAGCTTAGCCTCTGCTGCTACAACAATTTTTTCAGCATCCTGTTGTGGCACAACAACTACACCATCCACATCCCCAATAATATAATCACCAGGATGAACCGTAACTCCTCCAATGGCGATCGGTACATTTACTTGACCACCGCCGTTTTTATTGCCTGCTGCTACAGTAGTGCCTAACGAAAATACAGGGAAATTTAATTCACGAATTGCTGCAATATCGCGGACTACGCCATCCACAACAAAACCCTGTACACCTATCCCTTTTGCTAAGGAGATTACAAAATCTCCAGCAACAGCTCGGTTTGTATTTCCTTTTGCATCAATGACTAAAATATCCCCTTCATTTGCAGCCCTAATTGCTTCCAAAACTGCCCCATTTTCACCATCTGGTAAACGTACAGTTACAGCTCGCCCAGCAACTTTAAAATGGTCTGCTAACGGCTTAATATCACTTCGCACATTGGTATGCCCGCCAGTTGCATCTGAAATAGCTGTTGTTGGTAAATGCTGAAAGCTTACTTCCACTTTTGTCATACATAACACCCCTATTATGATTAATGACTTACACTAGTATTGTAAATAAAAAATATATCCTATTTCAATATATCTCGAAAATAGTAGTCATTAGTAGAATTAAATAATTTCAATAAATTGCTTTGATTGCTCGTCTAAGGCTTCAGCAGCAGACGCTATTTCACTAAAGTCTTTCGCTGTGACAGTAATTTGTTCATTTGTTTTATCTATTTTTTCTGCTATTTTTGTAATACTATCAGTCACCTGACCAATTTCTCGCTCAATGCCCTCTACATTATCCTTCACTTCTGAAATAGATTGTTCAACTCTTACAGAAAGCTTGCGTACCTCTTTCGCTACTACATCAAAACCTCTACCATATTCTCCAGCCCTAGCGGCTTCAATAGCTGCATTTAATGCCAATAAATTAGTTTGTGAGGCAATTTCTTGTATAGTCTTGACTATTCCTTTAATAGAATCTGCTTGTTTCTGAAGTTGCACAAGATTACTTACATTTTCATTTGATTCCTTTGAAACTACTTTAATGGTTTCTAGTAGATCTTGGCTATTTTGAATGCCCGCCTCTGAACGCTGGTAAAGCTTATTAGACATGCCCTTCAACTTGTCAGCAACACTAACAATCTCATGTTGCCGTTCAGTGATATTGGTAGCTATTTTGGATACACCTATTACTTTTCTTGTATTATTTGCGAAGACAGGCATATATGTCGCTTCCAGCCAAATTATATTACCTCTAGCATCAATTCTTTCTATTTTGTCCTGATAGCTGTTTCCTGCCGTTAGGTTGCGCCAAAATTTATCGTACTCCATACTATTAATGAAATCAGGCAAACAAAAGTCTTTATGATGTTTTCCTAGCATTTCCTGCACTGTATAGCCCAATGTTTGAGCAAATAGTTCATTGACATACGCCACTCTTCTATCCATATCGAAGCGGATAATGGCTATATTGCGTTCAATAGCCTGTACTACTAAATCATCGGTTACTTGAGCCTCTACACTATGCATAAAGAACACCCCATCCATTACTAATTTTTTACTTAAAATTTAATTATTTTACTTTTATATTACATTAATTATGCCTCAGTGTAATTGCAGCGGATGTTAGTGCACCTGCTGCATCAAGATAAAAAACATGGAGAGAGTTCATCCATGTTTTTTTAATAAACGTAAAATCCCTTCAGAGGTAGCCGCTACACGTAAGAACTTCTTTTGCTCTGCACGTATAAAGCCTTCCTCTAGCATTGTTTTAAAATGCTGTAGAAGTGCATCATAGAATCCATGGACATTATATAAAATGACAGGTTTTGTATGAAGTCCAATCTGAGCCCAAGTAAATACCTCAAAATATTCATCTAAAGTCCCTGCGCCACCTGGCAGAGCAATAAAAGCATCTGCTAACTCGGCCATTTTAGCTTTACGAATATGCATAGAGTCTACGATATGAATTTCTGTTAATGAGGCATGTGCCAATTCACGCTTTTGTAAATGTGTTGGCATCACACCAATCACTTCTCCTCCAGCTGCTAAAACAGCATCGGCCACCTTCCCCATTAGGCCTGTTTTAGAACCACCATAGACAACCCCGTGACCGTTTTTTGCCAGTGCTGTACCAAGCTCAGCCGCTTTCTCTGCATAAATAGGGCTTTTACCCAAACCGGATCCGCAATACACTGCGATTCTTATAATAATCCCTCCTATTCAAAAAACGTGAAACAATCGGCTATATATTGTCTCACGTTTTTTGGTCATTTATTTTACTTTTATTTTCGTAAATGGCTTGTTTGTTTTAGCATATGACTGATACGGCTTACAATTGATTCAATGGCATCAGGATTTTTTAATAAATCATAATCATTAATATCTAAACGTAGAACTGGACAGGAATTAAAATTATTTATCCAATTTTCATAGCGTTCATGCATTTCTATCCAATAATCATTCGGTGTTTGTTGCTCCATTGTACGTCCACGCTCTTGAATACGTCCAATAACTGCATCAATAGGTCCTTCAAGATAGACAAGCAAATCTGGATGTGGGAAATAAGGTGTCATTACCATTGCATCAAACAAATTTGTATAAGTCTCATAATCTGTTGGGCTCATTGTTCCTTTATCATAATGCATCTTAGCAAAAATGCCAGTATCCTCATAAATAGAACGATCTTGTACAAATCCTCCACCATATTCAAAAATACGCTTCTGTTCTTTAAAACGCTCTGCTAAAAAGTAGACCTGTAAATGAAAGCTCCATTTTTCAAAGTCCTCATAAAATTTATCAAGGTATGGATTTGTGTCTACTTTCTCGAACGAGGTACGAAAGTTCAGTGCCTCTGCTAAAGCCTTTGTCATCGTCGATTTTCCTACCCCAACAGTACCAGCAATCGTAATAACCGTTTGTGGTGGAATATCGTACTTCTCTCTTAAATTCATTATTGCAAACTCCTTTGTTGTAACGTATCTTTAATTATTTTTAAAACATGATTTAAATCATTGGGGTTTTTTACAAAATCAAGCTGATCTCCATTAAATCGAATAACTGGAATTTCGGGATGCATGCTCTCAAAATGCTCGATAAAAGAATGATAGTCGGCCACAAGCTGCTCCATGTAATCACGTGAAATCATCTTTTCAAACTCTCGCCCTCGCATGGCGATACGCTTCATTAATGTCTCAACGCTGGCATGTAAATAAACCACTACATTTGGAACAGGCATGTCTTTCGTTAAAATTCTATAGATCTCCTCATACTTCTCGTATTCAGTTGGTGCCAATGTACGCTTCGCAAATATTAAATTTTTAAAAATATGATAGTCTGCTACAACAGGTTTGGCATGTGCTAAACGAAATTTTTTAATATCGGTTAGTTGCTTATAGCGATTACAAAGGAAGAACATTTCCGTTTGGAAACTCCACTCCTCAATGTTTTCATAAAACTTATTTAAAAAAGGGTTTTCGTCTACAATTTCTTTTAATAGATGGTAATTAAATGTCGCTGCTATCTCTTTCGATAAAGAGGTTTTACCAACACCAATCGGACCTTCTACCGTAACAAATGGAACCGTCACCAGAAGCTCCTCCTTTTGTTCTATGGATTCGATCATTGTGTCCTACCTAAAATGAATCAGTACCTTTCATTTTATCATAGTAGGAAAATGAAAAACAGAATCAACCTATTGTTCTAGTAAATTTACTTGGGGTATTCTTCTCATGATGACATAGAAAAAAGACATCGAGAATCTACTTCCCGATGCCTTTATACCTATTTATAATTTCACTCGTTGTAAACGAAGTGCATTTAATACGACCGAAACTGAACTAAAGGCCATTGCTGCGCCTGCTACCCATGGAGCAAGCAGACCGAGTGCAGCAATTGGAATACCTAATGTATTATAAGCAAATGCCCAAAATAGATTTTGTTTAATATTACGCATTGTTTTTCTACTCATTAGAATGGCATCCGCGATACTATTTAAATCTCCACGAATAAGCGTAATATCTGCAGCTTCCATTGCCACATCTGTCCCTGTACCAATTGCCATCCCAATATTCGCTGTTGCTAAGGCAGGTGCGTCATTAATACCATCACCAACCATCGCTACTTTTTTCCCTTGGGCTTGAAGTTTTTTCACTTCATCAGCTTTACCTTCTGGTAAGACTTCTGCAATAACATGATTCACGCCTACCTCTGTTCCAATTGCTTGAGCAGTACGCTCGTTATCACCAGTCATCATGATGACCGTAATACCCATATCCTGTAAACGACGAATAGCTTCTTTTGATGTATCTTTCACGGTATCAGCCACAGCTACTAAACCTGCATATTGCCCATTGATGGCTGCCAACATGGCTGTCTTACCGTTTCGTTCTAGTTGCTCCATTGTTGGTAATATATCATTAATACGAATACCATATTGTTGCATTAATTTACGTGTGCCAATGATAACACCTTGACCTGAGACAGTTGCCTGCACACCATAACCCGGTATTGCTTCAAAGAATTGAACGTCACCTAAAGCTATGCCGCGTTTTTCTATGCCTTGAACAATGGCTTCTGCTAGTGGATGCTCTGACTGCTTCTCTGCTGCCCCGATTAAGGATAAAAAGCGTGCTTCATCTTGCTCTGGCGCTAACAGTACATCTGTAAGCTCAGGTTTTCCATGTGTCACTGTTCCTGTTTTATCTACAACAACTGTATCTATGCCTTGTGTTTGCTCTAAATGTTCTCCACCTTTAAATAAAATACCAAACTCAGCTGCACGTCCAGAACCTGCCATTATTGAAGTTGGTGTTGCTAACCCAAGTGCACATGGACAAGCAATGACAAGAACTGCGATTAATACCTCTAAAGCAGGTGTAAATTCCCCTGGATGGACCCAAATAATCCAAATTAAAAAGGTTACAATGGCTATGCCAACAACAATAGGTACGAAAATCCCCGAAATCTGATCTGCTAAACGTTGAATAGGTGCTTTCGATCCTTGAGCATCTTCGACCACTTTAATAATTTGTGCTAATGCTGTATCACGTCCAACCTTTGTTGCAGTCATTTTAATAAAACCATTTTTGTTAATAGTTGAGCCAAATAATAGATCACCTTGCTTTTTATCAACTGGTAGACTTTCTCCTGTTAGCATCGATTCATCAACAGCTGTTGTCCCCTCTATTACCTCACCATCTACAGGAATTTTTTCACCTGGTTTCACTAAAATAACATCGCCAATGATAACTTCTTCTAATGGGACCTCCTTTTCTATACCGTCACGTACAACGATAGCTGTCTTTGCCTGAAGTCCCATTAGTTTTTTTATGGCTTCAGATGAACGTCCTTTTGCCTTTGCCTCAAATAATTTACCTAATAAAATAAGTGTAATTAATACAGCACTCGTTTCAAAATAAAGATGTGGTCCATGATGTGATCCTATCGTTACAATCGCTTGATAGACACTATAGAAATAGGCCGCTGATGTCCCCATAACAACAAGCACATCCATATTTGCACTACCATTGCGTAATGCTTTATATGCCCCTACATAAAATTGTTTACCAATAATAAATTGCACTGGCGTAGCCAATACCATTTGGACCCATGGATTCATTAGAAATTCTGGAACATATAAAAATGACGTAAAGGAAAAATGACCAACCATCGTCCAAAGCAGTGGTAAAGAAAGTATAGCTGATAAAATAAATTTATGTTGTTGCTGTTTGATAGCTTTTTCACGATGATCCACTGTTTCCTGCTCATCTGCCTTTTGATGTGCCCCATAGCCTAGCTTTTCAACTTTTGTAATGATATCTGCGATGGATACTTCCGAAGGATTAAACTCAATCATCGCTTTTTCCAGTGCTAAGTTGACATTAGCAGAGGAAATACCACTTAGTTTATTTAGCCCTTTTTCAATGCGAGTCGCACAGGCTGCACATGTCATACCTGTAATATCAAGTTCAGCTTTTTGTTTAACAACACCATAGCCAAGTGCTTCTATTTTCTTTTCAAAATCTGCTTCACTTAGTTTAGTTGGGTCATATTTAATAGATGATTTTTCTAGTGCTAAATTTACTGTTGCATGTTCTACACCATCCATTTTATTTAAACCTTTTTCTATACGAGTGGCACAGGCTGCACATGTCATACCCGTAATTTGCAAATTAGCTTCTTTACTAGCAGAACTCATTTACCATTCACCTCTCCTTATACCAACAGGGGGTATATAATTTTGAAAATAAGAGAGTGCTACTGGAGCACTCTACAAATTTTATTTTACTTCATAGCCTTGATCATCAATTGTCTCTTTAATTTGATCAAGTGACACTTGTGCATCGTCAAATGCAATATCCACTAAACCATCTGCTAAATTAACTTTTACTTGTTCAACACCAGCTAGAGCACCAACACTTTTTTCCACAGCATTTACACAATGACCACATGACATTCCTTGTACGTTTAATGTTACGTTTTGCATAATTAAATCTCTCCTTTTGTATGTTTTCAATCTATTTTTTCATTAACTTTTGAATCGTTATGACTAACTCATCTAATACTGCTTCATCGCCTTCTGATAGACGATCCACAACACAGCCCTTTAAATGACCTTCTAATAATATTTTTGCCACACTATTTAATGCAGATTGTGTAGCTGATAGTTGCGTAATAATATCATCACAGTAAACGTCTTTATCAATCATTCCCTTAATACCACGAATCTGACCTTCAATTCGATTTAAGCGAGTTGTTAAATCCTTTTTCACACGCTCAGGGTGATGACTTTTTCGGCAAGACGTAGCTTCCTCTGTATGACAAGCATCCTCTTTTACTGTCTCCTCCATTCACTACACCTCCTATTTGTAATTATCATACTATACCCAAGAAGGGTATGCAAATCATAAAAAATTTTATTTATCATCATGATGATGTTCATGGTCATTTTCTAATTTACATAAAATAGAATTATCATGTCGATGTAAGGATGTTTCTAATTGAATTGTTGCATGCTTAATGCCCTTATGTTGAAGATTATGTTCAATTTTCCGCAAGATATGCTCACTCTCAGCTATTTTCAATTGATCATTGACAACCGCATGACAGGATAATGCATTCGTTCCACTAGTAATTGTCCAGATGTGTAAATCGTGGATACTTTCTATTCCATCAGTCTGTTCTATTAACTGAATAATCTCCTGAACATCTACATTTGAAGGTGTCCCCTCCATTAAGACATGAATGGAGGCTTTTGTGACATGGTAGCCACTTCGTACGACCAATAATGCAACAATAACGCTCGCAAGAGGATCTGCCCAGCCCCAGCCAAAAAACATAATTAATAGTGCCGCAACAATAGCGCCTACAGACCCTAGCATATCACTTAGTACATGTAAAAATGCTCCGCGCATATTTAAATTATCCTTTGTATCACTTCCACGCATCATAATCCAGGCAACTAAAATGTTAACGAACAAACCAATTATACTAATAATAAGCATTCCAGTTGTAGCTACTTCTGGTGGGTTTGTAAATCGTTCAATTGCTTCATAGAAAATAAATAATGCGATTCCTATTAATGTAATACCATTCAGTACTGCAGCTAAAATCTCAAATCGTTTATAGCCGTATGTTTTACTATAGCTTGCAGCTTTTTCCCCAAACATAAAAGCTAACATCGCTATACCTAAAGAGATAGAGTCACTTAACATATGCCCTGCATCTGATAAAAGAGCCAAACTATTTGTTAAAAGGCCACCAATGGCTTCCACTACCATATACCCTGTAATAATAATAAACGACAGTAATAATACCTTTTTATTTGCACCATGTGTATGATCATGGCCATGGTCGTGTTGATGTCCCATTGTTATTCCCCCATTTCATTTTAGTTATGAGCCGCATGCTCAATGGCCTGCTTCAATAAATTCATAATGTGATCATCGTCCTTAGAATAATATAAGGTTGTTCCCTCTCTCCTAAATTTCACCAATCTTAAATTTTTAAGAAAGCGTAATTGGTGGGAAACGGTTGATTGGCCTAAATCTAAAATTTCTGCAATATCATTAACAGAATGTTCATCTGAACAAAGTAAGTTTAAAATACGAATTCGTGTTGGATCACTCAATGCTTTAAAAGTCTGAGATACTACAAATAATGTCTCTTCATCTAAATGCTGATCAATATTTTTTTGCATTTCTGAACTGTTTAATTTTTCATCCATAGAAGTTTACCCCATTCTTCAATATTTATATATGAGCATGTGTTCATATATAAATATATATGGATATATAAGGAATGTCAACAAGTATTTATGCTTCAACATATTACAGGGGAAGCGTTTACGCATGGCTGCGATGATTATAGATGAATATAACATCCGAAAAGAAGTTAACAGTAGCAATTACCAATTCAGCACGCTACACTACTGTTAAGGAGAGATATGAGTGGATATTTTTGACGCAGATCGTTTATTTATGAAACAAGCCTTAGAGGAAGCTCAACAGGCTGCCTTACTTGGGGAAGTACCAATTGGTGCAGTACTTGTTTATGAAGGAAAAATCATTGCACGTGCGCATAATTTAAGAGAAACAACGCAAAATGCTACAACACATGCGGAGTTGTTAGTGATTCAAGAAGCCTGCAAAAAAATAGGGAGTTGGCGACTGGAGAATACTACTCTTTATGTTACATTGGAGCCTTGTCCAATGTGTGCAGGGGCCATTCTCCAATCACGTGTACCTCGAGTTGTTTATGGGGCAAGAGATCAAAAAGCTGGCTGTGTAGATTCTCTTTACCGTTTATTAAATGATGAACGCTTTAATCATGAATGTGATGTAACAGAAGGGATTTTAGCCGAGGAATGTGGTCAAATTTTAACAGACTTTTTTAAGGCATTAAGAGATCGTAAAAAAGCTGAGAAAAAAGCACGATTAGCTTCCAACGATATAAATGGTCATTAAGGAAGGTGCCTCCTCATGAGACACCTTCCTTTTATATTTAAGGGAATAGTGATATATATGAAATGTGTCGTAGCAGCGACCATCTTCATCTAATTTATTGAGCTTGAATAGTGGATTGTGTAAAAACACATTCTCCTTCGATATATGTAGCGAATGGTTTTACATGCATAAGCTGGTTATGTGAAAGCGTCAGCAAATCGTCTGTTAGTACAACAAAATTAGCTTCATAGCCCTCTTTTAACTGACCAACGTTCTCCATACGAATCATCGTCTTGGCATCAACTGTGTATAGCTGTAATGCCTCCTCTACAGAGATTTTTTCTGAGGCGCCTAAATCTGTGCCATCATAGGCTCTTCGTGTAACAGCTGCTTGTATCGTCACAAAGGGATTAGCCGCTTCTGCCCATGATGTAGCAGGCGCATCTGAAGAGAGCGCTGTCGCAATACCCCTCTGTAGAAATGTTTGTACACCATACAATGTCTGTGTTTTTTCAAGCCCTAGATTCTCTAAATAACTCTCAATTTCACAAAATAAGAAGATGGGTTGTGGCACAAAGCCTATCCCCCATTCAGCAGCTTTTTGCAAGGCACTTTTAGATGGCATGGCTGCATGCTCAATACGAACAGACGGTGCATCTGTTAACCAAGCCTTTTCCTCATAAAATGTGTCGACAATTAGATCAATGGCTCTGTCCCCCATTGCATGAACCACTAATTGAATACCATATTCTTTTGCTACCGCAGCCGCCGCTAGCAGCTCCTCTTTCGAAGTCATCGCTATGCCTTTTTCATCACTTCCCAAAAATGGCTCAGAAACAAGTGCTGTACGGCCTGAAACACTACCATCTGAAAATAGCTTGATACCTCCGATATAGGCTCCTGCAGAACGATCAATAGTATTTGCTGTTAACAGCTCATATCGTTGAATATCCTCCCAGATATAATAAGCTGCTACGCGTTGCTTAAAGCCTTTCTCTCGTGCTTTACGATACAGGCCTAAATAATCAATTGGTGCTACAGTGGCCATTAGTTCTGTAATACTTGTTACACCATAGGATGCCAAAGTTTGTGATAGCCTTAGCAGCCTTTTGACAATCTCTTCTTCAGAGGGTGTAGGTAAATGCTGTAGTACTAAATTACGTGCATTTTCACGCAGTACGCCTGTAGGTTCTCCATCTTCATCCCGATCGATTTGTCCACCCTGTGGATCAAGCGTATCCTTCGTAATACCTGCGATTGCTAATGCTTTACTATTGACCGATAAGATATGACCACATGTACGCATAACAATGACAGGTAACTCTGTAGAGACACGGTCTAAGTCCTCTTTTAAAGGCGCTCTTCTTTCCTTTAGTTTCCCTTCATCATAGCCCCAGCCTAATAGCCATCCCCGCTGACTTGCATCATAATTTGCTAGTGCATTAATTATATCCTCAATAGAATAAATATATGGAGGTAAACAAGCCAATTGTTCCAAAACATCCGCTAACATGATCGGATGCATATGAGCGTCAATTATCCCAGGAATAACGACCTTTCCTTGTACATCTATTATTTCTCCATGATAGGGAGGTAAATCTTCTTGTTGTCCAATCCAAAGTACAGTTCCTCCTTCAATTACCATAGCCGTCGCTGATGGCTGATTAGTATCTGCCGTATAAATCTTTGCGTTACAAATAATTTTCATCATTTTTCAACTCCTATTTCTTCCATACCAAAAGTAGATTTTTCAGGATCTTCTGCTTTCAGCACCTTATGCAAAATAGTACCGATAATAAAGCCAACAATAGATGGCATAATCCAAGCAAATCCACTAGACTGCAATGGTAAATGCATGACCAACTGTGTCACACCAGGTATTGTAATTTCATAGCTAGCAAATGTTTCAACGACACTTACTAGAAATGCAAATAGTACCGTTCCTTTATAGGCTCCTGCATTCGGTACAAAACGATCACAGGCTCCCAGTAGCACAAGTACAATAATGACTGGATAAATTACCAAGAAAATCGGCAATGTAATTTCGACGATAGCACCTACACCTAAGGAGCCAATAGTTGCGCCTACTACACACATAATAAAGACCCACATTCTATAGCCAAGTTTCTCTTTTGTTAGTTCATTTAAAAACTGTGATGATATGACCATGACGCCAATCGCTGATGTTAAGCAGGCAAAAACAACACATATAGCTAGTAACGCTTTCCCCAAATTACCAATGACACTAAAGGCAATGCCCGCTAATAGTTCTGTATCACTGCCAGGATTGGTGATGATACCACTACTTGTAGCCCCTAAATAAAGTAGGCCACCATATACTGCAATTAACCCTATTGCAGCAATAGCCATTCCACCAAGCGCGACCTTTTTAGATTGTTTCCCTTTATAGCCATAGCCAACTATTGCTGCTAAAAAGATTGGAGCACAAAGAATACCTGTTCCCACATCTCCTGTTTGATAGGCTGCTATTATGGAGTTGGCAAAAACCCTTTCTGCTCCTGTATTAATTGCCCCTCCTATTGGGTCTAGTACTCCTTTACCAATGAGGATGATAAGGATAAGAACAAGAACAGGCGTCAACCATTTCCCAATCTTATCGATAACATTTGATTGGTCCATCGCAAAATAAAAGCAAATCGCGAAAAATGCTAATACTGACACAATTAAAGGGACGCTCGGAATAATTTGGGATACCCCTAATTCATGAGTTGTCGCTGACATCCTCGGTATTGTGACAACCATCCCAATACAAACCATCATGACCGTATTAAAGGCTTTATAAAACCAATTTCCAATTGGTCTTGTGAGCGCTTCCACAGTTCCCCCAGTATTATAAATTGCATACACCGCAAGCACAGGTAAAATAACACCCGTTAAGCTAAAGCCCATCAAAGCGGAAATCCAAGATTCCCCTGCACTATTTCCTATGGATGGCGGAAATATTAAATTCCCAGCACCAAAAAATATAGCGAATAAGGCTAGCCCCACGATTATCGTATGCTGTATAACTTTAGACATATCCTCAACCCCTTTATAATCGTTTACAGAAGATTTATCTAAATAATAAAAAATTTAAGAACACGAAAAAAGGAGATAAATTTTTATCCCCTTTTTGTAAAATTTTTTTTACAACAATTCATATTTTAAACACTTATATTTTAGTAATTGACGAGAAATACCTAAACGTCTAGCTGTTTCCGCTAATCGGCCATCCGTTTCACGCAACTTTTCCGCTATTATTAGACGCTCGTAGGCTTCCGTTAAATCTCTTAAATGTCCAGATTGGTTGTTTTGCATGATCGATTGAGTTGAATGTTGAACATTTTTTTTAATCCTCTCTGGAACATGTTCAACAAGTATTTCATCTCCAAGCAAATTAATATATGCCGTTTCAAGGGCATTTTTTAGTTCTCGTACATTCCCCGGCCAATGATAGGCATAAAATAATTGAATTACTTCATTACGATAGCTTACATTTTTCTGTAGTGTATGTTCATTGTAAAATTGTATATAAAAATCAAGGATAAGTGGAATATCTTCCTTCCTTAATCTTAGCGGTGGCAAATCAATTTGGAGAACATTTAAGCGATAAAATAAATCCTCACGTAGCCTTTTTTCAGCTAATAGTTTATCTACATCTTCATTGACAGTAGTAATATACCGTATATCTAAGGGCTCACCATTTAACACTTTTATATCTACCGCATGTAAAAGTTTCGCCTGCAAAGAGATATCCAATAAATTAAGGTGGTCAATGAATAACGTCCCACCATTAGCCTCCTGTAACTTTCCACTTTTTGCTTCATTGTCCGAGCCATATAGCTGAGTAAATATATTATCCTCTGTTAATGTTGAGCAGTTCAAAGTAATAAACGGCTTTGTATAGCGTTCACTTTCATTGTGTATGCCTTGTGCGATAATATCTTTCCCAGTTCCAGTTTCCCCAGTTAGTAAAACTGGTGCACTTTTTTGAGCACTACGACGTGCCTTTTCAAGTTGAGTTTTCATTTCGGCGTTTGTCGTAATGTAATCCTCCAAACGGTAGGTCGTATGATTATCTCGATATAATTTATGTCCCAGGAAATTATCTAAGTATTTAATTTGCTTAGTTTCATAAAAATGTTTTGAAAATTCAATGGCACCAATGACTTTTCCATGCTCCATAATGGGATAGGTCGAACTCAGTGATAAATAACTAAATCCGTTTAATGTTGTAAGTTGTTGTTCATAGTATAAAACTGGCTGCCCTGTTTGTATGACTTGAAAGACAGTACTTGTCTCAGGTGATAAATTTTGATAATTATCAGTCACAGTGCTTTGAAAAAATTCATCTGGTGTTAAGCCGATTTCCAATAATATATTTAAATCTGCTAAGTCATAAAAGATTGCACAGCCTTTATCATCTGTAATTAAAACATTATCAAATTCACTGAAAGCCTGTGCAAATTGTTGCAATTCCATGAATTTCTCCCCCTTGTCCCCATGAATATTACCCATTATAACGAATTTTCAAAAATTATGAGAGATTTCAATTTTTGCAACACAAAAAAGCTATTTTAGAACATCCATAAAGGAATTGTCTAAAATAGCTTTATCTGTTGTTTATTTTGGTGCGATTACTTCTTTACCGCCCATATAAGGTCTTAAAACTTCAGGAAGTACTACGCTGCCATCAGATTGTTGGTAGTTTTCTAGAATAGCAGCAACTGTACGGCCAATGGCAAGACCTGAACCGTTTAATGTGTGCACATATTCTGGTTTAGCATTTGGCTCACGACGGAAGCGGATATTTGCTCGTCGTGCCTGAAAATCCTCAAAGTTAGAGCAAGAAGAAATTTCACGGTACATGTTTTGTGCAGGAATCCAAACTTCTAAATCATATTTTTTCGCTGCAGTAAAACCTAAATCAGCTGTACACATTTTTAACTTACGATATGGTAAGCCTAATAATTGTAATACTTTTTCTGCATGACTTGTTAATAGCTCTAATTGTTCGTATGACTCCTCTGGTTTTACAAAACGTACTAATTCTACTTTATTGAACTGGTGTTGACGAATTAAACCACGTGTATCACGGCCTGCTGAACCCGCTTCTGAACGGAAGCACGCACTATACGCTGCAAAGCCTTGTGGTAAAGCTTCAGCCGGTAAAATCTCATCTCGATAGAAGTTCGTTACTGGTACTTCTGCAGTTGGAATCATGAAATAATCTGTTTCCTCTAATTTGAATACATCTTCCTCAAATTTCGGAAGTTGCCCTGTACCTGTTAGGCTATCACGATTAACAATGACAGGTGGTAGCATTTCCTCGTAACCATGCTCCTCTGCATGTAAATCCATCATGAATGACATTAATGCCCTTTCTAAACGAGCACCAAGACCACGATAGAATAAGAAACGGCTACCTGTTACTTTCGCGCCGCGTTCAAAGTCTACAATTTTTAAATCCGTAGCAAGGTCCCAGTGTGCTTTAATATCAAAATCAAATGTCGGAATTTCACCCCATGTATATTCCTCAACATTGTCGTCCTCTGTTGTGCCTACTGGTACAGATTCATGTGGGATGTTTGGTAAACGCATCATCATATCTTTAAAGCGTTCTTCCACATCATTTAATTGTACATCTAATTCTTTAATTTCATCGCCAACCTGACGCATACGAGCAATGACTTCATCAGCATTTTCTTTGTTACGTTTCATAACTGAGATTTGTTCAGATACTTTATTGCGTTCCGCTTTTAATTCTTCTGTTTTGGCAATTAATTCACGACGTTTTGCATCTAAGTCTTCAAAGTCATCTAAATTTCCCAAGTCCTCATTACGTGTTAATAACATCTCTTTAATTTCCGTGAAATTCTCACGTACGCGTTTAATATCTAACATCTTCATACCTCCAATAGTTTCTTCATGATGGAAAATTGTTGCAGCGAAATGAACACAAAAAAGCCCTCGTCCCTAAAAAGGGACGAGAGCTACCCGCGTTGCCACCCTAATTGACTAGACATACTTCTGCCTAATCCACTTATTTCATAACGGCATTTCAGCCGGCTACAGCCTACTTCATTCACTTCGACTGTGCAACTCCAGGACGGATTCACAAGTGCTTTTATCAGCTTCCACCAACCGCTGACTCTCTAAAAAAAACGTGCTTGCTACTACTTCCCATCATCGTGTTCAGTTATTTAAAATTTAACCATACTGTACTATATGAAAACAAATTTTGCAAGTCATACCATAGAGGATACAAAATATTCAATAATTCGTGTATCCTCTGTTAATTCGGGATGAAACGAACAACCCAATAAATGGCCATCTTGTGCCAAGATTATTTTCCCTTCATGTTGTGCAAGAATTTCAACACCTTTACCTACCGCTTCAATATGAGGTGCACGAATAAATACCGCTGGAATCCCTATACCTACTTTAGGAATATCTAGTTGTACTTCGAAGCTATCCACCTGACGTCCATATGAGTTTCTTGCTACAGTCACGTCCATCACAGCCAAATGTGGTTCATCTTCAATTAGATCCTTGGCTAATAAAATTAATCCCGCACATGTACCAAGCATCGGTAATCCTTGCTGTGCAAGTCCACGAATTGGCTCCAGTAGATCAAATCGATCCAGCAATTTTCTCATTGTTGTGCTTTCTCCACCTGGTAACACAAGTCCATCTAGGTTTCCTAAATCCTTTCTTTGTTTTACTTGAATTGCTTCGCAACCAAGAGCCTCTAACATTTGTATATGCTCACGAACTGCTCCTTGTAATGCTAATACACCAATTCGCTTCATGCTACCAACCTCGCTCTTGCATACGCTCGTTGTGTCCAAGCTGTGCAATATCAATCCCCTTCATTGGCACGCCGAGCTCTTTTGATATTTCCGCAATAAGCTTATAGTCTTTATAATGAGTAGTCGCCTCTACAATGGCACGTGCAAATTTTTCTGGCTTCTCAGATTTAAAAATACCTGAACCAACGAAAACGCCATCAGCTCCAAGTTCCATCATTAAGGCTGCATCAGCAGGCGTCGCCACTCCTCCTGCTGCGAAGTTTACTACTGGTAAACGACCAAGACGTTTAATTTCTCTTAATAACTCGAAAGGAGCTCCTAGTAATTTCGCCTCTGTCATTAATTCATCCTCTGTCATTCCTACGACTTTACGAACCTGTGCATTTACTTTACGAATATGGCGAACTGCCTCCACAATATTCCCTGTTCCTGGTTCACCTTTTGTCCGTAACATCGAGGCACCTTCCCCGATACGACGGGCTGCCTCCCCTAAATCACGACAGCCACACACAAACGGTACTGTGTATTCACTTTTTAATAAATGGTATTCTTCATCTGCTGGTGTTAAAACTTCACTTTCATCAATATAATCAACACCCATTGCTTCTAAAACACGTGCTTCAACAATATGACCTATACGTGCTTTGGCCATCACAGGAATAGTTACAGCTCCCATTACTTCCTCAACAATCCGAGGATCGGCCATGCGTGCAACGCCACCTGCTTTCCGAATATCTGAAGGTACTCTTTCTAATGCCATAACTGCTACAGCACCTGCAGCTTCTGCAATTTTTGCTTGCTCTGCATTAATGACATCCATAATGACGCCGCCTTTTTGCATTTCTGCCATTCCACGTTTTACTAGCTCTGTACCTGTTCGTTTCATTTTCTAACCTCCACCTTTATGATGAAGTTTAGTATAATAGAAATTGACCATATCAAAATATCCAGTTTTTAAAATATTTATAGGGTCAGGAGGTTCCAGATCATGGATATGCTTTTATTCCAGCTTGAAAGGGATAGTGATAAACCGCTTTATGATCAGCTTTATAACGGTATTAAAGAAGCTATTATTTCTAAGAAAATAACTGTAGGAGAAAAACTGCCTTCAAAAAGAAAATTAGCTGATTTTTTAAACATTTCCCAAACAACAATTGAAATTGCCTATGCTCAGCTATTAGCTGAAGGCTATATTATGTCCAAATCACGTATTGGCTATTTTGTAGAAGAAATAGATGAACTGCCTTACATTCAACAAGATACTATGGCGTCCATTAATGAATATCCTAAGAAAAAGTCTTACAAAATCGATTTTAATCCTGGATCTATTGATATCGATGCTTTTCCATTTCAAACATGGAGAAAGTATGCAAAAGAGCTTTTTGACGATACCTCAAAGGAGCTATTATTAACAGGGGAACCACAAGGTGAACTGCCTTTACGCACAGAGATTGCTAATTATTTATATCAATCCCGTGGTGTTGTATGCCACCCTGAACAAATTGTTATTGGTTCAGGGACGGAGCAGCTCCTCCCTATGATTCTCCGTCTTTTTAGTGAGGACACCAGCTTTGCATTAGAAAACCCAGGATACCCTGCCGTCCATCGAATGTTTTCCCAGCATAAACGAAAAGTTTACCCAATTGCAGTTGATGAAGAGGGCATAATTATTCATGATCTTGAAAAAACAGATGCTAATGTTGTGTATATTACACCCTCACATCAGTTCCCAACTGGAGCTGTATTATCTGCTACAAGACGAGCACAGGCTTTAAATTGGGCGGCACAAAGCACATCTAGTTATATTATTGAGGATGATTATGATTCGGAATTTCGTTATGCTGGAAAACCAATTCCTGCCCTACACGCATTAGATCGAAACGATAAAGTTATTTACATGAGTACTTTTACCAAATCTTTAATGCCATCCTTGCGAGTAGCTTATTTTGTACTTCCACCTAAGCTACTTGCTACTTATAACGATGTCTTTAATTATTACTCATCAACTGTGCCTCGTTTTGATCAGCATATTGTGGCAAATTTTATGGGTGATGGGCATTTTGCAAAGCATCTCAATCGTATGCGTAAAATTTATCGTAAAAAACATGATAAACTAACTTCTATTTTAGAAAAATATTCATCATCCATTAACATTACTGGTGAACAAGCGGGTATGCATATTTTATTAGAGGTTGAACACACATTCTCAGAAAAACAATTACAACAGCTCGCCTCTCAAGCAGAGATCGGTATTTATCCATTATCAGCCTATAGACTAGATGATTATGAATCTTCACAAGCTCAATTTTTATTAGGTTTTGGAGGGATTCCTGTACAAGCAATCGAATCATCCATTGAGCAGTTGATGGATTGCTGGAGTATACAAAAAAACGCCCCATCTATGTAGATGGGGCGTTTTATATTAAGTCTCAATTAATTGAATTTGATAATGCTCAAACCAAGTATGAATTTGCCCTAGATAAGCTAAAAGCTGGGGACCTGCCATTAATTGCCCATACCATGGAACCTTAAAAGAGCTACCTCCCGATTCAATTAACTCCGCAAGCTTTTGTCGTTCAAATAGTTCATGCAAAATTGAATTTTTATCATGCAGAATTTCCTTCAACCATTTTTGCACTCCTGCTGTATAGACAGGATGATATGTTTTGGGATAAGGATTTTTTTTACGATATAACACTTCATTCGGCAATAGATGTGCCATTGATTTTCGAAGTAATCCTTTTTCTATTCCATCCAAATTCTTCATTTCCCACGGAATATTCCAGGCATATTCTACAAGCCGATGATCTGCAAAAGGGACACGTACCTCTAAACTTGCCCCCATACTCATACGATCCTTCCGCTCTAATAATGTTTGCATAAACCATAGCATATTTAAGTAGGACATTTCGCGATGCTTTGCCTCTGCTAGACCTTCTCCATCTAACAAAGGAACTTCAGCTATTGTTTGTGTATATAGTTGTTGTGCATAGGATTCAATTTTTAATTTTTTGTTCCACTTCTCTTGGAGTAATGCACTTCTTTCAGACAATGAACGGATCCAAGGGAAACCAGTAATCCTATCTTTAAACCATGGATAACCACCAAAAATTTCATCTGCACACTCTCCTGATAGCGCTACAGTAAATTCCCTTTTTATTTCACGACAAAACCATAATAACGAAGAATCTACATCTGCCATACCTGGAGAATCGCGAACGATGACCGATTCCACTAATAAATCAATTAACTGTTGCTGAGTGATCTCCTCTGCGTGATGAGCTGTCTTGAAAGTTTCTGTCATTTTTTGAATCCAGTACGTATCTGTGGAGGTCTGGAAAGAATGTGGGTTAAAGAATCGCTCATTATCTTCATAATCAATAGAATACGTATGCAACTGATGGCTTTGCTGTTGGAATCTATTTGCTGCAATGCCGGTGATAATACTGGAATCTAGTCCTCCTGAAAGAAACGTACAAATGGGTACATCTGAAACTAGCTGACGTTCTATAGCATCCGTTAACAAAAAACGAACATGTTCAATTGTTTCTCCTAATGTTTCTTCATGTCTACGACTTTGTAGCTGCCAATACGGCCACTTTCTTAAACCTTCTTCTCTAGAGAATCGCATAGCATAGCCAGGCCGTAATTCTTTAATATTTTGAAAAAGGGTTTTACCTGGCTCTCTAGAAGGCCCTACAGCCATCATACTTGCCAACCCTTCAACATTTACACATGCTTGAACCGTGGGGTGTGCTAGCAGAGCCTTCACCTCCGATGCAAAAAGTACACCTTCTTGTTGCTCTGTATAATACAAGGGCTTTACGCCTAGTCGGTCTCGACACAAAAATAAAGACTGTGTTTGCTCATCCCAAACACCGAAGGCAAAAATACCATTTAGAAATTCTACACACTGCTCTTTCCATTCAATATAGGCAGTTAATAGTACTTCAGTATCTGATTGTGTTGTAAAACTGTGCCCTCTTTTTTGAAGTTCCTTACGTAGCTCTTCTGTATTGTAAAGTTCGCCATTATATGTAATGACATAGTTCAAACCATCATGGATTTTTTTCATTGGTTGTTTACCACCGATTAAATCAATAACAGCTAACCGTCGATGGCCAAATGCAATATGCTCACTACACCAAATATTTTCATCATCTGGCCCTCTCTTATTTAATGTTTGCGTCATCGATTTTAATATTGTGTCACTTGTTCTTAAATCCTTTTGAAAACTAGCCCAGCCTGTAATGCCACACATTTAGCCACATCCTTTCGCCTATTAGCGTATGCTGTAGCGTGTAAAAATGTGAAAAAGCACATGAATGCTTAAGTACATTCATGTGCTCTTATTTAAATATTAAAACAATCCACCAACAAAGTCTGTAATGCCTCCCCATAAATTACCGAAGAAGTTACCTACACCTTGGAAGAACAATGAGATACCGCTAGCACGCTCTACAGCCTCTGTTGTGACAACATCGGATGAAATATCCTTGCCATCGATAAAGCCGTAATCTGTGCCTTCTGTGCGTTCAATAACGACCTTTCCTACAACAGTGTCTTTTTTAACATCTGCCTCTAAACTCTTTTTATCTAAAACCAATGTAGGTTTATATAAGTCTTTATCAGAAGACTTAATCATAAATGAAATTGGTTCTTTTACTGCAATCGATACTTTGTCTTCTTTACCTTTTGTTACTTTAACTGTTTTTTGATTTTTGAATGTATAGTTCCCTGGTAAAATTTCCTGCTTTGAGAATTGTGAAAAGCCGTAGTTAAATAATTTCGCTGTGGCATCAAAGCGAGCTTCATATGAACCTTGTCCATTTGCATCAACAGCCTTCATTACAACTGCAATCAAACGAGTACCATTGCGCTCTGCAGTACCTGTGAAGCAGTGACCTGCAAAGTTTGTTGTACCTGTCTTTAATCCATCTACACCTTGATATTCATACACTAATCCCGGTAACATAAAGTTCCAGTTAGACATTTTAATTGCATCTTCTGTCCCTTCACGGAATGTCTTTTTTGCAATTTTAGATGTCTCTAATACCTTTGGGTGATCCTTTAATAAATGATACGCTAATTTAGCTACAGATTTTGCAGGCATTACATTTTCATCTTCTGGGCCTGTGCCTGATGGATGCATACCAAATAAATCAGCATTATTAAGACCAGTAGCGTTGACAAATTTATAGCCCTCTAAACCAAGTTCTTCTGCTTTTTTATTCATTAACTTTAAAAATTCAGTTTCAGAACCTGCGATCGTTTCAGCAATGGCTACGGTTGCTGCATTTGCTGAATAGATTGCCATTGCCTCGTATAGCTCACGAATCGTATAAGTGCCATCTCTACGTAAAGGTACATTACTTAATGCACGATTTTGAGACATACGATACGTATAATCTGTTACGTGATATTCTTGATCCCACTTAACTGTCCCTGCATCAATCGCGTCCAATAACAGGTATTCAGTCATCATCTTTGTCATACTTGCAATACCTAGTGAAGTATCTGCATTTTGTTCAAATAAAATTTTTCCTGAATCTGCATCAATTAAAATCGCAGCATCCACTGTTAATCCTAAATCTGTTTCCGCATTAGCCTTTGCAGGAATACCTGCAAAAATACTAAATAATAAAACAGGAATTAGGAGTAAGCGTAATACGGTGTTCATTTTCTTTTTCACCTTTAAAGCCCTCCAAAAAATAATCTTGTCCTCGACATTTTATCATAGATAACAACAAACGTGTTGACTCTCTACCATAAAAAAATGCTCTCGCGCCATCTTTGTAGACGATGCGAAAGCATAAAAGTTGCAAGTAATATATTACATGGAATAGTTTGGTGATTCTTTTGTAATCTGTACATCATGTGGATGTGATTCACGTAGACCAGCACCTGTCATTCTAACAAATTGTGCATTCTCGCGTAGGTGTTCAAGATGTGGAGCTCCACAATAACCCATACCAGCGCGAATACCACCAATCAGTTGGTAGATTGTATCAGCTAATGGTCCTTTATAAGGAAGGCGGCCTTCAATACCTTCAGGTACTAATTTTTTTGCATCCTCTTGGAAGTAACGATCTTTAGAACCTTTTTCCATTGCGCCGATAGAACCCATACCACGATAAACTTTAAAACGACGTCCTTGGAAGATTTCTGTTTCTCCCGGAGATTCAGATGTACCTGCTAGAAGGGAACCAAGCATTACAACGTTGCCTCCAGCTGCTAGTGCTTTTACGATATCACCAGAGTATTTAATACCACCATCTGCAATTATTGTTTTACCTAGCTCACGAGCTACTGTAGCACAATCATATACTGCTGTAATTTGTGGGACACCTACACCTGCTACAACACGTGTAGTACAAATAGAACCAGGACCGATACCTACTTTAACAACATCTGCTCCTGCTTCAAATAATGCACGTGCGCCTTCTCCTGTAGCAACATTACCAGCGATGATTTCTAGCTCAGGGTAAGTCTCACGGATTGAACGAATTGTTTGTAATACGCCTTCTGAATGACCGTGGGCTGTATCGATTACAACAATGTCAACTTGTGCTTCTACAAGCTTCTCAATACGTACCATCGTATCCTTTGATACACCAACAGCCGCGCCTACTAGTAAACGGCCATGTGTATCTTTCGCAGCATTCGGGAATTCAATCACTTTCTCGATATCCTTAATTGTAATAAGTCCAGTTAATCTACCTTCTTCATCTACAATTGGAAGCTTTTCGATTTTATATTGTTGAAGAATTTTTTCAGCATCCTCTAAAGTCGTTCCAACTGGTGCTGTAATCAAATCTTCTTTCGTCATTACATCTTCAATTTTTAAAGAGTAGTCAGAGATAAAACGTAAATCTCGGTTTGTAATAATCCCTACTAGCTTTTGATTTTCCATACTATCAACAATAGGAACACCAGAGATTCGGTATTTACCCATTAGATGCTCAGCATCGAAAACTTGATGTGTCGGAGTTAAGAAGAATGGGTTTGTAATAACACCATTTTCAGAACGTTTTACTTTTTCTACCTGTTCAGCTTGCTCATCAATTCCCATGTTTTTATGGATAATACCGATACCGCCTTGACGTGCCATAGCAATCGCCATTTTAGACTCTGTAACTGTATCCATACCTGCGCTGACCATTGGGATGTTTAATTTAATCTTAGGTGTTAATTGAACAGATAAATCAACATCTTTCGGTAGTACTTCGGAATGAGCTGGTACTAATAATACATCATCAAAAGTTAAACCTTCTTTGGCAAATTTAGTCTCCCACATTTTCGTAACTTCCTCCTATAGTTAAAAGAATATTAATTGTAAGATTAACAACGTGGACTGCTACTGTCAAGGAACTTATAAAAGAAAGACAATTCAGATTTTTAACAAATAACAATTAAGATAAACAATACAAATAATTAACTACATTTTTGAGGCATTTATTTGCATTATTTAAATTCAAAAAACACATTTGATCAAACTCTTTGGTAAAGTTAAAAGTTATCAAGACAAAGTAAAAAAACAGTCAGCGCACAGCTGACTGTTTTGTTGCCTAGCGATGTCCTACTCTCACAGGGGGAAGCCCCCAACTACCATCGGCGCTAAAGAGCTTAACTTCCGTGTTCGGTATGGGAACG
>NZ_JAASJR010000021.1:0-42966 GCF_019731275.1 Lysinibacillus sp. K60 | reverse complement strand
ATCAAGACGACATAGGAAGAAAAATGATAAAAGCCCTCGAGAGTGAACTTCTCGAGGGCTTTTGTCTACAGTCTGAAGCGTCTATGTTTACCATAGACGCTTTCATTAGCTTCTTAAAAAAAGTATTTATTTCATTTTAATTTCTGCTAAAGCATTTAAGAATTTATCGTTTAGCACTTTAATATAAGTACCTTTCATGCCTAAAGAGCGAGATTCAATGACACCAGCTGATTCAAGTTTACGTAATGCGTTTACGATCACTGAGCGTGTAATACCCACTCGATCAGCAATTTTAGAAGCAACTAGTAAACCTTCATTACCATCAAGTTCTTCGAAAATGTGTTCAATTGCCTCTAACTCACTGTACGAAAGTGAATTAATAGCCATTTGCACGACAGCTTTGCTACGAGCTTCTTCTTCAATTTCTTCAGACTTTTCACGTAAAATTTCCATCCCAACTACTGTTGCACCATACTCAGCTAAAATTAGATCATCATCTTCAAATTGTGAAGATAAACGAGCAAGAATTAGAGTGCCTAAACGCTCACCACCGCCAACGATTGGTACAATTGTTGTTAAAGCATTTTGGAATAAATCTTTATTTTCTACTGGGAAAGCAGTATGTTCATTATTAATATCTAAATTTGAAGATGTTTCAGAGATCGTAAATAAGCTATGTGTGTATTCCTCTGGGAATTGTCTCTCTTCAAACATTTTTTTCATACGTTCATTTTCAATTTGTTGGTGAATTGAAATACCTAATAATTTACCTTTACGGCTTAAAATATAGACATTACTATCAATAATATCTCCTAGTGTATCTGCCATTTCCTTAAAGTTTACAGGCTTACCAGCAGAAGCTTGAAGCATCGAGTTAATTTTACGTGTTTTTTCTAATAAATTCATTATATGTTCCTCCTATAAATAATCCGAAGAGTATTTACTAAATATTCTAAAGGTTTTTACTATTGAATGATACTAATCAGCTTTATCTTACAGTATAAACTGTGACAAATCTTTGTTTTTTACAATTCCCGCAAGTTTTTGATCCACATACGCCGCATTGATTGGAATACTCGCTGGCGCAATCTCAGATGCCTCAAACGATAGTTCTTCCAGTAAACGTTCTAATATTGTGTGTAAACGACGAGCTCCAATATTGTCTGTTTCCTGATTCACTTCAGTTGCTATCTCAGCAATTCGTTCAATAGCATCTGTCGTGAAATGAATTTCTACGCCTTCTGTCTCTAAAAGCGCTTTATATTGCAGAATTAATGATTGATCTGGTTCTTGTAAAATACGGACAAAATCCTGTTTTGTTAATTTTTCAAGCTCTACCCGAATTGGAAAACGGCCTTGTAACTCGGGAATTAGGTCTGATGGTTTTGACATATGAAATGCCCCAGCAGCAACAAACAGCATATAATCTGTTTTCACTGCACCATACTTCGTAGTGACAGTAGAACCTTCTACAATTGGTAAAATGTCACGTTGAACTCCTTCGCGGGAGACATTCGCCGAAGTATTTCCTTCTTTACTAGCAATTTTATCGATTTCGTCAATAAAAATGATGCCCGTTTGCTCAGCTCTATTAATGGCTTCCTGTGCTACTTCATCAGCATCTATCAGCTTATTTGCTTCTTCTATTGTTAAAATACGACGCGCGTCTTTTACTTGCACACGGCGTTTTTTCTGTTTTTTAGGCATTAAACTAGATAGCATATCCTGCATACCACTATTCGCAGACATATCCATTCCTGTTCCTTGTAACGCATCAAAAATGGATGGATTTTGTTCTGTTACCTCTACAGTAACCCACTCATTTTCTAACTTACCATTGCGTAGATCAATTGCAATTTGAGCACGCTTCGAGCGAACTTCTCCATCATCTGCTGATGAATCATCATTTGTTGGTTGTTCTTTCCCACCAAATAGCATTTCAAACGGATTTTGCATCGCCTGTTTTTTACGTAAAGAAGGCACCAAAAGTTTCACGATTGCTTCATTTGCTAATTGTTCTGCTTGTTCCTTGACAGACTCCATCATTTCTTCTTTAACTAGACGGTGAGAAGCTTCTACCAAGTCACGGACCATTGATTCAACATCTCTACCCACATAGCCTACTTCGGTAAACTTTGTCGCTTCAACTTTTACAAAAGGGGCATTGGTAAGCTTTGCAATCCTTCTGGCTATTTCTGTTTTACCGACACCAGTTGGCCCAATCATCAAAATATTTTTCGGAATAACTTCAGCCTTCATATCTTCATTTAACAACGAACGACGATAGCGGTTTCGTAACGCAATAGCTACTGCTCGCTTAGCTTCATTCTGCCCAACAATGTAACGATCTAAATGCTCAGTAATTTGTCTTGGCGTTAAATTTTTTTGTGTCATTAGTTCAGCGCCTCCACGATAATATTATGATTTGTAAATACACAGATTTCAGCAGCTGTTTCTAATGCCGCTTCAGCAATTTCACGAGCAGTCATTGTTTCACCTGCATATTTTTTTAATGCTCTACCTGCAGACAATGCATAATTGCCCCCAGAGCCAATGGCCAAAATGCCATCATCAGGTTCAATCACTTCTCCTGTACCCGAAACGAGTAATAAAGTCGTTTTATCCATTACTAGTAGCATCGCTTCTAGCTGACGCAGCATTTTATCACCACGCCATTGCTTCGCTACCTCAACGGCTGCGCGTTGTAAATTACCGTTATACTCATTTAATTTGCCTTCAAACATTTCAAAAAGTGTAAAGGCATCAGCAACTGAACCTGCAAAACCAGCGAGGACCTGCCCATTAAACAGACGTCTGACCTTCCTTGCTGTACCCTTCATCACAACTGCATTTCCCAATGTTACTTGACCATCACCAGCCATGGCACAGCCTCCGTTATGATGAACCGCAAATATCGTTGTTGCATGAATTTGTCCCATCTGCCTTCCTCCTTAGCTCTATTATGCCCTTGGATGAGCATTCATATATGTTTGACGAAGATGCTCTTTTGTTACATGTGTGTAAACTTGTGTAGAAGATAAATGTGAGTGACCTAATAACTCCTGCACCGTCCGCAAATCTGCGCCATTATTCAATAAATGAGTAGCAAAAGTATGGCGAAGCATGTGTGGGTAAATTTTTGTATGGAGTGAGGCCTTGTCAATCATTTCGTTTAAAATATGACGTACCCCTCTAGGAGTAAGTTCCCCACCACGCATATTAACAAACAACTGCAGATGATTCGTTTTTTTCATCAATCGTGGACGAGCTTGCTCTATGTAGTCCTGCATTGCTAAACTCGCAAATTGACCAAATGGAATGATTCGTTCTTTTCGACCTTTGCCCATTACTCGTATAATCGAATAATGAAAATCTACATCCTCTACTTGAATTGAAGTCAGTTCACTCACACGAATACCTGTTGCATATAACAGCTCTAATATAGCTATATTTCTTAATGATTTCAAATCATCACCAGTATTCGCATCAAATAACTGTTTCAATTCCTCTTCGTAGAAAAAATTAGGTAAACGTGATTCTTTTTTCGGATGATAAAGCGAACGAAATGCTCCGTCATCTAATCCGTACTGTCTATTTAGAAAGCGAAAAAAGGAGCGTATCGAAGAAATTTTCCTTGAAATAGAAGCCCTTGCCCTTTTCTCATCGTACAACTTTGTTACATAAAGACGTGCATGTATATATTCAACACTTGCTAAATCATCGATTCCCTCCGTTTGTAAAAAGGTTAAAAAATCTAGCAGGTCTGATTCATATTCTCGCACTGTATGAACAGAGAAGTTCTTTTCAACTTGGATGTAAAGCATGAACTGTTCGAGTGCATCTTGGGACGAAACTAACACAGAAAGATTCACCACCAATAATTTATTAATAATTTTCTTAAATGACTGACACTTGTAATATAACGGATATACAATTCTTTGTCATCTCTTACAAGTTTGTATCGTTTTTCTTATCATTAATAAACATACATATTGACACTAAACCTATCTTCATAATATAGCAAGTGTAAATAGTTATATTTTGAGAAAAACTCCATACAAAATAATAAAATACGTCTAATTAAGCATTTTGTCTACAAAAAGAAAAAGCCTCTAAGAGTATAACAACTTTTAGAGGCTTTTGGCAATTAAATTGTTTGTGAATTCACAAAATTTCGAATTGTGCTTATTGCGCGTGTTGCATGCATTTCCGCACGCTCTGGTTTAGAACGACGACCAGGCGGTAAGTCAGGGAAGATGCCGAAGTTTACATTCATAGGCTGGAAGTTTTTAGACTGTGCTTCTGTTATATAACGCGCCATGCTTCCTAATGCCGTTTCGAATGGGAAAATAATGGGCTCTTGTCCTAATGCTAAACGAGCTGCATTTATTCCTGCAATTAATCCACTACCTGCTGATTCAACATAGCCTTCTACACCAGTCATCTGACCTGCAAAGAAAATATTCTTTTGCTCACGAAGTTGATATGTTTTTTCTAAAACTTTCGGTGAATTAATGAAGGTGTTTCTGTGCATGACGCCATAGCGAACAATTTCTACATTCTCTAACCCAGGAATGAGCTGTAGCACTTCCTTTTGTGGCCCCCATTTTAAATGCGTTTGGAAGCCTACAATGTTGTAAAGCGTGCCTGCTGCATCGTCTTGACGAAGTTGAACAACTGCATATGGACGTTTTCCTGTTTTTGGATCCTCAAGACCTACTGGCTTCATCGGACCAAATAACATAGTTTTCTCTCCACGAGCTGCCATGACTTCAATTGGCATACAACCTTCAAAGTAAATTTCTTTTTCAAATTCCTTCAATGGTACAACTTCAGCTTCGATTAATGCTTGGCGGAAACGATCGAATTCTTCCTTTGTCATAGGACAGTTTAAATAAGCCGCTTCCCCTTTATCATAACGAGATTTTAAATAAACTTTATTCATATCAATACTATCTTTTTCGATAATAGGTGCTGCTGCATCGTAAAAGTATAAATAATCTAAACCAGTTAAACCTTGAATTTTTTCAGCTAAAGCTTTTGAAGTTAAAGGTCCTGTTGCAATAACTGTAATACCTTCTGGAATTTCTGTGACTTCTTCATGAATAACCTCCACAAGTGGATGGTTTTTCACAGTATCAGTTACATACCCTGCAAATTCGTGACGATCTACTGCTAAGGCCCCTCCAGCTGGTACTGAACATTGGTCTGCTGCCTTTAAGATAACAGAATCTAACATACGCATTTCTTCTTTGATAACGCCTACAGCATTTGTTAAACCGTTTGCCCGCAATGAGTTAGAACAAACAAGTTCTGCAAATTTATCAGTATGGTGCGCGGGAGTCTGCTTTACTGGACGCATTTCATAAAGTTTAACTTTTATACCCCGCTTAGCAATTTGCCAAGCTGCCTCACTACCTGCCAGTCCAGCTCCAATTACATTTACTACTTGTTCAGTCATGTTTCTTACCATCTTCCTATCATTGAGTAGGTGCTTCTTCATAGTCACACTTCGTACATTGAATTTGCACACCTTTTTTTATCTTTTTCTCTACTAATAATGCACTACATTTTGGACATGGTCTATTAATTGGCTTGTCCCATGAGACAAATTCACATTCAGGATACTGATTGCAACCATAGAATAGACGCTTTGTTTTACTTTTTCGCTCCACAATCTCGCCCGTTTCACAGGAAGGGCATTTCACACCAATAGGCTTCATAATCGCTTTTGTATTTCGACAATCCGGGAAATTAGAACAAGCCATAAATTTGCCATATCGTCCAAGCTTAAAGACCATTGGAGATCCACAAAGCTCACAGTCTTCCCCTGCAGGCTCATCTTTAATGACAACCTTTTCCATAGCTTCATCCGCATGTTTTACATGGACTTCAAAGTCCTTGTAAAATTCTTCCACAACTTTTTTCCATTGTCGATTGCCTTCTTCAATATCATCTAAATCTTGTTCCATTTGTGCGGTGAATTCGATGTTTATGATATCTGGGAAAAATTCTAGTACGAGTTGGTGTACGATCTCTCCTAGCTCTGTTGGCATAAATCGTTTAGCATCTAATACAACATAGCCACGGCGCTGAATTGTATCGAGGGTCGGTGCATATGTGGACGGGCGCCCAATTCCTAGTTCTTCCATTGTTTTAACAAGTCGCGCCTCAGAATAACGTGGTGGTGGCTGTGTAAAATGTTGTTTAGGCTCGATTTCAAGCGATTTTACTTGATCACCAATTTCCATCTCAGGTAAAAGTTTTGTCGTCTCTTCAGTTTGATCATCAGTACCTTCAATATATAGTTTCATAAAGCCTGCGAATTTAACTTGTGAGCCATTTGCACGGAATAAAACATCACCATTTTGAAGATCTACAGCTACAGTATCAAGTACTGCTGGTGCCATTTGACTCGCAATAAAGCGCTCCCAAATTAAGCGATATAAGCGTAGCTGATCACGGCTAAGTACCGTCTTTAATTCATCCGGTGTCCGCATTGTACTTGTTGGACGTATTGCTTCGTGCGCATCCTGTGCATTTGAAGCTTTCTTTGTTTGTTTTATATCTGTTGCAATGTATTCTTTTCCATATTTGCCCTCAATGTACGTAACCGCTTCTGCTTTTGCCGTATCAGAAATACGTGTGGAATCAGTACGCATATAAGTAATTAGCCCGACTGTCCCCTCTTTTTTTCCAATATCTATACCTTCGTATAATTGCTGAGCTAGCATCATGGTCTTTTTAGCACGGAAATTTAATTTTCGTGCTGCTTCTTGCTGTAAAGATGATGTTGTAAAGGCTGGTGCAGCATTACGCTTACGTTCCTTTTTCGTTACATTGACAACATCAAAGTTTGTTCCTTTAACATCTTTTAAGATTGCCTTTACTTGTGCTTCATTTGTTAATTTTATTTTGTCTTTACCATTCCCATAGTAAAGGGCATCAAATGATTTTTTTCCTTTTTCAAACGTTCCTTCAATTGTCCAATATTCTTCAGGTTGGAAGTTTTTAATTTCATTTTCACGATCAATGATCATACGTAGTGCTACAGATTGTACCCGACCTGCTGATAAACCTTTTTTCACCTTTTTCCATAGAATTGGGCTAATGTTATAGCCAACAAGTCGATCCAATATACGTCTTGTTTGCTGCGCATCTACTAAGTCCATGTTAATTGGACGTGGATTTTTAAAAGACTCTATAATTGCATCTTTAGTAATTTCATTAAATACAACACGACAATCTGAGTGAATATCAATATTTAATGCAGTCGCAAGGTGCCAAGCAATTGCTTCTCCCTCGCGGTCTGGATCGGCCGCTAGATAAACTTTCTTTACTTTTTTAGCTGCAGACTTTAATTCCTGTAACACAGGTCCTTTACCACGTATCGTAATATATTTAGGCTCGAAATTATTTTCCGCGCTAACGCCCATCTGACTACGTGGAAGATCCCGTACGTGTCCAACCGACGCTTTCACCTTATATTTCTTTCCTAAATAACGTTCAATTGTTTTTGCTTTTGCTGGTGATTCTACAATCACTAAATAATCCGCCATCTATGTCTCCCCCTTAGCGAGGTCTATTACTAATTTTTTAAGTTACCTGTTGCAAAATGTATAACAGATTTTAAGATAATGCAACTTTTTTTCAATTTTTGTTAGAAAAGAGGTCTAATGTTTCAATGATTTGATGACCATTCACTATGGGAATTGCTCCTTCAAAAAGCAATTGATTTGTCCCTTTTGATTGAGTTGCGTCTATAGGTCCTGGTACCACAAATACATCTTTTCCTTGCTCTAATGCAAGCTCTGTTGTAATAAGCGTGCCACTTTTTAATGCCGCTTCTGTCACAACTAATGCTCGAGATAAACCACTAATGATCCGGTTACGCATTGGGAAATGCCATTTTTCAGGCTTCATATAAGGGGGATATTCTGTCATTAATAACTGGTGCTCTGCCATTTGTGTAGCAAGAATGCGGTTTTCTGATGGATAGAGATAATTAAAACCATGTCCAAGCACCGCTATTGTATGACCGCCCATATCGATAGTCGCCCTATGTGCCATTGTATCTGCACCTCTTGCAAGCCCACTAACAACCGTATAATCACGTTGAATAAGTGGCGGGACAATTAAGTCTATCGCTCTTTTTGAATACGCTGTCGCCTTCCTAGAGCCTATAATAGCTATCTGTTTTTTATTTGTTAACAGGGAATATTGACCTTTCACATACAATACAGTAGGTGGACTTGATATTTCAAATAATTGCGCCGGGAAATAGGGATGATAAAACGGGATGGGGAAAATATTAGCCCGTGCATAGGCCTCTTCAAGTGGCGTTGTCATAATTTGTCGAAAGCGCTGAGAAAGTTGATGTGCTTTATGTGCTGATATTTGTAAAACTTTTGCGATGTCGTCATAATGAATGTCTTCAAAAGAGCTTAAAATATTCACAGGGGACAACAATTGCTGAAGTTTCTGAAGTGGTAATGGGTATACATAATGTAAGGCTAGTAATCTCTGCGTATCTACTGCGAGAATCATTCAATAAACCTCCTTTTATAATAGAAGAAATTAAATGACCGCATGATAATTTTCAACACAACATTGCATTATTATTTATAAAATCTGCCACAAAATTGTTGATTTCTTCATAAGTAAGTAGGTAATTGTTGAATGAAGTATGATAAACAGTGTATAAATAATGAAAAAGATGTAGCCGTAATGGCTACATCTTCCATTTTAATGGGTTTTACACTTTTCGTATAGCCCTTTTTCTTTAATTACTTTAATCAATGTTTCACCAATTACAGAAGGTGTTTCTGCAACTTCAATACCAGCTTCGTTCATTGCTTTAATTTTCTCTGCTGCTGTTCCTTTACCACCAGAAATGATAGCTCCAGCGTGACCCATACGTTTGCCAGGAGGTGCAGTTTGTCCACCAATAAAGCCTACAACAGGTTTTGTCATATTTGCTTTAATCCATGCAGCTGCTTCTTCCTCAGCTGTACCACCGATTTCACCAATCATAACAACTGCGTAAGTTTCTGGATCGTTATTAAAGGCTTCAAGTACATCAATGAAGTTTGTACCATTGACAGGGTCTCCACCAATACCTACTGCAGTTGTTTGACCAATTCCAGCTTGTGTTAATTGATGTACTGCTTCATATGTTAATGTACCAGAACGAGAAACAACTCCTACATGGCCTTTTGTATGAATATAACCAGGCATGATACCAATTTTACATTCATCAGCTGTAATAACACCTGGACAGTTTGGACCTACTAGGCGAGTGTTTTTGCCTTCCATATAACGTTTAACCTTAACCATATCAAGGACAGGAATATGCTCTGTGATACAGATTGTTAATTCTAATTCAGCATCAACAGCTTCTAAAATTGCATCTGCCGCAAATGGTGCAGGTACATAGATAACTGAAGTTGTAGCACCTGTTGCAGCTACAGCTTCTGCTACTGTATTGAAAACAGGAACTCCCTCGATTTCAAGTCCACCTTTACCTGGTGTTACACCTGCTACGATTTTAGTACCATACTCAAGCATTTGCTTCGTATGGAATAGAGCTGTTTCGCCCGTAATCCCTTGTACAATTACCTTCGTATCTTTGTTAATAAATACAGCCATTGTTCTCCCTGCCTTCCTTAGCCTACTAGTCCCACAATTTTTTGTGCACCGTCAGCCATTGAATCCGCTGCAACGATGTTTAAACCAGATGCATTTAAAATTTCTTTTCCAAGTTCAACATTTGTACCTTCTAAACGTACAACTAATGGCACAGCTAAACCAATCTCTTTAGCAGCCGTTACAACACCCTCAGCAATAATGTTACACTTCATAATTCCACCAAAGATGTTGACGAAAATGCCTTTTACGTTTGAATCAGAAAGGATAATTTTGAAAGCCTCTGTTACTTTTTCAGCTGTTGCACCGCCCCCTACATCTAGGAAGTTAGCAGGGCTTCCGCCATAATAACTAATTGTATCCATCGTTGCCATGGCAAGACCAGCACCGTTAACCATACAGCCAATATTTCCATCTAATGAAATATAGCTTAGGTCATATTTTGAAGCTTCGATCTCTTTTGCATCTTCTTCGTCAAAATCGCGTAATTCGACAATATCCTTATGTCGATATAATGCATTGGCATCAAAATTGAATTTAGCATCTAATGCTACTACTTCACCTTGTCCAGTTACAACAAGTGGATTAATTTCTACAATCGATGCATCTTTGTCGATAAATGCTTGATATAAGCCTAACATTAATTTAACAGCTTTCCCTACAAGGTTTGCTGGAATGTTCATATTAAACGCCATACGACGTGCTTGGAAGCTTGTTAATCCAACTACAGGATCTACTACTTCTTTGAAGATTTTTTCCGGATTTGTTTCTGCTACTTCTTCAATATCCATACCGCCTTCTTCAGATCCCATCATTGTTACACGAGATGTAGCACGGTCTAATACTAGACTTAAATAGTATTCTTTTTGGATATCAGAACCCTCTTCAATATACAAACGTTTTACTTCTTTTCCTTCTGGACCTGTTTGATGAGTCACTAAAATTTTTCCTAATAACTCTTTTGCGTATGTGCGCACTTCGTCAAGGTTTTTAGCGATTTTGACACCGCCTGCTTTACCGCGTCCACCTGCATGGATTTGCGCCTTGACTACTGTTACGTTTGAGCCAAGTTCCTTCGCTACTTTTACTGCTTCATCAGGGGAAAAAGCAACTTTTCCGTTTGGTACAGCTACACCATATTTTCTCAGAATCTCTTTCCCTTGATATTCATGGATATTCATAATACATCCTCCCATCAAACATTTGCATAGAATTGTTTTACTAACATAGACTATTCTAACGAAAGATTCTGATAAAGTCTACACTTTGTCTTTAGTTCGAATTTTCTCTCTTATTATGACACTTTTTTCTATTTTGTGTACTAAAACAGCTTGTAAAAATAGTCAGAATAATTCATTTTTTCTATATTTTTGCGCATGTTGCTGATCCAAACGATAAATAAATGCGAAAACTTCTGCTACTGCCTGATATAATTCTTCAGGAATAGACTCGTTTAAATCTAATTGACCAAGCAACTGCACAAGGTTAGGATCCTCATAAATCGGCACATTATGCTCATTTGCTCTTGCCAAAATGTTCTCGGCAATTTTCCCTTTTCCCTTTGCTACAACAGTGGGACTATCAAATTGACCAAGCTTATACGTAAGCGCAATTGCCTCTTTCCGAGTAAGTTTTTCTTCGCTCATACGCGGATATCCACCCCACTCTGCTCCTCTCGCTGTTCTACTACAGGACCTACTTTTTCCGTTTGCCCTTTGTCAAATTGTTTAATAAACACACCTGAAAGTTGATAATTTTTTTCAGCCAACCCAATTTTTAAAGCAGCCTTCAACGGCTCAGCAAGTGATTGAATTTCCGAATTTTCATTAAAGACCGTTACTGTGACAACTCTATTTTGAACCTGCATATCAATCACTGTTTCTTGCATAGATGCCATTTGTAAATAAAATAATACGCGTGCATAGTTAGCATCAATTTTGCCATTATCTTTCATGCGACCATTCCATTGTAAGGTTGCATCCATCTTCTTTCCAAAAAATTCAAGTGGAACTTGCATGATAAGCTGATGTTGATGACCGTTTTCTCCTGAAGATAGCTGCATTCCATTCATACGCGTCATAAGCATCTCTGCCGCTTCCTTCATTTGAGGTGGTATATTAGTTTCCTGCAATAATGTATGGAGTTGTGGCTTTAGCTGATGCGCAATCATTTGTAAATCAGCCGACTTGTTTCCTAATGTTGCCTCATAGCTAATTCCTAAATTTTTCAACACCGTTTTAAGTGCATGCTCCATCGCCTTACTATCCATTGAATTTTGTACTTGTGCATCTGCTTGTGTCACAACTTGCTGTATAAATGGTTGCGAAGAATTAATACTATTTTTCACTAGATTGCGCATGAGTGCCTCATTCTGTGAAGTCGAATTGGCCTCTTGCTTAAATAGGGATAACAAATGATCTTTCACTGAAAGTGCATGGGCATCCTGTGTAAATAAACGATCAGCTGTATTTTGAGTAAATGCTTTTAATAACTGATCCTGCATTTGTTTAGCAAAAACCTCTAGCGTTTGTTTTGATACTGGTAACTGATTAAAACGATCCACCAGCTGATTGATATGCTGTTTTTGCTCATTCGTTAATAAATTTTGACTTTCGGTCCATGATTTAAGCTGTGCCACCAGTTGACTAGCATTTTCTGACTTTGTAGCAAGAATGGTTTGAATAACTTGACCAGCTTGCTGTATTGGCTGAAAGGCTTTTGCTTCAATTTTTGACCAGTTTTGCAATGTAGCCTGCTGAGGAAGAATCCCCGACTCTTTTAGCATTGATAAAGCTTGCATTTTTTCATTCACTGTCGCAGCACTATTCGTTAAACTTTGTAAAAGCCTTGCAAGCACTGCACTACCCGTTTCTACTTCAAAGGGCTTGGCAATCGCTTGTACTTGTTGCAATAAATTTTGCCTCAATGACTCAGATAGGGTTGTATCCTTCGCTAAAAGTTGAGCAAAGTTATCCATGATAGCAGTCATACCAGATGTCTTTTGACCACTCATCAATGCTTGAAACACATCGTTTATCATAGGCATTTTTAGCTCTATCATTTTTTGAATGGTTTGTAGAGCATCTACTTTTGATATACCCTCTGGTAATGCCTTTAACCACATTTCAGCTTGCAGCATTTGTTCTTTAGAAATGGGTAGCTGTGCTTTCATAAAATGCCCTAATAATTGCTGCATTTCTGGTGATTTAGGCAAATTCATGGATTCTAATAACTGATTAATTTGCTGATTTGGTGTGGATGCCTGCGCCATCGGTCCAGTCACTATTTTCAATTCCGTTTGTGGATTTGTCCCTGTTACCTGAAAGAAATGGGCATCCCCAGCTTTTAACGGCACTTCGAGTTTAGCTATAAATTTTTGATTACCTACTTGGATTTCTGCCATTTGATCTGGATATAATTGCTTAATTGTTCCGTGAAATACTTGTCCTTGTTTTAAAGCAAGTGGTTGATTTGTCGAAGTCATTGCATTTTGCTGCAGTTGAATTGGATTAAATGATGTGGCTGTCATATACATACTCCTTTCATCAATTACTCCTTCGTGTAATTGTCTACCGTTTTTTAGCTTTATGAAAACATAGATTTTATTGGTTCAAATGATTTACGATGGTGAATAGTCGGTCCAAATTCCTCTAACGCTTTTAAATGTTGCTTTGTCCCATACCCCGCATGTTGCCCAAATCCATACATTGGAAATTCCTCGTCTAATTGCTCCATATACTCATCCCGTGCTGTTTTAGCTAAAATGGATGCAGCTGCTATCGCTAAGCTCTTAGCATCTCCTTTTATAATCGAATCTTGAGGAATTGTAATAGGTAATGTCATAGCATCTACTAAAACAACATCAGGCTTTGTCGACAATGATTCAACACTTACCTTCATAGATTGTTTTGTTGCTTCATATATATTCAGTTCATCAATTTGTTGGGCAGATTGAAAATGAATAAAATAGCTTACGGCATGCTCTTTAACTAATGTTGCAAAGCCATTTCGTTTGTCCTTCGATAATTGCTTTGAGTCGTTCAGACCAACAAGTGCCTCACAATTTGTCGGTAAAATTACTGCTGCCGTTACGACTGGCCCTGCTAGCGGTCCCCGTCCTGCTTCATCTACACCTGCAATAAATGTATCTGTTTTCCCATAGCTTAAATCGAATGCAACTTTTTTTTGATGCTCTTGCAGTAATTGATGTTTTTTATCTTGTCTCTTTTGCCAAGTTAGCCATGCCTTTTGTACACCTGCTCTTTCATCCGCTGTAATTTCTTTCATCCAATCTTGCCATTCCTCAGCAGCTTTCAATGCAGTTGTAATTTCCTTAATGGTTTTCATTGTGTACTCCTTCTTGCTTCTATTCATTCAAACTATAGCATGTTCAGTTCTTATGTAGTCTCTTTAACTCGAAAACTATTTTCCTCTCTATAGTCATTATCGGTTAAAAAATGTATTCCTAAAAGAAAAACTGTCACAAAAGAACGTGTGACAGTTTTAAATACTTATAATTGTTCAGTTTCTTTTTCTAACTGCTCATCCACAAAATCAAAGGTAAGTTTACCTAATTGTAATCCTCGGATATCTCGAACAATTAGTTGAGCTACTTGGTCATAATCTATTTCTCCACCAGGACCAAATACACGACGTAGCTTACCAATATGGTCAAAAGTATCCACTAACTCCTCATGGATAAACTCGAGACCGTAACGCTCATCCATACGCTTTGGATAATGATTAGATAAGAATCGCAACCCATAGACAGCTAGGTCTTCCATATTTGTAATAGTATCCTTAATAGCTCCAGTTAAAGCTAATTTAAAGCCTACTTCTTGATCCTCAAACTTTGGCCATAAAATACCTGGTGTATCCAATAGTTCAAGCTCTTTACCAACTTTGATCCATTGCTGTGCCTTTGTCACACCTGGTGTATTGCCCGTTTTAGCGATATTTTTTTTCGCTAATCGATTAATCAATGTGGATTTTCCCACGTTTGGAATACCCACAATCATGGCACGAATAGCTCTAGGCTTCATTCCTCTTGCTTTCATGCGATCAAATTTTTCTTTTAAAATCTCTTGTGCCGCTTTTGTGACTTGCTGTAAGCCCTTGCCCTCAAGTGAGTTAATGGCTACTGCTTTATGGCCACGCTTTGCAAAATACTCTACCCATTTCCGTGTTTCTTGTTCATCTGCCATATCCGCTTTATTTAAGATCAAAAGACGAGGTTTTTGGTTAATGACTTCGTCAATCATCGGATTACGTGAGGATAGCGGTAAACGTGCATCTATTAATTCAAAGATAATATCGACAAGCTTTAATTTTTCAGTTACTTCACGTCGGGCTTTAGCCATATGCCCTGGAAACCATTGTATCGTCACAGCTATACCTCCTAAACTAAAAGAAAAGGGAGTAATTTGCTCTCCCTTTCATACATTACTTTACAATTTTTATGTCACTAAATGGCCAGAAAATCAGACTGGTATTACCAATAATTTCTTTTTGGTTCACAAGGCCAATATGTCGACTGTCTTTACTATATCGACGATTATCTCCCATAACAAAGATATACCCCTCAGGAATAGTATTGCTATCCAAGGAAAGATCAATATCATTTAAGGTGAAATCTTCTGTTAAAGTTCCCTCTGTGATTTGTGCTTTATAGGCATCTAAATAGGGTTCATCAATTGGCTCACCATTTATATACAATTGATCATCCTTATACTCTAGTGTATCTCCTGGCAATCCAATTACACGCTTTATGTAATTTTTTTGTTCAGGTGCATGAAATACAACGATATCAAAACGTTTAGGCTCACCTATTTTATAACCAATTTTATTCACAATCATTCGGTCGCCATCTTCAAGGGTTGGCATCATGGACTCTCCATCAACTGCAATGGGTGTAAATAAAAAATATCGAATAACTGCAGCAATCGCAAATGCAATTAATAGTGCTTTTGTCCATTCCCATAATTCATTTTTTTCTTTCACTTGTTTTTCCATTGAGAATTGCCCCCTTGTCTAACACCATTTTAGATGATAGTGAATAAAGATGACAAGCAAAAAGAAAAGAGGCTTGAACACAAGCCCCTCACTTTTAAGTCATAATTATCGAATTTCTTTAATACGAGCAGCTTTACCACGTAGGTTACGTAGGTAGTAAAGTTTAGCACGACGTACTTTACCACGACGTACAACTTCTAAGTTAGCGATTTTTGGTGTGTGTACAGGGAATGTACGCTCAACACCTACACCGTAAGAAATTTTACGAACTGTGAAAGTTTCGCTAATTCCGCCACCACGACGTTTAATTACTACACCTTCGAAAATTTGGATACGTTCACGAGTACCCTCTACTACTTTCACGTGTACCTTAACAGTATCACCAGGACGGAAAGTTGGTAGATCAGAGCGAAGCTGAGATTTTGTAATTTCTGCAATAATGTTTGACATTGTTTTCTCTCCTTAGACAGATGCTCTTGCACGCAATCTATGCCACAGCGGAACACCGTAATTCAGTACTCCACATAGAAGTACAGATTAGATGTTATCATAAATAGATTTAGCAATCAAGCATCTTGACGATTGTTTTTTAGTTTTTCTAGATACAATTTTTGCTTGTCTGTTAATGGGTATTGCTCAAGTAAGTCAGGACGGCGCTCAAAAGTTCTTTTCAGCGACTGTTCCTCTCGCCATTGCTCGATTTTAGCATGATTCCCCGATAATAAAACATCAGGTACCTTCATGCCACGGAACTCCGCAGGACGTGTATAATGTGGATGCTCAAGGAGACCCGTTGAAAAAGAATCCTGGATATGAGAATCCTCTTGTCCTAAGACTCCAGGTAACAATCTAACTACGCTATCAATAACAGTCATAGCGCCTAATTCCCCACCTGTTAAGACAAAATCGCCAATGGAAATCTCGTCTGTCACGAGATGCTGACGTATACGCTCATCATAGCCTTCATAATGACCACATAAGAACACTAACTCTGTTTCCTGCGCTAGCTCCTCTGCTTTTTTCTGCGTAAATCGTTCACCCTGGGGACACATTAATATGATACGTGGCTGTTTACCTGCAGTAATAGCCTCTACTGCACTAAACATTGGTTCAGGCTTTAATACCATACCTGCACCACCACCATATGGATAGTCGTCAACTTGATTATGCTTGTTCCCTGAAAATGTACGAATATCCGTTACCTCTAAATTTACAGCTCCCTTTTCTTGGGCCTTCTTTAAAATAGATGCACCAAAAACGCCTGAAAACATATCAGGGAACAGGCTCAATACATGAATATTCATCATAATAAGCCTTCCATAACATGAATGACTATTTTTTTGTCCATAACATCAATATCTTTCACGATATCTTCTATATAAGGGATATAGTGTTCTTTCTTAGTCCCTTTCACTACCCATACATCGTTTGCCCCTGTTTGCAGGATATCTGCTACAACACCGATTGTTTCGCCCTCTTCAGAAATAACTGTACAGCCTATTATTTCATGGAAAAAGAACTCATTTTCTTCAAGAAGATCATTAGTCATTTGATCTTTTGTCACTTTCAGCATGCCTTCTTTAAATGGCTCAACCAAGTTGATATTGTTCATGCCTTCAAAAGTTAATAAAATAAAGTTTTTATGACGACGCATAGAGTCAATCGTTACCCAGGTTGGCTTCTTATCGTCTTTTTTAAAGGCAGCAAGCTTATTTCCTACCGCAAAACGTTCTTCTTCAAAGTCTGTTGTCGATAATACACGTACCTCACCACGAATACCGTGCGTATTGACAATTCGACCTACATTAAACCATTCCATTCTATTTCACCTCGTAAAAACATGCTTATCTTCACAATGCATCTGGCTCATCCAAAAAAGGTTCCGTTCTTGCAGATGTGATTTGGAAGAATGTAGTTTTAGCTAAGACTCATTTGTCTTGTCAACAATAATATAAGCAATATCCTTTAGCTATACTCCTTATTTAAGCTTTAATTTCCACTTAAACAGAAATCATAGCGATATGCTGATGTTAAAAAAAGATAAAAAAAGGAAGGAACCTACAAGCTCCCTCCTTTTTCGTCCAGATTTTACGCTTTATACTAAAGGCCACTTTGAACTCCTAAGCGACATGTAAACACACCTATCAGGACTCACTAGTACTTGTTGCAAGAGCGTGAAAATCTTTTCTATTAATCCAATATATCGACGTAGGTCTTCTTTTGATGGTGACTACCTGCCGCTGAATAAACAATTGTACGAATCGCTTTTGCTACTCGCCCTTGCTTGCCTATGACTTTCCCTCTATCCTCTGGATGAACAAAAAGTTTATAAACAATTCGATTTGCATTTTCATCCGTCTCAATACGAACTTCTTTTGGATAATCGACTAACGGTAAAACGATTGCTTCAATCAGCTGCTTCAAAGACGTCGCCCCCGATTATTTACTGAATTTTTGGTTATGGAATTTTTCCATGATACCTTGTTCTGAGAACAGGTTACGTACTGTATCTGATGGTTTTGCACCGTCAGCTAACCATTTAAGAGCTTTCTCTTCATCAATGTTTACAGTAGCTGGTTGAGTTAGTGGGTTGTAAGTACCAACTGTTTCGATTTGACGACCGTCACGTGGTGAACGTGCGTCTGCAACTACGATACGATAGAAAGGAGATTTTTTAGCTCCCATACGTTTTAAGCGAATTTTAACTGCCATTTTAATAGCACCTCCGAATAAGTTTCACACAAGATAGTATATTATCAATGTTTAGGTTGTTTGTAAAGTGTTTTTTCTTAACACCTAAAAATTATTATTTAAACAATGAATCAAAGCCTGGTAATTTCATTTTTTTCTTCCCTTTACCACTTGCCATTCCAGTCATTTGCTTCATCATTTTTTTCATTTCATCGAATTGTTTAATGAGACGATTCACCTCTTGAATAGATGTCCCAGAGCCTTTCGCAATACGCTTTTTACGGCTACCATTAATGATTTCTGGGTTGGTCTTTTCAGCAGGCGTCATCGAGTAAATAATGGCCTCTACACGCCCCATTTGCTTATCATCAACTTTTACATTATCTAAGCCTTTGATTTTGTTAGCACCTGGTAGCATTTTTAAAATTTCATCAAGAGGGCCCATTTTCTTGACTTGCTGTAATTGCTCGACAAAATCATCAAAAGTGAATGTTTGAGATTTAAACTTTTCTTCTAATTCTTTTGCCTTGGCTTCATCTACATTTGCCTGAGCCTTCTCGATAAGTGACAGAACATCGCCCATACCTAATATACGAGATGCCATACGCTCTGGATGGAATGGTTCAAGCGCATCCATTTTTTCGCCCATCCCGACAAATTTAATTGGTTTTTGCGTCACAGAACGGATAGATAATGCAGCACCACCACGCGTATCACCGTCAAGTTTTGTTAAAACAACCCCAGTAATACCGATTGCTTCATTAAAGCTTTCTGCTACATTGACTGCATCTTGACCCGTCATGGCGTCAACAACTAGGAAAACCTCATCTGGCTCTTTTAATGCACGAATATCCTTTAACTCTTGCATTAGGTCTTCATCGATATGAAGTCGACCAGCTGTATCGATAATCACTACATCATGATGCTCTTCCTTTGCCAATTCAATTGCCTGACGTGCAATTTCTACAGGAGATTCCTCAGTACCTAACGCAAAAACAGGTAGTGATAACTGTTTTCCTAATGTCTGTAATTGTTGGACAGCTGCTGGACGATAAACGTCAGCGGCAACTAATAATGGTTTACGATTATATTTTTTTCGTAGAACATTTGCCAATTTACCTGTAGTGGTCGTTTTACCTGCACCTTGTAGACCAACCATCATAATGACAGTGGGTGGCTTCGTATTAAACTTAATGGGACTTTGTTCGCCCCCCATTAATTCTGTTAGTTCATCCTGTACAATTTTAATAACTTGCTGACCTGGTGTTAAACTTTGCATAACATCAACACCAACAGCACGTTCACTTACCTTTTTCACGAATTCTTTGACTACTTTTAAGTTAACATCCGCCTCGATTAAAGCAAATCGGACTTCTCGCATCATTTCTTTAACGTCTTGCTCAGATACTTTTCCTTTGCCTTTAATCTTTTGGATCGTTCCTTGGAGTCGTTCCGCTAATCCTTCAAAAGCCATTGCTTTCGCCTCCTAATCCCATTCTTTCAGCTGTTCAATAAGTGCTAGCTGCTCTTCAGCTGTCATACTTTTTTCTGTAATCCCCTGTGTTAGCTGTAACAGCATTTGGGTACGTTGTTGAAATTTTTCAAGTAAACATAATTTTTCTTCATATTCCTCAAGCATCGCTTCAGTTCGACGAATGTTATCATAAACAGCTTGGCGTGAAACACCATACGATTCAGCGATTTCTCCTAGAGAGTTATCATCCAAATAGTATAGCTCCATATAACTTCTTTGCTTATCTGTTAATAATGCTTGATAAAAGTCGAAGAGAAAGTTCATGCGTGTTGTTTTTTCAAGTAGCATCGAATGTTTCTCCTCCCGCTATTAGTCATTTGTATCATAACGAAAAGCGCCCGTCTGTGTCAAGGTAATCTCCTTGTCTAAAAGCCTAAATTGCAGCTTTCAGGCGTTTTTTGCCTTTGGCTAGTATTACTCTTTTAAACAAGTCAATTCACCTCTACACAATCGAGCGTCTTTATCTATTACGTGTCAGTGTCACTTTATCCAATTTTGTTCAAAAACTGAAGCAAACTAAGCATCCAGCTTTCTCAATAGAGAAGAGATAAATGGCAATCAATATAAAACTATTCAGCCACTGTTAGCTGTTCTCATCATTATTTTGTAGTTCCTTATCCAAACCATCAGCAAATAGTCCATAGACATATCGTTCGGCATCAAATGGCTGTAAATCATCCATTTTCTCACCAAGACCCACAAATTTCACAGGAATGTGCAGCTTGTTACGAATAGCAAGAACAATACCCCCTTTAGCAGTACCGTCTAGCTTTGTTAAAACAATTCCTGTCACATTCGTTGCCTCTTTAAATGTTTGTGCTTGAACAAGCGCATTTTGGCCAGTTGTAGCATCTAATGCTAATAATACTTCATGTGGAGCATTTGGAATTTCACGTGAAATAACACGATGAACTTTTTCTAGCTCATTCATTAGGTTCACTTTGTTCTGCAAGCGTCCAGCTGTATCACAAATCAACACATCCGCTTTTCTGTTTTTTGCTGCACGAATCGCATCATACATGACTGCCGCTGGGTCAGAGCCCTCTGATTGTTTAATAACCTCACAACCAACACGATCTCCCCATACTTGCAATTGATCTATAGCACCTGCACGGAACGTATCACCCGCAGCTAATACAACCGTTTTCCCTTGAGATTTTAAACGGTGCGCTAGCTTACCTATCGTTGTTGTTTTCCCAACACCATTTACGCCAACAAATAGAATAACAGTTAGTTCACCATCTGGCTGCATAGTTAGTTCAATTAAATCTTCTTCACCTTGCTCATAAATTTCTACAAGCTTCTCAGAAATCACTGCTTGGATGCCATTTGTATCTTTAATATTTTTACGTTGCACCTCATAACGCAGTTTATCCATGAGTTCCATGACAGTTTCAAATCCAACATCAGCCTGTAATAGTAAGTCCTCTAATTCTTCAAAGAAATCCTCATCCACTTTACGATAGCGTGCAACAAGGTCATTCACTTTTGATGTAAAGGAATTACGTGTTTTTTCAAGACCAGCCTTGAATTTTTGTGTTATTGACCAAGCAGAAGGCTTTTTCTCTTCCAGTGGTTCATCCTCTACTACTGCTAGCTCTTGAACATCTAGCTGTGCTTCTTCTATTTCAGGTGAGGGCTCAGCTTCCACTTCGGCTTCTTTCACAATCGCCATTTCAGGTGATGCTTCATCTTGTTCAGACACTTTTAGATCAACGGTCTCAATGGCGTTTGATTCTTCAAGCTCCGGCTCCAAATGGTCGGATTCCTGTTCTTTGTCTGTTGGGTCTAGCCTCTCTTCCTCTGCTGGATTACCCATTAATTTATCTTTTAAACGTTTAAAAAAACTCATGCTTGTTCGCTCCTTTGCTCCGCAAGTACGGGTTCATCTTCTAGTTTTACTGATACAAGTTTCGACACACCTGATTCTTGCATTGTTATACCATACAAGACATCAGCTCCCTCCATTGTTCCTTTACGATGAGTAATTACAATGAATTGTGTGTCGAGACTAAACTTTTTCAAATATTGGCTATAACGCACAACGTTCGCCTCATCTAAAGCCGCCTCTACCTCATCCAGAATACAAAATGGTACAGGTCGAATATTTAAGATGGAGAATAGTAAAGCAATGGCCGTAAGTGCACGCTCCCCACCAGAAAGTAAACTTAAATTCTGTAATTTTTTCCCTGGAGGCTGTGCTACAATTTCAATGCCTGTTTCCAATAAATTTTGTGGGTCAATTAAAACCAAATCAGCTTGCCCCCCGCCAAACAATTCACGGAAAACACGTTTAAATTGCTCTCTAATAGCGTAAAACGTTTCACTAAAGCGCAACGTCATTTCTTCATCCATTTCTTTGATTGCTTCATGTAATGTTTCCTGTGCAGCAAGCAAGTCCTCTCGTTGTTCAGTTAAGAAAGTATGACGTTCTAGTACTCTATCATATTCCTCAATCGCACTTAAATTAACAGGTCCTAGCTCTTCAATGGATCTTTTTAACAATTTAACACGTCTTCGCACAAACTCTTCATCTTCTATTGCCAGAGCTTCTTTCTCAGCCTCTTCGAATGTTAACTGATAATTTTCTTCGAGTTGTTCGATAAAATTATCCATTTCAAATTCTACACGATTACGTTTTAACTCATTGGCACGAATTGCTTCAAGGTATCCTTTATGAATACGCTGTAGTTCCTTGAGTTGTTCTTCTAATGTAGAGAGTTCTTGTTGTTGTCCTATTTTCTGTTCTTTCTTTTCAGAAATAGTCTCTTGTAAGGCATCTCTTCTTGCTTTCCATGTCACAACCTGTTCCTCGACCTCTTCATCACTTAAATGATTTGTCGATTCATCAGATTGAAGCCACATTATTTCCTGAGAAATATTTTTAACTTTTTGTTGTGCTTTGTTTAATTGCAGTGCCAGTTCAGCAGTCGTAATTTGAACTTGTGACATTTGTTCTTGCATAACCGCTAGCTGTGAACGTTTTTCGGCAAGCTGTTCTCGTAAGACATCTTTCTCTGTCTCCCCCTGTAACTTTACCTTAATTAATTGTTCGACAGTTTCATTGATTTCGACAAGTTCTACAGCAAGGGTATTTAAGCGCTCCTCTGCTGCTTGCTTTTGTGTTAACAATGCTTCCTCACGTGTTTTTACATCTTTTGTTTCAGTTGAAGCAAAGGTTACTCTAGCCGATAAGCTTTTTTCTACGACTTCTAGCTCACGAATACGACTTGACTGTTGCATCTCATCTTTTCGTAATTGCTCTCCTTCAAGCTTTAATTGCTCTACTTGATCTCGCAGTACTGCAAGCTTCTCTTTTTCGGCTGCAACAGCCTGTTCAGCACTATAAATGGAAGCCTGTAACGATTCTAGCTTAATGATTAAATCATCTAACTCTGCTTTTCTTGTAAAGAGTGAGGATTGCTGTTTCAGTGCACCACCTGTTAAGGAACCCCCTGCATTAACAATATCTCCTTCAAGTGTGACAACTCGGTATCGGAAACCACATAATCGGGCAATTTGACTTGCACCTTCTAAATTTGATGCCACGATCACATTCCCTAATAGATTTTCAACAATTGTTCGATTGTCTTCATTAAAAGTGACAAGTGCATCTGCCATTTGAACAAAGGCAGGATGTTCAGTTGCTAGCTGAATAGTTCCTGGATTAATTTTGCGTGATTTCATGACTGTTTTCGGTAAAAAAGTAGCACGTCCAGCCCGTTTTTGTTTTAACCAGTGAATAGCCTGTTGCGCATGGCGCTCATTGGTTGTGACAATATGTTGAGAGGCAGCACCTAAAGCTGTTTCAATCGCTTGTGAATACTTTCCTTCAACTTGGATTAACTCTGCTACAGCACCCTCAATACCTTGTAAATCACCTTTATCTCGAGCAAGCAAGACCTCTTTAACACCTTGGAAGAACCCAGAAAAATCAGCTTCGAGTTCAGCTAATGTATCTTTTCTAGCCTTTAGTTGTTGTTGGTGTTGATACGCTTTGTACAACATATCCTGTTTTTCGCTAAAAGAAATATTGACATTTTTCAACTGTATTTGTAAGGTTTCATATTGCTCTAATTTTTTCTGTAAATCATTGGTTGTCGAGGCATGTTCCACCACTAACTTTTCTTTTTCAGCAATGATTTGCATAAGCTCTTGTCCAATTTCATCTGTTTGATCGGACATTTTTGCCGCCATTGCCTTTTGTTGAGCTAATTGCTGATCGATATTTTTCAATTCATTCTTCACTGTTGCTTCTTCATTTAATGAATCAATATATCGATTTTTATAGTTTTCTATTTCTTCCTCGATTTCTGTCACAGACCGATTTAATGATTGTTCTAACTGCTTGATGCTCTGCTTTAACACTGATACGGCTTGTTGCTTCTCGGAAAACACTTCTTTTTTCTCCTGTTCTTGAACCAGGAGTAATTCTACTTCCGCCTTAGCCTCTTGTAATGTTGTATTCAGTTGTAATAGTTGATTCGATGCATTTTGGCGTTTTTCAGCCATCAATGCCTTACGACCATCCCAACGCTCTACCTCCATAGTGGCATTGACAAGCTCAGCCTGCGACACATCCAAATAATCATCTAGATCTTTTAATAGCTTACGTATGTTGGCGGTCTTTTGATCAATCATTGAAATACTTTGAGCTTGTTCTAACTCTGTTGCAGAAAGCTTCGAAAATTCCTCTTTAAGCGCATGCAAAGATTGTGCACAATTTTTAAAATCATGCACAAGAATGGCAATATCAAAATCCTTTAGCTCAGAAGACATTTGTACATAATCTCTTGCACTAGATGCCTGCATTTCAAGCGGCTCTAATCGGTTGTCTAATTCATGGAGAATGTCTAATACACGATACAAATTTTCATCTGTCTCAACAAGCTTATGCTCCGCTTTTTTCTTTCTTATTTTATACTTTAAAACGCCAGCAGCCTCTTCAAAAATAGAACGTCGGTCATCAGGTCGACTATTTAAAATCTCATCAACACGACCTTGAGATATAATTGAAAATGCCTCTTTCCCAAGTCCTGAATCCATAAACAAGTCCGTAATATCCTTCAGGCGACACTGTTGGTTATTTAATAAATATTCACTATCACCTGAACGGTATACGCGTCTTGTTACACTGACTTCTGTATAAGAAAAAGCAAGTTGCTCGTCAGTATTATCTAAAATAAGTGTTACCTCTGCAAAGTTGAGTGGCTTACGAGAGTCACTCCCAGCGAAAATAACATCTTCCATCTTTGCTCCACGTAACGACTTTGCCGATTGCTCCCCAAGTACCCAACGAATCGCATCTGTGACATTACTTTTTCCACTGCCATTTGGTCCAACAACGGCTGTAACACCAGGTACAAAATCAATTCCAATGCGTTCCGCAAAAGATTTAAAGCCAATCACTTCTAGTCGTTTTAGGAACATCTATTAAGCCTCCTCTTTTGCAGCTTCTTCACGCATCATCCGCATTGCACATTGTGCAGCTTGCTGCTCGGCTTCTTTTTTTGATTTTCCACGACCAATACCAAGCTCTTGTCCATTTAATAATACGCTTGATACAAAGGTACGATTATGTGCTGGGCCTTTTTCATCGATAATCTCATAATGAAGAAGTCCATTATTCGTTTGCTGTACCATTTCTTGCAATTGACTTTTAAAATCCATCACATGCGAAAAAGCACCGACTTCTACTTTTGGGAACACGATTCGTTCTAAAAATGACACGACCGTTTGTAAATCTTGATCTAAATAGAGTGCACCTACAAATGACTCAAAGACATCTGCAAGCAGCGCTGGACGTTCCCGACCACCTGTTAATTCCTCACCTTTTCCAAGTAATACAAAGCGTCCAAAGCCTAGCTCGTTAGCAAAAATCACTAGTGATGGCTCACATACAATGGAAGCTCTTAGCTTTGTTAACTCACCCTCGCTCATATTTGGGTATTTCTCAAAAAGATATTTAGAAACAGACAGTTCAAGTACTGCGTCTCCTAAAAATTCCAGACGCTCATTATCCGTAAATAATTTACGGCGATGCTCATTCACATAAGATGAATGCGTGAATGCTTGGTACAATAAATTTTTATTAATAAATGTGATATTTAATTCATGCTGTAACAGCTCAAATTGGTTGCGTACTTTTTCAGGAAGTACGCCAGATTTCTGCATAGTTCCTTTTCTTTTCATAGCCATTGAACAAATCTGCCTTCCTAATAGTTTCTACCGTTTTAGTGTACCTTTTTCAGGGCGTTTATGCAAAAGTATTTCGGCTTAAACACAATGTTTTGGAAATTTTTCCGAAAATCCCTCTTAATTCAGCATGCATCTCCCATTAGAGAGCATTTTGAAGCTGACTGTCATTAGATTTTTAACATAAAAAAGGGACGTTAATAGATCGAAAACCGATCCATTTCGTCCCCTTTAAATACATCTTCATTCATTGAATCTGTTCCTTCAAACAAGGAATGCAGAAAAAGTAATTTCTACTTTATTCAAGCTACCATAAAACCATTGTATGATTACGATGACCATTACACCATTAGAGGTGATCTATTTTCACTAAATAAAGTTTAAACGAAATTAGTTTAATTTACTTTCGATGTATGAGATTGCAGTACCTACTGTTGAGATTTTTTCAGCATCTTCATCAGAAATTTCCATATCGAATTCGTCTTCAAGCTCCATTACAAGCTCAACTACGTCTAATGAGTCAGCACCTAAATCATCACGGAAAGAAGCTTCAAGCGTTACTTCGCTTTCTTCCACACCTAAACGGTCCACGATTACTTTTGTTACGCGTTCTAATACTGTAGACAAATGATTCACCTCCCCTCAAATGATTATACAAAAAATCAGCGTATATGCCTAATTGAAATTACATGACCATACCGCCATCAATATGAAGCGTTTGTCCAGTCATATAATTTGCGTCATCCGATGCTAAGAAAGCTACTGCTTTTGCAATATCCTCTGGCTGACCAAGTTTCGCAAGAGGAATCTGTGTTAGCATACCTTGTTTGATATCCTCTGGCAATTGTTCTGTCATTTCTGTTTCGATAAAACCTGGTGCAATAGCATTAACTAAAATATTACGAGAAGCTAATTCCTTTGCCGTCGTTTTCGTTAGTCCAATTACACCTGCTTTAGCCGCAACATAGTTCGCTTGACCAGCATTACCTGCTACACCAACGATGGAAGAAATATTAATAATGCGACCTGCACGTTGCTTCATCATTTGACGTGTGACCGCTTTCGTACAAAGGAAAACACCTTTAAGGTTTGTATTTAATACATCATCCCATTCGTCTTCTTTCATACGCATGATCAAGTTATCTCTTGTAATACCAGCATTATTCACTAAAATATCAAGGGAGCCGTATGTTTTCACAGCAGCATCCATTAATGCTGTCACTTCTTCTGTTTGAGAGATGCTAGCTTGTACAGCAATTGCTTCGCCACCATTTTCTTGAATCATCGCTACTACTTCTTCTGCTTTTGCCTGAGAGCCACTATAGTTCACAACAACCTTAGCACCTTCATCTGCAAGCTTTAAAGCAATAGCACGTCCAATCCCTCTTGAAGCTCCTGTTACAACGGCTACTTTTCCTTCTAATTTACGCATTGATTGACCACTCCTTCGACGCTTCTAAAACTGCTTCTAACGAAGCTTCATCATACACACAATAAGCTGCAACAGAGCGATCAATTTTTTTCAAGAGACCGCTTAATACTTTACCAGGTCCACATTCGATAAAAACGTCAACACCTTGCGCAAGCATTTCACGCATAGAAGCTTCCCATTGAACAGCACTGTATACCTGTTCAACTAGCTCTTGTTGTATTGCTGCTACATCTTTTAATTCCTTCGCCATCACATTGCCAATTACAGGAATTTCAGGTGCAGATAAAGAGATCTCTGCCAATGCTGCTTGCAGTTTCTCTGAAGATGGACGCATTAAATCAGAGTGGAAGGGACCACTTACAACTAAAGGTATTGCTCGTTTTGCTCCAGCTTCTTTAGCAGCAACGCTTGCTTTATCCACACCTTCTTTAGTGCCCGAAATAACAATTTGTCCTGGACAATTCACATTAGCCACCTGAACAGAGTCACCTGATGCTGATACCTGCTCTGTTACCTCGTTCAATGCCTCTAGTTCCATTCCTAAAATTGCCGCCATTGCGCCTTGTCCTGCTGGCACAGCTTCATTCATATAAAGACCTCGTTTATGCACGATTGACACGGCATCATCAAATGACATAACACCTGCTAACACCAATGCACCATATTCTCCAAGTGAATGGCCCGCTGCGTAGTGTGGTTTTATACCTGCTGCGCGTAACTTTTCAGCCACCATTACACCAGTAGTAAGTAGTGCTGGCTGTGCATGATATGTCAGTGTTAACTCTTCTGCTGGACCTTCTAACATTAATTTAGATAATTCAAATTGAAGAGCTTGATCTGCGCGATCATAAAATGCTTTACTTTCTGCAGCATTCTCAACAAATTCTTGACCCATTCCAACTACTTGTGAACCCTGTCCTGGAAAAATAAATGCTATTTTTGTCATTTGAATAATCCCCTTTGCTTAATCAATTTCTATGTGGCGTACTGTCTCGGTAATCGTCGAAATAACCGTATGCTCTACCATCGTATTGGCTTGTCGAATGGCACTGAAAATCGCTTTTGCATTTGATGATCCATGTGCCTTAATAACAGGTGCTTGTAAGCCAAACAATCCTGCGCCACCATATTCTGTATAGTCCATTTTATTTTTTAAGTCACGTAAATTATTTTTCATGAGCGCTGCTGAAATTTTCGTTTTCGTTGAAGACATAAAGGCCTCTTTTAACATAGAAAATAAAGCACCTGCTGTCCCTTCAATAGACTTCAACACCATATTTCCTGTAAAGCCATCTGTTACAACAACATCAGCTACTCCTTCAAGTAAATCACGTGCTTCTACATTTCCAATAAAATTAAAATTTGCTTCCTTCAATAATTCGAAGGTAGCTTTTGTTAATTCATTCCCTTTTTTATCCTCGGTACCGATATTTAATAAGCCAATTCGAGGTTTTTGTAAACCTCCAACCTTTTTAGCATAAATATCTCCCATAATGGCATATTGCACTAAATGCTCTGGGCGAGCATCTGCATTCGCCCCTAAATCAAGCATTAAAAACCCTTTACCGTCTAATGTTGGTAGCGTTGTAGCTAATGCTGGTCTGGCTATTCCCTCAATGCGACCTACTTTAAATAGGCCACCCGCCATCAGGGCCCCTGTATTGCCTGCAGAAAGGCAAGCATCTGCTTTACCCTCTTCAACAGCATCCATCATACGCGCCATTGAAGAATCTTTTTTTCTACGAACAGCACGGGCAGGATCATCAGTTCCTTCTACTACTTCCTCACAATGTATAACCTTTAATCGATCATGTTGTTTTAAAAATGGTTCCAGCTTATCTTGATGACCATATAGTTGAATTTCTAAGTTTGGAATTTGCTCTAATGCTAAAAGTGCACCTTCAACAACTGATTTTGGTGCATTGTCTCCACCCATTCCATCAAGCGCTAATTTCATTGTTACTCACCTTTACCTTTCGTGCGGTACATATCAAACTCACCAACAAAAACGGTTTCACCATTAACGGTAGATGTTACCTCAACTTTTGTTCGATGTGTTTGTTCATCTCGTCCGATAACAATCGCTTTTGTAATAACACGATTTCCAGCTCGTACAGGTTTCACAAACGTAATATTGGAATGTACGGTTAATGCTAGTTCGTCATCAATTACTGCAACCGCTAATGAATTTGCTTGCGCAAACAAATGATGCCCACGTGCGATGCCATTACGCTGAAAAACATGCTCTTCTTGTACATCAAAAATCGAGAGTGCTCGATGATCTAATTCAATATCTACTATCTCCCCAATGACCTCATCAATCGGGAGAGATTTCACTTCATTTTCATAGCTTTTTGAAGCAACGTCTTTAATTCGCTCGCGTAATTCTGGTATTGATAATTCCATACGGTCTAAACGAATTGTTTGGACACTTACCTGAAACTGTGTTGCTAGCTGTTCATCTGTGACGAATGGATTTTCAGCTATCGTTTCAGATAGTAGTCGCTGTCGCTCTTTTTTCGTTCGTCTCAACTTCATTCGCCACCTTTTGAGTTGTTATTAGCACTTGGTACTAATATCAGTATATAGAGTATAAAAAAAGAATGCAAGACTTGTTTTGAAATCAAGTACTTACACTCTTTCTTTGCTAACAAGCTTCCCACATTAATCGAAGCGCTCTCCTTGTAAAACACCAGTATCTTCTAGCATTTTACGCAAGTATTGATAGTCGTCATCCTGCCAAAACGCTTTTGTTTCAAGCATTTCTGAGGCATCTTTTCTAGCGGTCTCCAATATACGATAATCATGTACTAAATCAGCTATTTTAAAATCAGGTAAACCACTTTGCTTTCTACCAAAAAAGTCTCCTGGCCCCCTTAATTCAAGATCTTTTTCAGCTAAACGGAAACCATCATTTGTTTCTGTCATCGATTGCATACGTTCTTTCCCCTCTTCAGACTTAGGATCTGCAAGTAAAATACAGTATGATTGGTGCTCACCACGACCAACGCGACCTCGAAGCTGATGCAACTGTGCTAAGCCAAAGCGTTCAGCATCATAGACAATCATAAAGGTAGCGTTTGGTACATTTACTCCTACCTCTACAACGGTTGTAGAAACTAAAACTTGAATAGTCCCTTCACTAAAAGCACGCATAACCTCATCTTTTTCATCAGCTGATAAACGCCCATGCATTAAACCGACATGATAACGTTCTTTAAAATAAGTCGCTAGCTGCTCATAAATTTCCACAGCATTCTGAACATCAAGCTTATCGGATTCCTCAATAAGCGGACAAATCGCATAGGCTTGTCTTCCAGCCGCTAACTCTAATTCTAGCTTAGATAAAACGGAGCCGAATTGTTCTTTCTTCATCCAATGCGTTTCAATCTGCTTACGCCCTGCTGGCATTTCATCAATCATCGATACGTCCATTTCCCCAAATGCAGTAATAGCTAATGTTCGTGGTATCGGGGTAGCTGTCATAAAAAGCACATCGGGATTCTCCCCTTTATCACGCAAAATACGTCGTTGCTCCACACCAAAGCGATGCTGTTCATCCGTGATGACAAAGCCAAGTTTATGAAAAATAACATCTGGCTGGATTAGTGCATGTGTACCAATAACAATATCAAGATCTCCATTTGCCAGATCAGCTAATATCGCACGTCGCTCTTTTGTTTTAGTGGATCCGGATAAGAGTGCAACACGAACGCCAAATGGTTGGAACCATTCTTTCAAATTCTCTAAGTGCTGTTCCGCTAATATTTCAGTTGGTGCCATTAAGGCGCCTTGAAAACCTGCTGTTACGGCCGCATATAGCCCTATTGCTGCTACGACGGTTTTACCTGAACCTACATCCCCTTGTAGCAAGCGATTCATTCGATGTGGTTCCTTCAAATCCTTACAAATTTCATTCACCACGCGCTTTTGAGCATTCGTTAATTCATAGGGTAAGGAAGCGATAAAATCTCGTAACTTATGCACATTAAATTGAATAACTGTACCGTGTTCACTATCCTTCCTTATTTTCCGTAAAGCTTGAATACGCAATTGGAAATTTAATAGCTCCTCATAGGCAAAGCGTCTCCTTGCTTGTTTAGCATGTTCAGCATCCAGTGGAAAATGAATACCCTCCAAGCCCTCTCTTATTGAAACAAGCTTATACGACTCTTGTAAATAATATGGAATGGTCTCTGGCAGTACTTCCCCACAATCGTCTAACACTTGTCGCATATATTTTCGAAATCTTTTTTGGGGGATCAAACCTTTCAGACTATAGACAGGCTCAAAGTCAACTTGATCTGTTTTAGGACCAAATGTAACTGAAGTGCCATTGATTACTTGTCTACCACGATCCCATTTACCAGTCACCGTAATAATGGAACCAGGTACAAGCTTTTGCTTTAAATAGCCCTGATTGAAAAATACGACTTTCACTAAATGTCTTCCTGCTAAAACATTTACTTGGAGTCTTGACTTATTGCGACCTAAAAATAAAATCGTAGGCTCCCGCTCCACCTTACACTCAACTGTAACCCGTTCGTTATGTGGTGTTTGTGCTAAATCTTTTAAACGAAAATCTTCATGTCGATGTGGGAACGTCCATAATAAATCAGCTATTGTATTGATTCCTAGTGATTCAAGATGGGCTGCTGTTTCTTTCCCGACGCCTTTTAATTCATTGACGGGTCCATATAATTCAGTCATCTTATCCCACAACTCCCTTCATTGATTGTTTATGTAGTGTTATACTCTCTCTATCTAATTTACCATAAATTATTTCACTAACCCTACACATAAGCAAAAACCCTACCAATGATTGATAGGGTTAAGCTTTTGATTATTTAATTTCACAGGAGAAACATGTAATTTCTTTCACACATTGCTCATCAACTTCTATTCCTAATCCAGCTTTATCGCTTAACTGCAGGATGTCTTTATAGTATGTAACATTTGCCACATCTTTTACAAACATTAATGGTCCGACCATCTCGTTTGTATGGATTATCGACTTACTGATGGCTAGGTGTGCCCCAGCCATTGTTCCGATTGCTGATTCAACCATAGAGCCTACTTGACAAGGCATCTCTGCAGCCTCCGCAAGACTTGCAAGAGCTAGAGCTGGATAGATTCCACCTGATTTCATCAATTTTATATTTAGCATATCCGCAGCACGCATTTCTATGACATCGACTAAATCATAAATAGTATGAACACCCTCGTCTACCATAATACTACAAGGTGAAAGGGCTCTAATTTCTTTTAGCGCTCTTAAATCATGTGCTTTTACTGGTTGCTCGTACCAATCTACATGACAAGTTGTAGTTTCTCTAATAACTTTTAGTGTCTCCATCCTATTCCAACCTTGATTGGCATCTACCCGCAGTTGCACCTCATCACCTATTGCTTCTCTTACCGCACGAATACGAGCAATATCTAAATCAGCATTTGTACCAACCTTAATTTTAATATTACGGAAACCCGATTTAACAAATTCACTTGCATCTTGAGCCATTTCCTCTGGACTCTTAATACTAATTACTCTTGGCACCTGTAATTCCTCATGTGCTTTTCCACCAATTAATTGATAAACTGGTTGACCAGTCATTTTCCCCATTAAATCATAGAGCGCAATGTCCAATGCGGCTTTTGCTGAAGGGACTCCATCAATTTTTTCATTAAACTTTTTATGAATACGATCTACTGCAAATGGATCTTCATTAATCAATAATGGTGCTAATTCATGTTTAATAACGTGATACGTGCTCTCCCAAGTTTCACCCGTCACATTTTGATCAGGCACAGCTTCGCCCCAGCCAACTACACCCTCATCCGTCTCTATTCTGGTAAGAATAGTTGGCATATCATCTAAATGAACATAAGAAATAACGAATGGTTCCTTTAATTGTAAACGTGCTGCAAACACTTCAATCTTTTTTATCACGATGTAAAACTCCTTTTCGTATAAATAGTCTGATTATTTATGTTGCAAGATAATATTTATAAATAGTTGAATCGCATCAGGGAAAACATCTTCATCTAGATCAAATCGTGGATGATGATGTGGATATTGGCTTTTGTCACCACCCATACCTACAAAAACAAATGCTCCAGGCTTATGTTGTAAATAATAAGAAAAATCTTCTCCACCCATGACTGGTTCGACTACCTTAAATGCGGTATCTCCAAATTGTTCCCGTACAATCGATTCAATAAATCGCGATTGTGTTGGATCATTGACGAGCGGAGGTGTTCCTAAAATAAAATCGATTTTTCCTTCTGCTCCAAATGCTCGGCAAATTCCTTCTGTTAAACTTACCATTTTCGTTTTAATGATTTTTACAGTGTTCGGTGTCAATGCTCTGATCGTTCCAGTTAATTTTGCTGTATCAGGAATAATATTATAAGTGGTTCCCGCTTGTATATTACCAACTGTAATGACACCCGCATCGATAGGATTGACATTTCTACTTATGATACTTTGAAAAGCTTGCATTAAATGGCTGGCTATATAAATAGGATCAATTGTTTCATGTGGCATTGATCCATGACCACCATACCCTTGAATTATAATTTCAAAATCATCAATAGAAGCCATCATCGGCCCATGTGTTAAACCTATCTTTCCTTTCTCTAAACCTTGCCATAAGTGAATGCCAAAAATAGCATCTACATCTTCCAACACACCTTTTTGAATTAATAAATCAGCACCACTTGGGGTGATTTCCTCTGCCGATTGAAATATAAGCTTGATATTCGGCTCGATTTTCTCTCTATTTAAGCTTACCCATGTTGCAACTGCTAATAAAATCGCAGTATGACCATCATGGCCACACATATGAGCAACACCTTGCCTGTCTGAAATGTACGGTTTGTCTCCCTCTTCTTTTATAGGTAAGGCATCTATATCGGCACGTAATGCAATAGTTTTTGTTCCCTTTGTCCCTTTTATAAATGCCACTACACCTGGAGGCTCATAATCTAGAATTTCTATATCTAACTCCTCTAGTCTTTTGCGAATAAACGCACTTGTTTCGTATTCTTCCCCAGAAAGCTCTGGGTATTGGTGCAGATGACGGCGATCCTCTATTGCCTTTTCTGTTAATTTTTTTATATTCATTATTTCCATTGTTAAACTCCTTTAGAAAGGTCCGTATTGTATGACTTGTGCAATGATGAGCGATATTACCGCAACTGTTACTTGAATAAGCATAAACGGAAAAATCCACTTTATCCATTTACCCCAAGGGATACCCGCAATTGATAATCCCGCCATTAAAAAACCTACTGTTGGGAAAATAATATTCGACATACCATCTCCAAATTGATAGGCAAGTACGGCTGTTTGTCTTGTAACACCAATCATATCTGATAAAGGCGCCATAATTGGCATCGTTAAGGCAGCCTGTCCACTTCCTGATGGTACTAAAAAATTTAAAAATAACTGAAAAATAAACATCCCTACTGCATTTAGTACAGGTGGAACTGAATCAAGTAATGCAGATGTGTAAAAGAGAATTGTATCAATCAATCCTGAGTTATTGAAAATCACTAAAATAGACTGAGCTAACCCAATGATAAGAGCGCCACCAACTAAATCCCCTGCACCCTTCATAAATGAATTAGCAATATGCGAAGGTGATAATTTGCCAATAAGCCCCATTAAAATACCAAACAATAAAAATAAACCAGCTATTTCAGTAATGTACCAACCTAGTTTTACAACCCCGTACATCAATACGATAAAATTCAAAAGAAATGTAGCCATAACAAGCTTATGTCTGATTTCCATTTTCGAATTCCCCTGTACGAAATCACCCTCATCATTTCGGAAATTTCCATAAAATCCAAGTTCAGGATTGTTTTTCACTTTTTTTGCATAGCGATAAACATATATTGTTGCTACTGTGTATAAGACAATAAAAATGACAATTCGAAAAGCAACTCCCGAAAATAAAGGCAAGCCCGCAATCTCTTGTGCTATTCCTACTGTAAACGGATTCATAACAGCTGCCGAAAATCCGACAGATGCACCAAGAATAACAATAGCAAAACCTGTAATTGCATCAAACCCTAGGGCAACAGCAAGCGGTGCAAGAATCCCTACATATACAATCGTTTCATCAGACATCCCCATTAATGACCCAGCACAGGCGAAAAACAACATTAATACTGGTATTATTAACATTTCGCGTTTAGCCATTTTTACAGATAGCATGGCGATAAAGGATTCTAATGCTCCTGTGGCTGATAGTATTCCAAAGGTACCTCCTACTATCAATACGAAGAAAATAATACTTGCTCCTTGCATCATGCCAGAATGTACACTGCTAAAAATATCTAAAAAGCCAATGGGGTTCATATCTGTAAAACTAAATGTCCCAGGTTGAATCACTTGACGTCCATTAACTTCTTCCCGTTGAAATGAACCAGCTGGAATAAAATACGTTAAAATGGAAGATACAACAATAAGGCAAAAGATTAACACATAAACATTAATTCCTTTTTGTTGCTCTATTTCTTTATTAGCTATAAATTTACTCATTCGCCATCCTCCTTAGTTGAATCATTGATTAAAAACAAATTTTCATGACCACTATCAATGCGTAACATATCTCTCCAACATAAAAAACCATCCCCTTTTTTTGAAATTTCCGTCTTATTCATTGTAATTGATAAAAAAATAAATAAAAAATTACTATTTTAAATAGTTACTATTGATAAATTTACATATAAATTCAACGGGATACATCCAAAAATGAAAAAGAACGTTACATCCCTGCGGTTTCACCAGGCTGCAACATTCTGTTCATTTTTCGATATACAAACTAATTAAATTGTTTTCCATGTATCTTTAACTAAATCAATAAATGTGCTTACATTACTAAATGTTTTAGCATTTTGTGGAAAAATTAAATAGGTAGGTAACTTTTTAGGGAATCGGTACAGAACTTGAAGACTCCCTTTGGTTACCTCTTTTTGTATAATAATATCACTCAACAAGGCTAGACCCACTTGTTCCAATACTGCTCTCTTAATTGCTTCCTCGCTTCCAAATTCCACTACTGTTTGTGGCTTACACTTAATTTCTTGCAGGCAGCTGACAATACAGTCATCCATTCCATAGGTTATAAAGGGATAATCATCGAATATTTCCTGCACATTACGATCCTTTATAATAAGCGGATTTCCAACCAATACTAAATCCTCTTCCTCCAATAAAATCCCCTCTACACCAGCGTAACTAGGGTGTCCAGCTACAAAACCTATATCTGCTTGATTTGAACTCACAAGTTTGGCTGTTTCTTTACTATTGGCACAAAGAAGTTTTAGGTTTACCTGAGGGTACTGTTTTAAAAACGAGCCGATAATATGCGATAAATAATAGCCACAATAAAACTCTGGTGCAGCGATTGTCAAATGACCAAATGGCTTTTCGAAATTCTTCAAATCCTGTTCCATTTCTTCAATAATCCCAAATAATTGATCTGTATGTTCCTTTACTATTTTTCCTACTTGAGAAAGAAACATTTTCTTGCCCATTCGATTAATTAAGATATGCCCTAACTCTTCCTCTAACGCTTTAATCTGTTGGCTAATTGTAGGCTGGCTATAATTTAAAATTTCAGCCGCTTTTGTAAAGTTGAGGTAAGTTGAAACAACATGAAATGTTTTCAAATTACGCAAATCCATCTCTATTCACGTCCCTGCTATATAATTAAGATAAATACATTCGCTTATTAAAATTTAATTATACTTAAATCGACTATGTACGTAAGAGGGTTTTTCTTTCCAGTAAGCTATCCATCAACACAAAAAACATGCTACCTATTTAGATAGCATGTTTCTTATTTTTTATTGAAGGGCTTTAATGCTTTGTAAGCCACCATTTTCAAGAATGGCTTTACTGATCGCCTTACCTGTTGGTGTTGCTGCTAGACCGCCTCGTGCCGTCTCTTTAAGATTAGGACTCATAGATTGTCCAATGCGATACATAGCACCAATTACTTCATCACATGGAATACGACTTGTTACACCAGCAAGTGCCATATCGGCCGCTACTAGGGAGTTAGATGCACCCATAGCATTACGTTTAACACAAGGGACTTCAACCAAGCCAGCCACTGGGTCACAGACAAGACCTAGCATGTTTTTTAGTGTAATGGCAAACGCTTCGGAACATTGCTGTGGTGTACCTCCAGCCATTTCGACAATAGCAGCGGCAGCCATACCTGCAGCTGAACCAACCTCTGCCTGACAACCGCCAGCAGCCCCAGAAATGGAAGCGTTATTGGCTACCACAAATCCAAATGCTCCTGACGTAAATAGATAACGAATCATTTGATCACGAGTTGGATTTAGTTTGTTTTTTACTGCAAACAGTGTTCCTGGTACTACACCTGCTGAACCTGCTGTTGGTGTTGCACAGATTGTTCCCATTGCAGCATTTACTTCATTAGTTGCAACCGCTTTACTTACTGCATCTAATAATAAATCACCTGAAAGTGACTTTCCTTGTGCAATATAATTTTGAAGTAATACGGCATCCCCACCAGTTAAACCTGTTACTGATTGCACACCTTGTAATCCACGTTCAATTGCTTCTTCCATCACTGTTAGATTTCGATCCATTTGCTGGATGATTTCTTCACGTGTTCTACCAGTTATCAATATTTCCTGTTCAATCATAATTTCTGATATTAATTTATCTTCTTTCTCTGCTCGTTCAACAAGTTCACGAACATTATGAAATAAAACGTCCATCACGGGACACCTCCTTAGTTATTAATTTTTGAGACCTTTGTAATATATGGAATTAAAGATATTTGCTGTAGCACCTTATCCTCAATGTTTTGATCAACTTCAATCACCATTAAAGCAGTTAAACCACGTTCGATACGTGATACCTCCATATGCCCAATGTTGACTTCATGCATCGCCAAACAATTGGCTACATTGGCAATACAGCCAGCACGATCATCATGAACAACAAGAATAGCTGGCATACCACCAGTTAAACGTAACTTAAAGCCATTGACTTCACTGACTTCAATTTTTCCGCCACCAATTGAAATACCGACTACTGACATTTCCCCTTCATCGTCTCCAATGACAAGTCGAGCCGTATTTGGATGCTCAGTATTAGCTGTTTCAGGAATGAATTCGTATTCTAATCCTGCTTTTTTGGCATCTTCAAATGCCGTTTTAATGCGATCATCAAATGTATCGTAATTTAATAAGCCTCCTACAATTGCAACATCTGTACCATGCCCTCTATACGTTTCTGCAAATGATCCATATAAATGAATTTTTGCCCATTTAGGTTGTCTACCAAATAAATCCCTTGCAACACGCCCGATGCGAGCTGCTCCTGCCGTATGAGAGGAGGAAGGCCCAATCATGACTGGTCCAATAATATCAAATACTGAAGTAAACTTCATACAAACACCCCTCTATTCTATCCGTATAATAATATTTATTTTTATTTATATCATGCTTGATAGGTACTATAAAAGTAAAGCATTTAATTTATCAAATTTCAGAAAATTACCACTACTATAATTTATAGTAAATATTTATGCTCATTTATTGTCCGCACCATATATACACAACTATGAAAGCGTTGCTATTCCAATATTTCCAAATTTTATATCCTGTGGATACGTACATTGAATGATTCATATTTAGTACGTTTTTAATAAATTTAATCCAACATTTTCTTTGTAGCATAAACAAAAGCAGTACACGTTTTGTGCACTGCTTTCTTTACGGAATAGCAAAGTAGCATGTAATTATTCTACTGAAATAATATATGGATATAACCCTTGTTTGCCATTAAATAATTCAACTTCTACATCTGGATAGTTCTCTTCTATGAAAGCTACCAACTCAGAGGCAGCTTGTTCAGTTGTATCTTCACCATAGATCACTGTAACAATCTCAGCATCTTCATCGACTAAATCCTTAATTACTTTTTCAGCTGCATCCTTTAGTGCTGGTGTAGAAAGGACAATTTTACCTTCTGCCAATGCCATAAAATCATCTTTGCGAATTTCAACACCATCAATAGATGTATCACGCACTGCATAGGTAACTTGACCTGTCTTCACATTTGCAAATGCTTCTGACATTGTTTTTTTATTTATATCAACAGCCGCCTCTGGGTTAAACGCTAAAATCGCTGCCATTCCTTGAGGAATCGTCTTAGTAGGAACAACTGCTGCATCAATTTCTAATAGTTCAACCGCTTGCTCTGCTGCCATCACTATATTTTTATTATTCGGTAAGATTAATACTTTTTCTGCCCCGATTTCTTGTACAGCTTTCACGATATCTTCAGTTGAAGGATTCATTGTTTGACCGCCTTCAATGACATAGGAAGCACCGATAGAGCGCAGTAAATCTGCTACACCCTCACCCATAGCAATCGTGACAATAGCATACGGATGCTTTTCTACTTTTTTGGTAGGCGTGGGCGCTTTATGTTCTTCACCCACGATTGCTGAATGCTGCTCACGCATATTATCAACTTTAATTTTTATAAGACTACCGTATTTTTGGCCAATCGATAGAACAGAACCTGGTTGCTCGGAATGGATATGAACCTTCGCAATTTCCTCATCTGAAATAACAAGTAAAGAATCACCTAAAGGATTTAATTCATTACGGAATTGTTCTTCATTAAAAGGTTCTTTTCCTTCTTCTAAGCGTACCATTATCTCTGTACAGTAACCAAATTCAATATCAGCAGTGTTCATGAAATCTTGGGCTCTATGATGTTCTGCATTGATTAAATCATCTAGCGTCGCATCATTTTTCTCCGGAAGAGCCTCCCCCTTCAAGGAAGCTAAAAATCCTTCATACACAAATAGTAAGCCTTGACCACCACTATCTACCACACCCACTTCTTTTAAAACAGGCAGTAGGTCAGGTGTACGATCCAACGATGCCTTTGCCTCTGCTGTAAAAGCTTCCATTACGGCAATGATATCGTTTTCAGTTTCTGCTACTTCTAGACCTTTTTTCGCAGCTTCACGTGCCACCGTTAATATCGTTCCTTCTACTGGCTTCATAACAGCTTTATATGCCGTATCAACACCCGCTTGGAATGCTCCAGCAAAGCCCTTTGCATCAATTGTTGACTCCTTCTCAATAAACTTCCCAAAACCACGGAATAACTGAGATAGAATAACGCCTGAATTCCCACGCGCTCCCATTAACAAGCCTTTTGATAATGCCTGTGCTGTTTTACCAATATGCTCTGAAGCAGCATGCTCTGTTTCCTTTGCACCAGATGTCATCGATAAGTTCATATTTGTACCTGTATCACCATCTGGAACAGGGAAAACATTTAATGAATCTACATAATTTGCATTTTGGTATAGGTGATGCGCCCCCATTTGTACCATTTCAGCAAACTTTATACCGTCTAAAGACTGCATTCGATTTAGTTCCTCCTCTTAATTCGCTACACGAACGCCCTGTACAAAGATATTGACAGATTTTACGCTCATACCTAATGTTTTATCTACTGTATATTTCACTTTCGATTGTACTTGATAAGCCACTTCCGAAATTTTTGTTCCGTAACTAACAATAATGTACATATCTATATGTAAATCGTCGTCCTGTTGTCGAATTACAACACCTTTTGCGAAGTTTTCTTTACGTAAAATATCAGTTAGACCATCACGAATTTGATGTTTAGATGCCATGCCAACAATACCGTAGCATTCTACAGCAGCTCCACCAGCAATTTGTGCAAGTACATCTGTTGAAATATCAATTTGGCCGAATTCATTGTTTAATTCAATTGACATAGAAATGCCTCCTTGGCTCTTTTTGACTAAACTATATTGTAACACTTTCGTTATAATTTAAGCAACCTAAGGGGGTATTGAAGGGCTTCGTAGCAACGTTTTATGACTTCAAATAGACGCATTTGCTTCTTCATCAAAAATTGCCATTTTGCAGAAATAGTTATTTCGTCCGTTTTGCTTTGCCAAATATAGCGCTTGGTCAGCTAATTCACAACATGTTTGTAAATGCTCATATTTTGCGATTTTAGCTTGACACATTCCAATACTAACAGTAACTTGTTGGGCAATAGTAGATTGTAAATGCGGGATATTAAGTTGTCGAATTTCTTCTAAAATTTCTTCACATACAGGTTCAGCAACCTTATGAGTATGCTGGCTTATCATAACAAATTCCTCGCCACCCCAACGGGCAACAAATGCATTATACTTCCCTGCAATTTCCTCCAATAGAGATGCGACTTTGACAATTGCAGCATCTCCCTGCAAATGTCCATAATAATCATTAAATTTTTTAAAGCAATCAATATCAATCATTATGACTGTTAAAGGTTGTGTTTGATAAAGTTGCTGTCCTATCTTATTCAATTTTTGATTAAATGCACGTCGATTAGGTAGATTCGTTAAAGAATCTTTTAATGCTTGCTCTGCCAATTCATTATTTTTAATAGCCAACAATTCTGATAGTCGCTTCGTTTTGGTCATTTCCTCATTCAATAAAATATGCTGGGTATGGATTTGTTTACGAACCTTATAGGTCTGATATTGAATCATTACACCAATAGGTATTAATAATGACATGGGTAATATAATTTTTATATTTTCACTCGATATTCCAGCACTCATATATGCACTCACAATAATGGCTGATGCAGAAAGCAAAATAATCCAGACAATTTTTCGTAAAGGTAATGCGAATACCGTACAAATAATGATTAAAATAACCTCATACAGTGCTGCATGACGGAAAAAGTAAACATCTAATACCGATATCGCAGTAATCAATAGCATTATTGTGTAAATATAAACAACAACCAACCGTTCATACTTCTGTATATTAACAGGAGTAATATGAATTCGCTTTTCTCGGATAAATAATAATACTGCAACATTTATATAAAACATGGCAATATGAATGGCAATATAGACGGGAACCATGGCTCTTTCCGCCTTCACAAAAAATACCTCTCCATAATGTATTAACGAAATAATGGCTGATACATACATGAGTGTCCAAGCAACTATTCTCATCCCTTTTAAATTCGACTGAACCATTTCTTCGCGAATAGAAAAAGCTAATTTTTCTTGATTTTCCATCATGCTCTCTCCTCATGCCCACTTTCAAATAATTATAATGTCCTATATGTATCGTCATGATAACGAAAAATACAAGTCATTCTAAATTTTTCTGATAAATAAAAAAGTTGATACCTTTATAGCATCAACTTTTTACATTGTATTCAATTAAATATCGAAAAATTTATATGGCTAAAATAAGCTTTTAATAAGCGTGTCAAGCATAACAGGCATCTCTTTAAACGCACTATCCACATGCAATCTCTCTGTTTTTTGATGGGCATCCTTACCAAATGGGCCGACATTTAAGACAGGACCTTGTAATGCCGCCATCTCTTTGA